>CAWIST010000002.1:2500-480219 GCA_963838895.1 Vulcanimicrobiota bacterium
CGTGAAAGGCCCATGCGCAAGCAAGGCTGATCGCGTGCCTATTGAAGAATGAACCTGCGAGTTACTTGTAACGGGCTTGGTTAAGGTGTTGAGCCGGAGCCGTAGCGAAAGCGAGTCTGAATAGGGCGTTCGTCCGTTGCAGTAGACCCGAAACCGAGTGATCTATCCATGGCCAGGGTGAAGCATGATTAAACTCATGTGGAGGCCCGAACCTGTTGTTGTTGAAAAAACATTGGATGAGCTGTGGATAGGGGTGAAAAGCCAATCGAACTCGGAGATAGCTGGTTCTCCCCGAAATAGTTTGAGGACTAGCGTTGCGTGTTAACCCTCGGGGGTAGAGCACTGACAGGGCTAGGGGTCTTACCGGATTACCGAACCCCATCAAACTCCGAATACCAAGGCGAACTTCGCAGCAGTCAGACTGTGGGGGATAAGCTCCATGGTCAAAAGGGAAACAGCCCAGATCAACAGCTAAGGTCCCTAATCGATGCTCAGTGGTAAAGGAAGTCTTGTCGCTCAGACAACTAGGAGGTTGGCTTAGAAGCAGCCACCCTTGAAAGAGTGCGTAATAGCTCACTAGTCGAGTGATGGGGCGCCGAAAATACAACGGGGCTCAAGCATCGAACCGAAGCTTTGGGATGTGTAAAAAACATCGGTAGGGGAGCGTTGTGGTGTAGGCTGAAGCACGACCGCGAGGACGTGTGGACGAACCACAAGTGCGAATGCAGGTATAAGTAGCGACAAATGCGAGTGAGAACCTCGCACGCCGGAAGTCTAAGGTTTCCTGAGCAACGTCAATCGTCTCAGGGTGAGTCGGGAGCTAAGCCGAGGCTGAGAAGCGTAGGCGATGCACAAGCAGTTCATATTCTGCTACCACCGACGACCGTTTGGACTTTGGCAGACAGTGTTGAGCGAACCCGTCGCCCCAGAGACGCTGGCTCGTCCAGCGCGAAGGATTTTCGTTCGGAACAAGGAGCGAGGAGCGAAGCGATCTACAGCGATCGCGAGCGACGAGCGACGACGTGCCGGGCGAAAAGACGAGCGCGTTCAATACCGCCTGTCAAAGTCTATGAATTGATGGGGTGACGCAGGAGGATAGGTCAGCGCGCTGATGGATGTGCGCGTCTAAGCCGGTAGGCGGTGTCGTAGGGAAATCCGCGACACATAACGCCGAGAGGCGAATGCGAGGCTCTTCGGAGCCGAAGTGACCGACTCCACGCTGCCAAGAAAAGCCTCTAAATAGGATCGTAGGTGCCCGTACCGTAAACCGACACAGGTAGACTGGCAGAGCATGCTAAGGCGACGGGAGAATCCCTGTTAAGGAACTCGGCAAATTAACCCCGTAACTTTGGGAGAAGGGGTGCCTCCTTCGGTCTAGGCTTTACGTCGAAAGCCGAGGGGGGTGGCACAAAATAGGCCCAAGCGACTGTTTAACAAAAACACAGGTCTCTGCGAATGCGAAAGCAGACGTATAGGGGCTGACTCCTGCCCGGTGCTGGAAGGTTAAAGGGAGGGTTAGCGCAAGCGAAGCTCGGAACTGAAGCCCCAGTAAACGGCGGCGGTAACTATAACCGTCCTAAGGTAGCGAAATTCCTTGTCGGGTAAGTTCCGACCTGCACGAATGGAGTAACGACTTGGGCACTGTCTCGATGGGGATCCCGGCGAAATTGCAGTACCAGTGAAGATGCTGGTTACCCGCAGCAGGACGGAAAGACCCCGTGAAGCTTTACTGTATCCTGATCTTGGGTTTTGAGATTGTCTGTACAGGATAGGTGGGAGCCGATGATCCGAGGGCGTTAGTTCTCGGGGAGGCAACGTTGGGATACCACCCTGATAATCTTGGGATTCTAACTATCCGCCGTTATCCGGTGGGAGGACATGGTCAGGTGGGCAGTTTGACTGGGGCGGTCGCCTCCCAAAGAGTAACGGAGGCGCCCAAAGGTTCCCTCAGAACGGTCAGAAACCGTTCGTACAGAGTGCATAGGCATAAGGGAGCTTGACTGCGAGACGGACAGGTCGAGCAGGTGCGAAAGCAGGGCTAAGTGATCCGGCGGTACCGAATGGAAGGGCCGTCGCTTATCGGATAAAAGCTACTCCGGGGATAACAGGCTTATCTCCCCCAAGAGCTCACATCGACGGGGAGGTTTGGCACCTCAACATATAGGGGTGAGATGATGGAAACATCATCCAGAGTTCCGGCTTATAACGGTGAAACCCGATCGGCTCGTGAGTGAGTCGAGGGCAATACCGTGGGAAGTCTGACGGAAACGTGAAGTTGCCGTCGTGACCCCGTAACGACTGATCCGTTCCGAATGGAACGGTGAGATGGCGAGTTGCTGCTCGACTAATCGAGCAAATCTATGACCGCTATCATACGCCGGCCCCTCGCCCGAATTTTCGGGCAGGGTGAAGATATAGTCTGCGCCGCCGGAAACGGCGGAGTTACGCGCGATGTCGGATCGTCGCATCCTGGGGCTGTAGTTGGTCCCAAGGGTTGGGCTGTTCGCCCATTAAAGCGGTACGCGATCTGGGTTCAGAACGTCGTGAGACAGTTCGGTCCCTATCCGCTGTGGGCGCGGGAGGTTTGAGGGGAGTGGACTCTAGTACGAGAGGACCGAGTCGAACGAACCTCTGGTGAACCGGTTGTTCCGCCAGGAGCATAGCCGGGTAGCTATGTTCGGATCAGATAAGCGCTGAAAGCATATAAGCGCGAAACTGACCCCAAGATGAGACCTCAATCCCGTGCAGGGTGAAGAGTCGTGGTAGACTACCACGTTGATAGGCCGGGGGTGGAAGCGCTGCAAGGCGCGGAGCTGACCGGTACTAATCGCTCGGAAATTTTGATTACCCACAAAATGCTCTCGTCGGCACTTGGAAGTTCTTCTCTGCGCAGCTTTCCCGCCGCGATCGGCTCGAGCTACGGCTCGCCATCGCGGCTGGGGATCCAGTTTCTGGCGCCCATGGCGGCGGGGTCACACCCGTTCCCATCCCGAACACGGCAGTTAAGCCCGCCAGCGCCAATGATAGTCGGGCCGCAGGGCCCCTCGAAAGTAGGTCGGTGCCAGATTTAATCAGACGAGAGCCCGTCGTAGTAATGCGACGGGCTCTTGCTTCTTATGGAACCGGCCGGATGCGATAGATATTTCCCGTCTGGTCGTCGGCGACGAAGAGCGAGCCGGTCGGCCCGACGACGATGCCCGTGGGGCGGCCGATACGCGTCGTGCCGCCTTGTTGGAAGCCGCCGAAGAACGTCTGCCGCTGCGCGGTCGGATCGTTCCAGTTCACCGCCGTCACCGGCACGTCTCCGTTCATCGCCACGAACGCAACTTGCGGGATCGCCGCGTACGCTCCACCGGTACTCATGTGCCACGAGCCGTGCGTCGCGAAGAAGAGTCCGCCGCGGTACTGCGTCGGGAAAGCGTTCGAACCGGATTGTGCCGCCGGATAGAACGTCTGACCGATGATGGTGGAGTATGCCGGGAGTTCGACGATCGGAGCGGCCGTCGACGCGCAGTTCGAGCCGCCGACGTAGGCGACGTGATTCTCCTCGCAGTCCGGCCAGCCGTAATCGGCTTCGCCCGACCGTGCGGTGAGATCGTCGGCGTATTCGTACGGATGCCCGAACGTGAGGTCGTCTTGTCCGGCGCCGGCGACCCAGAGATGTCCGCTCGCGGGATCGACGGCCAGGGCGATCGCGTTGCGGATGCGCGTGGCCTTCGTCGTATAAGTACCGCCGGTCGGAGGAAACTGCAACACGACGGCGCGCGTCGGATCGATCTCGGTGCACGCATTGCACGACGAGCCGACGGAGACAAAGAGCGATCCCTGCGTAAGCGCGACCGACGTCGTCTTGTGCACATCACCGTCGCTTCCGGATGGAATGCCGCCGGTGCGAATGCTCGCGACCTGTTGCGTCGCACCCGCACTCTGGGCACCGGGGCTGTAGTCGACCATCCAGACGCTGGTATTGCCGCCGACGTAGAGCGCGCACTCCTGGAGCGAGAGCGTGATGCCGGCGTTCGGTGCATCGCCGTTGTTGTTCGACATCGGATGGCTCCAGAAAACCTGTGGCGTGCCCGCCGCGCCCGCGTCATCGGCGTGCGGCACGATGTAGACTTGCGTCCCTTCGGTGCCGATGAAAAGATCGCCGTTGGGCGCAATGGCCAGCTCGCGGGCCGACGGAACCTGGGCGATCACGGAGCCGGTGAAGCCGGAGGGCAGCGTCAAACCCGCGGGCAACGGCGCGGGCGATGGTCCCGTCGGATTGGGATCCGGCGTCGCGAAACCGGTCAAGCAGGGCGCTAGTGTGATGCCGCCGCCGGTTCCTCCGCCGGGGACCGAGTGTGAGGCCGAACCCCCGCCGGCGCAAGCAAAGCCAAGAACGAGCGTGATCGCGAACGCGGAAAGTCGTATCGCGGGAGCGAGGAGTGGGATGGTGTGCATACCAGCAGTATACTCCGCGGCAAGACTTGGCGCGCAGGAGGGTGAAGGTCGCCGCCAATGATGCGCTATTGGCCGACGCTCGTCTGCCCGCTCTTCGCAATGCTCCTGACGGCGGCTGCCGCGCAGACTTCGCAGACGACGAGCGTCGATGTGATTCAGGCCGAGACTCTGATGAGCGATGGGCGGCTCCAAGACGCATTGACGCTGCTGAACCACGCCATCACGCAGCATCCGAACGACGCGCGGGCGTTCGTCGATCGCGGCGACGTCTACGAGGATCTCAATGAGCAGCAGCAGGCCATCGCCGATTACACGGCGGCGATCGCGATCAATCCGGAGTATGCCTACGCGTACGCCTCACGTTGCGAATCGAGGCGCGAACTCGATGCGAATGATGCGGCGCTCGGCGACTGTAACCGCGCGATCGAGCTGAGCCCGCACGATGCCTATGCCTACCGCGAGCGTGCGCTCCTCGACCTCGATGCGAACGAGCCGGATAAAGCGCTCGAGGACGCTCAGCAAGCCGTGGATCTCGACGGTGGGAGCAGTTTCGGTTTTACCGTGCGGTGCCGAGCCTACGTCGCCTTGCAGCGCAACGACGAAGCGATCCGAGACTGCACGAGCGCGCTCGCGATGGGCAGCGACATCAGCTGGCCGAACTATTTCCGCGGTCTGGCCGAGATCCAGAAAGAAGCGTGGCAAGCCGCGATTGCCGACTTTAGCCAAGCCCTAAGCCGCGATTCCCAAGGCACGGGAGCATACTATTGGCGAGCGCTTGCGCGCCATAGTCTCGGCTTGGAGAGCGATGCGCTCGCCGACGTCACCACGTACATCCAGGCGAGCCCGGACGACGGCGACGGATATCTCTTGAGGGCCCGCATTCAGTTCGCGCTCGGTCACTCGCCGGATGCCCTCGCATCGGCACAGTCCGCCCTGCACCTCTATCAAGTCGCCAACGACGTCGACGGCGTGGCAAGGACACAGGCATTCCTACGGCAACTGAGCACGCCGGCGCAAGCCTCCACGCCGCACGAAAAGCGGCGTCGCGGCGCCTAATAAAGAGGCGGGGGCGAGGCTCCCGGCTGCGGCTGCTGCTCGCGCTGAGCGCGCATCTGTTGAATCTCGGTCTGTAGCTGCGTTTGCTGCGCGGGCGTGAGAATCTGCATGACTTGCTGGCGAAGCGTGCGCATCGCGGCCGGATCGCGCGGGCTGCCCGCCGGATGACTCTGCTGGAATTGCGTGACGAGCGCTTGGAGCTGATCGTGCTGTTGCGGCGTGATGCCGTCCAAGCCGAAGAGCAGGCGAATCATCCCGTGCGCCATCCCGCCATGTCCGGCGTTCGGGCCGGTAACCGTTCCGGAGGTGGGTGCGGGCGGCGGTTGCTGCGCCGGCGCCGGGGCGCCGAGGGCAACCAGGAGCATCCCCGTGAGGAGAAGTGGTGAAGGCTTCATGGCACCACTCTACGTCAGAGGGCCGTGGGAAAGCCTGAGAGCCCCATGAAAGACTAGACGGCAGGCTTGATCGCGGCCCGCTTGACGGCTTCGCTCGCCTGCGCTTCGAAGCGGCGGAAGTTGTCGGAGAAAAGCTGAGCAAGCGTTGCGGCCTGCGCGTCGTAGGCGCGGACGTCTTTCCAAGCGTTGCGGGGATTCAAGACCTCCGCGGGGACGCCGGGAACGCTCTTGGGAATCAGCAAGCCGAAGAACTTCTCGGGTTCGAAGTCATTCGGAATGCGGCCCTCGATCGCCGCGTTTACCATCGCTCGGGTATGCGCGATCGACATGCGCTTCCCGATGCCGTACGCCCCGCCGGTCCAGCCCGTGTTCACGAGCCAGCAGGCGACGTCGTGCTCCTCGATCTTCCGCCCGAGAAGCTTCGCGTAGACCGTCGGGTGATGCACCATGAACGGTGCGCCGAAGCACGTCGAGAAGGTCGCCTGCGGCTCCGTCACCCCGCGCTCCGTCCCCGCAACTTTCGCCGTGTAGCCCGAGAGGAAATGGTACATCGCCTGTTCGCGGGAGAGCTTCGAGATCGGCGGCAACACGCCGAAAGCGTCGGCGGTGAGCATGAGGATGACCCTGGGATGCGGTCCTTTGCTCCCGGGAACGATGTTTGGGATGAAGTCGAGCGGATAGGCGGATCGGGTGTTCTCGGTCTTCGCCTCCGAATCGACGTCGAGAACGCGCGAGTGCTCGTCGTAGACGACGTTTTCGAGCACGGTCGAGTAATGATGCGTCGCGGCCCAAATCTCCGGTTCGGCAATCGGGGAGAGCCGGATCACCTTGGCGTAGCAGCCGCCCTCGAAGTTGAAAACGCCGTCGTCGGACCATCCGTGCTCGTCGTCGCCGATGAGCGGCCGGTGCGAATCGGATGAGAGCGTCGTCTTTCCCGTGCCGGAGAGGCCGAAGAAAATCGCGAGGTCGCCGGCAGCGCCGACATTGGCCGAACAGTGCATCGAGAGCGCATCGCGCAGCGGCAACAGGTAGTTCATGACCGTAAAAACGGACTTCTTGATCTCGCCCGCATAGCGCGTTCCGCCGATCAAGATCATCTTGCGGCGGAAGTTGACCAGCACGAACGTTGTCGTGCGCGTCCCGTCGCGCTCCGGATCGGCGTTAAAGAGCGCCGCGTCCACGACGGTGAACTCCGGTGTGAAGTCGCTCGACGCGCGCTCCGGCGTGATGAAGAGATGGCGCGCGAAGAGGCTTTGCCAGGCCAACTCGGTGTAGATGCGCACCGGAAGCCGGAAGCGTTCGTCGGCACCGACGTACGTGTCCACTTGGTAGACGTCACGCGTCGCGAGATACGCCTCGACGCGCTCGTAGAGCGCATCGAAGCGCGCTTCGTCGATCGGCTGATTCACGTCGCCCCAGTCGATGTGCGATTCGCTGCCCGGCTCGCGGACGAAGAACTTGTCCTTCGGCGAGCGCCCGGTATGCGGACGCGTGTCGACGATGAGCTGGCCGTCTGCGCCCAGCACGCCTTCGCCGCGTCGCAGCGCATGCTCGATCAACTCGCTGGCGGAGAGGTTCTCCCAAAGATGAGCGGCGCGCAGCCGCTCCGGCACGGTAAGCATCGGGACTCCTTATCGGGTCCGGCAGGCCGAGCCTGCAGGCGGGGTTGGGGTCGAAGTTTCGAACTCGGGTGCGTATGCTCAAGCCACTCCTACCTACCCTCCTAGGCGCCTTCTTGCTCGCGGCTCCGGCCGCGGCGGCCCTGCCTTTCCAGTTTGGCGCCTTCCCGAGCGGTCCGCTCGACGGAATCACGGACGTCCCCGGCGTCCTCGTCGGAGAACTGACGAAGATCCAGGGCGCGGACATCCGCACGGGAGCAACCGCCGTGCTCCCAAACGCGGACCCGTGGGACGAGAAGGTCGCAGCGGCATTCGTTGCCTTCAACGGAAACGGCGAGATGACGGGTACGCATTGGATCGAGGAGGCGGGTTATCTCGAGGAGCCGGTCGTGCTCACGGATACGCTCGACGTCGGGCGCGCCGCCGACGGCGTCGTCTCGTGGCAGATCGCACATCATCCCGAGATTGGCCGCACCGACGACGTCCCGCTCCCGGTCGTCGCCGAATGCGACGACCAACTTCTCAATGACACTCAAGCCCGTGCGGTCAGCGCGGAGGACGTCGTTGCGCTCCTCGATTCCGCCAGGCCGGGCGCGTTTTCGCGCGGAAGCGTCGGCGCGGGAACGGGGATGCGCGCCTTCGATTTCAAGGGCGGCATCGGCTCGGCATCGCGCGTCCTGCCTGCCTCGCTCGGCGGCTATACCGTCGGCGTCCTCGTGAACGACAACACGGGAAGCACGCGCGAGCAACTCACGATAGTGGGCGTGCCGGTCGGCGAGCGCCTGAAGGACGTCGATCGTACTAGCTTTCCGCATTCGACGTCGATGGGAGGCCGGATGGCCTCGGGTTCCATCGTCGTGGTCGTCGCAACCGACGCGCCCCTCGACTCTCGACAACTGCACGCGATTGCCTTACGCGCAGCGTTGGGCATGGGGCGCACGGGCTTGACCTCGGACGTCGGGAGCGGCGATCTCTTCATCGCGTTCTCGACGACGCGCGTCTTTCACCATAGCGGGCATTTCGAAGTATCGCCTCCCACGGGCACGCTGATCGAAGACGGCGATCGCCTCGACGCGCTCTACCGCGCAACCGCCGAAGCGACGCAAGCCGCGATCTACGACGCGCTCTTCGAGGCGACGACGATCACCGGTCAACGAGGCGTCACCGTGCACGCGTTGCCGCGGGAGCGGGTGCTGCAAATGCTTCGCGAAGCAGGAGCGATTCGGTAGGACCCCTATGCCGTCCACTAAGCAACGGATCGGCGGATGATCTCAGTCGTGGATTGAGACCATCCACTGGACGCCGAAGCGGTCGGTGACCTGGCCGAATTTTCCGCCCCAGAACGCCTCCGCAAGCGGCATCTCCACCTTGCCGCCCTCGCCCAGCGCCGCAAAGACGCGCTCGCCTTCGGCAGCGTCACTCGTCGCAAGCGAGAGGACAATGTCGTCCTCGCCGTCAGGCCCGGGTCCTGGACGCCCGTCCGAGGCCATGAACTTGATGCCCTCCGCAACGAAGGTTGCGTGCATCACCGAGTTGCGCTGATCGGCGGGAACCTGCTCCTCCATGGGAGAGCCGGCGATCCGGTTGAGGTCGACGATCTCGCCCTTGAAGCACTTGGCGTAGAAGTTGAGTGCTTCTTCGCACTTTCCGTGAAAGAAGAGATATGGTTCGAGCTGCATGAGCTAGGCTCTGCGCGACCGGGCGGAGTTTACCTTCAGCGCACCCGCGGCGACGACGGTGCCGAGTGCGAAGCCGGCGATCACCTCCATCGGATCGTGCCAGCCTAGGCGAACGAGTCCGTAGCCGAGCAAAGCGATCAGCGCGAACACCGGGAGCACGAGGCGGCGCTTCTCGAATACGGCGGCGGTTCCGATGCAAGCCGCGAACGTTTCGTGTCCGCTCGGGAAATACGGATGCGCGGGCCATAGGTCGAACCAGCGATTCAGGTGGGCGAGGATGAAGGAGATGACGATCGCCCAGAGCGTGGCGCGAACGGAGCCCACGATCGGCTCGCCGCGACGGCGACGTGCCACGAGCGTGAGGAGCCAGAGCAGCGCGAGCAGCGCGACGAGGCCGTCGATGAAGACCGCACCGAGGAAGTCGTGCAGCCCGTGGATATGCGGCACGCGCTATTGGGCGAGGTCGAGGGACGCGTCGTCGGGGTTGCCGTAGAAGCGGTAGCAGTTCTTGCCGGCGCTCTTAGCTTCGTAGAGAGCTTCGTCGGCGGCGAAGAAGAGCGACTGGGCGTCGCGCCCGTCGTCCGGGAACATCGCGACGCCGATCGAGGCGGGGAGAGCGTGGCGTCGCAGCGCCGCCAGAATCCGCTCGATGCCTTTGGCGGCGGCGCTGCGGTCGCTGCGAAGCATGACCAGCACGAACTCGTCGCCGGCGTAGCGTGCGACGATGTCGCCGCGCCGGGCGTTCTGCGTGAGCACCTGGGCGAAGCGCTTGAGCGCGAGATCGCCGAGGCTGTGCCCGCCGGTGTCGTTGATACGCTTGAGATCGTCCAGGTCGAGGATGACGAAGGCGAGCGGAAACTGGTAGCGTTCGGCCGCGGTGAGTTCGTGCTCGAAGAGCGAGTGTAGCTGGCGGCGATTCCCGAGTCCGGTGAGGCTGTCCGTGAGCGCCAGTCGCTGAGTCTCCTCGAGCAGGCGCCGCGTCTCGTCGTAAAGGCGCGCGTTCTCCATCGCAATCGCCGCTTGCGCCGCGAAATCGAAGAGCATCCGGATCTGGTTCTCGCTAAACTGCTCTTCGTGGGCGTCATCGGCATAGAGCACGCCGCGTACGATCCCGCGCATCACCAAGGGCGCGGCGCAGTAGCGTCCGCGCGCGTCCTCGAGCGGCACGTCCGGATCGGCCTGCAAACCGACCGCGATCTGCGTCGTCCCGCGCGCGAGCGCGTTCAGCGCCGAATCGGCGCGATAACCGCGCTCGTCGACGGCCGGCTCGACGCTTCCATCCGCGCCGCACTCGAGGCGGCGCAGGATCGTGCCGTCTTCCAGGACGTCGAAAAGAATGACGCGTCGAAACTTCAGCGCCGCTACGACGCCGCGCAGCACGGTCGAGAGGATGTCGGTGATCTCCAGCGTGGAGTTCAAAGTGGAGAAGACCTGCTGGAGAACGAAGAGTTCCTCGACCTGTTGGGCGTAATCGTCCCTCTCGGCTTCCAGCGTTGCCAGACGCGCCTTCAGTCGCTCGACCTCCTCACGGAGGGAGGCGGCGTCGCCGGCCGTGGGAGGAATTGAGTCCGGCATCCGCGTCTACCGGGTATTGGGAAACAAGGCTTGCGTCAGTTCGTTCATCTTCACGTTCACTCGGAATACTCACTCCTCGACGGCGCTTGCCGCATCGAGCGGCTTTGCCGTCGAATAGCGGACTTTGGATCGTCCGCCGTTGCCCTCACCGACCACGGCGTGATGTACGGAGCGATGGAGTTCTACCACGCCGCCCGCCGCGCGAATCTCACCCCGATCATCGGGTGCGAGGCGTACGTCGCCCCGCGCGGACGCCTCGATCGTACGGTGCGCGACGAAGCGCACGTCACCCTGCTTGCGGCCAATCTCGAAGGCTACCGGAACCTGACGGCGCTGGTCTCCAAGGGCTTCCTCGAGGGCTACTACTACAAGCCGCGCATCGATCTCGACCTCCTCGCCCGGCATCACGAGGGCCTCATCGTCCTCTCGGGCTGCATTTCAGGCCTCGTCGCGGCCCCGCTGTTGAAAAACGACCGCGAGAGCGCGCTGCGCAACGCGAAACGCTATCTGGAGATCTTCGGCGACCGCTTCTACATCGAGGTCATGCGCCACGGCATGCCGGAGCAGGACCTGGTCAACGGCGGCCTGATCGAAATCGCTCGCGAACTCGGTGTTCCGCTCGTCGCGACGAACGACTCGCATTACTTGGAGCGCGGCGACGCCTCGGCTCACGACGTGCTCCTCTGCATCGGGACGGGACGAACCGTCACCGACGAAAACCGTTTGAAGTTCTCGACCGATCAGTTCTACGTCAAATCGCCCGATGAGATGTACGAACTCTGGAGCGATCTGCCCGAAGCCTGCGAGAACACGCTCAAGATCGCCGAACGCGTGGATTTGCAGCTCCCCAAACGGAGTTTCACCGTTCCGGAGTATCCCGTGCCGGATGCGCAAAGCAGCGCCGATGACTACTTGCGCAAACTCTGCGAAGCGGGCCTGATCGAGCGCTACGGCGCGCAGCGAGCGGCTGAGGATTCGGCGCTCCGGGAGCGGCTTGCCTACGAGCTGAGCGTGATCGCCGCCATGGGCTACGCCTCGTACTTCCTCATCGTCTGGGATTTCATCAAGTATGCGCGTGACCGGGATATTCCGGTGGGACCGGGGCGCGGTTCGGCGGCGGGCTCGCTCGTAGCCTACTGCCTTCGCATCACCGATCTCGACCCGCTCGCGTTCAACCTGTTCTTCGAGCGGTTCCTCAACCCGGACCGCATCTCCATGCCCGACATCGATACGGACTTCTGCGTCGAGCGGCGGGATGAAGTCATCGCCTACGTCACCGAAAAGTACGGCAAGGATCGCGTCGCGCAGATCGTGACCTTCGGAACGATGGCGGCGCGCGCTGCGGTGCGCGATACGGGGCGAGCGCTGGCGGTGCCGCTTCCGGATGTCGACCGCGTCGCCAAGCTGATTCCATCGGGCCCGACCGGGCTGTCGATCGCCGTCGCTATCGAGCAGATCCCCGAGCTGGCCGCGCTCTATGCGGGCAGCGCGGAGATTCGTAAGCTGCTCGACACCGCCAAGACGATCGAAGGACTTTCGCGCAACGCCGGGACGCATGCGGCCGGCGTCGTGATTTCGGATCGGCCGCTCGTCGAATACGTGCCGCTCGTGAAGTTCGACGGCGGCGTGAACACCCAATACGATATGGAGTGGATCGAGAAGATCGGCCTGCTCAAGATGGATTTCCTGGGCTTACGGAACCTGACCGTGATGCATAATGCCGTGCGCGAGATTCGCCGAACCGTGGATCCGAACTTCGACCTCGCGCGCGTTCCGCTCGACGACGCTAAGACGTTCGAGATGCTCGGCCGCGGCGAAACGATGGGCGTTTTCCAACTGGAGTCGGACGGCATGAAGCGCGTCTGCACGGAGTTAAAACCTTCGCGCTTCGAGGACATCGTCGCGCTCGTCGCGCTCTTCCGGCCGGGCCCGATGGAATGGATCCCGCATTACATCAGCAACAAGCACGGGCGCACGAAGGCGAGCTACCTGCACCCGATGCTCGAGCCGATCCTTGCCGAGACCTACGGCATCGCCGTCTACCAAGAACAGGTGATGCTGATCGCGCGCGACGTCGCGGGGTTCTCGATGGCCGAAGCCGACGAACTGCGCAAGGTCATGGGAAAGAAGCTCAAGGACCAGGTGCCCATCTATCGGGAGCGATTCGTCAACGGTGCGGTCGAGCGCGGAATGGCGCGCTCCCTGGCGGAGGAGATCTTCGCGATGGTCGAGCCGTTCGCAGGCTACGGTTTCCCCAAGGCGCACGCTGCGGCGTACGCGATGATCGCCTATCAGACCGCGTACCTGAAGGCCAATCACGCGCTTGCGTACTTGAGCGCGCTCATGAGTTCGGTCAAGGACCGCACCGACAAGTTGGCCGAGTACATCGAGGACGCGCGCCGCTCCGGGATCGCGGTGCTGCCCCCGGACGTCAACGAATCGCTGGTCGACTTCACGGTCGTCGGGGATCAGATTCGCTTCGGCCTATCCGCGGTCAAAGGGGTCGGCGAGGGCGCGGTTCGCAGCATCATCGAGACGCGCGACCGGGCGGGCGCATTCGCCGACCTCTTCGATCTCGCGGGGCGCGTGGACGCGCGGCAAGTGAATCGTCGCGTCTTCGAAGCGCTCGTGAAGTGCGGCGCGACGGATGCGCTACCGGGAAATCGAGCGCAGAAGCTCGCGGCACTGGACCTCGCGCTCGACCTGGCTGCGCGCGCGACGCGCGACGCCGAGTTGGGGCAAGCCTCGCTCTTCGGCGACACGGCGCTTGCCGCGCCCGCGCTCGCGCCCGCTCTGCCCTACGTTGCGCCGCCGAGCCGCCGGGAACTGCTGTCGTGGGAGAAGGAGACGCTCGGAATTTTCGTCTCCGGGCATCCGCTCGCCGAGGTGCAGGAGCTGCTCACGCGCATGGGCGCAACGCCGATGAAGGACTTGCGCGCGCTCGAGGATGACACCGCGGTCACGATCGCGGGCGCGGTGATGAGCGTTCGCCGCGCCAGCACGCGCGCCGGCGGGCAGATCGCGATCGCGCAACTCGAGGACACGACCGGCGGATGCGAAGTGATCGTCTTCCCGAAGCTCTACTCGCAGGTGCAGCAGCTCTTCGAGCCCGACAAAATCCTCATGGTCAAAGGGCGCCTGCGAATTCGCGAGCGCCCCGGTGTACCCGCGGGCGAGGAGCGGCCCCTCGAGTTGTCGGTGGGCGTGAACGAGGTCACGCCGTTCGAGCCGCCCCCCGAGAGCATCGTGACGAGCGTGCGCGGCTGGCACGTCGAGGTTTCGCAGCGCGACCAGATCGACCGGCTTGCCGCCCTCATCGACGACTGGCCGGGCGACGCACCCGTCCTGCTGCACGCGCGCGGCAAAGTCCAGCGCCTCTCCCGAACGATCGCGAGCGACGTTCGTTTGCGGCCGGAGCTGGAGCGCATCTTCGGTGGCGGGCGCGTGCGCGAAGGCAACGAGTGAAGATTCCACCGGGAGTGCGCGACTGGCTCCCCCAGGAGTTCGCCTTCAAACGCGACGTCGAGGAGCGGATCCGCGACGTCTTCCGTTCGTGGTCGTACAGCGAGATGCTGACGCCGACGTTCGAGAGTTACGAGGCGATGGAACGCGGGCTCGGCGAGCACCTCATGCAGCAGACCTTTCGCTTCACCGATCCGCTCGGCCAGGCGCTCGCGCTTCGCGCCGAGATGACGACGCCGATCGCGCGCGTCGTGTCGGCGCGCCTGCGCCAGGCGACGCTCCCGCTTCGCCTCTGCTATCTGGCGACGGCGTTTCGCTACGAGGAGCCGCAGCTCGGAAGGATGCGGGAGTTCACGCAAGCCGGAGCGGAGTTGATCGGCGCGAGCGGCACGAGCGCTGACGCGGAAACGCTCTTCATGGCCATCGAGACCTTGGATGCCGTGGGGCTCGGCGACACGCGCTTCGATATCAACGACGCCGCCATCGTCGACGGCGTGCTGGCGAGCGTCGGCCTCGCAGGCGAGGCAGCCGAGCGCTGCAAGCAGCACATCGCCGAGCGTAACCTTGTGGCGCTGCGGGAGTTCGGCGCCAACCACAGCGTCGATGCCGACGGCTTCGACGTCTTGCTGCGCCTGACGATGATGCGTGGCCGCGACGAGGTGCTGGCGATCGCGAAGCCGATCTGCGCCACGGAATCGTCCCGCGCGGCGTTGCGGCGGTTGGAATCGATTTTGCACCGTGCGGGGGTTCTAGGCTATCGCGAGCGCATCAACATCGACTTCGCGCTCCTGCGCGATCTGCAGTATTACACCGGATTTGTTTTCGAAGGGTACGTCGACGACCTCGGCTTCTCGCTTTGCGGCGGCGGTCGCTACGATCAGCTGCTGCCGCGCTTCGGCTACGACGTTCCGGCGGTCGGGTGGATGGTCGGCGTCGAGCGCATCCTGCTGGCGCTGGAACGGCGGCGCAAAGACGAGCGTCCGCGCAACGAGGTCGACGTGCTGGTGAGCGGCTCCGATGCCGTTGCGCAGCGCGAACGGGCGAAGGGCCTGCACGTCCGCCTCGAGGTTCGCGGGCTCGACCGCGGCGCGCTCTTGGAGTATGCGCGCCACAAAGAAATCCCGCGCGTGATCATCGTCGACGGTGACCGGATCGAGGAGATCCTTCTCGCGGAAGAAGACGCGTGAGCGAACGGCTCGTCGTCGCGCTTCCCAAAGGCGCGCTCTACGATGAGACCGCGGCTCGGTTGCGGCGTGCGGGGATTGACGTTCCGGCCGACGTCGGAAGACGACTGCAAGTCCTCGCGGGCGACGGGCAGACGGAGTTGCTCGTGCTGCGCTCGAGCGACGTGCCGGCCTACGTCGAGTTCGGTGCCGCCGACTGCGGCATCGTCGGCAAGGACACGCTCTGGGAGACCGATGCTTCGGTCAGCGAGCTTGCCGATTTGGGTTTTGGCGCCTGCCGCTTGGTCGTCGCCGCGCGCCGCAGCGACGGCTATCACGAAGGCGTTCGATACCCGACGTTCTTGCGCGTCGCCACGAAGTTCCAGCGCGCCGCGCAGGCGTATTTCGCGGAGCGCGACGTGCCCTGCGAGATCATCGCACTCCACGGATCGGTGGAGCTGGCGCCATTGGTGGGGCTTGCCGACGTCATCGTGGATCTCGTCGCCACCGGCGGAACGCTGCAGGCGCACGATATGGTCGTCGTCGACGAGATTGCGCGATCGACGGCTCGCTTCGTCGTCAACCCCGTGCGTTTTCGCGCGAAATACGACGCGTTGCTCGACCTGCTCGAACGGCTCGAAGACGTATGACGGTGACGATCGTTGCCGCATCGGACCCGGATCAAGCGTCTTTTTATCGCGCCGGATGGCAGCCCGTCAAGGAGATCGTCGACGCCGTCCGCGGCATCGTTACGGATGTCTGCGACCATGGCGACGCCGCGCTCGTGAAGTACGCGCGCCGGTGGGACGACGCGTCCTTCGATCCGCGCGCGATGCGCGTCGTCATTCCCCCGCTGAAGCAGGCAGGGGGACTCGTGCCGCCGGAGATCGCGTCGGGCCTTGCGCTCGCGAAGGAGCGCGTGACGCGCTTCCACGAGCGGCAGCGGCGCGAGGCCATTGCTTACCAAGAAGCGGATGGAACGCGTTACGCGTTCGTGACGCGTCCGCTCGATTCGGTCGCCGCGTACGTTCCCGGCGGCTCGGCGTCGCTTCCTTCGACTGCCGTGATGACGATCGTGCCCGCGAAGATCGCAGGCGTCCCCCGCGTCGTCGTGCTGTCGCCTCCGCAGCGCAACGGCGGCGTGCACCCCGCCGTCCTGTACGCTTGCAGTCTCTGCGGCGCCGACGAACTCTATGCAGCCGGCGGCGCGCAGGCGATCGCGGCCGCCGCCTACGGCACTCGGACGATCGCGCCGGTCGAGAAGATCGTCGGGCCGGGAAATATCTGGGTGACCGAGGCCAAGCGGCAAATCTACGGCGTCTGCTCGATCGACGGGCTCGCCGGTCCCTCCGAAGTACTCGTGGTTGCCGACGAGACGGCGGATCCCGCGTACGTGGCTGCGGAGTTGCTCGCCCAGGCCGAGCACGATCGCGCCGCGCGCGTCGCCGCGGTCTCGGAATCGCGCGATGCGCTCGAACGCATCGCGTCGGTGCTCGAATCGCAAGACCTTCGCGCACTGCCGCGCGGCGAGATCATCGCCGAGGTCATCAAGCATCGCTGCCGCCTGATTCACGCGGCATCCTTTGACGAGTTGTGCGATGTGATCGAGCGCTTCGCCCCCGAGCATCTTTCCGTGCAGATTCGCGAGCCCGGCCGAAATTCTCGAGCGCGTGCGGCACGCCGGGGCGGTCTTTGTCGGGCCGCAGACGCCGGTGGCTTGCGGTGACTATCTCGCCGGCACGAACCACGTGCTTCCGACTTCGGGCTCCGCGCGCTTCGCCTCCGGGCTGTCGCTCTCCGATTTCACGCGGACCTTCGCGATGGTAGAGAACAGCGCGGAGCGGATGCGCGGCGACGCCCCGATCCTTGCGGCGCTGGCGGATTTCGAGGGGCTCGCCCAGCACGCGCGCACGGCTCGGATGCGCGAATGATCCAACTCGTCGCCTACGATCTCGACGGGACGCTCGTCGGTCGAGACCTCGAGCTGCACCCACGCGTCCGCGAGGCCGTTGCTCGAGCGCGCGCAGCCGGCGTAAGAGGCTGCATCGTCACCGGACGCATGTATCAGGCCTCGCTCCCCTACGCGCGCGAGCTGGAGCTGGACGCGCCGTTGATCTGCTACCAAGGCGCCGCCATCGTGGATCCCCAGAGCGATGAAGTGATCTTCGACATGCCGCTCTCCAACGCAACGGCGCTCGAAGTCGTTGAGATCGCGCAAGCCGACGGCATGCACGTGCAGTTGTATCGCAACGACACCTACTATTGCGAGCAGCGCAACCGCTTCTCAGACTTGTACGCGCGCCTCTCCCGCGTCGAGCCGGTCATCGTGCCGTCGCTCCGAGAACTCTTCGCGACGAGCGACGCTACGAAGGCCGTTGCGATCGCCGATCCGGACGTCGCCGAGCGCTACGCGGCGCGCCTCCAGGAGCGCCTTGGCAAGCGCGCGTACGTCACGCGCAGCTATCCGGAGTTCGTGGAGATTTTGAACCCCTTCGTCGACAAGGGCGAGGCGCTCGAGTTTGTCGCCGCGCGTCTGGGCATTCCGATGGAGAGCACCCTCGCAATCGGCGATTCGTGGAACGACGTGCCGCTGCTTCGGCTCGCCGGCATCGGCGTGGCGATGGGAAACGCGCCCGATGAGGTGCGAGAGACCGCCGACGGGGTCGTTGCCGACGTCGAGCATGACGGCGTCGCCGAAGCCCTGGAGCGTTACGTCTTCGCATGATGCGGCGCAGGCGAAGCTCCCGGCTGCGACCGTTTTGGATGCTCTTCCTCGTGGCGCTGGTATTCGCCGTCGCAATCGGCTACTTCGCCGCGAGTTGGCCGGGCTTTCGGCCCAAGCACGTGCGCGTCGTCGGAAACGTGGTCGTTCCGACGGAAGAGATCCTCGCTCAAGCACGGATCGATCCGCGCGGCAACGTTTGGTTGGAGAACGCCGGCGCGATCGCGCGACGCGTTGACGAGATTCCGTACGTGCGGAGCGCGCACGTGCGCCGGCAGCCGCCGGGAGACGTGACGATCACGATCGTCGAGCGCCGGCCCTTTGCCGTGGTACGCAGCGGCGCCGAGGGCGCGCTCGTGGATCCGTCACTGCGCGTGCTGGAAACCGGCGGCGACGCCGGCGGCGCGCTGCCGCTGCTCGTGCTCGAGCCGGGAATCGATTTCGTACCGGGCCGCTTCCTGATGCAATCCTCCGCGCGAGCATTACGGGAGACGCTGCTCGCGTTGCGCACGGACGGAGTCGACGTAAGCGAACTCGACGACGAGAGCGGAGATGTGAGCGCGCTGCTGCCCGGAGACGTGCGCGTGTTGCTCGGCGACGAGGCCGCCGCAACGAAGGCCGCCCCGCTCGTCGAGCCGATTCTGACGCGCTTCGCACTCCTCGGGCGATCGGTGCAGGTCCTGGACCTGAGATCGCCGACGACGCCGGTTGTTACCGCTAGGGCGTCGGAGTCGGGTCCGGCACCACGCCGTAGTCCTTGAAGACCAGAACCGTGCCCTTCGAAGTCGAGAGCATCAGCGTATCGCCGGGATGGACGCGGGTAAACGTCACCCAAGCGCGCCCCGCGGTAAGCACCGTGTGGACGCCGTTCTGCATCCTGACCTGGACGTGCGTGGCATCCTGGACCTGGTCGACGACGACGCGGTAGGTCGTATCGGGAAGGGTCGCCGCGTTGATCACGGGTCCTACGCTCGTCTGAGCGGTCGCGACGGCCGGAAGCGCTAAGGCCGCGACAATAGGAAAGAGCAACAGGTACTTGAGCATAGGTTTACGATGATAGCGCAAAAGGCCCCGGCTCTTCTAGGGCCTCCCGGTCGCTCGAGCGACCATTTTCCAAACCCTCCGCCTGGCCGGTCTCGAACTGGCCCACCAGCTTCTTGATGCCCCCGGCCTGATCGGAGACCTCCTCGGCGCTCGCCGCCATCGAGCCGACGGCCTCGGCGTTCTGAGCGCCGAGATCGCCGGCGCGCTGGACGCGTGTGCCGAGCGCCCCGATCGCGACCTGCTGCTCGCTCGACGCCTGTGCGACCTCGCCGGTGCGCCGCTCGATCTCCGATACCGAGGCGAGGATCTGACTCGAGGTGATCGACTGCTCGCGCATGGTCGCGGCTGCCTCGTGCGTCATCGCGCCCATCTGCTCGCTTGCCTTGGCGAGTTCTTCTGAGCCGCGCGCCTGCTGCGTCGTTGCAATCGAAATCTCGGCCATGAGGCGCGCGACCTGAGCGATGCGCTCGCTCACCTGCTCAATCATCGTGCTGACGTTGCGCGCCGATTGCGCGTTGTTTTGAACGAGATTGTTGGCGCGCGCCGTACGGTCGAGGACCGCCGTGGTGCGGCGCTGGATGTCCGCGACGAGCGTGGCGATCTGCTTCGTCGAACCCGCAGAGTCCTCGGCGAGCTTGCGCACCTCGTCGGCGACGACCGCGAAACCGCGCCCGTGCTCGCCGGCGCGCGCGGCTTCGATTGCGGCATTGAGCGCGAGCAGGTTCGTTTGATCGGCGATGTTTTCGATCAGGCCGAGGATCTCGCCGATCTCGCGGGAGGCGTGATCGAGTTCTTGCATCTCCGCGACGACGTCCGCGACGGTATCGCTGATGCTCGACATGCCGCGGGAGAGCGTGAGCACTTCGTTGCGCCCCTCGCGCACCTGCTCGTCAGTGACCTTCGATTCCGTGCGAACGCGCTCGGCGTTTCCGGCGACTTGCACGATCGAGGCCGACATCTCTTGCGTGTTCGCGACGGCCTGCTCCACGACGCTCGAGAGGCTGAGCAGATTGTGATCCATCTCGGCGACCGACGCGGTCATCTGCGCGACCGCGCTCGAGATGTCGGAGACCAGGCGTGCCACGCCGTCGGCGTTTTCGGCGACGATGGCCGCCGCGGCACCCAAGTCGCCCGAGTACGAAAGGGCCTCGGAGAGCGCCGTGCGCTCCTCGCCGGCGCGCGCCGCCACCTCGGCGGCGAGGCGGCTGCTGCGGTCGCTCGCGTCTTGCAACGTCAGGGCGGCGCTCTGAACCTTGGCGATGGTGACGCCGAGACGCTCGGCGAGCGCGTCCACGGAGCTGCCCAAACGCCCGAGCAGATCGGAGCCGTTCCAGCCGGTGCGGCCCGCGAGATCGCCGCGTCCCATCGCTTCAAAAATGTCGGCGCAGCGACCGATGCCGCGGAGCATCGAGTTGCGGAGCCAAAGCATGGTGATCGCCACGATGCCGAGCAGCAGCAGCGGTGCGAGGATCATGATGCCGACGCCGAAGTCGCGCGCATCCATCAGCTGTGCGTACTGGGCATCCGCGCTTGCTGCAAGCGCATCGAGCATGCGGCGTCCGTCGGCGCTCTGTCGGTCGTAGGCGAGCGAGGAGGCGCCGCCGATTTGCCGCAATGCTTCGGCGCGGCGACCCTGCGAAAGCAACGCGACCGTGTCGAGTTCCTGGAAGTCGTACGCGCCGGCGCTGGCGCCGAAGCGATCGGCGACGGCCGCGAGATTGGGATCGCGATCGAGCAACTGCTTCATCGCGCGCGCGTCATCGGGAAACTGCCGGACGAGGCGCTTTGCCTCGGCGAGCGCATCGGCCGCGAGCGGGGAGTTGCCGTTGATCGTCGCTTCGAGCGTTGCCGCGCGCAACCCGTCGGCATCGGCGGCGACGCGCGAATAGGCGAGCTGCGCTCGCACAACCATGTCGTGCAGTTGTTGCGCCTGTCCCGCGATGCCCAGGAGCGCCCAGAGCGCAATCGCGACGTTGAGCAGCATGACGAGGGCGACCAGGCCGAAGGCCCGGGCCAAACCGGATTCGAGGATCGTGCGGCGACGCGCGTCCATCTTCTCATTCCATCGGCCGTTGCCGAGGAGGGCTTGAGGCGACGCTCGCTTCACATCCACAACCTTTCGCAAGTTCTCCACATGTTTTCACACCTTGTCCCCAAGGAGTCCCGGACGGCCTCGCCAACCCCAGGCAAATCCGGCCCGGAACACCTATGGATTGTAGGGTTTCTAGGGCCAAACCTCAATATATGGGGTCTAGGTGAGCGCATGAAAGCGGGGACCGTCTGCGGTCTCGACATCGGAACGACCAAGACCTGTGCGGTCGTCGCCGTCGAGGGCCCGAGCGGGCTCGAAATCGTCGGCGTCGGTGAGGCTCCGTCGCTGGGCATGCGCAAAGGCGTCGTCGTCGATCTCGACGAGACGATCAAGTCGATCGAGGCAGCGACCGAGAAAGCCGAGCGGATGGCCGGCCTCCACGTTCAGCGACGTCTACGTCGGCATCACCGGCGACCACATTCGCAGCACGAACAATCGCGCCGTCGTCGCGACTCGCGAGCGACGACCGCGAGGTCTCGCTCGGTCGACGTGCGCCGCGTCGTCGACGCGAGCAAGATCATCAACCTCCCGACCGATCGCCAGATCATTCACGCGCTTCCGCGATTCTTCACCGTCGACGGACAGGACGGCGTCGAGGATCCGGTCGGCATGGCCGGCGGGCGGCTGGAAGTCGACACGCACATCATCACCGGCGGCGCGACCTTCATCACGAACGTGCTCAAGTGCGTTCACCGGGCCGGGCTGGAGGCGGCGGGCATCGTCTTCGAACCGCTCGCGAGTTCGGCCTCGACGCTGCTGCCCGAGGAGAAGACAGGTCGGCGTCGTGCTGCTCGACATCGGCGGCGGCACGACCGACATCGCGGTCTATTCGCTCGGCAGCGCGATCTACACGGCGACGATGCCGGTCGGCGGCAACATCCTCACGAGCGACATCTCGCTCGGGCTGAAGACGTCGCTCGACGAGGCCGAAGACGGTCAAGACGCCGTTACGGCGCGGGCGTGCGCGAAGGGCGCAACGAAGAATCTTTTCCCGTGCACACGCTCGACGGCCGCACGACGCAAGGAGCGTCTCGACCGCGGAGCTGCGCGCAGATCGTCGTGCCGCGCGTGCTCGAAACACTGCGCATGGCCAAGCAGAAGATCGTCGAGAACGTTCCGCGCGATCTCGTGCTCGGCGAAGTCGTGCTGACCGGCGGCGGCGCGCTGCTGCCCGGCATCGAACGGCATCGCCGAGGATGTCTTCGGATTGCCGGTTCGCATCGGCATCGCCCAAGCACGTGGCGGCTTGACCGAGACGCGATCGCACAGCCGCAGTACGCGACCGCCATCGGACTCGATCTTCTTCGGCGCCAACGGCGAGCGGCGACGACGCGATCGACGACGCTCAGCGCCGTACGCGGGTCACTCTGGTCGAGGGTCCGCAACGTTGGCTTCGGATCTATGGAACTGAACTTCACTCTTCGTCATCGGAGGAACCTCAAGAATGGCAGACGGACGACGTTCCGCTATCCGTACCCGAGCATGCGGCGACGATCAAGGTGATCGGCATCGGCGGAGGCGGCTGCAACGCCGTCAATCGCATGATCGAGGCGGGCTCGACCGGCGTGGACTTCTTTGCGGTGAACTCCGACGTGCAGGCGCTGCGCAGCGTCGCTCACCGAGAACACGCGTGCACATCGGCGGCGGCCATGACGCGCGGCTTGGGCGCCGGCGCGAATCCGACGCTCGGGCGCGAAGCCGCGGAGGCAGTCGCGCGAAGATCTCTCGATGATGCTCGACGGCGCCGACCTCGTCTTCATCACCGCCGGCATGGGCGGCGGAACCGGAACGGGCGCGGCGCCGATCATCGCCGAGCTCGCGCGCGAATCGGGCGCGCTGACGATCGCCGTCGTGACCAAGCCCTTCGCGTTCGAAGGGCGCAAGCGCATGCAGATCGCCGAGAACGGCATCGCCGAGCTCGAGGCGAAGGTCGACACGCTGATCACGATCCCGAACGAGCGCATCCTGCAAGTGATCGAGAAGAAGACGCCGCTGAACGAGGCCTTCGCGTACGCCGACGACGTGTTGCGCCAGGGCATCGCGGGCATCAGCGACCTCATCACGCAGCCGGGGCTCATCAACCTCGACTTCGCCGACGTGAAGACGATCATGACCGACGCCGGCTCGGCGATGATGGGCATCGGCGAGGGCACCGGCGAGCACCGCGCCGCCGACGCCGCGCAGAAGGCGATCGCATCGCCGCTGCTCGAGACGACGATCGAAGGCGCGCGCGGCGTGATCTTCAACATCACGGGCGGTCCCGACATGGCGATGTACGAGGTCAACGAGGCGGCCGAGATGATCAGCCGCGCGGTCGATCCGGACGCGCAGATCATCTTCGGCGCGTCGATCGATCCGAGCGATGCCGGCAAGGTGCGGGTGACCGTGCTCGCCGCCGGCTTCGGCGTCGCGGCGCGGCTATCGCGGCTCGGTCGCGGCTACGCCTTCGACACCGGCAAGCTCGAAACGGTCGCACCGGTCAACATGGACGACATCGAAGTACCCGCATTCCTGCGCTATCGCGGCTAAGGAGGGACGTGATCCCGGGTGTAGGCGCGATGGCGAGAGGCCATACGTGTGGCACGGCCGTGCGCTACCCTCTGCGCGAGGAGGGTTGAGCGCCCATGGCGTTTTCGGCACGTGTCCTGCTCGATAGCGTAAGCCCGCTCGGCATACGCCTGACGACGTTTGAAGTAACATTTCCGCGGTTCGTACTCGCTGAGTTCAACACGCACCGGGCCTTCTGCCTTGAGGGCGACACGCGGTTGTATTTCGACTTGCCGTGTGCGGCGAAAAAAGGGGAAACGCGGCGCTTCACGATGACCGTCCGAGACATCTACGAGAAGTGGCACCATGGTGCGGCCCCGCGGCGGAATCGTTCGAAGCTGAAGAGCTGCCGCATGGTGGAACCTGACCGCCTCTACCGACCATCTGAACTCGCAGAGGCTGCGCGGTACGCGCACTACACGGGAATCGACTTACTGACGCGCCGCGCTGGGATTCCTCGCATTGCTGCCACCGGCGAGCCGTACCGCGTGCGCGGGGCCGACTACATTTCGTGGGTGGACCACGAGGGATCGAATCGCCAACCGATGCGGGACCGAATAAGATCAATGCACTTACGCTCATGCAACGAAGACACGGGTGAAATCGGTCACACACGCATAAGCGACGTCGCCCGCTCGGGCAATAAGCCCGTCTTCCGGATAACGCTGACGAGCGGACAGCAGATCATGAGTTCGCGCGATCATCTCTTCCTCACGGACAGCGGTTGGCAGCGGCTTGAAGATGCGGCAGGTCTGACATTGAGCGTAGGCGGTGTTGCGACGTGGTCGAAGACGCCGAGGCTTGCGGTGAACGGCGTCGAGGCGTATCGGGATCCGCAGTGGCTAAAGGACAGACGCAACGAAGGATTGTCCGCGAGGCAGATCGCCGGCCTCGCTGGCGTGTCGATAGACAGGGTCAAGTACCAGTTCCGCAGATATCGCATACCGTGCTCGAACCGGCGCGCTGTCTGGTACAACACGCACGTGCACCCACCCTGGAACAAAGGCGTGCAGTACTGCAACATCAGCACGCGCGGCGTGCCCGGCAAAGCGCGTGTGCGGCGCGGGCCCGAGTCGCATTTGTGGCGTGGTGGAGTAACCCGTGAGCGCAAGCGTATCGGCGCATGGACTCAGACCCAGGCGTTTCGGGTCCATAAGGCCAATGGCTTTCGGTGCGTGATCTGTTCGAGCGGAGAGCGGCTGCACGCACATCACGTCGACCCCGTTGCGCACGCACCCGAGCGCGCGATGGACCCGGCAAACCTAACCACTCTCTGCCACCGCTGCCACAAAGAACTTCATCAACGCAATCTCGAGCTCGTTCTCGTTGACTACATCGAGTTGGGCAGACCGTATTGCGAGTTTTGGAATCTCGTCGGATATCGCGTTATGCGAAAACCGATTTTTCGGCGGCCGAAGAGAACGATGGTTCGGCACTTCGTCCCGCTCAAATCGGTTGAGTACATGGGGATTCGTGAGACCTACGATATCGAGGTGGATGGTCCGTTCCATAATTTCGTTGCAAACGGCATCGTCGTCCATAACTCCCGGAACAGCGCGAGCTCTCGAGCAATCCCGACCAGCAAGATGATCGAGCGCGCCGCGAGCGAGCCCGTGATCCCGCTTGAATGGGGGCGCAATCAGAAGGGCATGAGCGCGAGCGAGCGGCTCACCGAGGAAGAAGAACAGGACGCGAAACGCTCATGGCTCGACGCGCGTGACGTCGCCGTTGAGCAGGCGCGCAGCCTCCAGCAGCTGCACCTGCACAAGCAGGTGGTGAACCGGGTCCTGGAACCGTTCCTCTGGCATACGGTGATCGTAACGGCCACGGAGTGGGAGAACTTCTTCGAGCTGCGTTGCTCGCCGAACGCGCAGCCCGAGCTGCGGCAGGCGGCGATGCTCATGCGCGAAGCGATGAACGCGAGCAAACCGGAAAAGGTCGCGCAAGGCCAGTGGCACCTGCCGCTCGTGCAGCCCGATGAACGCAGCCTCGACCTCGAGACGCAGAAGAAGATCTCGGCGGCGCGCTGCGCCCGCGTCTCTTATCTGACGCACGAAGGGAAACGAGAGATCGAAAAGGACCTGGAGCTATACGAACGCCTGAAGAGCGATCGTCACCTCTCGCCGTTCGAGCACGTCGCCACGCCGGCTGAAGATGCTAAATTCCATGCGAACTTCCGAGGTTGGGTTCAGATGCGCAACGAGTTGGAAAAGGGACCTTAAAGAGTACCCCTCGACGACCGCACCTGGACAAGTTCGCGCGTATGAGCGGTTGTGGGCTTGCACCTCCCGGTGATTTATGGCATAAAGGGACCACTAAGACGGGCAAGGGTGGTTGCCCCTGCGTTTCGGGGACGTAGAAGAAGAGGTCGGGGTGGCTCTATCGCAAGAGCTTCAGGCGCGATCTGCGCTTGAAGCAGCAACACTCTCCGTCGAAGCCGAGGCGCTTCGCTACATTCCGGCGGGATTTGCGTTTCGGCACAATGTCCTTGCATACGGGGTAGACGGGCCGGAACTGCTCGTCGCCGTTCCGGACGGCGAGCCCTCAACGGTCGATCGCATCCGCTTGCTGACTGGAATGCAAGTTCGCGCGATCGTCTTTCCAAGAGAGGTGATTCGCAAGCATCTCTCGACCGCTTATGCGGGTCCTGCGCTTGAACGCAGTGATGACGTGCTGATGTCTTCTCCTGCGATTCGAGCCGTCGACGAGATCCACGAGCGTGCGGTGCGATCGCACGCTTCGGACATTCACCTTGAACCGCATGGTGATGGGGGACGAGTTCGTCAGCGGATCGATGGTCGGCTATCGATCGTACAGACCCTCGAAGGCGATCTCTTTGCTCACGTCGTCTCGCGAGTGAAGATCCTAGCAGGTTTGGACGTCGCCGATCGGCGGCAGCCACAGGACGGTCGGTACAGCTTTGAAGGTGGAGGCCTGATCGTCGATGCGCGTCTATCCTCGATATCGACGATCGGCGGCGAGCGGCTTGTCATTCGCCTCTTCGATGCTCGCATGCAACGACCGGCCCTGAATGACCTCGGCATGAGCGCCGAGACGTTGGGGTGCGTCCGCTCTTTGATTCGTGGCGCACATGGTTTCGTAGTGATTTGTGGCCCTACCGGTAGCGGAAAGACGACGACCCTTTATGCTTCGCTTGGTGAACGGGATGCCGATAGCGAACAGATCTGCACGATCGAAGACCCGATCGAGATTCGGCAATCCGGCCTTGCGCAAGTGCAAGTGAGTGCGCGTGCGGGGATGACGTTCTCTAGGGCGCTTCGGGCCGTGCTGCGGCAGGACCCCGACGTGGTCATGATCGGCGAAATGCGCGACGCCGAGACGGCCAATACGGCGATCTCCGCGGCACTCTCGGGTCAACTTGTCCTAACGACCCTCCATAGCTACGACGCAGCACGAGCGATTGAGCGTCTCGTGGACTTAGAGGTTCCTCGCCATGCCATCGCCGCCGCCCTTACGGGCATCGTCGCGCAGCGGCTCGTCCGAACGATTTGCTCGAGCTGTCGCGACCGCAGCGGCTGCAACGCGTGCTTCGGCACGGGATTTTCGGGCCGGACGGGCATCTTCGAGTGTGTTGCCTTAAGTGAAGCGCTGAGGGAGGCGATTGCTGCCGGAATGCCCACCCGCGAGATGTTGCAGCTGCTTGAACAAGACGGGCAGGCGAATCTGCGGCAGGATGCGCTTCGGCACATCATGGCGGGCCGAACCACGACGGAAGAAGTGCAGCGGGTGCTGGGTCTCGTCGCTGCGCGATGACGAGCGCGCTTGGAACGATATTGCTTTCCGACGCGCTCCACGCGGCGCATGTGCGCCGTGCGTCGGACCTTCACCTCATTCCCCTCCTTCCGCCTGTTCTGCGCATAGATGGAAGGCTCGAGCCGTGGGAAGGGCCGGGACTCTCCGCCGAGGACCTGGCGAGCATTGCCGTGATGTTCCTTGATCAGAGGCATCTTGAAACGCTGGAGCGTGCCGGTGATGTTACGGCGACGGTCGTCGATTCCGGGGTCCCTATCCGAATCCACGCGCACCGTACAGGCGAAGGCACCGCCTTCGCCCTCCGCTTTCTTGCGCAATGCGTGCCTTCGTTTGAGGATTTGGAACTGCCCCGCGTTGTCGCCGAGCTAAGCCGCTGCCCACACGGACTGATCGTCTTCGGGGGGCCTACGGGAAGCGGCAAGTCGACGACGCTGGCTAGCCTTGTGGCGCTGATGAACGACGAGAGCGCTCGGAAGATCATCATGATCGAGGACCCGATCGAGTATCGGATTCGTTCGAACCGATCGATCGTTGTGCAGCGGCAGGTCGGTCGCGACGTACCAAGTTTTCCGCAGGCTGTCCTCGGCGCGCTGCGCAGCGACCCGGATGTCATCGTCATCGGCGAGATGCGCGAATCTGCAACTACTTCCGCTGCGATCGCTGCGGCTGAGACGGGACATCTGGTGCTCGCTACGCTTCATGCAGGCGATGCTTCGCAAGGTATCGATCGCCTCGTGGACGCATTCCCCGCCGAGCGCGTGGAATACGCTCGTGCTAGGCTCGCGCAGGCTCTGCTCGGTATGGTCGCGCAGCGTTTGGTTGAACGCGCGGGTGGGACGGGCCGTTGCGCAGCCATGGAGGTGCTGGTCGTTACCGATGCGGTACGGCACATGATTCGTGACGGCAAGCAGCACCAGTTGCCGACGGTCATGGCGACGGGGAAACAGTTCGGCATGCAGACCCTCGATATGCATCTCGCGGACCTTGTTTCGAGTGGTCGAATCGCGGCTAGCGCCGGGCGACGAGTAACGTCGTGACACAGGGCATCTACCACTACACGGCTCGTTCGGAGGAAGGCCGTTTCGTGGCAGGCACGATGGGGGCACAGTCGCATCGCGAAGCGCTCGCGAGTCTGCGAATGCGTCGCTTGTTCGTCACGTCGCTGGAAGACGCGGGTGGTGCCCGAGGTAAGCTTCACGCACTGATACTGGGAAGTGCTCATCGTAGCTCTCGCGTGGTGTTCATGCGTTGCCTGGCGACACTCGTTGGCAGCGGCACGTCACTGCGTCGTGCGTTGCAAGTGACGATCGATCAGTGCCGCGAGAGGCGCTTCGGTGAAACACTTCGCTCGATTGCAAATGAAGTCGATGGCGGGGCTGCGCTTTCCGAAGCGATGGAGCGACGGCCATCGGAGTTTTCCGAGCACCTCGTCGCGATGATTGCGGCGGGAGAACTCGGGGGCATCCTCGACGAGGTCCTGCAGAGGGCGGCGGCATTACTCGAACGCGAGGACGCGATCCGTAAGCAAATCGTAGCCGCCTTCGCATACCCGGCCTTTGTTCTTTTCTGTGCGCTCGCACTCGTAACATTTATGCTGATCGTGACGGTGCCCGCCTTCGCATCCGTCCTGACCCAGCTGCGCGCCCCGCTGCCACTCTCCACGCGAATCATGTTGGAAGCCGGCGCCGTGATACGCGCTCCAGTCACCTGGCTGGCGGGGGTACCGGTTGTTTGTCTTTCGGCATGCGTGCTCGCGGCTCTTCGCCGGCAAGAAAGCGTTGCTACCTGGATCGATCGCAAGAGCCTCGACATTCCGATATTCGGGCTTGTGCAGCGGTCGGCAAACGTGGCTGTCTTTGCTCGGACGGTGGGAACGCTGTTGCAGTGCGGCGTCATGATCGCCGACGCTGTGAAGACCGCATCGAAGGTCGTTGCCAACGCGGCATATCGTCGAGCCGTCGAGGATGTCGCGCGCTCGCTGCGGGCGGGAATGGCCTTTTCGCCCATGTTGGAGCGGGGCGGCCTCTTCGGCCCAATGGCCGTTCAGATGGCCTCCGTCGGCGA
Organism: Vulcanimicrobiota bacterium; assembly: GCA_963838895.1. Classification (GTDB taxonomy): domain Bacteria; phylum Vulcanimicrobiota; class Vulcanimicrobiia; order Vulcanimicrobiales; family Vulcanimicrobiaceae; genus Tyrphobacter. Next base: position 32,136 of record CAWIST010000002.1, read on the forward strand.
AGAGTCTGGAATGCTCGACGTGATGCTGATCCGCGTGGCGGAGCACTACGAAGCTGATGCGGCTTCCAAACTCGCGACGATCGGCGCAATCTTGGAACCGGCGCTGATTCTCGGTTTGGGTGCCATCGTAGGCGGGATCGTTGCATCGATCCTCGTTCCTCTGTACTCGGCGATTGGAAGCATCCGGTGATTGCCGCATGCCCATCTCGGGAACACGCGGTATCGCGCTATCAATATCTATGCGTGCGAGCCGCTCGGAGGTTCTTGCGCCCGGGACTAGATCGCGCTGATTTGGAACAGGTAGCTGCGATCGGATTGATCAAGGCGGCCGATCGATTCGACCCGGAATCGCATACGCCGTTCGAGGCGTATGCGTGGTTGCTGATGATCGGGGAACTCATGCACCACGTCCGGGATTGCGAGCGGATGCTGCGTGCTTCGCGACGGGTTCAGATATTGGAGCGGCGCTGGCTTGCAGCGGAACGCGACTTATGGGCGCGCTCCGGTCGCGAACCGTCGCATGGAGAGATCGTCGCGTTCCTTGGTGCTAGTGCGGACGATTGCCGCGAACTCCGGCAATACCGCGCGGCGTGCCGTGTGATTCCATTCGACGCCCTCAAACCGCTCGACCAGCATGCGCTCGCTTACACGATGGAGGCCGAGCTCGATCGCATCAGCATGGAAGGTATATTTGCCCGCTTCTCGCCGCTCGAGCAGACGATCCTTCGAGAAGTCTACGAGCTGGACACACCGATGACGGAATTGGCGGCCAAACTGGGGTACTCGCGCAGGCATGTCGCTCGGCTACACCGGCAGACGCTGCAAAAGCTTGCGCTGCTGTTACGTCCTGCGACGAGCTGCAGCGGGCACTTCTAGAGGTTACGGAGGGCACCGAATGCGCAACGAAGGGGAACGTGGGTTCACGCTGATCGAGATGATGATCGTCGTGGCGATCATCGCAATCCTCGTGACGATCCTCGTTCCGAACTTCATGCGCGCTCGAGCCCAGGCGCAGACGGCTGCGTGCGAAGGAAACCTGAAAGAGATCGCGACCGCCCTTGAACTCTATCAAACGGATCACGATGCATACCCACAGAGTGGGAACGTGGATTCGAGCAACACGGATCTTCAGCCATATCTGCAACAAACGCCGGTCGATCCTGCCGCGGGCCCAGGCAAACCATACACGTTTGTGGTGACCGACGACGGAACGGGCTCACCATCGTACGCGATAACGTGCCCGGGCACGCATGACCCCGCAACGCTACAAGCCTTCAGCAACAACGATGGCGGGACGCACATACAGTACAGTTCGCAGACGGGCTTCGCGGCGGTGGCTTCACAGTGATTGGGGTCATGGACGAATTCTTGAATGCCGTTGCGGCAAACTCACCGGCAGCGCCGGCCTTTGGATTCGCCGTCGGCGTCATCACATCGGCCGGTCCCTGCCTGGGCCCGCGGATCGCGACCATCGCGGGCCTCACGGCGAACGCACGCGGCGCGCAGCGAGCACTCGTTGTCGCTGCGTTTATCGGCGGGCTTGCTCTCTCATACGCGCTTATCGCTGGTTCCGCGGCGCTTCTGCTGCGGGTCACTGCTCTCTCAACGTGGCTATATACAGCACTTGCGGCGCTGCTCGTATGGTGCGGCATGCGAATGCTGATCGATGATGGAATGAAGTGCGCTCACCGCGCCGCAAGCCAAAGACCGCCGTACGGCTCCGCGCTACTGAGTGGTGTATCGTTCGCCTTCGTCGCATCGCCATGTTGCACGCCGATCGTGGCTTCGATCGCCGGGATCGCGGCCCTGAGTGACGCTCATTGGTTCGGCCTAACTGTTGCGATCGGGTTCGCGCTCGGGCATGCTGCTCCGCTGGCCGTCGCGAGCATTTGCGCGGTGCGAATCCGCGCTCTCATGCACGCGAACTCATGGCAACTCCCGGTTTCAGTGGTCGGCGGCAGCGTCATGCTCGCGCTCGGCGGCTACTACGCGCTGCTTGCATGACGCTCGGATCGTCGCGGTGGCGTCGCGTAGCGCTGGCAGTGCTGGCGATTGCGCTCAGTCTTATGCTCCTGCGGTCGCAGCTATCGGCTGCGCTCGTCGTGCGCGGTGACGATTTACTGTATCAATCGCAGGAAGGGCGGGCGTTGCATTTCTATGGACGAGCGCTGCTGTTCGATCCGAACAATGCGGCGGCCGCCGATCGGTATGTCTTCGTCTCGATGATGATGCGCCGAAAGCCTCAACTCGAAAGCGCCGTTGCGACGGCATCGATGTTTCTGGCGCAGCAGGAGGATGCGACCGTGCTTATGGATCGAGCGCTCTGCGAACGTCTCCTTTGGCGTAACCGAGCTGCCGAATCGGACTTTGCGCGTGCCGGCTTGATCACGCGCGACGCGCGAGCGCTCGTTTTTGCGGGGTATTCGGCGCTGCGCCAAGGAAGTCGTTTGCGAGCGCACCACTGGTGGCGTGTAGCGCTCATGTTTTCCGCGGGATACGTTCCGGCGCAGCGGGCGCTCAGGCTGCGATGATCCCGGCGACGGCCGCAATGAGCGAAGCCGAGCTCGTGCTCGTATGCTTTTGCATCGCGTTGGATGCTGCGCGTCGAGCCCAGTGTCGGGTCAGTCCGTTGGGATGGGTACCGGCCGTCGCGACGTTGTCCGTGCTGGCATCCGCGGCCGCAAGCGCGGGAACGGTTTCGTCGTTGCGGGCATTGCCCGCGCTGGCGGTCGCAGGAGTTTCCGCCATAACCGACGTGCAGACGGGGTACGTCTTCGATCGCGTGCTTCTCTTTGGGGGAGCGCTGCTAAGCGTAGTAGCCCTCGCGCTCGGGACGCCGGGAACGGCAGCGATGGGCGCAATCGTAAGCGGTGGGTCTCTTTGGGCAATGCACGTGCTGACAAAAGGGCGCGGAATCGGCCTAGGCGACGCAAAGCTTGCAGCGCTCCTTGGTGCAGCCGCTGGAATCCACGGCGCGCTCGACCTTATGGCGATCGCGTTCGTGGCCGGCGGCACGCTCGCGGGAATGCTCCTGTTGCTGGGCCGCCGTCGGCGCACGGATTCGATGGCGTTCGCACCGTTTTTGACAGCTGCAGCGTGCTTGGTTGCCGTATGGGGAACTACTTGATGAATCGCCTTCAGCCATTGGGAATCGACATTGGTTCGACGCGCGTACGCGTCGCGGTGAGTGAATGCAGCATCGAGCGCCGCCTGCGGCTGCGTGCGATCGCGTCTCGGGACCTTCCGTTCGAGTCTTGGCGTGAAGGCGGCAATGAGTTGGAGCTTGCCGCGGCGATCTTGGAGGAACTCCTGAGCGAGCTTGGCGCGCGAAAGAGAGAGTGCGTTGCGGCCGTCGGCGCACCGTATGCTTCTCTACGTATTATGCGCTTTCCGACGATGAGTGGGATCGAGCGCATGCGAGCGGCGCGATTCGAAATGGTGCAAGATAACGCGCCCGAGCAACGCAGCGTGGTGCGGCTTCACCCGGTCGATCGGCACGCCGGGCTGTTTGCGGTGGCGATGATTGCGGCGGCGGTGCTCAAGCGGCACGTCGAAGTCCTTCGAAAAGCGGGGTTACGCGTTCTTGCCGTCGACCATGACGCGTGCGCGCTCGGCCGAATCCTGCCGGATTTTGATATCATCGCCGACGTTGGTCGCGATTGCATGCGCCTGCATGTCTTTCGGGACATGGGAGTTACGTCGTGGACTGCGGCGCTTGGGGGCGCATCTGTGACACAGCGCATTGCCGCGGATCTCTCGATCGATGAGGAGAACGCGGAGCGGCGCAAACGGATTCTCGGCGCTGCGGGGGCCGGTGAAGCAGCCCTGGGTGCCTTGGCGCTGGAGCTGAGCGGGTTGCTTGGGAAAGCAAGAGCAGTTGGCGGAAGGGTTGCTCGCGTGGCACTGGTCGGCAACGGCGCACGGCTCCCGGGCTTCGCGGAACTCGTCGAGCGGCACGTTGGAGTCAGCGTCGAGTTTCCCGTCGCAACATTGCTGCAAACGGCAGAAATTAGCGACGACGTCTTGCGGACGGCGGCACCGGATTGGACGCTTGCCGCGGCACTCTCGGGTTGGGCTGCGGCCTAATGCGCTTCGACTACCTTCACGATGCGCCACCCGATGCGGTTGAGCGCTTGCGCGCAATCTGCTCGACGACGCAAGCACGAGGGGTGTTGAGCTTCCTGGCTACGGCCGTCGGCGTGCTCGTGTGCGCCGGTAGTCTCGAGGCCATGCACTTAAGGGAAGCCCGAGCGGCGCTCGCAGAGGCGCAAGCTCGGCTCGATCGGAGCACCGCCGCAATGGCGCTCGTCGATTCACAAGCGCGGGCACTGCATTCTTGGATCGCGCTCGATCGGAGGCTGCGGGAGGTTCGAGTATCGGGGGCGCTGGCGGCGGCGCGTGTGACCCGAATCGCGAACAATTTGCCTGCTCGCATGTGGCTAACCTCGATGACTTGGGCATCCGACGGTTACGATGTGACTGGTCGCGCCGTGGGTTTGGATGAAGTCGGGCATGCAATTGACGCCGATCCGGCGATTCGGTTGCTCGCCGTGCACGCGTCCGACCGACGCGACTCGAGGATTGTAGATTTCAAAATGCACGTGCCGACGCCATGACGCCGATGACCGCGGCGGCGAAATTGCGAGCCGCGTGGGGAGTATCCATCTTCGCGATCCTTCTCGCATACGTCGCGGTGGTTGTGCCGGAGAGACGAGAAATCGAGCAAGTCCAGCAGCGCGCACGAAACTTGTATGACGTCGCCAACCGTAACGAGCGCATTGTCGCGGAGACTCCGATGGTCGAAGCTGAGCGCCGTAACGTCGAAGGCGAAATTGAAAGCCTCGTGGGCGCGCTCGGCGCAGCGCCGATTTCGCTCACGCTGGCGACGCTCGAGCGCGAAAATCGCCGTTTCGGTGTCCGAGTCATCTCGGTTAGCCCAGGTGTCGCCGTCGCGCCCCCGGCGAGAAATCGCGATGCGCATGATCCGCTCCACGTGCAGGACCTGGCTCTCGAAGTTCAGGGCAAGTTTGGCGATATAGTGCAAGTTATCGGTGACCTCTCGCGCGACGAAGCGTTGATCGGAGTTCGCTCGGTCGCGCTCGACGTTGCTAGGGGCGCAGAGCAAGGGTCACCCGAGCTTCAGGCGAGCCTGACGGCGAGCGTCTATACACTGGATCCGAACTGGAAGGAGGATGCGGATGCTTCCCGCTCTCTACGATAGAGAACGCAGTGCCTTGCTTCGTTGGGCGCTGCTGATCGCGGGCGGCGCGTGCGCGCTGGCCCCGCTGAACGGAGCGTCGTCGGGCAGCGGCGTGCCGTTGCCGTCCGCGCGCGAGGATCGGCAGAGCAGCCAATCGCTCCTGCGTTTTCGCCTTCCGTCGTTTCATATCGGGCGCGACCCGTTTATCCCGCAAGTAGCGGAGCTTCCCGCGGATGCGGTAGTCCGAGCGGTGGTCCTCGGTGAAACGCCGCACGCGTTGATCGAGATCGGCAGCCGAACCATGCTCGTCGGCATCGGCGATGTGCTGGGCGGTGTTCGGGTTGAAGCGATCGACGACACCGGTGTCCTGCTCTCGGACGGAAGTCGCGTACCTCTGCACGGGGTCACGCCATGACGCGAGCGGTGCCGGCGTTACTTCTGGCTGGCTTGCTCGTTGGCGCGGCAACGCCAGCGACTGAAAATCCACCGATCTCCCTGGATGTCCGCGATGCGCCGATCACCGACGTGATCGCGCTGCTGGCGAAGGAGTCGGGCGCAAACGTCGTTGCGGATCAGTCGGTTCGCCCGCAGCGTGTGACGCTCCGACTCACGGGCGTGCGGTTTCTGGAAGCGCTGCGAATCCTCGCTACGGCACACGGCCTGCAAGTACGGCGGCGTGACGGCGTGCTGATCATCGGCAGTGCGGATGCGATGAACCGCCTTGGCGGAGAAGACGGCGATCCGTCGGGAACGTCAACCGTCGTCCTGCCGCTGCGCCGCGCGACACCCGAAGACGTGAGCAAGGAACTTCTCTCGATTCTTCCGGCGGGCGCGATCGTCGTTCCGGATCGTCGGACCAGTGCCATTCTGCTGACGGCCGATGGCGCTACGATCCTCCAGGCTCGGCGGATCGTGGAAGCCTTGGACGCCAGCAGCACCCAGCAACCCGCGAATCGTTCTCGGGCGCAAGCGTATGATCTGCGTTTCACTCGTGCGGAAGATGTCGCCAAAGAACTCAAGGGTGCCCTCCCTGACGGCATCTTTGTCGCCGATGACGCGCAGAACGCCGTCCTCGTTACCGGCGGAGAGGAAGCGCAGGAAGCAGCCGCGCGCGCGATCCAGCAGATCGACGTCGCCAGTCCGCAGGTCCTCTTCGAGGTTCGCGTTGTGGATGTTACACCCGTCAACGATCAAAGCAACGTCGGTCTAGAGTTCGGCGGCGTCGACCTCAGCGGTCAGCCTCTCGCCGGAGGAACTACTTACGCATTCACTAGCGGGACCATTTCGGTCAACGTCAGCTTGAACGCCTTAATCACGAACGGCCATGCGCAGATTCTTGCCACACCGCGCCTCGTGACCCTCAACGGCAAGGAGGCGGACCTGCTCATAGGCGAGACATATCCCATCGTCTACAATACGTCCGTGCTCGGCGGATCGAACGTCCAGTTCGTCGACATCGGAGTCAAGCTCCGGCTCACGCCAATCATCGGTCCCGACGGCAGCGTGACGGCAGAGCTGCATCCCGAATATAGCGAACTCCAGGGCTTTACGTCATCCGGCTACCCGATTATCGCGAACCGGAAGATCGACTCGACGCTACGCGTGCGCAGCGGGCAGACGATCGTGCTCGGGGGATTACTGCGGGATACGTCCAGCGTCACGATCGAGCGCGTCCCGTGGCTTTCGCAAATCCCGATCCTCGGCAAGATCTTTGAGGATAAGCAAAGCTCGCACGAACGAGACGAGATCGTCTTCCTCATCACGCCGCATGTCATCGACTCGAACAATGTCCCCTCGCGCTAACCTGCGCCAGGAGCGATACCGCGCGGCGCGGGGCAAGCGCGAACCTCGTACGGCTCGATGTCTTGCTGCGCGATCGAGTTCGGCGATTGCGCCGTCCACTTCTTGATCCAGCACGTACCGAGCAGCGAGCAGTAACAAATCGAAAGCGTGAGGTGTTGGCTGATCGCGTTCCCTTCGAGTAATGCAGGGAAGCCGTTCCAACCGCGCAGCGAGAACATCGATCGTGAGTCACCCGCGCGAATCACATCGCCCGGATCCAGCGAGCTCGTCGAGAGCGTGGCGACGAACCTGCGAGCCGCAATCGCTTTGGGAGGGGGCGACAGGGCGACGAGCGTCGTCACCATACCGCGCCAAGAAGAAAAACTCTTCGTCCCGTCCCAGGCCATGGAGGCGGATCGAATGATCGCGGGGCCGAGCCCGTCGTTGGTAATCGATAGTTGCAGGGCCGTGGCGGAGTTGGTGGTCGTGACCGTGAGATACGGCCAGACGGTCGCGCTGAACTGCCGCGAGATCACGTGCGCCTGGTAGACCGACGCAGTGGATGCGACGGCGCTCAATAACAGGGCAAAAACCGCGATCAAGAGATCGAGCCGCAGACGGTTTTCCATAGGAATCCTTATATGACGACCACTAGGGCCTGGCCTTGCATGACAATCATGCCGGCGATCAGCACGATCGCAGGAACGACACGAGGAGCACGTACGGTCGCATAGGCGCGCCTTACGCCTGTCGCCTGCTCCCGCTCCCCGTCGAAGGCGGCTCCCCGGCCCCGGGCGCGGTGCCTCGGCGGTGAGAACAGGCTCGCATCCGACGAGTCCAGAACCGCTCGTGCTATCCGCCGGGCTGTGGCGCAGTTTGGTTAGCGCGCTTGACTGGGGGTCAAGAGGTCGCAGGTTCGAATCCTGTCAGCCCGACCAGCAAGTTCAGCGTTCCCGCAGGCGCTCCTGAAGCTGATCTTCTACGCGGGCGCCGAGAAACGGACCTGAGCTAGCTGCAGCCCGACGTCGCGCCGCAGGAGTCGCATTTTTCGCAGGCGCCGTTGCGCACCATGGTGAGCTGCCCGCACTCGAAGCACGCGTTGCCGGTGTAGCCTTTGGCCTTCGATGCGTTGATCGCTTCGGTCTTCGAGCAGCGTCGCGACCGCGGTTCCGCCGCCACTCGGACGGAAGCGCGGCGCCGGTGGATCGCGGTGCGATCGTTGCGCTCGTGCGCTTGCGGCACGTCCTGGCCGGGATGCAGATGCGCGCTGACCGGATGGAGCTTTTCGGCGACACCGGCCGGGCGAACTTGAACGCCGGCCTCCTCCTCGGCGATGTACTCGTCCTGGCGTCTCCGGGCCCATCGCGTCCATCTCCATCGACGGCTGCACGTGCGCGAGATCGTAGCGGCCCAGATAGCTGACGGCGAGCTCGCGGAAGATGTAGTCGAGAATCGACGTCGCCATCTTGATGTGATCGTGACCGACGACCGGACCGTTGGGCTCGAAGCGCGTGAAGGTGAACGCCTCGACGAACTCTTCGAGCGGCACGCCGTGCTGCAAGCCGAGCGAGATTGCGATCGCGAAGTTGTTCATCAGCGAGCGGAAGGCCGCGCCTTCCTTGTGCATGTCGATGAAGATCTCGCCGAGTTGGCCGCCTTCGTATTCGCCGGTGCGCAGGTAGACTTTGTGACCGCCGCGATCGTCGCCTTTTGCGTGTAGCCGCTGCGGCGCTCGCGGCATCGAGCGGCGCTTGGCGATGTAGCGATAGACGATCTTCTCGGCGATCTGCAGCGGTTGCACGAACGGTTGCTGTCGTAGGCGCAGCCTCGTCCTTCTCGTCGTCGCCGCCGAGGTCGTAGCTGGCGGCGAGCGGCTGCGAGAGCTTCGAGCCGTCGCGATAAAGCGCGACGGCCTTGATCATGCGTTCCCACGAGTAGCGGTAGGCTTCCTTGACGTCGGCGATCGTCGCCGTTTGCGGAAGGTTGATCGTCTTTGAGATCGCGCCGCTGACGAACGGTTGCGCGGCCGCCATCATATCGACGTGCGCGAGCGGACGAATGTAGCGCGTGCCGTATTTGCCGCACGGCGTCGCGCAGTCGAAGACCGGCGAGATGCTCGTCCTTGAGATACGGCGCGCCTTCGACCGTCATGCGTCCGCAGATATGCGCCGAGGCCTCCTCGATCTGCTGCGTCGAGAAGCCGAGCCCGTCGCGAAGAATCGAGAAGTTCCAGTCGTTCAGCTGTTCTTCCGTGAGGCCGAGCTTCGTCTTTGCAGAACTCTTCGCCGAGCACGAATTGATTGAAGACGAACGGCAGCTCGAAGGCGCTCGGCAGCGCCGCCTCGACCCGCGCCAATCGCTTCGTCGTCGAAGCCTTTGGCTTTGCAGCGTCGCACGGTTGATGTGCGGCGCTTCGTCGAGCGTGCCGGTGCCCTTGGCGTACGTCTCGATCGCCTCGATCTGCTCGTCGGGAGTAGCCGAGCTTGCTGCAACGCGGCATCGACGGATTGATTGACGATCTTGAAGTAGCCGCCGCCGGCGAGCTTCTTGAACTTCACGAGCGCGAAATCCGGCTCGATGCCGGTCGTGTCGCAGTCCATCACTAGGCCTATCGTTCCGGTCGGTGCGATGACGGTGACTTGCGCGTTGCGATAGCCCGCTACCTCGCCGGTGGAGAGCGCTTCGTCCCACATTTTACGCGCAAGCGCCCACGTCTTTTGCGTGAAGAGCGTCGGCGTGTGCGTCACCGGCTTGACGGTCAAGTCCTTCGTATTCACTCGGATCGACTGCGTACGCGGCACGGCGATGATTTCGAATGACGCGCAGCATGGCGTCGCGATTTGCCTCATAACGCGCGCAAAGCGCCGAGCTGCTGCGCCATTTCCGCCGAAGTGCGATACGCCGCCCCGGTCAGCAGCGACGTTATTGCTCCGCACCATCCGAAAGCTTTCCTCGCGAGTCGTACGGCAAGCCCATGCGCATCAGCAACGTGCCGAGGTTCGCGTAGCCCAGGCCGAGCGTGCGGATAGTCGTAGGATTTCTCGGCGATGACGCGGCTCGGGAACTGCGCCATCAAGACGCTGATTTCGAGCGTGAAGGCCCAGATGCGGCACGCTTCCGCAAAACGCTTCGCGTCGAACTCGCCGCGCTCGTCCTGGAACGTCACCAAATTCAAGCTTGATAAATTACAGGCAGTGTCATCTAGGAAAAGGTATTCTGAACAATTGTGAACGACCACGCCGTTCGCAACGAAGTGTTCAGTATCGGATTCAGCGAGATCGAAGACAGGCTTCATACCGAGGTGCGCTAGCGAAACGATGCGATCGGTGTAGCGTTCGGCGTACGTCGATATCGATGAGTTCAGCGTGCGAAGGATCTGCGATTTTGCTGAAGCGGGATGGAATCCAATCTCCCGTTCAAAAATGATCCATGAACTCCGAGAGATACGTAAATCAAACATCGGAAGTACTCGATATTCCGCATGTCCGCCGGTTCCGTTTGGAAGCAGCGCAGTCGTGCGCCCAGCGCGACGATCACCGTAGATCTTCGACTTGACCCCGTAAGAAAGAAGCAGGTGCTGCACCTGGCGCAATAAGGCCGGGGAAGTTGAACCGAGGGAAACGTACTGGGATTTGTCTCCGTAGTTCGCCACCGTTCCGTCCGCGGTAAAGAGCCCGCGTAGCATCGCCGCGAGCGTGCGACTGTCGAGGGCGTACACTGCGTCGGTAAACAGTTTCTGGGCGCTACCTCGATCGAGCACGGCAAACCGCGCGAAGGAGTCGACGAGGGCCACATTGCTCGTTGAGATGCGTGAGCCGCCGGGAGTCGGCCTCGTCACGGTGGTGACGCGGCGACCGCGACCATCGGTGGCGGCGCGGCGTTTCTCGGAGTTCAGCGCCTCGGCGACATCCGTAAGTACCGGCGCCTCGTCCTCAGACATCGTGATGATGAGGCTACGCAATGGTCCAAAACCGCTCGCGTTCCGCGTAATGCAGCCGTCCCCCACGGCGACGCCGACCGCGAAGGCGAGGTCCTGGTCCAGCACATTATTGCCAAAGCCGGATCCCAGGAGAATGAGTTCATCGTCTGGCTTGAGGTCCTTGGCGGCAACATCACCTCGGTTTTTCGTCAGGACCTTATGATCGGCGGTGAGCTCGAGGGTATACCCGGCAGCGGTTTCGAGCCGATAGACATCCTTCTCGCCCGTCAGGAAGATGCGATTGACAAAATGCGGTTTGCCATCGGCTCCGATGACAAACGCTGCCTTCCCGACGAGGTCGGCGACGCGCTTAGGGCCATCGGCGGTCGCGACGAGGGTGTCGCCGGTCACGCACGGATTGCTTGCGTTGATGCGGCCGTCGGACGGACACGTGTGCCATTCGTTGATCGTCGTGTCGAATTGCACGCCGGGATCGGCGCATTGCCAAGCGGCGACGCCGATGTGCTCCCACAACTCGGCGGCGGGAACGGAGCGCGCGACGCCGCCGTCGGTGCGGCGAATCATGTCCCAAGAACCGCCCGAATCGAGCACGTTGAAAAACTCGTTGGGAATGCGCACCGAGTTGTTGGAGTTCTGCCCGGAAACCGTGCCGTAGGCATCACCGTCCCAATTGACATCGTAGGTGTCGATCTCGAGCGAGGTGTAGCCTTGCCTAGCAAAGTCGATCGCGTACTGTACGTTCGCGGGCGGAATGCCTGCCGCGAGCGCCGTGCGCAGCGCGGCGCGCAGCGAGGCGTTGAGCGCGGGGTCGAGTCGTGCGCCTTCCGGAATGGCGGGGTCGTGCGCGGCCTGCAAGATCGCGTTGAGGTGTTTCTGCACCGCGATCGAACCCGCAACGAGGTCCGAAACCTTCTGCTCTTCCTTGACCTTCCACGAGATGAACTGCTCGATGTCGGGATGGTCGAGATCGAGCACGACCATCTTGGCGGCGCGACGCGTGGTTCCACCGGACTTGATCGCGCCCGCGGCGCGGTCGCCGACGCGCAGAAACGACATCAAGCCGGAAGAGGAGCCGCCACCGGAGAGCTTCTCGCCGGCCCCGCGTAGCTTGGAGAAGTTCGATCCGGTCCCCGAGCCGTACTTGAAGATGCGGGCTTCGCGGACCCAGAGGTCCATGATGCCGCCGTCGTTGACGAGATCGTCGTCGACGCTCTGGATGAAGCAGTTGTGGACGACGACGTTGTTCGTAAGGAAGGTATGGCTCTCGGTCTCGATGTCATACACCGGCATCGGCTGCGGCAATTGATCGATTGCGACGATCTCGACGGCATGAATCTCCAACGCGGTTGCGCGCTGCGTGGAAACGGCAGCCGCGTTGTGCGCGAGCTGTGGGACCAAGAGGGGGGCCGGATCGATTCCGGCTCGTGCGAAGAGAACGTCGCCGGTTTGGAGATCGCCGAGCTGACGCCAGCACGCGAACTCGCCTTGTTGTGAATACACTCGGTGGTCCGGCGTCGCCTCGATGTAATCGCCGTTGGCGAGGTGCACGCGAAGAACGGGCTTGACGCCGGTGCGCTTCGCCGCGACAACGTGGGTCGTTCCGCGCGCATCGTACACCTCGAGCCCGATCAGGCGACGTTCGACGATCTTGCCGATGGAGACCGGCCCATCGGGCGTAGAGACGTTCGCCCAGTAGGGAAGGCACGCGTGTGGAGCGGGATGCTCGTATGCGCTGGTCGAGCGCTCGAGTTCACCGCTCTTGGCATCGACGTACCAATGCCCTTGTGCCGGACCAGAGATGCCGTACGCCCAGTGCAGTCCGGTGTTGAACCATTGCGGCGAGTTCGGCGCGCCGATCTGGCGCGCAAGCATCGCGCACATCTCGTCGTAATAGACGCGCGCGTCGTCTGCGCTATCGAAGTAGTCGTGCTTCCAGCCCCAATAAGTCCAGCAACCGGCGAGGCGGTTGAAGACGTCGCGCGCATCGAGTTCGCCGCCGAACTGCTCGTTCCGAGGCAGCTTCGCCAACTGCTCGTCGTCGGCTATCGACGATTGCAGCCATTCCGGCACGCCGGCTTCGGCAACGCGCCGCAGCGCCCGCGGAACGCCGGCCTTGCGACAGTACTTCTGTGCGAGCACGTCTACGGCAACCTGACTCCAGCCGCTCGGGACCATGACGCCGTCAGCTTCGAAGATGGAGGTGCCGTCGGGATCGACGATGCGTGAAGACCGCGGCTCGAAGGCTAACCCGAAATAGGGATCGCCCGAGGCGGAGTAAATGCGACGGAACTTCATAATACCGCGTGCTCCTTGGGCCATCTATTGTGCCACATTCTCAGCAAAGACACAAGATATTGTGGGTAGCCGGTGGATTCCTTGTGGGCCGCCTGTTAATTGGCGGTGGAGGGCTTGGGGAGAGAGCGGACAAGCGAGGCACCCTGTGGAGAAAACCGAGGATACCGGGGATAGCCGGTGCGAACGCTGGAGGCCATGCTTGGGCCCGACCGCTTCGTTCCGCGCCTCTGCGAGGTCTCGCTCGAAGAGCTGGAGGCCGTGGGAATTCGCGGCCTGATCTTGGACCTGGACAATACGGTCGTGAGTTGGGGCGGCAGCGAGATCGCCGAAGAGCATCTCGATTGGGTGCGGCGCGCTCGCGACCGCGGCTTGCGGCTCGTGATGCTTTCGAACAACTTTTCCGATCGCGTGACGCGTATCGCGCAGCAGATGGAGATTCCGTTCGTCGCCAACGCACTCAAGCCGTCGCCGATCGGGTTCTTGCAGGCGCTTCGCACGCTGCGCCTCCCGCGCCGCCACGTTGCCGTCGTCGGCGACCAACTCTTCACCGACGTGCTCGGCGGCAAGCTCTGCGGACTCTACACGATTCTCACCGAACCGCTCGTAGCGAAAGACCATCCGATCACCAACGTCTTCCGTTTCTTCGAGCGCTTGATGCTGCCGCAGCGGCGCTCGCCGTGAAACTCGCGGTGATCGGCGATCCGGTCGCCCACAGCCGCAGCCCCGCGATCCACGAGCGCTTTCTGCGAGAAGCCGCGATCGACGGAACCTATGCGGCGATTCGCGTGCGCAGGGGCGAGGCGGCGGTCGCGATCCGGCGTATGCGCTCGGAGGGTTTCACCGGCTGTAATGTGACCTCGCCGCTGAAAGAAGAAGTGCTCGCGTGCTGCGACGAGCTGCTCCCGGAGGCGAGGCGCGCGGATGCCGTCAATACGATGCTCTTCGGCGAGCGGATCATCGGGAGCAATACCGACGGCATCGGCGCGGTCACGGCGCTACGGGCACTGGTCACGACGCCGCTGGAAGAATGCCGCGTCGCCGTGCTCGGAACCGGCTCGACGGCACGGGCCGCGCTCGCGCAACTCGTCGTAGAGGGGATTCGGCCGCGGATCTGGGGGCGCGACCCGCAGAAAGTCGCGGACCTGCACGCGCGTTACGACGCGGCGCTGTGGCAAGGCGGCGACGAGGCGGATATCGTGCTCTCGACGCTGCCGCCGGAAGCGGTTCTCCCACCGGTAGTGGTCGAGCGGCTTCAAGGCGTGCCCGTTGTCATGGACGCGAAATTACGCAGAACGCTCCACGCTCGGCGCCCTGCTCGGGCGGGACGTGGCGGATGGCTCGGCGATGCTGGAGGCGCAGGCCCGCGCCTCGTTCGACCTCTGGTTGGCAAGCAAGCGATAGGAAGCAATCGAGGAAGCCGCCGCGGGACTGGCCAAAGAAGCGTTTACTTCTCGGCTTGCTGGAGGATTCGTCGATGCTACGACATCTCGCAATCGCAATGAGCGCGCCGCTCGCCTCCGTTGCCATTCTTTTTGCGATCGCTGGTTGTAATAGCCACGGCAGCGCGCTCAATCCGCCGATGGTGACGATTCCAGCGCGCCTTTACGTTGCCAATTTCTCGAACAATAACGATAACTTTCCAGGCAGCCTCTTGGCCTTCGCACTGCCGTTTTCGAGCAACGTGGCGCCGCTTGTCACCGTCGCGCCGCCTTTGGCGAACGACGGACCTTTCGGTCTGGTCCTAGACGGCAGCAACCATCTCTTCGTCGGCTATTCTGCCTCGGTTGAAGTCTACAAACTCCCGCTGACATCTTCGCCGACGGCGGCATTCCAGATCACGACGGCGGCCGGCGAGAGCCAAGGACTCGCCCTGGACGGCTCCGGCGATCTCATTGCCGGCATCACCGACACGCTCTACGTCTTTCCCGCTCCACTCAGCAGCGCGAGCACCGCGAGCGTGACGCTCTTGCTTCCGAGCGGCAACCATTGCTGTCTGCAGCAGATCGCCGTGCACGGGAGCACGCTGGCGATCGCGACCGACACCGGGTTCACGGATCATATCTACGTCTATTCGCTCCCGATAACCGGGGCGTCGACGCCGACGGCTTCCATCACGACCGGCGCGGGGCAATACTACGGTGGCGTCGCGTTCGATTCCAGCGGCAATCTGTACGCCTCAGGCTCCAGTCCAAAGCAGATCGAGATCTACGCGCCGCCCTTCTCGAACGCGAGCACGCCGACCACGAAGATCTCAACCACGACGCTTGCCTTCCCCGGCTCTCTCGGTTTCGACACGGCGGGCAATCTCTATTATGCGGTCTCCGAGCCCGGAACGCTGTATGAGTACACGCCGCCCTTCACATCGGGGAGCACCCCGGCAGCCTCGACGTCGATCAGTTTCGGACAGCTAGTCGGCAACGTCGTCGCAGGGAACTAGCGAAGCCCGGGCGATTCGGAGAGGGGGAGATTCGAACATTCCCACGCGCGCTGCGCGCACGCGGGGCCCATAGTTTAAGAGTCGCTACGCGACTGCGCGCCCCCACTGCGTGGGTCCCCCGAAACTCGGGAGTTCGAAGAACGCTTTGGGCGATTCGGAGAGGGGGAGATTCGAACTCCCGAGAGGCTCATCACCTCTGCTCGCTTTCCAAGCGAGTGCATTCAACCGCTCTGCCACCTCTCCATTCGACGGCACCGCACGCTGCGCGGTGCCTGGCGCTACGCTTCGCTTCGGCCCCTGCGGGGCCTCAACTTTGCTGCGCGCCCCCACGCGGACTCCGCCGCGTGGGACCCCCGAATACGGCACCGCACGCTGCGCGGTGCCTGGTGCTACGCTTCGCTTCGGCCGCTGCGCGGCCTCAAGTTCGCTGCGCGCCCCCACGCGGACTCCGCCGCGTGGGACCCCCGAATACGGCACCGCACGCTGCGCGGTGCCTGGCGCTACGCTTCGCTTCGGCCCCCTGCGCGGCCTCAAGTCTTGAACACCAAGCCTCCGTGCCTATACTGCGCGTAGATTCTTTGAAACTCGTCGGGCGGCAGCGGCCGTCCGAAGAGAAAGCCTTGCGCTAGCTCACACTCGCACTCACGCAGGAACTCCGCCTGCGCGTCGGTTTCGACGCCTTCCGCCTGCACCTTCAACCCTAGCGCATGCGCCATTGCAATGATTGCCGAGACGATCGCGAGATCGTTGCCGTCGCTCGGAATATCCCGAACGAAGGTCTTGTCGATCTTCAGCTTGTCGATCGGGAAGCGCTTGAGATGCGCGAGCGAGGAGTAGCCGGTCCCGAAGTCGTCGAGGGCGAGGCCGATACCGAGATTCTTGAGTTGGCGCATGATTCCGATCGAATCGTCCGCATTCGTCATCGCGACGGTTTCGGTGATCTCGAACTCGAGGCACTCCGGCTTGAACTGCACGTTCCGTAGCGCCGCCTCAATCGACTTGACGAGGTTGTAGTGCACGAACTGACGAGCGGAGAGGTTGACGGCCAACAGAATGGGCGCGTCGAACTCCTGCTGCCAAAGCGCGACCTGTTCGATCGCGGTGCGAAGTACCCACTCCCCCAGCTGCACGATGAAGCCCGAGGCCTCTGCTTGAGGGATGAAGGTTTCGGGCGGCGTGAAGCTGTTGTCTCCATGGGGCCAGCGGCACAGCGCTTCGCAGCCGACGATCTCGCCGGTTTGTAGGTCGACCACGGGCTGGTAGAACAAGACGAACTCGTCGTTGACGAGGGCGTTTGCGAGGCGGCGATGCAGTGGCTGGCGGTAGCTCAGAGTTAAACCCCGGCCGGGTGCCAAATCGTCTTGATCTCGGAGAAGGCCTCGATTTCGTCCAGGCTCTGCGCCGCGTCGGAGAACCATTCGTCGTGGCTCCGCGGCGCGCGCGGGCGCGTGCGCTTCACATTCTCTGCCGCATCTTGTTCGAGTTGCGTCGCGAGCGCCTCATCGGCAGCCTCATAAGCGATCGCGTTGACGTCCATATGCTTGGCCAGCACGGGGCCGATCTCTTCGCGTGATCCGGTGAGGACGTTCACGACGCCGGGCGGGAGATCGCTCGTGGCCACGGCCTCGGCGAAGACAATCGCGGTTCGAGGATCGTGCTCGGAAGGAACGACGATGATCGCGTTCCCGGCGACGAGCGGGGGAAGCACGACGGAGACGAGGCCGAGCAGCACCGGCTCGTCGGGTGCGAGGACGGCCACGACGCCGGTGGGTTCGGGCGTCGAGAAATTGAAGTGCGGGCCGCCGACCGGGTTGCGGGTCGAGAGGAGCGCCGCGTACTTGTCGCACCAGCCCGCATACCAGATCGTGCGGTCGATCGCCGCCGTGACCTCGACACCCGCGCTCTGCGCGTCGCAATCGGCTCCCTCGCGTACGCGCTCAACCAGCTCGGCGCGGCGCGCCTCCATCATCTCGGCGAGGCGGTAAAGTACGAGCCCCCGCGTTCCGGGCGGCGTTTTCCACCAGACGCGCTGCGCGGCACGTGCGGCGACGACGGCATCGCGAGCGTCCTTGCGAGACGCCCGGGCGATGTTCGCGGCAAACTCCTTGCCGTCGTGCAGCGGGTCGCTGCGCCCGGATTCCGAGCGCACGAAGGCGCCGTTGATGAAGAGCTTGTACATCTTGCGGACTGGGAGCCGGATCTCGCCGTTCTTCGACATTGCCGACGACCTACGACGCCGGGCGGCGCGGGCCCTACAAGCGCCAGAGACGCAAGACCTAACGCATTTCGGGACTTTCTCCCTCATCTTCAGCGAGTCGCAGGAGGAGCGTTCGCAGTCAAGGGAGAGGGCCCCATGCACGCGTTCGCACTTTGGAGACGCGCGAATATCGAGTTAGGCATCATGCTCTGGCTCTGGTATCTTGCACTGCAGATTGCGCCGCCGCGCAACTCGAACGCGAGAGCATGAACCTGCGCCTCGCCGTCGGCCTAGCCGCGCGGACGATTGCGGAACTCCTCCACGCCCTACCCGCGATCGGAGGCGGCAGCTCGCGCGTGCTGCTCGGAGCGGTGTTCTTCCTGGCCTACGCGGGATGGACCAGCGTGCCGTCGCTGCATCGGCTCTACGCGGAGGTCGTCGCCATGAACGTCGTGCCGGGCAACGACGTGTACCAAGTCGTCGAGGTACGCTCCGATTCGATGGCGCCGACGATGGCCGGCGGGAGCATGGCCGTCGTCGACTTCTCGGCGTATACGCGTCGCCTTCCCATGCGTGGGGAGATCGTCGCCGTCGCGGTGCGGCCGAATGACGTCTACCTCAAACGCCTCGTCGCTCTCCCCGGCGATCGCTTCGGGATCGCTGCCGGGCAAGTGCTTGTGAACGGCAGCACTCCACTTGGCTGGAGCAGTGCGTGGTCGCCCAACTATCGGCTGAGCGTCGCCGACTACACGATCGAGGTCGACGACCTGCCGCTCGACCGCAGCCTCGCCAATATTCCGCCGCCGGCGGCGTGGCCGGATCCGTCGCGCTTGCCCGACGAGTGCTACTTCGTACTCGGCGACAACGTGAACGACTCCGAAGACTCGCACGATTTCGGCTGCGTGCCGGAGCGCGAGATCATCGGCCGCGTCGTACGGGTGCTGTAAGCCGGCTTACTGCCCCTGCGCGAGCGAATACGCGCGCGCGCCGTCGAAGTCGTACAGTCCCTCGGTTTTCACGACGTCGAATCCGGCGCGATCGAGCGCCGAGAGAATCTGCACGGTCTGCTGTGGCGAGAAGGACGCGCCGTCGCGTTCGAAGCGGCACGACCAGTGATCGCTCCAGAAGGTGTCGGGATTGCCGTTCGGCCAGACCTTCGTGCCGCGGTTTCCAATGACGGTCAACTTAACGCCCGGAAGCGCCAGGGCTTGAATCTTGGCGGCGATGTCATCGGGGTTGCCGCCGGGGCGATCGATGAAGACGTCGACGCCGACCGGTCCTTTCTTCGAGGCGACGGTCGAGCTGCGCACCGCAAGATTCATCGTCGCTCCCTTCGCGTACACGGCGGGACGCAGGTGCTGCGGACGCTGTCCGAGACGCGCGATGACGGCATCGGCGAACTCGCGCGTCCCGACCTTCTCCTTTGAAATTGCGATGTCGTAGATATCGTAGGTGTGGATGCCATCTTCGATCGTGCGCAGCCACGCGTTGTGGACGCGTTCGGCGACCTCACCCTGGCCGATGTGGGAAAGCATCAGCAGTGCGCCGTGCAGAAGGCCGGAGGGATTTGCGAGATTCTGCCCCGCGCGACGCGGCGCCGAGCCATGGATCGCTTCGAACATCGAGCAGTGGTCACCGATGTTTGCCGAGCCCGCGAGGCCGACCGATCCGGTCATTTGCGCCGCGACGTCCGAGAGCACGTCGCCGTAGAGATTCGGCATCACGAGAACGTCGAACGCCTCCGGCGTATCCACCAGCTTTGCCGATCCGATGTCGACGATCCAGTGTTCGTTCTCGACGTCGGGATACTCTTTGGCGATCTCGTCGAAGACGCGATGGAAGAGCCCATCGGTCATCTTCATGATGTTGTCTTTCGTGAAACACGTGACTTTCTTGCGCGCGTTCGCACGGGCGTACTCGAAGGCGTAGCGCACGACGCGCTCGCTCCCCGGGCGCGAGATGAGCTTGAGGCATTGCACGACCTGCTGGGTCTGCCGGTGCTCGATGCCGCCGTAGACGTCTTCCTCGTTCTCGCGAACGATCACGAGATCCATCTTCGGGTTCTTCGTCGCGACGTAGGGGTGCAGTGAAGCGCACGGGCGGACGTTTGCGTACATGCCCAGCGTCTTGCGAACGGTGACGTTGAGGCTCTTGAATCCGCCGCCTTGC
This sequence comes from Vulcanimicrobiota bacterium, assembly GCA_963838895.1. Lineage (GTDB taxonomy): Bacteria > Vulcanimicrobiota > Vulcanimicrobiia > Vulcanimicrobiales > Vulcanimicrobiaceae > Tyrphobacter. The sequence continues at coordinate 52,156 of CAWIST010000002.1, forward strand.
GGCGTCGTGATCGGCGCCTTGAGGAAGACCTTCGTGCGCCGCAGCGACTCCCAGGCGCTCGGTTCGATGCCGTTGCTCAGGCCCTTGTTGTAGACGGATTCGCCGATCTCGATGCGCTCGATCTCGAGCGCTGCGCCGCCCTGCGTGATCATACGAAGCGTCGCATCCATGATCTCCGGGCCGATGCCGTCGCCATAGGCAACCGTCACGGGCGCCTTCTTGGCGGTCACAACTGCCATTCGTTCGCGTTCCATCCTTCGCTGATGCCGTTGGGTTCAAAGTTCTGTAATTGCGGGATGTGGATGTAGCGCATCGGTGCGTCGTAGAGGAATGCTGCCGGCGCGTCCTGCAGCAGCAGCGTCTCGATGCGCGCGTAGGCACGCTTGCGCACCGCTCGATCGAAGGTTGAAAGAGCGAGACGCTGTGCCGCGTCCATCTGCGGCGAGCAGTATCGCGAAACGTTGTTGCCGTTGGGCGGGAACATCGAACACAGCCACATGGAAGAGTTGTCGGGGTCCGTTCCGGAGATCCAGGCGTACAAGGTCATGTCGAACTTGCCGCCGTAGAGCACGCCGCCGCTCTCGGCCGCCGCGTAGAGCACCGCGTACGCGTAACTCTTCAGCTGAACCGCGACGCCGATCCCACGGAGCATCTGCTGCACGTCCTCGACGCTATTGCTTGCCGTTTCGCTGCCTTGCCCGTAGACGAGCTGCAGCGAAAGCGAGGCGCCGTTCTTTTCACGCATGCCGTTCGGGCCCATGCGCCAACCGGCTGCATCGAGCAACGCTCCCGCCTGCGCAGGGTCGTACGACGTCGGCGCGAGCTTCGCGTCGTAGGCCCACGAGAAGGGGGTGAGATCGGCGTTGCCGACCGTGCCGATGCCGAAGGTGATGTCGCGGGCGACCCGATGCGAGTCGATACCGAGGACGAGCGCGCGCCGCACGCGCGGGTCGTTGAGCGGCGGGCGCGAGGTGTTGAACACGATCGCATACCACGAGGGAGCGGGGACGAGCTGCCCGACGAGCGCCGGATTCGACTCCGTGTCGTGGTAGTTCGCCATCGTGACCTCGATCGCAAGATCGACTTGGTGGGATTCCAGCTCGGTCTCGGTCGTGTTCTGATCGGTGATGATCAGCAGCGTGAGCTGCGCGATGTGCGGCGCGCCGCGAAAATAGTCCGGATTCGCTTCGAGGACGATGCGATCGCTGCGCTCCCAGCGCGCGAAGCGGTACGGGCCCGTGCCGACGGGCGCCGAGTTGAACGGCACCTGGTTCAAGTTCGGATAGCTCGCGAGCAAGTGCGCGGGGAGAATCCGATAGGGCGAGTCGCTCTCGCCGAAGATCGTATCGATCGCCGGAGGAAAGACCTTCTTCATGTGCAGCACGACCGTGTACGCATCGGGCGTGTCCATCGAGGCGATCTCATCGTAACCGCGACGCGACACCGCGTTGTTGGAGCCGCTCACGATCGCACGCCAGGTAAACTTCACATCCGCGCTGGTAAACGGCGCGCCGTCGTGCCAGCGAACGCCATGGCGCAGGTGGTACGTGATCGTCAAGCCGTTCTTGCTGATGCCGCCGTTTTGTAAGGTCGGCACGACGGCGGCGAGATCGGGGACGTCGTTGCCGTGGTTGTCGATCGTGACCAACTCGTCAAACATCAGGCCGTCGACGAAGCTCTCGATCGCATTCTGCGCGAGGATGGGATTGAGGTTGGTCGGGTCGATCGGGATTGCGATCCGCAGACCGCTCGCCGGGCGCTGGCCCGCGATCGTCGTGGTCATCGTTCGCGAACAGCTCGAGAGGCAAAGCGCCGCGACGGCAAGCAGGGAAGCCGCCCGAAGCAGCGGGCCGCCGGATGAGGTAGCAGACACGAACCCCGCCTAGCCGGCCTTCAAGTACTCGTGCAGACCGTGGACGCCGCCCTCGCGACCGAATCCCGATTCCTTGTAGCCGCCGAACGGTGAGGATGGGTCGAACTGGTTGAAGGTGTTGCACCAGACGACACCCGCGCGCAAATGCTGCGCGATCCACATGTTCTTGCTTCCTTCGGCGGTCCAGACGCCCGCGGAGAGGCCGTAGGGCGTGTTGTTGGCCTTCTCGATCGCTTCCTCGGGCGTGCGGAAGGTCATGATCGCAAGCACCGGCCCGAAGATCTCCTCGCGAGCGATGCGATGCGACGTCTGGACGTTGGTGAAGAAGGAGGCCGGGAAGTAAAAGCCGCGCTCCGGCATTTCGCACTCCGCTTGGACCAGCGTTGCGCCCTCCTCGATGCCGCTGTGCACCAGCTCGCGGATCGTTTCGAGTTGCGCGCGGGAGTTGATCGCGCCGATGTCGGTGTTCTTGTCGAGCGGATCGCCGAGCCGCAGCGTGCGGATGCGGTTCGTCAAGCGCGCGACGAGGTCGTCGTGCACGCTCTCCTCGACCAGCAGCCGCGATCCGGCGCAGCAGACGTGGCCCTGATTGAAGTAGATCCCCAAAACGATGCCTTCGACGGCTTGGTCCAACGGCGCGTCCGCGAAAACAACGTTCGCAGCCTTGCCGCCGAGTTCGAGCGTGCAGCGCTTGCCCTTCCCGGCGATGCTGCGCTGGATCATCTTCCCGACCTCGGTCGAGCCGGTGAAGGCGATCTTGTCGACATCGTCGTGGTCGACGATTGCCGAGCCGGTCGCGCCGTCGCCGGTGACGATGTTGACGACCCCCGGCGGGAGATCGGCCTCTTGAACGATCTGCGCGAGCGCGAGCGCCGTGAGCGGCGTCGTCTTCGAGGGCTTGAGCACTACGGTGTTCCCGCACGCGAGCGCGGGCGCGATCTTCCAGGCCGCCATGAGCAGCGGAAAGTTCCACGGTACGATCTGGCCGCAGACGCCGATTGGTTGCGGTGCATGGCCCGCGCGCAGCGCCCACTCGAGCTTGTCGGCCCAGCCGGCATAGTAGAAGAAGTGCGCCGCCGAGGTCGGCACGTCGAAGTCGCGCGATTCGCGGATCGGCTTGCCGCCGTTCAGCGACTCCAGGACGGCGAGTTCGCGCGAGCGCTCGGTCATGGTGCGCGCAATGCGGTAGATGTACTTCGCGCGTTGTGCGGGTGAGAGCTTGCTCCAGCGCTCGAAGCCTTTGCGTGCGGCACGGACAGCGCGATCGACGTCCTCGGCGTTACCGTAGGCGACCTCAGCGATCCGCGTTTCGTCGCCGGGATTGATCGTCTCCATGTAACGCTCGCTCTTCGGCGCGACCCAGTGGCCGTCGATGAAAAGGCCGTAGCGATCGCGCAGGTGTGGGCGAAGGCGCTCGGGGGCGGGAGCATAGGTGAAAGCGGTAGCGGCCATGTCGTTAGTCCTTTGGGATGTAATCGGCGCCGGCGTAATGGCCGGTGCGTTCCTTTTCCATCTGCATGAGCAAGTCGTCGAGCAGCGAGCTGGCTCCGAGGCGGAAGAGATTGGGATCCAGCCAGGCCTCGTCGAGCGTTTCGTTGACGATCACGAGATAGGTCAAGGCTTGTTTGGTCGTGCGGATGCCGCCCGCGAGCTTGAGCCCGCGGCGCTCGCCGGTGCGATGGTAGAAATCGCGGATCGCCTCGCACATCACGAGCGCGGTCGGGAAGGTCGCGTTCGTGCCGACCTTTCCCGTCGACGATTTGATGAAATCGGCGCCCGCTTCGAGCGCGAGATCGCTCGCGCGACGCGTCGCTTCGTAGCTGCCGAGTTCGCCGGTCTCGAGGATCACTTTGAGACGGACAGCCTGTGCTGAGCTTGTCGAAGCACAGAGTTTCTTGATCGCCGCGATCTCGTCGAAGACGAGGTCTTCGCGACCGGCGAGGAAGGCGCCGCGGTCGATCACCATGTCGATCTCGTCCGCCCCCGCGGCAATCGCCTGGGCGGTGTCCGCGAGCTTGACGTCGAGATCGACGAGCCCGCTCGGAAACGCGGTCGCGACGGATGCGACCTTGACGCTGCTGCCCGCGAGCGCTGCCTTTGCGACGCCGACGAGATTCGGATAGATGCAGACGGCGGCAACGCTGGGAATGCCGCTCCAACCCGGTCGCGGCACCATCGCTTTCGCGCAGAGCGATCGCACGCGCCCGATGGAATCCTTGCCCTCGAGCGTGGTGAGATCGGTGCAGCGGATCGCGATGTCGATGCCGGCGAGCTTCGCCGAAGTCTTGATCGAGCGTTTCGCCAGCTCTGCGGCGCGCGATTCGAGCATGACCGCATCGACGCGCACGTGCTTGCGTGCAAGCGCGGTTTCTCGAGAGGGATTGAGGAGCGTCGCCGTCATAGGTTTCCGCGCTTCTCCTGTTCGCGTTCGATGGAGACGAAGAGCGCCTTGAAGTTTCCCTTGCCGAAGGAGAGGCTGCCCTTGCGCTGGATAATTTCGAAGAACAACGTCGGGCGGTCCTGGAGCGGCTTGGTAAAGATTTGAAGCATGTAGCCGCGGTCGTCCCGGTCGACGAGAATGCGAAGCTCGCGCAACGTCTCCAGCGCTTCGTCGATGCGGCCGACGCGCTCGGCGAGCATGTCGTAATAGGAATCCGGCGTGTCGAGGAACTCGACGCCGTTGGCGCAGAGGCTGCGAATCGTCTCCGCGATGTCGTCGGTGCGAATCGCGATGTGCTGGACGCCGGAGCCGTGATAGAAGTCGAGATACTCCTCGATCTGTGATTTCTTCTTGCCCTGCGCGGGCTCGTTGATGGGAAACTTCACGCGGTGGCGTGAGTCGGTCATGACCTTGGAGCGCAGCGCCGTGTATTCGGTCGAGATATCCCGATCGTCGAACGAGACGAGTTGCGAGAAGCCGAAGACGCTCGCGTAAAAGTCGCCCCATCGATCCATCTCGCCCCAACCGACGTTTCCGACGCAGTGATCGATGGCGCGGAGGGCCGGCTTATGCGAGGGCACCGTGCGGCGCTGCTCGACGAAGCCCGGCGCGAAGACGCCGCGGTAGCCGTCACGCTGGATGAAGGAGTGCACGGTATCGCCGTACGTCGCGATCGTCGCGCGAACGATCGAGCCGTTCGCATCCTGATAGACGGTCGGCTCGAGCAGCGAACGGGCGCCGCCTTCGCACGCAGCCTTCCACGCCGCGCGTGCATCCGCGACGAGGATCGCGACGTCGTGGACGCCGTCACCGTGGAGTCGAACGTGCTCGGCGATCGCATCGTCGGGACGAAGGCTCGCGGTCAACACGAATCGCAAGTCGTTCTGCGCGAGGAGGTAGCTGACGCGGTCTTTGATGCCGGTCTCGGGTCCCGCATAGCCGATTTGATCGAAGCCGAAGGCGGACATGTAATAGTGCGCCGCCTGCTTTGCGTTGCCGACGTAAAACTCGACGTGATCCCAGTCGATCTGCGCAAGCGGGTGTTCTCGCGCCTGCGCCGCGGTGCTCATGACATTGGGCTTGGCGAAGCGAAGGAGGCGGCCCTGTCGAAAGAGCCGCCCATGCCGGATTCGCTGCTGATTCCGGCGGCCGTACGGGCCGCCTTCGAGCGCATCGTCGACTATGCGGGCCTTTTCCCGCCCGCACGCCTTTCAATGAAGGCCGCGGCGGCCGAGTACTCGTGCGAGCGCCGCGGCGCGCATGCCTGGATGCTCGGCCGGTTCGTGCTTCCGGCGGCTGGGATCGAGGCGCTCGAGTCGGGGCTCGAAGGAAGCGAGACGGTTCCGGTCGCCGTGGTGCTCGACGACGACGCGCCGCTCGCCGCAACGCCACGGACTCGAATCGAGGGTTGCGAGATCGCCTTGCGACTCGACCGCGAGGCGGGGGCGGCGCGAACGGCGGTGCGCGCACTGCGCAAAGGATTGTCCTCGCTCGCACTCCAGGTGCCGGTTGCCGTCGAGCTGCCGCGTGGATTGAGTTCGGCGCTGTTGGCCGAGGCGATGGATGCGCTTGCGGAAAGCCGATTTGCAGCAAAGCTTCGTTGCGGCGGCGTGAGCGCGGAGATGGCGCCCTCGGTCGAGGAGGTCGCGGCCTTCATCCGCACCGCCGTTCGCGCACACGTTCCATTTAAGGCGACCGCCGGGCTGCACCACCCAGTTCGTCATCTCAACGCCGGAGCGGGATTCGTCATGCACGGATTCTTGAACGTGCTTGCCGCCGCGTGCTTCGCGCCCGACCTCGATGCAGCGATGATCGCGCAGATCGTCGCGGAGGAAGATCGCGATGCCTTCGGATTCGACCAGCGCGGCCTTCGGTGGCGCGACGATATCGCGGATGAAGCGTTGCTCAAGGAGGTTCGCGAGCGGCGCTTCCTCTCGTTCGGGAGCTGCAGCTTTTCGGAACCGGTGGAAGATCTCACGGCGCTTGGCATCTTGCCGCCGCAATGAGCGGCGAATCTTGGATCGAGGTTCCCACCGGAAGTGATTTTCCGCTCGAGAACCTTCCATACGGGATCTTTCGGCGCGACGATCAGCCGCATCTCGGCGTCGCGATCGGCGACCGGATCCTCGATCTCCATGCTGCATGCGCAGCCGCTCACTTCGACGGAATCTGCGAGCCGGACGTCCTGCGCGCAAGCTCCCTCAATCCGTTGCTCGCGGCCGGCAAAGCGGTGTGGCAACGGCTGCGCGGCCGTTTGGAGGCGCTGCTGAGCCGCGAGGGCGACCCCGCATTACGCAAAGGCGATGCATCACGACTCTTCGTCGATCAAAATGCGGCGGTGACGTTGATGCCGGTCGAGGTCGGCGACTACGTCGATTTCTACTCTTCGGAGCACCACGCAACGAATCTCGGGCGGATCTTTCGACCGAATGCGGAGCCGCTTCCGCCGAACTGGAAGTGGATGCCGATCGGTTACCACGGACGCGCCGGAAGCCTCGTGGTCGACGGCACGCCGATTTATCGGCCGTGGGGACAACGCAAACCGCCGGATGCGGAGAAGCCCGTCTTTGCTCCCAGCAGCATGCTCGACCTCGAGTTGGAGATCGGGTTCTTCATCGGTTCTGAGCGCGAGATCTTCGGGTTGGTGCTCGTCAACGATTGGAGCGCGCGTGACATTCAAGCCTGGGAGTATCAACCGCTCGGCCCGTTCCTGGGCAAATCATTCGGCACTACGATCTCGCCATGGGTGGTGACACTCGATGCGCTGGCGCCGTTTCGGGTCGCGCCGCCGGCGCAGAATCCGCCGCCCCTTCCATATCTGCGCATCGAGGACGACGCGGCTTACGACATCACGCTCGCGGTCGACCTGCAAACCGAAGCGATGCGCAAAGCGGGCGTGCCTGCCGTCACGCTCTCGCGCACGAACGCGCGCGAGTTGTATTGGAGCATGGAGCAGCAGCTTGCGCACGCGACCAGCAACGGCGCGAGCGCCCGCCCGGGCGATCTCTTTGCCTCGGGGACGATCTCGGGGTCCGACCCGTCGAGCTACGGCAGCTTGATCGAGCTGACGTGGCGAGGCACGAAACCGATCGCGCTGCCCGGAGGGCAGACGCGCGCATTCCTCGAGGACGGCGACGAGATCGTGTTGCGGGGCTGGTGCGAGCGCCCCGGCTTGCGCCTCGGATTCGGCGCCTGCCGCGGCCGCATCTACGTTGCGGCGGGCGCCTCCAACCAGGAGCGGTAGTACTCCGCGTCTTCGCAATCGGTTGCGGCGGTCGCGATCTGCAGCGGTGCGAACGTATCGACCATCACCGCGATCTCGTCGGTGGATTTCTTTCCAAGCGATTGCTCGACGGCGCCGGGTTGCGGGCCGTGCGGCGCGCCCGCGGTGTGCACGGTGATCGACCCCTCCTCGACGCCGCGGCGGCTCATGAAGTTTCCGGTGACGTAGTAGAGCACTTCGTCGCAGTCGACGCTCGAATGATTGTACGGGACGGGAATCGCGAGCGGATGGTAGTCGAAGAGGCGCGGAACGAACGCGCAGAACGCCGCACCGGGCGCTTCGAAGGTCGCATGCGCGGGCGGCGGTTGGTGGAGCTTGCCCGTGATCGGTGCGAACTCGTCGAGGTTGAACGCGTAGGGATAGCAGTAACCGTCCCAGCCGACGACGTCGCAGGGGTGGTTCGCGACCGTGTAGATCGCGTTGCGCTCCTTGCCCGAGACGCGGATCTCGAACTCACCGCGCTCTTCGATCGGAACTTGTAAGACCGGCGCGCGGAAATCGCGCTCGTAGTACGGCGCGTGCTCCGCGAGCTGGCCGAACTCGTTTCGGTATTTGCGCGGAATCTGCACGGGACCGCCGGTTTCGTGGACGAGCATCCGCGTCGGCTCGTCGGGATGGACCTTATACGTCGTTCCGACGGGGATGACGAGATAATCGTGCGCGCGGTAATCGAGGCGGCCGAGGGGCGTCTGCAAACTACCGCTGCCGTGGTGCACGAAGAGCAGCTCGTCGCCGCGCACGTTACGATAGAAGTAGGGCATCTCGTCGGAGAACTGCGCGATCGCGATCGTGATCTCGTTGTTGCCGAGTACGGGTACTCGCGAGGAGATCGCGTCGCCCGACGTCGCGATCTGCGCGGTCTTGAAGTGCCGGTTTCGCAGCGGCTCGTTCGGCGAGAGCGCGGGTTGCTTGCGCTCCCACGCGCGCACGTCGATCGTGGCCGTGGGGGGGCGTAGATGGTAGAGCAAGGAGTAGAGGCTTTCGAATCCTTGCGTGGAGAGCAACTCCTCGGCGTAGAGCCCGCCGTCGGGGCGCCGGAACTGGATGTGGCGCTTGGGCGGTAGCGCGCCGGCCCGCACGTAACTCGGCATCGCGCTTCGAGTTCGGCGTCGGACCAGGGCTCTCTTCGTCTTGGGAGAAGTCGCTTGCCTAACCAAGGAGGGGAGTATGGAGCGCTTCATTTCCGCGGCGATCGGTGCGATCGCCATTACGGTCGTCGTCGCCGGGGGGCTGCATTCCGCTGCGAGCGCAGCCGCACCCTACACGACGCCGACGCCGGTCGCGTTGCAGTACGAAGAGATTTCCCGATTCGTCTTTCCACCGGGAACGCCACCACCGCCCGGCGTCTTTCAGGAGGACCGCCAGAACGTCATGGCTGCCGCGAGCGCGCCCACGACTCAGCACCATGGGCTCTTCGGGAACATCATGAACAGCGTGCAGACCGCGGAGAGTGCGCTGAGCTCGTTGCAGAGCGGCTTCCTGACGCGCACGACCTACTACCGGAACTGGGTGCGGACAGACGACCTCGTGCATCAGACCGCGACGATCGTCAAGTGCGAGCTCCATCAGTACATTGCCCTTGATCTCGCGCATCACACGTATAGGATCACCAGCACCGTTCCTTCGCCGATGCCGGCGCCTGGGCCGCAGGGCTATAGCGGCGCTCCAACGACGTCCAGTCAGGCGCCGGGAACCGTCGACATAACGGTCACCTCCACGGCGCAGAATCTCGGACCGAGGACCCTCGAGAACGTTCCGACTCACGGAAGCTCGGCCACCGTCTCGATGGTGCTGTCGAACGCCACGGGATCCTGCCGGAACGCTTCGATGTCGATGGCTCTCGAGGAGTACATATCGGGAATTGGCATTCCGCGGCCGTATTGCCCGCTTCCGCACATCGTCAGCATGCCGACGTCGCCGCAGGAGTCGCTATCGTACGGAGGATGCCGACCGCGCCTCCATGGTTCCGCATCAGGGATGTCGATGTTCGGCAGCGGGTCTTCGTCGCGTCTTGCGATGTACATGAGCATGAGCTTCGGGGGTGCGCAGACCCAGGGGCAGCGCGTCGAGACCGTTACCGAGGCCGGAAACGTCCGCTGGCTCTTCAAGCCCGAAGCGGACGCGCTCTTCTCGATTCCGCCGGGCTTCACGCGTCAGCAGTAAACGCTAGATTCCGTATAACCCGACGAGTTGCGCGCGCGCGAGCACGTGACCGTGAATGCGCGCGAGCAGCGCTGGGCCGTCGAGCCCCCTCTCGGGGATGACGGTGTCGAGCGCGTAGAGCGTGAAGACGTAATGATGCGCCGGTCCGGGCGGCGGGCACGGCCCGCCGTAGCCGAACGCGCGAAAGGACGACACGCCGAGCAGTTGCGGCAGAAGCTGTTCGCCCGATCGCAGCTCGCGTGCTGCCGGCGGAAGATCGTAGAGCACCCAGTGGTACCAGCCGCCGTTGCCCGCATCGGGATCGAATACTACGAGCGCGAGACTTTGCGTTCCCGAAGGCGGTTGCGTCCAATGCAGTTCGGGAGAACGGTTGCTGCCGGGGCAACTCGGACGGCCGAAGGCGGCCCACTGCGGAATTCGTCCGTTCGGTGTAAAGTCTGTGCTCATGAGCACGAAGGCGAGCGCCGCGGCGAGCATGGCCGCAGGCTTCGACGCGGCCCTGTGGTATCATGGGCGAGCCATGATGAGGGTCGGGCCTCACGCGGCGTAACCTCGTGAACCCCGCCAGGACCGGAAGGGAGCAACGGTAAGCGAGCCCTTACGGGTGCCGTGAGCAACCTGGCCTTCGTCGTGGTTTATCTTTTTGTGATGAATCAAGCGCTAACAACCTCACCGATGTTCCTTGCCGCGCTCGCCGCGGGCGGCGCCGTCATTGCTCTGCTCGTCGTCTTCATCTATCACGCCGTGGTGGCACGGCCGGCTTTCGGGCGTCTTCGCGCGCTGCTCGAGCTGCACGACGGCTTGCTTGCCGGCGAAGGGGGAACGACTGCATCCGAGTGGTTCTCGCGCCTCGAAGCATCCCGAAAGGAGCTGGCAGGCGAGGTGGAGAGGGTGACCCGGAGGATGGGCGAACTCGAAGCCCTGGCCCAGACCGATATCTCGCGTATGGGCTTTGTCCGCTATAATGCGTTCGACGACACCGGTTCGGAGTTGTCGTACGCGGCCGCCCTCCTCAACCGTGAGGGCGACGGAATCGTGCTCACCAGCATCTACTCGCGCACCGACACGCGCACGTACGGAAAAGCCGTCACAAAGTTCGTCCCGAACGGGACGGCGTCTCAGGAGGAACTTCAAGCGATCCAAAAAGCGAAAGCGGCGGAAGCGTGATGGACGACCGCTACTACGTGAAGATCGTCCCCCAGAAGGGCGACACGATCCACCGCTTCGTCGTGCGTAAGCGCGACGCGGCGCTGCTGGCCGCGTTGACGGTCCTCTGCATCGTCGGGTCGTTGATCTTTGCGGCAGTTCAAGTCGGGCACGCGCGGCAGGAGCGAGCCGCACTCGAAAGCATCGCCGGGCAAACCGAAGCGCTGCATCGCCAGCTGCAACAAGTACAACGCGAGAATCAGCAGATCACGCAGCTGATCGGCGTGCCCCCTATCCGGCACCATCCACGCAAGACTTCGTGGATCGCGCCGCAGCCTTTGAATCTGGCCGGCGTCGAGCGAGGCGTCACGATGCTCGCGGCGGCGTCGCAGACGACGTCGAGCGAGTCGGAACGAATTCGAACTCTGGCGCTGCGCGTGCTGAACCTCCGGCACATACGCGACCTCGCGCTCGCGCGCCTCATTGCGTTCATTCCGTCGATCGATCCGGTCGAAGGTGGTGTCGTCGTCGGCTGCTTCTGCTGGCGCTACTCGCCTTCGGTCGAGTTCCACGAGGGCGTCGATTTGAATGCCGATTACGGGCAGCCGGTTCATGCCAGCGCCGCCGGGACGATCGCGGCAGCGGGATGGGACGGCGGCTACGGGATGAAGGTCGACATCGATCACGGCAACGGCTACCACACATGGTACGCGCACCTCTCGCGCATCGACGTTCGCATCGGCGAGCAGGTGTACAAAGGCGAGGAGATCGGCGCGGTCGGTGCGACGGGTTTTGCCACCGGCCCGCACCTGCACTATCAATTGATGTACGACGGCCGGCCGATCGATCCGGCGCCATTCCTGCACGGCGTGCCGTCCTCCGTACTCGCCGCACTGCGGTAGCTCGATGAACGGGTTGCTCTGCGACCTCACGCAGCTGCTCGGCTGGCTCGTGCAGGCGTATACCATCGTGCTGCTGATCTACGCCGTGCTTTCCTGGATTCCGGACTTTCGCAATAGTCGCTTCGAAGCGCTTCTCGGCGTCTTCGTCGAGCCGCTGCTCGCGCCGCTGCGCCGAATCATTCCGCCGATGGGTGGGCTTGACATCGCATTTCTCGTGCTGATCCTCATCTTGCAGTTTTTGATTCGCCCGCTGGTCGGGGAACTGATGATCAACACCTGCGCCGCCGTGTATTGATCGCATGAGCGTCAAGGCGGAGCACCCGCACCGGCTCGAAACGGCGAGCCGGATTCGGAACTTTTGCATCATCGCGCACATCGACCACGGCAAGACGACGCTCTCAGACCGTCTGCTCGAGTTGACGAAGACGGTACATGCGCGCGAAATGTCGGAGCAGTTGCTCGATGCCATGGACCTCGAGCGGGAGCGCGGCATCACGATCAAGATGCATCCGGTCACGCTGCGCTACCCCGCTCGCGACGCAGAAACGTACGAGTTGAACCTCATCGATACGCCCGGGCACGTCGACTTCTCGTACGAAGTCTCGCGCTCGCTCGCCGCATGCGAAGGTGCCGTGCTCATCATCGATGCGGCGCAAGGTATCGAAGCGCAGACGCTGGCGAACTACCACCTTGCGGTCGAGCACGACCTCACGATCATTCCGGTCATCAACAAGATCGACTTGCCGGCGGCCGATCCGGAGCGGGTCATGGGAGAGGTCGAGGAGCTGCTCATCATGGAGCGCAGCGAGTGCATCCTCGCAAGCGCAAAGAACGGCATCGGGATCGATGAGATCCTGGAAGCGATCGTCGCACGCATTCCCGCCGCCCAAAGGACATCGCGATCATCTCCGCGCGCTCGTCTTCAACGCGCAGTTCGACTCCTATCGCGGCGTCGTCTGCTACGTACGGGTCGTCGACGGCGAGTTGAAAGCCGGGACGCGCTTCATGTCGATGGCGCACGAGCGCGTCTATGAGTGCGTCGAGGTCGGGAGGTTCGCGCCGGAGATGCGCGCGGCCGACGCCTTGCGCATCGGCGACGTCGGCTACGTTATCGCGAACATTCAAGTCGCTCGGCGAGATCGACGTCGGCGATACGATTACCGGCTCGGGGAATCCCGCGCACGTCGCGCTTCCCGGCTATCGGAAAGCGGTTCCGATGGTCTACTGCGGTCTGTATCCGAACGAAGGCGTCGAGTACGCGGATCTGCGCGACGCGCTCGACAAACTCAAGCTCAACGATGCCGCGCTCGTCTACGAACCGGAAAGCTCGGTGGCCCTCGGCTTCGGTTTCCGTTGCGGCTTTCTCGGATTGCTGCACATGGAGATCGTGCAGGAGCGCCTCGAACGCGATTATTCGCTCGACTTGATCGCGACCTCGCCCTCGGTCGTCTTTCGCGTGACGAAGACCGACGGCGAGGTCGCGCATGATCGACAACCCTTCGAAGCTGCCTGTGCCCAACCTGATTCGGTTGATCGAGGAGCCCTACGTCAAGGCGACGATCATCACGCCGCCCGACTACGTCGGCGCGATCATGGAGATCACGCAGAATCGACGCGGCGCGCTCGCGGGACATGGAGTACTTGCACGACGGCCGCGTCATCCTTACCTACGAGATGCCGCTGATCGAAGTGATCGTCGACTTCTTCGACCAGCTGAAATCGCGGACCAAGGGCTATGCTTCGCTCGACTACGAGCTGATCGGCTACCGCGAGGGCGACTTGGTGAAGCTCGAGATTCTGCTGAACGACGAGCCCGTCGACGCGCTCTCGTTTATCGTCGCGCGTGATAAGGCCGCGCAACGAGGCCGGGCGTTGACGGAGAAGTTGAAGGAGCTGATCCCGCGTCAGATGTTCGACGTGCCGATCCAAGCGGCGATCGGCGGCAAGATCGTCGCGCGCGAAACGGTGAGCGCGATGCGCAAGAACGTCCTTGCGAAATGCTACGGCGGCGACATCACGCGCAAACGCAAACTGCTGGAGAAGCAGAAGGCGGCAAGGAGCGCATGAAGCGCGTCGGTCGCGTCGAGCTGCCGCAAGAAGCCTTCATGGCGGTCCTGCGACTCGAGGAATAGACGCTGAAGACCTACGTCGCGACGAAGAATGCCGGCAAGCTTGCGGAGTTGCGGGCGATCTTCGCGGGTTCGCGGCTCGAGCCGGCAACGTACGAGGGGTATGCCGACGTCGCCGAGGGCGCCGCCTCGTTTGAAGAAAACGCATTGCTGAAAGCCCGCTCGCTGGCAAAGCAATTGGGCGAAGCGGGTATTGAGGGCGCCGTGCTCGCGGACGACAGCGGGCTGGAAGTCGATGCGCTCGGAGGCCGCCCGGGCGTCCTCTCTGCGCGGTACGCGGGTGAGGCGGCGGCGTGGCCGCAGCGACGGGCCGCGCTCTTGAGCGAGATGCGCGACGTTCCCGACGAGGCGCGAGGCGCGCGTTTTGTCTGCGTGATGGCGCTCGTCTTCGCCGATGGTTCCGTTTCGATCGCGCGCGGCAGCGTCGAGGGACGCATCACCCACCAGGAGCGCGGAAGCCGAGGATTCGGTTACGATCCGATCTTCGTCCCGAACGGCGAAACGCAGAGCTTCGCCGAGATGACGGAGGAGAAGAAGAACGGCATGAGCCATCGAGGTCGCGCGGCACGGGCGTTGCTGGCGGAGTTGCGCGCATGAGCGAGCCGATCTTCACGACGCCGACCGAAGACGAATTGCGGCTTTTCGCCGAGTTGCGCTGTCGCGGTGAGGTCGCGCGGCGATTCTACATCGGGCTCGCGGAGCAGAGCGTTAGTTCGGTCGCGCGAGTCGACGGGGAGGCCGCGGGAATCGTCTTCGCGGGCGCGAGCGACGAGGAAACGTTCGTGCACGAACTCTTCGTGCGCCCTCCGCATCGCCGGTGCGGTCTGGGTTCGCGGCTGCTGGAGGAGGCGACTCGTGACGCAGCCTCGCGTTTTGCGATCGTGGATGCGGCGGACGGCGCCTCGCAGGGCTTCGCGATTCGGCATGGCGCCGCGATCCGCGGTGCGTTGCTCCAATGCACCGGAGCCATTCCACGAGAAGAGGAGTTGTTACGGCTCGCCGCAGCGGAGGGGCGACGATTCGAGGTCGCGCCGTTGGAGGTGGCCGCGGACCGCTTCGCGCTCGAAACGCTCGAACGTGAAGTGCGCGGAGCGCCGATCGGCGCGGATCACGCAATTCTCGGCAACCTCGCAAGCGGCAGCGCGTTCTTCCTCAACGACGAACTCGTCGGATATGCCTACGTGTGGCCGGACGGAAGAATCGGACCGCTCGCCGCGTCATCGAGCTCGTATCAAGAGCAAATACTCGCCTTCGCGCTCGCGGCGCTCACGCGTCGCTACGGCGCATCGTGGACGCAGTGCCTCGTGCCCGGGGAGAACGTTCGCGTTCTGCGCGCGGCGACTCGCTGCGGCCTCGCCGTCGAAGCGACGTGGCTTGCGGCACGCGAGAGCGTGGCAGGCGACCGGAGCCGGTACATCGCTTGCCATCCGCTGCTATACTAGGGCAGGAATTTCGGGACGTAGCTCAGCTTGGTAGAGCGCTGCGTTTGGGACGCAGAGGGCGCTGGTTCGATTCCAGTCGTCCCGACCAACTCCCCGTATGCGCCCGTGGTCTAACAGGATAAGGCACGAGTCTTCTAAACTCGAAGATGGGGGTTCGAGTCCCTCCGGGCGCGCGTCGTCGGACTAAGCATTCAGCGCGAGGGGAGAAGAGTGCGTTCTCCGCCGTTGAGACGGCGCGGCTCCGCAAAGATGCGCCCGTGGAGCTGTGGATCGGCGATTCGATGGTGATGGTGGGAGATGCTCGCGAAGACGTAACCTAGCGCCCGTGGTCTAACCGGATAAGGCACGAGCCTTCGAAGCTCGTTGATGGGGGTTCGAGTCCCTCCGGGCGCGAACTTTTTTCCGGCCCAACAAGAATGCGTGGTGACTGTAGCTCAGCTGGTTAGAGCGTCGGTCTGTGGATCCGAAGGTCGGGGGTTCGACTCCCCTCAGTCACCCCAGCGAACTTACCGTGATGGGGGCACGGCGAAGAACGCGGCGATGAATGCGAACCCGAGAAGCACGGCGCCGATCGCCCACCATTCCATTGGAATCCAGAAGAGCGTGCTGCGATTTTGAAGCACGATGCGCTGTCCTGTGCTCGGATCGACGAGAACGCGATCGCCCGATCCGCTGTTGAGCCGGCGGCCGACGAGTCAGATCGGGATTGCCCCACGCTCTCCAAATGACGAAGAACATGGGCTACGGGAACGTTGGGCAGTACATTCTAATCGTCGCATGATTGTTCATCACCGGTACGAACCTCCAAGTGTACGTATCGGTCTGAGTCCAACCTGGTCCTGAGGATCGCTTGGTTAGCGTACCGCAGATTCCGGCGGCGGGCGCCGGGAGCAACGCGTTTCCTACGCTAAATTGCCCGATGGGCCCAGGAAGGTTGTACTGGGGGCTCGGGCAGCTCGGGGGGCCACCGCGTAAGTACATCGAGGGTGGCGTGCCGATGAGAATGTAGGTGTGGGCCGTGATGTTCACTTCGAGCAAGAAGTGGGTCTCACTTGATCCGGCGCCTGTGCCGCACGTCCCACCCGCCGTCCACGTAGTATCGCCGAACCCTTGCAACTCCATCGTCGGCGGATGCGGATTCAGAAACGTGAGCGTCACGCTTCCGCTAAAATGTCTGACTCCGGCTCCCGCGCGTGAGTCCTGGATGTCGCCCGAAAACGTGCCGCGGTAGTACTTCACGTGTGACCAGGCCCCGAGCAGCATTTGCTGTCCGTGCGAAGGTACCAATGGTACGGGCGTAAGAATCGGTTGCGCGAGAGTTTGCCCCGACAGGATGGCGAGCGCGCAAGCCAGCCCGCAGCACATCATCCAGCGTCTTTGGTTCATCGAATGCTCCTCGTAGCTCAGGCGGTAGAGCGGCGGAGCCAGTTTTCCTGGGTTCGAGTCCCTCCGGGCGCGAACTCCGCGAGCCCAACCCCACCAACCGTTACACGCGTGACGCGAGTGATCCGGCTCCGCCCGGCAGGAACCTCGCCAGGCAAGCGGTAGTCGCCAGCCTAGGCCTAGGGTTTGGGCTGGAGGTCTGCCGTGGTGCAACGGATCGCTCTCCTCACATTTCTCGGCGTGCTCTGCCTATCGGTAGCGGTCACGGTCGCGCCCGCGAATGCGCCGGCGGCTGCGCAGGTCACGATCGCGCAAGCGACGTCGACACCGACGCGTAAGCCGAAGAGCACGCCGAAACCCAAGCATACGGCGACTCCCAAACCAACGCCGAAAGCGTCGGCGAAGCCGTCGCCCAAAGCATCGGCGAAGCCGTCGCCCAAGCCATCGAAGAGTCCCAAGCCAAAGAAAACTCCAAAGCCGAAGAAGGGTGGCGGAGCGCCTCCGCCGCCCAAGCCCCCGCCGCCGGGCCTGCCGCCGATCTACCGCGACGTCACCGTCGTGTTGTGCGTCGGGCAGAGCGTCAGCATCTACGAAAAGGACGCGTTGCAAGGGCTGCTTCCGCCCGTAATCTACGGGCCGCTCGATCCCTCGCCACCCGGCTCAAATGTCGCGTCGGGAAGCCTGCACAACACGATGACGAGCGCATCCACCGTGGTTATCACCGGAAACAATCCCGGCGACATGACGTTCACGCAGGAGATCGACTGGCCGACCGGGATCCAAAATCCGCACCAGCAGTATCAGAAGTACATCGTGCGCTTCCGAGTGAAAGTAAAACTCTGTCCCTCGCCCAATCCGCGCGCGCACGTACCGCCAACGCCGCGGCCCGTGGTATCGGAAGGACCGGGCGCCGTGCCGTCCGAGGCGCCCTCGCCCGGAGGCCCTCCGCCGCCTCCGCCGGGACGCGGAATGGAAGTCATTCACGCGAAGCCGCACAATATCACGCTCTGCGTCGGGCAGACGACGGAAATCTACGAACCGGAGGTAATGCAAGGCCTGCTGCCGCCGGCCGATTACGGTTCGCTCACGCCGAACAACTCGAGCGTCGCGAGCGCGAGCCTGCACAACACGATGAGCAGTGAGGCGACCGTCGTGATCACCGGCTTATCGCCGGGTCAAGTCACCTTCACGCAGGAAGTCCTGTGGCCGACGGGCGTCATGAGTCCGCGCCAGCAGTACGTGAAGATCATCGTGACGTTCAACGTTACGGTGCGTGATTGCGCAACGCCGAGACCGGTTCGCGCTCACGCGACGCCGTCACCGAAGCCGACGGATCCACCGATCCCGGAGGATCCGAACTTCTCGCCGGTCCAACCGCAGCCGCAAGACGGATCGGGCAGTGAGTCCGGCTGGTACGCGCCGCCCGCTGCCGGCCCGAGCAGTGAGATCACGGCGACCGTCGAGGACACGACGCAATCCGGACCGCTCACCTATTACGTCGAGCTGACGGACAACAAGCAGCACAAGACGTTCTGGCGCGGCGTCACGGATGCGGCGCACCACCTCCACCTTCGCTTGCCGGAGATCGCCGGTGGAATCGCTGCGGTGATGCTCTTCGATCACTTCGACCGGCACGGCGACCCCGACATCGGCGGTGAAACGCACGTCGGCGAGGGGCTGACGACGGACACGCAGCCCGTGCCCAACGCGCCGGCCTCGAATCCGGCGATCACGCAGGCGAACTCCGCTTACGAGCGGGGCGGATCTAGCAACGGCGAAATCACGCTGCGCGCGCGCGGCATAGATCCGTTGGATACGCACGTCGTCGCCGATGGGAACCAAACGCAGGTCGATACGCTTGCGACTTCAGATCAAAGCGTCGTCGCGCGGTTGCACGACGACATCGGACTTGGCAGGCACACGTTCGCGTTGGAATCCGACGGTCGAACGAGCAATCGTTTCCCGGCCGACGTCGTGGCGATTCGTATCGATCCGGTTCCGCCGAGCGATGTCGGCGAAGTGCAGACGATTACCGCGCACTTCGACGGCTTGCCCGCAGGCGATCGCGGCGTGGCGGAGTTTTCCGTCGGCGGTCCCGTGCAGCTGATGACGGGCGGGAGCGTCGCCGAAGTGCCCGTGCAGGACGGAATCGCGCGCATCCAGATTCGGCGGATCGCGCCCGGGAGCACCTTCTTGCACGTTCACCTGAAGGTCTCGATTGCGGGCTTTTGGTCGCTGTAAGGGAGGCCGCGATTACGCTGAGCCGGATCCGACCAGGGGAGCGAGTTGCCGGCGTTGCATCTCCCTTGCAAAATCCACGTGAAAGGAGGTGTTTGCATTGAACAGACTTCTCTCATCCGTGCTGGCGGCCGCGTTCTTGGCGACCTGCGCGTCGGTGATCACGGCGTCGGCCGCGATGCCGACGGCGCACCGAACCCTCAAGCCCTACAACACACCGAAGCCCGCCAAGCATCCAGGGACGACGCCGAAGCCCCACACGACGCCGAAGCCCAAGCCCACCCATAAGCCCTGACAAAGGGTCGTTTTCATCGGTAAAAGGGGCGCTCACGGGGCGCCCCTTTCTGGGCATCCTTGATGCTGAAGGATGCTTTCGTGGCGCAGGCGGAAGGCAGGATGCCTCGTGCTAGTGCTTAACCCCAACCCGCATCAAGGGTTCCCGCTTTTTGCCTTTTGGGAGAATGCTTCGTATGATTAGACTCTTGCGCTTTCTACCGATTGCGGCGATTGCCACGCTCGCGATCCTCGCCGCGGGCTGCAAGGGCCCCGGCGGCACCTCAACCGCCCCCGGCGGCTTCCCACCCGTCAACCCGGGCGGCGACCGCGCCCAATGGGTCGGTATCGGCGACCTCGGCACGAATTGCGCCAGCAACAACACGACCACGAGTCAGATCGAGAACTGGAGCCTCGGCTCGAACGCCGTTCCGCTCACCGGTAACTTGACCCCGAACGACCGCTACGGCAACAACGCAACGACGAAGGTTGATTCGCCGTACGGCTGGTTCGTCGACAACAACGGCAACGAGTGGATCGCGAACTTCGGCAACGGCGCCGGAACCAACGCCTCGGTCATCGAGACGAGCATCAACAAGAACGGCACCGGCGCCCCGAGCAAGACCATCACGTCGGCAAGCTTCATTGGCCCGTCGGCCGTCTACGTAAGCCAGGTTAACGGCGTGAACCAGTGGGTGTACGTCGCCGACAACGAAGCGAGTGAGATCTTCGTCTTTCCGGCGACGGCCAGCGGCCTTACGGCGCCAACTTACACCATCACCGATACGGGTGCTACGCCGCTCCTATTTCCAATCGACATGAAGCTCGATCAGAACGGGAACATTTGGGTCACCAACTCCGGCCACGACAATGTGCTCGAGTTCTCGAATCCGACGAGTGGTTCGCCCGGGACGTACAACGAGAACCCGACCGAAGTGATTGGCGGCGGTTCGACGACTCTTGGTCAGGAGACGGGCCTCTATCTCGACGCGCGGTCGAATATCTGGGTTTCGGACTACACCAATAATGCCATCGACGAGTTTCCAGCGTCGAGCGATGCCGGCGCGGTAACGTCGGCACCCAATCTTAGGATCGTCGGCGGCAGCACGGGCCTTTCTGAACCGTTTGGCGTTGCGGTGGATAACGGCGGCAACGTCTACTCGGTCAGCAGGAATCCCGCCAACCCTCAGATCGAGATCTGGACAGCGAACTCGATCGAGCCGGGTACGAACAACACGGCTCCGACGTATACGATCGCTGGCCCGAACACGAACCTGGTGTGCCCGGTCAGCATTCAGGTCTACTCGATCAGCGGCACCAACGACGTATAAATCGTCCCCAATCCAAAGCGGGAGCTAGGGGAGGAAGCGGGACCACTCTTCGGAGCGGTCCCGCGGGCTTTCCCGAGGCAGGACGCGCGGCTCCATGTGAATCGGGGCAGTTACCAACTTTGCTTTAACTAGACTACGAGTGAATCCCGATCATCTGGGCTCATGCGTTCGACGAGGCTCCGTGCTTCCTCGAAGGTCGGCAGCAAAATCGGGGCGAACCCTCGGCGTCGCATTTTTTTCGTTGCACGCTTGAAAGGAAGCGCTCCATGCAAAGACTCTTTGTTGCGTTCATGGCGACGGCGTTCTTGACGACCGGCGTTGCGCTGGTTTCATTCAATATGAGCGCGATCGGTCGCGTGGCGAGCCGTCAGAGTATGTCATCGGGAGCGGAACCATCGGTCACTTGCGCCGACGACATAGTTTCGCCACAAGTAACCCCACGGAACGACGAGCGGGACGAGAATGACGCCCATGAAGATCGCGAACGCGTTGTCGGCAGTAGCGGCGTCGATGCGATGGGCTAGCCAGAGCGGTAGCCAGACCGCAAGCACCCAGATGAGCTTCCACGTAAACTCGTACATGAGCAGCGGCAGCATCTTGACCGGATAGCGAACTCCTACGAGCGCGAGCAGTGTAAGCGCTCCGAGGAAACTTATACCGACGCCGTGCCAGAACTCCCAGGGTCTCGAATGATGGAGAATGATCGGCCACACCTGACTCCCCTCGCCGAGTGCGATGAGCAAGTACATGCCGCGAAGCAGGTAGAGGCGGACGAGCGAAACTTCCATGTCCATGAACTCTTCGCACTTATGCGCCATGATGCCTCGCATGCCTCGCCACGCGATCATGAGAGCATTATTGATGCAAGAAACAAGCACTGCGGCTTGGAGTTATGTGGCCAGCCCCGCATAGAGGAGAAGAACACCGAGTAGAACCGCAATTACGCCAACCCGTCATGAGGACACTCGGCCTGTTGGCAATGCGATTTGCCTTGACTGGTTTACCAGGAGCTTCTTGCGGCTCGCAAAGGAGGCTCAGGTCGAAGGTTCGCTGCACACGCTGCGCCCTAGCGCGATAAGCGGAATGCTACGCGCTGGGATCGACCCCGTGACGGTAGCAGCCATCGCGGGGCATAGTGTGCCGATGGTTCTCGACCGCTACGGCCATGTGTTAAGCGGGGCTCGTGAAGAGGCAGTGCTCGGCTGGGGAAAGACCATCGCTCAGCACCGCAGGAGCGCCTAAGAATGGCGATCCAGAAAGCGAATGGTCACGGATTAGGCACAGATAAGGATTCGGAGGCAGGCGTCGAAGCAAGCATGCAACGGAAACCATTGAAAAATCCAGCGAATACGAATGCGCGCCTTTAGCTCAGTCGGTAGAGCAGCGGACTTTTAATCCGTTGGTCCCGGGTTCGAGTCCCGGAGGGCGCAGAGCTGCCGAGCCTGCGACGTTCGAGAGGGCGTCGCGGGCGAGGCGCAAATAAAAAAAGCCGCGGCGCGCACCGCTAGCTCAATGGTAGAGCAGGTGACTCTTAATCACTTGGTTGGGGGTTCAAGTCCCTCGCGGTGCAGATCGTCGGAAAGCCTGTGAATCCTAGTGATTCGCGGGCTTCCTTGCTCCTTGAACAAAGCAGCGTTTGCCATCGTGCGGTGAGCAGCCGATTGCGTTAGGGATCGCAGTGTGTCCAGGGGGGATCGCCGAGCGGTGCTAGACCGATGGCCGCGTCGCTTTCGGGCGTCCAGTCGTGCTGCACGAAGCCCTTGGTGGCCAGTGAGTGCGCGAGTGCGGCAAGCCGCGCGATCGGCATGCTGCAATCGCCTCCACTGCAGTCCGAGAAACGCACCGGACTGAGCACAATGCCACCCGCTAACGGCGAGGCGTGACGGAGTTGCGCGAGCGTCTCATAGGCGAACTGCAGTCGGACGCGATATTCGCCCGTAGTAGTGTGGTACAGCACGAAGATCAAGGCGCCACCCGGCGGCATGTCATCGGGGACCAGGCCATCGCCTAACGACCAATGTGCGCGCAGGATCCCGCCAAGCGCGCCGAGTTGCGTGTCGTGGCCGGAGATCATGACGACGTTGTCGTGAGAGACGTCAGGTACTGTGACATCCGGATGCGGTAGTCCGGCCTTCTCCTCGAGTAGCCCGACGATGTGAGCGAAGATGTTCCCGCCGCGCACGAGCGGATTATACGCATTGCGAGCGTTGACGTTGTATTCGAGCACGTGAAGCCGCATGGCCATCGCGAGCTTTCCAGGATCGACTGCCGGGCCGCACTGCGCCTCCTCGAGAAACAGTGACTCGGCATAAGCCGAGCCGGCATCAACTGGGCCACGCAGCTCCGCGAGCCCTTTCGCCGCCACGATGACCGTCTGGCCGGCGCTTGCTGCTGGGCACGTCCTATCACACCGAGGATCAAGAAGCGACTGCAGTGCCGCAAAGTCCGCGGCATGGAGCGTCACGATCGCCGACGGCGGCGCCGGTGCGGCGGCCGCGACGGCAGCCCGTGATGCCGCGGTATCGACCCTCCCGGCGGGAACGAGCCAATCGGCACCGTCGAATAGTGTATCGTTGACGCCCGGGCCGATCTGCGCGTCGTGATAGAGCGGGAGTGCATCCGAGGAGCCGCATGCGCCTTCGATCAGCGCCCGCGCGGTTTCGATCGTCCGCTGGTCCACATCGGCGTACACGTATGTCCCGTGAGAGGCGCATGCCATGGGCAACCCGATGGAAGCAAAATAGGCGTGATAATAGCGACCCAGATACGTCATCAGGCGGTATCCGTGCGCGCTCAAATACCCTGGGGCGACCGGGGACCAGTCGGGCCAAGCATAGGCGGCCGGTGCGTGCGTGAAGCTCCGTACGCCGTGGCGCGTCATCACCACCGCCAAGATTGGCGCGCCGTGCTCGTTCGCGGTCTGCGCGGGCGAGCCGATCAGCGCGTTCGCCGCGACGAGGGTCGACAAGGCTAGAAGAAATGTGCGCGTCGCTTTCACGCCGGAGCGCGTTGCCGTCTATCCAGAGGTTATCCTGCACCATAAGGCAAGCATAAAGCAGGCATAATCTTGGCGTGCGTATGCTCGCATCATGCAGAATCGTATGCTTTCGCACGGTCTTTTCTATGCCGTCCTATTGGCATTTGCAAGCGTGGTGTTTGCATGCCCAATCGCTGCGCAAACGCCGGCGCCACGCGGAACGACGATCTCCGGCCGGATTCTCGACGCGCAGAGCGGCTTGCCCGTGACGGGCGCGATGATCGAACTCGACCGGAACGGTTCGAAGATCGCGATGACGCAGACGGATGGGAACGGCAACTTTGCTTTCGCGCCTCAGCCGCCGGGCATCTACTCCTTCATCATTAGCGGAGTCGGATATCAAACGTCGCGAGCGCCGGACATCGTCATAACGGCGGATGAAGGGAGCATCGCGTTCCAGAGCGCGATCGCGCGAGCGGCGATCGGATTGCCGACGATCGCGTACGTTGCGACGGCGGGCCGCAGCTCACTGCAGACGACCACGACGATCAACGAGCACGTCGACACGAGCCTTCTGCAGTCTGAGAACTTTCAGCGTCTCGCCGACGTGTTGACAACCGTACCCGGCGTGACGACGTCGACCAGCTCGTCCGCAGGCGACGACATGACCCTGTCGATTCGCGGCTTCAACGACACCGAGACCGCGACGTTGCTCGATGGACATCCGATCGGCCCAGTCGGCGCCGGCGGGCAGGGGTATAACTACAACGTCTCTCCCTTTTGGGGACTGAGCGGCACCGATGTCATCTTCGGTTCCGGCGCGACGGGCCTCTTCGGCGCGACAACGATCGCCGGCGCGGTCGATTTTGAAACGGTCAACCCAACGCTCGGCAATCATGTCTCGGTAACGCAGGCGTTCGGCAGCGACAACAAGTCGATGACGGGCATCCTCGCCACCGGTACCGACGGCCGGTTCGGGTATGCGATCGCGTGGGGCAGTCAAGGCACAACGGGAAACTTTCCGGGCGCGGATATCACGCAGCGCGCACTTCTGCAAGTCAGCGTCATCAATCCGGGATACCTGACCAACGCGCCGCCGCCGGACCTGACGCGCGCGAACGTCTTCGCTCCCGTCAACACGTACTTCGTCTCCGGGGAATATTCGCAGAAGAACTTCCTCGGCAAGCTCCGGTACGACTTTTCGCCGACGACGCACTTTCAAGTAACGTCATATGCGGCCGATGACTGGTCGAGTGGACCGGGTAATGGAGACAACGACTTCGAGACGTATCCGTACGTTCTTTACGGCGCGCAACACGTAATCGCGCGCGGGCCCAATACGATCCTCGTCCATGGCGTCCCGCAGACGTGCACGAACTCGATCGCGGTGCTGGTAGACGCCTCGCCGGGTTACGAGTGCATGAGCGCGACGCAATACGCGAGCAACTTCTACGGGCCGTTCGGCGGCAGCATCGATCGCTGGCGCACGCTCGGGAATCAAGACACCGACGAGCGCCTGACGCAGCAGTTCGGGATAAGCCAGATCACGCTGGAAGCGTTCCAGGACGCGTACAACTATAACGAGCAAAAAGGCCCTGGTGCGCCGATCGACGGCTACGGCCCCGGCCCATACTACCTGTTCCTCTTCCACAATCGCGGTTACCTGATCAGCGACGAGATCCCGATGCCGCGCAACGACCTCTCGTTCGGATACACGTGGCTGCACCAAAGTGACACGAACGGCTCATTCCCATATACGCTCTCCAATGGAACGCGGTTCGACTATTTCGGGAACAACTCGCCGCTGTATCTGGCGACAGCGAGCTACTTCGCGCGCGACACCTGGACGCCGAACGAAAAGCTCTCGGTGTTCGGGACGTTCTGGCTACAGCGCTCGCTCGATACGGCGAAGACGGAGCTCGACCCTCGCTTCACCATCATGTATCGACCGGACAGCAACGACGTCATCCGGTTCAGCACCGGGCGCTCGTACAGCGAACCCGATCCGTCCCTCATCGCGCTGCAGCCGCCGGTGTACGGGGCACCCTCGAGCCTCAACTGCCCGCAGTCGACCAGCGGCACGGGTGCGCTGACGTCGGTCGCATCGGTTGCGAATCCCGGGCTGAAGCCCGAGACGGCCGACGATTTGGAGCTGGCGTACGGCCATCGCTTCACCATGACCACGAGCGTCCAAGCCGATGTCTATCAGTCGTGGGAAAGCGGCGCGCTGCTGAGCGGACTCGTTCCGATCGTTGGCTTCCCCGGAATCACGGTGCCTGCGAGTTACATCAATCAGGCGCTGCTGCGGCTGAGCAGCTGTCCCGGACTGATCCCCACGATCAACAACCTTGGCTTCTCGACGACCTACAACGCCTCGGGAGCGCGCTATCGCGGTATCGTGCTCAACGCGAACGTCGGAATCATGCGCAATGTAACGCTGAACGCCGCGTACAACGTTGAATCGGCAGCCTACATCGGCATCGCCCAAGACATCTTGCGCGCCAACACGGGGTTGCTCGATGGCGGGCAGATCTACGGGATCCCGTTGCGCCAAGGAAACCTAGGCCTGGCTTTTCAGGATCCCGCGGGCCTCGGCGCGCGCATCGACGCGACGTACGTCGGCTCGTACAACTCATGGAATCGAGGGCCGTTCTGGTTCGCCGACGGCGGCGTCTCCCAGACGTGGGGGCGCTACACGCTCAGCTTCGGCGTGAACAACATCTTCAACAGCGCGGCGCAGCAGTACGGTCTCATCGGCCTCGGGATCTTCGAACCGCAGAACTTCTACGGAAGCGCGGCGCAAGGCGGGCCCACGAGCGCGATCCAAGAGGGCAGGGAAGAGTACGGGATACTCCCTCGTCAAATCTGGGTTACGCTGAAGATCGGAACTTGAACGGTCCTAACGCCACGGCGGCCGGTGACGTGGCGCGAGCGCCCTTTCGGGAACCGCTGAAGCGGTGCAGTCGTTCCCTCCGGTGGGGGTATACTATTGTTATGATGTTGCAACGATTCTCGAAGACGCAGCGCTTAGCGGCGGCTCTGCTGACTGCCGCAAGCGTTACGCTGTTTGCCGGCACGGCAGCGCAAGCGCAGCCCGGTTACGCCGTCCGCCAAGAGGCGATCGTCGGGACGGTACGCTCGTTCGACGGCGCGTACACGTTGTACGTGCGCGACCAGCGCGGTTATCTCGATCGCGTACAGTTGCACCAAGGCACGATCATCAACCCGACGGGTCTCACGCTCCGGGACGGCATGCACGTAACGGTCTACGGCTACCCCGAAGGGCCGGTGTTTGTCGCCGACGAGATCGACACGCCGTATCGGCCCTATCCGTATCCGTACTACGGGTACCCATATCCGTATCCGGCGTGGGGTATCGGCGTGCGGTTCGGGTGGGGCTGGCACCACCGCTGCTGCTAGCGGACGTTACATCCAAATCTGGATGACGTGGTAGACGCGCGGCGAGGGAACGCGGTCATTGGTTTGCCTTCCGCACGTTGCCGTGTAGCGCGGCGAACCACGACGCGGCCACGAGCACATCAGCGAGTCCGTGCAGCCGAACGGGTAACCCTGGATTCCGGTCCCGGTCACGACGGTGCACTGGGCCGCGTTCGATAATTCCATGGACCACGGCGCCGGGGTGCCGCTGGGGTTGGATGGAAAGCTCGGAATGACGATGTAGACGCCGCGGTTGGAGGCGACATCGTTCGGACAGCCGACCAGATGCGCGCCCGCGGTGAAGCATGGATCGTAGATGTCGTTTCCGACCATGCATCGATAGGCGTCGCGGCGGGCGGTTGCGTTGGAGTCCGTCCAGCACGAGCCGTGCAGCGTGGGCCCGCGGAGTCCGGCCGGATGATACGTCGAGACACGCGTGGGTGAGAGCGCCGCGGCGGCGAGACCGGTCAAGGCGAGAACGACAGCGGCGGCCGCGAGCGCCGAGGAACGAAACAAGTACATGGCGCTTCCTCCGAAGAGTGCAATGCGCCCGGCTTCGGCACGGCCGAGTCGCCCCCTGGGGAGGGCGACGTGGAACGCTCTCCCGAACGCGATGAGCGACTATGGTCGGGAAGGAGAATCCGGGGGCAAGTGGCGGAATGGCAGACGCGCTGGATTTAGGATCCAGTGGGGAAACCCGTCAGAGTTCAAATCTCTGCTTGCCCAGAGGTGTGCGGAAGTAGCTCAGTGGTAGAGCATCGCCTTGCCAAGGCGAGGGTCGCGAGTTCGAATCTCGTCTTCCGCTAATTTCAAAAGCATGCAATCAACGCTAACGCGGCTTGCGCCGACACAGGTCGAGCTCGAGATTCCCCTTGCTCCCGAAGAGATCGCGGCCGCCGAGCAGCGCGCTTTTGCGCGTCTCGTGCGCAACGTGCGCCTGCCGGGATTTCGGCGCGGAAAAGTTCCCCGGCGTATCTTCGAGCAGAACTACGGAACCGAGGCGATCGAAAGCGAAGCGCTCGATGACATGGCGCCCGCAGCCTTTGCGCGCGCCGTGCAAGAGCACGATCTCGACCCGGTGGATCGGCCGACGATCGAGTTGCTGCCCGAAGAAGAAGGAAAGCCGCCGCGGCTCAAGGCGACCGTCGAAGTGCGTCCCGAAATCGCGCTCGGCGAGTATCGCGGAATCATCGTCGAGGTTCCGGCAATCTCGGTCAGCGGCGAGCAGGTCGAGGATGCCATCAAGTCGCTCGCACGCGAGCGTGTGACGCTCGTTCCGGTCGAGCGTGCGGCGCGGCTTGGCGACGTCGTAACGATCGATTACGAGGGACGGATCGACGGTGAACCCTTCGAAGGCGGCAGCGCCACCGGGCACGAGACCGAGTTGACGGAGGAACGGTACATTCCGGGCTTCGCGTCGGGAACCGCCGGTATGGTGCCGGGCGAAACCAAGCGCTTCGAGGTGAGCTTTCCCGCGGATTACCCGAAGGCCGAATACGCGGGGAAGACGGCGATGTTCAGCGTGACGCTGCACGAAGTCAAGGAGATCGAGGTGCCGCCGATCGACGACGATTTGGCAAAAGCCGCCTCGGAGTTCGAGAGCCTGGAAGCCTTGCGCGAGGAAGTTCGCAAACGCCTGGAAGCCGTCGCCATGGGGCGTCGACGCCGCGCCATCGGCAGCAAAGTGATGGAGAACCTGCTGAAGCGGCTCGACGTACCGGTTCCACCCGGCCTGCTCGACCGCGAAGTCGAGAGCATGCTTGCGGAAACGGCGGAGAACGCTGCACGCGCGGGCATGAGTTTCGAGGAGTACCTGCAGCGCGTCGCTCAGACGGAGGATCAGCTTCGCAGCCGCTATCGCGAGGAAGCCGTCTCGCGAGTGAAGGGGACTTTTGCAATCGAGGCAATCGCCCGGGCCGAGCGGATCGAGGCGACGCCCGAGGACGTACGCGAGGAGATCGAGGCGCTCGCACGGCAATACGGGCAAG
Source organism: Vulcanimicrobiota bacterium (assembly GCA_963838895.1). Classification (GTDB taxonomy): domain Bacteria; phylum Vulcanimicrobiota; class Vulcanimicrobiia; order Vulcanimicrobiales; family Vulcanimicrobiaceae; genus Tyrphobacter. The sequence goes on from CAWIST010000002.1 coordinate 81,162, forward strand.
CCCCGGAGCGCATCCGCAAGGCCCTCGGGCGCAAGCTGGAGTCGCTCAAGGAGGGAATCGTCCGCACGAAGACCCTAGAGTTCCTCATCGACCACGCGACGGTGAAGGAGCCTTAGGAGCAACCGTTCACGTTGCGTCGTAGTTTGATGAAGCGCCGGGTGCCGCGCCTGGACGTGGCGCACCTTGGCCGATAGACGTTTTGGGGAGTATAGAAGAAATGGGACATCTGGTGCCGATGGTCGTGGAGCAGACCGCTCGCGGTGAGCGGGCCTACGACATTTACTCGCGCCTGCTCAAGGATCGCATCGTGTTCGTCGGCGGACCGCTCGACGACCATCTCTCGAGCCTCGTCATCGCGCAGATGCTCTTTCTAGAAAAGGAAGACCCGGACAAAGACATCGACATGTACATCAACTCGCCCGGTGGCAGCGTTACGGCAGGGCTTGCGATCTACGATGCGATGCGTTTCATCAAGCCCGACTGCGCGACGATCTGCATGGGCATGGCCGCGTCGATGGGCTCCATTCTCTTGACGGGGGGCACGCGCGGAAAGCGCTATGCCCTGCCGCACTCGAAGATCCTGATCCATCAGCCCTGGGTCTCGCAGATCGGTGGCCAAGCGACCGACGTGGAGATCGCCGCCCGGGACCTGGTCGCCACGCGGCAGACGGTCGCAAAGATCTACGAAGAGACCACGAAGAAGCCGCTGGAGCAGGTGCTCCGGGACATCGATCGGGACTACTATATGGCGGCCGAGGAAGCCAAGGAATACGGGATAATCGACCACATCATCGAAAGTCGTGGGGCGATGCCCACGCCGGCCTAGGCCGGTAGCGACCCCCGGGAGAGTCCATGTTTCGGTTCGGAGACGACAAGGGTCAACTGAAGTGCAGCTTCTGCGGCAAGTCCCAGGAGCAGGTGCGGAAGTTGATCGCGGGTCCGGGCGTCTACATCTGCGACGAGTGCATCGAGCTCTGTAACGAGATCATCGAGGAAGAGCTCTATAAGAATGCCGACGAGAACCTGCGCCTACGGAACATTCCGAAGCCCAAAGAGATCAACCACATCCTCAACCAATACGTGATCGGGCAGGAGCGGGCGAAGAAATCTCTCGCCGTCGCGGTCTACAATCATTACAAGCGCATCAACGCCGGTGGCGCCGCGGACGACGTCGAGCTGCAGAAGTCGAACATCCTGCTCGTCGGCCCGACGGGATCGGGGAAGACGTACCTCGCGCAGACGCTCGCGAAGATCCTCGACGTGCCGCTCGCGATGGCGGATGCCACCTCGCTCACCGAGGCCGGTTACGTCGGCGAGGACGTCGAGAACATTTTGCTCAAGCTGATCCAAGCGGCCGACTATGACGTCAAGCGGGCAGAGAAGGGCATCGTCTATATCGACGAGATCGACAAGATCGCGCGCAAGAGCGAGAACCCGTCGATTACCCGCGACGTATCCGGCGAGGGCGTGCAGCAGGCGCTACTCAAGATTCTCGAAGGCACGACGGCGAACGTTCCGCCGCAAGGCGGCCGCAAGCATCCGCACCAAGAGTTCATCCAGATCGACACGACCAACGTGCTCTTTATCTGCGGCGGCGCATTCGACGGGCTCGATCGCATCATCGAGTCGCGCGTCGCGGCAAACAACATGGGCTTCCGCGCGAAGCAAGAGGGGAAGCGCGAGAGCCGCATCGGCAAGCTGCTCCAGCAGCTCATGCCGGAGGACCTCTTGAAGTACGGGCTGATTCCGGAGTTCATCGGACGGCTTCCGATCGTCGTCACCCTCGACGCGCTCGACGAGTTGGCGCTACGGCGCATCCTCACGGAACCGCGGAACGCGTTGGTTCGGCAGTTCCAGAAGATCATGAACATGGACGGCGTCGACCTGCAGTTCACCAAAGAAGCGCTGGTTTCGATCGCCGTGAAGGCGCAGGTTCGCAAGACCGGTGCGCGCGGTTTGCGCTCGATTCTCGAGGAAGTCATGCTCGACGTAATGTACGACCTGCCCTCACTCGCGGGCGTGAAGAAGTGCATCGTCAACAAAGACGTGATCGAGAAGAAAGAATCGCCGACGCTCGTCTATCAGGAGCAGAAGAAAGAGCCGGCCTAGCCTACAAGTTGCCGTAGCCGCGGCTGGCGATCCCGGAACGGAACTGCGCCAGGATATCCTTCGTGTCGTTTCCATGGATCGCGGCTTTGACGCGTTGCCATGCGGTCGCGCATGCCCCGAGCCGGCATTCATCGGCTAAATAGCGGAAGAGCGCGACGTTGCGGTCCATGATCGCGTCGTCGTCGGAGCCGCGGACCGCGCTGAAGGAGATCCACGCCGCGCCGGCATCGGCGCGCAGGCGCGCCGGGAGGCGGGCGGAGACGTCGACGATCTTGCCGCCGGCGATGGCGTAGAGAACGGGAACTGTTCCCGGCAGGCATGCGTGACAATCGTCGAAGGGCGAGGGCTGCGTGGTCGCGATCGCATCGTGCGTTGCGTCGAGGTGGAGAAGGTGGCCGCTCCCGACCGTGTCCCAATCGGGCGCGTACGCCCAGATGGCGCGGACATAGGTGCCGCGGGATGCATCGTAGGTTAGGAAGGTCGAGCCGCTGGAACAGTTTGCGCCGCAGCCGATGGAGATCAAGACGAGGTCGGCCTGCGGATTGCCGGCCAATCGCGCGAGATACGCGTTCGAGAGACCGACCCCCGTGAATCCTTCGACGATACCCTGCGCGTTTGCGCCGACTTGCGCGAGCGTCCACGGATTGGCGGAGAAGCTGCTCATCCCAGGATTATCGATCGTCAGCGTTCCGCTGACGCGAAAACGTTCGTTCTCCGGGGTCGAAGATAGCTCCGTCGAGCTCGCGGAGAGATGCAAGGATGTCTCTCCGAGATGCGCGCTGCGAACGAACGTTTCGACCTGCGGGGTCGCAAGGGCGACGCTCGTGCACCATGCAACGGCGGCGACGATTAACGGATAACGGAGATCCATGGATTCCCTCCTGCGCAGCGATCTTCGGGCCAGGGGCAGCTTTGTCCGGCGCGGAACGCAAAGCTCCCGTGTCGAGCCGGAGGCCGCAACTCGCGAGTCCCTACGATCCTAAGGCCGTGGAAGCGCGGCTTTACAAGCGTTGGGAGCGTAGCGGATACTTTCACGCAGAACCGGACCCCGCACCCAACCACCCCCGCTTCATAATCTGCATGCCGCCGCCCAATGTCACGGCGCGGGCGCACATCGGTCACGGCTCGACGTACGCGCCGATGGACGTGCTCGTGCGCTATCATCGCATGCTCGGCGACAATGCAGACTGGCTTCCCGGCACCGATCACGCGGCGATTGCCACCGAAGCCGTGCTGGTGCGCGAACTTGCACGAGAGGGCACGACGCGCGAGCAGCTCGGGCGCGCGGCGTATCTCGAGCGCGCCTGGGCATGGGCGAAAGAGTACGGCGGCACGATCGAGCGACAGTTTCGCGCGCTCGGCTTCGGACCCGACTGGCAGCGCGCGCGCTTCACGATGGATGAAGGGCTTTCCGCGGCGGTGCGGCGCGTCTTCGTCAAGCTCTACCGCGACGGCCTCATCTATCGGGGAAAACGTCTGGTCAACTGGGATCCCAAGGCAAGAACGACGATCTCCGATGCCGAGGTCGAGCACGAGGAGCGCGACGCGACCCTCTGGTTCGTTCGCTACCCAAGCGAAGACGGCCGTACCGAGGGTATCGTCGTCGCAACCACGAGACCGGAGACGATGCTCGGCGACGTCGCGATCGCCGTGCATCCCGAGGACGAGCGCTATCGGGCGTGGATCGGCAAGCGGGTGCTGCTCCCGCCGCTGCTCGCGCGCAACATCCCCGTGATCGCGGATGCTTGCGTCGATCCGGCCTTCGGAACCGGCGCGGTAAAGGTCACGCCGGCGCACGATTTGGCCGACTACGAGATCGGCGAGCGGCATGCTCTACCCATGCCGTCGGTCATCGACCAACAGGCCCGCATCAGCGGTGCCGATGTTGACGTCGGCCCATACGGCGGGCTCGATCGTTTCGAAGCACGCGAGCGCATCGTCCTAGCCGTGCGCGAGGCCGGATTGCTCGTGAGGGAGGAGCCTTACCGGCATGCGGTCGCCGTCAGCGAACGCACCGGCGAGATCGTCGAGCCCTTGCTCTTGGAGCAATGGTTCGTCAAAGCGACGCCGCTCGCGAAGCCGGCGCTCGACGCCTATCGCGACGGACGCGTGCGATTCGTGCCGGAGCGCTACGGCCGGACCTACGAGCAATGGCTGACGAACATCCGGGACTGGAACATCTCGCGCCAGGTCTGGTGGGGTCACCAGTTGCCGGTTTGGTATACACCGGATGGCGAGATCGTCGTCGCCGAGTCTGAAGAAGAAGCTTTGGAGATCGCGCAGCAGCGCTTGGGCACCCGCGACCTCGTGCGCGATCCCGATACGCTCGACACCTGGTTCTCGAGCGCGTTGTGGCCCTTTTCCATTCTCGGTTGGCCCGAGAAGACGCCCGAACTCGAATGCTGGTATCCCTCGCAGGTGCTCGTCACCGGCGGCGAGATCATCTTCCTTTGGGTGGCGCGCATGGTCATGATGGGCGAGTACGTCATGGGGAAGGAGCCGTTTGGGGACGTTTTCGTAACGCCGCTGGTCTTCGATGCCCAAGGCCGCAAGATGTCGAAATCGCTCGGCAATGCGATCGACCCGATGGACTTGGTCGAAAAATACGGCGCCGACGCCTTTCGCATGGGCATGCTCCGGCAACTGCGGCTCGAAGCGCAGGAGGTTCGCTTTCAAGAATCGCGGTGTGAAGAAGCGCGCAACTTCAACAACAAGATCTGGAACGCGACGCGCTATTTGCTCGATCTCCCGGAGGAACTCCCCGGCGCGCTGACGCTTCCCAAGAGAGGCCTCACGTTGGCCGACCGTTGGATTCTCACCCGGCTGCACGACACGATCGTCGAGATCGGCCGGCTCTTCGATGCCTACGATTTCGGCAACGCGACGGAGTTCATCCGAGACTTCATCTGGTACGAGTTCTGCGACTGGTACGTCGAGGCGACCAAACCGGAACACGCGCACGGCACGCGCGCCGCCGTGCTCTCCTTCGTCTTGAACAACGCGATGCGTTTGCTGCATCCGATCGTACCGTTCATCAGCGAGGAGGTATGGCTTTCGCTCCCGCACGACGGCGACAGCATCATGACGGCGACGTGGCCCGATCCCCTCGAGGTGCCGGCCGACCGCGACGCCGTATCGAGGATGAACAGGGTCAAGAGCGTGATCGTCGAGGTGCGCAATCGTCGCGCCGGGTTGGGGGTCAGCCCAAAGGAGCGGCTCTCGATCAAGGTCAGGCCGGGCGAGTTCGAGGAGGACGAACTGGGCCTGATCGGACATCTCGGCGGCGCCGCGATCGTGCACGCCGCAGATCTTTCCTCGGAGCTGACCTTCGCCGTGTTGCTAGGCCCGAAGCAGCTGGAAAACGAGCGGCGGCGCCTAAATAAGGAGCGAGAGCGACTGCTCGCAGAGGTTGAGCGCGGCGAGAAGAAGCTTGCGAACCCGCAGTTCGTCGCTAACGCGAAGGCCGACGTCGTGGAGAAGGAGCGCGCAAAATTGCAGGAATATCGAAACGAGCTGGCCCGCGTCGAACGCGCGCTCGCGGCCGGGGTCGAATGAACGCCGAAGCACAACGCACCGTCCTGCTCGGCGCGCAGGAGATCGAGCGCACGATCGCGCGACTGGCGCAGCAGATCTTGGAGCCGGAAGAGTCGCAAAGCGGCCCGGTGTTGTTGGGCGTGCGGCGCGGCGGCGAGGCGCTGGCGATGCGCCTCGCGCGCGAGATCGAGCGCAGCACCGGGCATGTGCCGGCGCTCGGCTTCCTGAACATCAACCTCTATCGTGACGATCGCGTCGTGCACGAGCTACCCGAGTCGCAGGTCCCCGTCGACATCGGCGGTCGCATCGTGCTGATCGTCGACGACGTGCTCTACACCGGGCGCACGATCCGCTCGGCCCTCGACGCGGTCACGGATCTGGGAAGACCCGCGGCGATTCGTCTCTGCGTCCTCATCGACCGCGGCTTGCGCGAGCTGCCCATTCAACCGGACTATGTCGGCCGCGCCATCGCGAGCAAGCACGGCGAGCGGGTCGAGGTTGCGCTCGCTCCCGAGCCGTCGCCAACCGACGAGGTCCTGCTCCATGCGCACCCGGCGTAGTCTTCTCGACCTCGACGACCTCGCGACCGAGGAGTTTGAGGAAATCTTCGCGCGCACGGCGCTGTTCGAGCGCGAGCGACCGGGCAAACGGCTTGCCGGAGTCGCTTGCGTCAACATCTTTTTCGAGCCGAGCACGCGCACGTTCACCTCGTTCAATCTCGCAGAGCTGCGACTCGGGGCAGATCTCGTGAACCTCACACCGTCGGACTTGAGCTACCTGCACAAAGGCGAAACGATCGAAGACACGATCGTCACGCTCTCGGCGATGGGGATCGGCGTGCTCGTCGTGCGCCATCCACAGGACGGTTTTCCGAAGATGGTGGCAATGAACTTCGACGGCCATGTCATCAACGCAGGCGACGGTACGCACGCGCATCCGACGCAAGCGCTCCTCGACCTCTACACGATGCTGGAGGAGTTCGGCACGCTGCGTGGGCGCGTGGTGGTGATCGTCGGCGACGTGCTGCACAGCCGCGTCGCGCATTCGCTGATCGCGGGGCTGCGGCGGCTCGGCGCCGAGACCGTGCTCGTCGGCCCGGAGGCATTCGTTCCGAGCGAATACGGCCGAGACGGGGTACGCGTCGAGCGGAACTTCGATGCGGTGATCGAGAAGGCCGACGTGCTGTTGTTGTTGCGCATCCAGCGCGAGCGTTTCGTCTCGATGCCGATCAGTGACGATGAATACCGTCGGCTCTACTGCCTCGACGAGAAACGCCTCGCTCGCGTGCGCGATGCGGCCATCGTCATGCACCCCGGCCCATACAATCGGGGAATCGATCTGGCGGATTGCGTGCTCGAGTTCGCGGGGTGGCGGTACGCCAAGCAGGTGCTGCACGGCGTGAGCGTGCGCATGGCTGTCCTGGACCTGCTCGTCCACGGAAGCTGATGCTCATTCGCGGCGGGCGAGTCGTCGATCCGGCGCAGCGTATCGACGCGGCCTTCGACGTTCGGCTGGACAGTGTGGTCGTGGAGATCGGCGAGCACTTGGAGGCGCGCGACGACGAAACGGTGCTCGATGCAACCGGCGCCGTCGTAGCGCCCGGCTTCGTGGACATGCACGTGCATCTGCGTGAGCCTGGAGATCCGGAGAAGGAGACGATCGCCACCGGAACCGCCGCGGCGGTGCGAGGCGGGTTCACCGCGGTGGCCTGCATGCCGAACACGCGGCCCGCGCTCGATACGGCGGAGCGGGTCGAAGCGTTGGTGAGTGGGATTTCGGCGCGTGCGGTCTGCCGCGTCTACCCGGTCGCGGCGATTACGCGGGGCCGGCAGGGCGCAGAGCCGACCGACTACGCCGCGTTGGCAGCCGCCGGCGCCGTTGCGTTCAGCGACGACGGCGACCCGGTCTGCGACGAGACGCTGTTACGGCGCGCGGCGTTGCTGGCAAGAGACGTGAACGCTCCGTTCATCGAGCACGCGTTGGATGCGCAGATGTGTGAAGAGCGCATCATAGCCCGCGACGCCGGTATCGCGGCGGAGAACGGCAAGCATTGGCATATCGCTCACGTTTCGACGCCCGGCGCCCTTGCGGCCATCCGCGCGGCGCGTGCTCGCGGAGTCGCGATGACCTGCGAGGTGACGCCGCATCATCTTTGGTTTACGCAAGAGCTTGTCGCGCAGCGCGGCGGCGAGGCACAGGTTTATCCGCCCCTGCGATCGCGAGAAGACGTGCGCGCGATGCGTGAAGCCGTACTGCGCGGAGAGATCGACTGTTTCGCCAGCGACCACGCGCCGCATACGCAGCGAGAGAAGGAGGCGCCGTTCGCGCAGGCCGCACCCGGTTTCAGCGGGCTCGAGATCGCAGTCGGGGCCTACGCGCTTGCGGTGCCGGAGTTGCCGGCGTCGCGCTTCGTCTCGATGTGCTCAGGCGTTCCCGCGAGCATTCTCGGAATCCCCGGGGGAACGCTGCACATCGGCTCGCGCGCGGACGTGACGATCTTCGCAGATCGTCCCTGGCGCGTCGACGCGCGGCGCTTCGCCTCGCTCGGGAAGTGCACGCCGTTCGACGGGATGATGCTACCGCGGCAGGTGCTTGCGACCATCGTCGGCGGCGAGTTGCGCTACGACGCGCGCGCGACGACGGCGGCATGAACGGGGCTCATCCGGCGGCACTCTTCCTGGCGGACGGCAGCCGGTTCGAAGGACACGGCTTGGGCTACGAAGGCGTCGCGTTCGGCGAAGCCGTCTTTTACACCGGAATGACCGGGTACGAAGAGGCGCTCACCGATCCGTCGTACGCAGGTCAGATCCTGACGTTCACGTATCCGATGATCGGAAACTACGGGATTTCCGGCGAGGCCGCGCAGTATCCTCGCGCGTGCGTTGCCGGAACGGTGATCAAGCAGATCGCCTACCATCCGTCGCATCGTCTTTCGAAGCAAAGCCTGCCGTCGTGGTTGGACGACGAACGCATTCCTGCGCTGATTGGCGCCGACACGCGCGCCGTTACGATCGCGTTGCGCGAACACGGCACGATCTGGGCCGCGCTCGCGGTCGGCGAGGACGCGCTCGACGGCGCGGAACGCGCGCTCGCGAGCTTCGCACGGAACGCGACGACCGCCGATCTCGTTCCCAGCGTCGCCGCCCCGACGGAACACATCGAGGGGCCCGTGGACGGGCCGCACGTCACGCTGGTCGATTGCGGCGTGAAGCGAGCCGTCCTGCGGGAGTTGGAACAACTCGGCGCGCGCGTGAGCGTCGTTCCGTACGATGCCTCCGAAGAGGTGATGCTCGCGAACGATCCGGCCGCGATCTTCATCTCTCCCGGTCCCGGCGATCCGACCGATCTCGCCCGGACCGTGGAAACGCTGCGCGGATTGGTCGGGCGCAAGCCCCTCTTCGGCATCTGTCTCGGACATCAGTTGCTTGCGCTCGCGTGCGGAGCGAAGACCTACAAGCTTCCCTACGGACATCGCGGCGGAAATCAGCCGGTGAAAGACGTCGTGCACGACGACGTCCTCATTACCGCGCACAATCACGGCTACGCCGTCGATGCGCGCACGCTTCCGAGCGATTTGGAGCCGACGATGACGAACCTCAACGATGCAACGAACGAGGGGTTTCGCCATCGCCGCCTGCCGATCGCAGCGGTTCAGTTTCATCCGGAAGCCTCTCCCGGGCCCTCCGACGCGCGGCACCTCTTTGCACAGTGGTTTCGAGCCGCCGAAATACCGATCGAGGGGGAGGAGCAGGATTAAGAGGCTTCTTGCCGCGGGAATCCGCGTCGCCATGCTCGTCGCGGTGCTCGTTCCGCTCGGCGCCCACGCGGAGGGATTGCAGCGGGTGAGCGTGAGCGGATTCACGCTTTCGGCCGATACGACGAACCCTCGCGCCGGAGTGCCCTTTCATCTGATCGTCACGCTGCGAGTGCGTCAAGCGATCGGCGAAGTCCGCAACCTCCAGCTTCCGGTGCTCGCCGGTCTCGAGTTGTTGGGGGACGAGCGAAACACAAGCGCCGGTCCGCAGGGGACGCTCTACCGCGAGATCGTCAGCGTCGTCGGGAGCGACGCCGGGAGCATGACGATCGCACCGGCGACGTACGACGCGATCGATGTCCGCGACGGCAAGGCGAAAGAATACTCGAGCAACTCGATCGTGCTGCACCTCTCGGGGCCGCCCTCGCAGCGCCTTAACCACGCAGCGGTGCTGGCCGCACGGGTGCTGCTCTCCGCCGGCGTCGCTTTGATCGTGCTCGGCGCGTCGCTGCTCGTCCTCTACGCGCGACGATCCTCACGGGCAGTCGCACCCGAGGCGGCGGCACCCGCGCCGTCGCCACCCGAGCCGTCGCCGCGCGAGCGTCTGCGTGAGGCGCTTGCTCAGCTGCAGGCCGATCCGACGCGGACCGGCGCGATGCGTGCACGCGTCGTGCTCTACCGCATGGTCGGCGCGGCGGACGGCGAAACGCTGGGCGACGCAATGCAACGAGCCAAGAGAACGCAGCCGCTGCTCCTCGACGTGTTGCCGGCCGTAGAACGCGCTGCCTTCACCTACGAGGCTGACCTGCAGGCCGCAATCGAGCACGCGATCGCCGCGCTGGAACGAGGGTCGCGTTGAACGCGTCGCACCGCCCCGGCGAGATCATCGACGCGTTGCACCACACGATCGTGGGGCAGGACGCCGTCGTCGAAGCATTGTTGCTCGGACTGCTCGCGAACGGACACGTGCTCCTGGAAGGACCGCCGGGTTTGGCAAAGACGCTCGCGTGCCGCGCGCTTGCCGCCGCGCTCGAAGGCGAGTTCCGGCGCGTGCAGTTCACCCCCGATCTGCTGCCGAGCGACATCGTCGGGACGCGGGTCTTCGATCAACGCGAGAGCCACTTTACGACGATGGTGGGCCCGATCTTCGCAAACGTCGTGCTCGCCGACGAGATCAATCGCGCGCCTGCGAAGGTGCAATCGGCACTGCTGGAGGCGATGCAGGAGCGCCAGGTCACGATCGGCCTGCAAAGCTTCGCGTTGCCCGACCCGTTCATCGTGATGGCAACGATGAATCCGTTCGACGCCGACGGTACTTACCAGCTACCGCTCGCGCAGATGGATCGCTTCCTCATCCGAGTCGGGGTGTCGTATCCGACGCGCGAGGAGGAGTTGACGATCCTGGATCGCTTCGCGGTCGAGGAGCGGGAGCCGGTGCGTGCGGTCGCGTCGATGGCGGACGTCCTCGAGTGGCGCCGGCAGGCGCATTCCGTGCACCTGGAAGAGAAACTGAAGCGCTACATCGTAGAACTGGTCGCCGTGACGCGCGAGCCGCACCGCGCCGCGGTGCCGGCCGGAGACGGCCGCAGCATTCGGGTGGAGGAACTGATCGAGCACGGCGCGTCGCCGCGGGCGACGCTCGCGATCGCGAACCTCGCGCGCGCCAAGGCGCTGCTCGCCGGACGCGACTACGCGCTGCCCGACGACGTGCGAACGGTCGCACCGCTGGCGCTGCACCATCGCATCGACTTCAGCTATCGCCTCGCGACCGAAGGTGTTCCCGCCGGCCGCGTCGTCGCGGCACTGATCGATTCGGTTCCGGCGCCGTGATCTCGCGGAGTTCGCCCTCGCAGGGGATTCGCGAAGCGCTGCTGCACGGCAAACGCCGCCCGCGCATGCCCGGCGGCTCGCCGACGAGTCGCCGCGGCGACGGGTACGAATTCGTGGAGTTGCGCGAGTACGTCCCCGGAGACGACGTTCGGCGCATCGACTGGGCCGCAAGCGCGCGCTCCGGCGAGTTGCAAACGCGCGTGATCCTGGAAGACGTCGCGTTGACGCTGGCGGCGATCCTCGACGACTCGCCCTCGATGCAGGTCGGTAGGCGGCGCCCGATCCTCGCAGCGGCACGCGAAGCGCTTCGCGCGTGGTACGACGTGGCGGCTGCCGACGACCGCTGCGTGCGAATCGTCGGCGACGCGATGCATCCCTCCGGGGCACAGCGCGGACCGGTTTCCGCCGCGGCGGCGATGCGCGCGAGCGGCGCGTTCGACCTCGGGCGTGCGTTGCACGTCGCGCGCTCGGCGTTGCGCCCCGGCGCGGCACTGCTCGCGATCGGCGATTGGTTCGATCTCGCGCCGGCGCAGGACGGACTGCTGCACGCGCTGGGACGCCGATGCGACTGCACGGCTCTGCTCGCCCGCGACCCGTGGTTCGACGATTTGCCGCTCGTCGGGGTCGTGCGCATGCGCGGTGCCGAAGGCGGAACGCTGCGAGTGTACGTCGGCGCACGAGAGCGAGCGGCCTACGCTCGCGCCGTGCGCGCGCGCGAAGCGGGATTGCTCGCACGCTTCGCGGCCGCGGGATGGCGCACGAGCCTGCTCTATGAAAGCGACGGTACAGCGTCGCTCGCCGCCGCGTTTGGGTTGCACGCTCGCGGCGTCGCTCGCTCATGACCCTCGCCCATCCGTTGCGCTTTGCGGTGGCGCTCGTCGTCGTAGCGCTGCTCGCGTTGCTCTATGGTCGCCTGGCGCAGCGCAAGACCGTAAACGATCTGGCGTACTCGAATCTCGCGTTCTTCATCGCCGCAGCGAAGCCGCGGCTCTGGGTGCCGCGCGCGCTGCACGCGGCGTGGATCGTCGCGCTCGTCGCGCTTGCGCTCGCCTTGGGAGGGCCGCACGTCACCGCACCGGTCCCCGTACGTGACGGCGCGGTCTTCATCTGCATCGATACCTCGGGATCGATGGCCGCGCAGGACGTCGCACCGACCCGTGCGGCTGCGGCCCTGGCAGCGGCACGCGCATTTATCGAGGAGTCCGCTCCGGGAACGCGCATCGGCTTGATCTCCTTTTCGAGCGTCGCCTCGATGGTGCAGCCGCTCTCTTCGGATCATGGCGCGGTGGAAGCCGCGCTGGTCTCGATCCCGCCGCCGAATGGGGCGACGGCGATCGGCGATGCGTTGCGCCTGGCGGCAAGCGCGCTGCCGCCGAGCGGACATCGTCTGGTCGTGCTGATCACCGACGGCGTCAACAACACCGGCGTCGATCCGCAGCAAGTCGCCGAATGGCTGGGCACCCAGCACATTCCGGTCTACACGGTCGGCATCGGCACCGCGAACGGCGGCGTGATTCCCGGAAGCTCCGACGAGGCCACGATCGACGAAGGCGCCCTCCAATCCTACGCGCAGGTCAGCGGCGGCGCGTACGCGCGCGCGCAAAATGCGATGCAGTTGCATGACGCGCTGGCACATCTGGGGCGCATCGCCTCCTTCGAGCGCAAACCCGTCGACGCATCAGGCGGCCTGGCCGTCACGGGCATCGTGCTGCTGATCGCGACCTTCCTTGCCGGCTTCGGCACCGGAAGGTTCGTGTAGGCGCGATCGTGCGACGGAACGTCATGGTCATCGGCTCCGGGCCGATCGTCATCGGGCAGGCGGCGGAGTTCGATTACGCCGGCGTGCAAGCGTGCCGAGCGCTGCGCGACGAGGGTCATCGGGTCGTCCTCGTCAACTCGAATCCGGCGACGATCATGACCGACCCGGAGATCGCCGACGCGGTCTATCTCGAGCCGCTGACGGTAGAATCCGTGGAAGCGATCATCGCGCGCGAGCGTCCCGATGCGCTGCTGCCGACGTTGGGCGGCCAAACGGGGCTCAATCTGGCGGTTGAACTGCACGAGGCGGGAGTGCTCGAACGTTTCGGCGTCGAGTTGCTCGGCACGCCGATCGAATCGATTCGGCTCGCGGAAGACCGCGAGCGCTTCAAGACCAAGATGATCGAGATCGGCGAGCCCGTTCCGGAAAGCCGCATCGTCACGGAGGTCGAGCAGGGCGTCGCGTTCGCGCAGAGCGCCGGCTATCCGCTGGTCGTTCGGCCCGCCTACACCCTTGCCGGCACGGGCGGTGGCCTCGCGTACGATGAGGAACAGCTGCGCGAAACGCTCGTCTCCGGGCTGGGCGCGAGCCTCATCGGACAAGTGCTGCTCGAAACCTCGCTGCTGGGCTGGAAGGAGATCGAGTACGAAGTGCTGCGCGACCGCGCCGGCAACTCGATCATCGTCTGCAACATGGAGAACGTCGATCCCGTCGGTGTGCACACCGGGGATTCGATCGTCGTTGCTCCTTCGCAAACGCTTTCCGACGTCGAATACCAGATGCTGCGCACGGCAAGTCTCAACGTGATTCGTGCGCTCGGCGTTCAAGGCGGTTGCAACATCCAGTTCGCGCTCCACCCCGATTGCAGCGAGTACGCGATCATCGAGGTAAACCCGCGCCTCTCTCGCAGCTCGGCGCTCGCTTCTAAAGCGACGGGATATCCGATTGCAAAAATCGCGACACGCATCGCCTTGGGACGGCGGCTCGACGAGATCGAGAACCCCGTAACCGGTCTCACGAAGGCCGCCTACGAGCCGACGCTCGACTACGTCGTCGTGAAGATCCCTCGCTGGCCGTTCGACAAGTTCCCGCTCGCCGACACCGCGCTCGGCACCCAAATGAAGTCGACCGGTGAGGCAATGGGCATCGGGCGCACGTTTCGCGCGGCGCTCGTGAAGGCGGTGCGCGGGCTCGACCTCGGCTACGAGTTGCTCTCGAGCGCGGGCTTGAGGGAATGGAGCGAAACGGAGTTGGAGCGCGTGGTCGCACATCCGACGCACGAGCGCCTCTTCGCGGTCTGCGAACTTTTGCGCCGCGCGCACGTTGCGGGGGGCGTCGAGTTGGCGATCGAGCGCATCCACGCCGCCTCGGCGATCGATCGCTTTTGGCTCCACGAGCTGTCCGAGATGGTGGCCTTGGAGGAGCGTCTGGGCGGCGAGCCGAGCGGCGCAGAGATTTCGACGGCGCTGGAATGCGGCTATTCGAGAGCGGGAATCGCGCACGCCGTCGACCCCGAGCGGATGGCGACCGCGTTTCGGATGGTCGACACCGCGGCCGCGGAGTTTCCCGCGAAGTCGCCCTACTACTACCTTTCGCGCGGCGAGATGGACGAGATGCGCGCTCCGGCCAAGGAGGCGGTCGTGGTCGTCGGCAGCGGGCCGATTCGCATCGGGCAGGGCATCGAGTTCGATTACGGCTGCGTCCATGCAGCGTGGGCGTTAAAGGAAGCGGGGCGTAGTGCCGTCGTCGTCAACAACAACCCGGAAACGGTCTCCACCGACTTCGATATCTCCGACGTACTCGTCTTCGAGCCGCCGGGGGCCGACGAGGTGGAGGCTGCATACCGCGCGACCGGCGCGGCGGGTGTGATGCTCGGCTTCGGTGGCCAGACGGCGATCAATCTTGCCGCCGCGCTCTCGGAGCGCGGCGTGCACATCGTCGGCAACGATCGTACCAGCCTCGAGCGAGCGGAGAATCGAGAGCAGTTCGACGAGGCGCTCGCGCGGCTCGGAGTTGCGCGTCCGGAAGGAAAAGCGGCGCGCAGTTTTCGCGAGGCGCGTGCCATCGCGCGCGAGTTGGGCTTCCCGGTGCTCGTGCGCCCGTCGTTCGTCTTGGGCGGCCGAGCAATGGAGATCGTCTATAACGAGGGGCAGCTCGCGTCATACGCGGAATCGGCACCGCCGATTCTTCCGGATGCGCCGTTGCTCGTCGACCGGTACCTCGCCGGTCTCGAGGTCGAGGTCGACGCGGTCTTCGACGGAGAGGATATCCTCATTCCCGGCATCTTCGAGCACATCGAGCGAGCAGGAATTCACTCGGGAGACTCCATCGCCGTCTATCCGCCGCAGTTGCTGGATGCGCGTCGGAAGGCGCGCATCGTCGAGGTCACGACGGCGATTGCGCGCGAGCTGCGCATCCAGGGCCTGATCAACATTCAGTTTGTGATCCACGAGGACGAGCTGTATATCATTGAAGCAAACCCTCGCGCAAGCCGTACGGTGCCGATCATTCAAAAGGCGACGGGGGTGAACATCGTCGCTGCGGCAACCCGCGTCGCGCTCGGCGAGCGGCTGCGCAGTATGCCGTACGGAACGGGTCTGTGGGCACCGGCACCGTACGTCGTCGTGAAGATTCCCGTCTTTTCGTTTTCGAAGATGCGCGGCGTCGAGACCATGCTCGGCCCCGAGATGAAATCGACGGGCGAGGTACTCGGCATCGACGCGACCTTCGCGGGCGCGCTGAGGAAGGGTTTTCTCGCTGCGGGCGTTCGCCTGCCGAGCGGCGGCGAAAGGATTCTCGTTTCGATGTCGGATGAGGAGAAGCAGGCGGCCGTACCGGTCCTGCGGCGATACGCGCAACTCGGTCACACGCTCGTCGCGACCTCCGGCACGGCGGATGTCTTGGAGGATGCCGGAATCGAGTGCGAACGCGTCAAGAAGATCGTCGAAGGCTCGCCGCACGTCCTCGACCTGCTGCACGCCCGTGCGGTGGATCTCGTGATCAACGATGCGAAGGGGCCGCGCGAGGCATCCGACGACTACAAGATTCGCCGGGCCGCGGTCGAAGCGGGTATTGCGTGTTTGAGCAGCCTGGACACGGCGCGCGCCCTCGCGGAGGCAATCGAGCGGAACGGCTGGGCCGCCTCGAAGCCTGCAAGAGTACCGCAGCGCGCCCGCGACGATCGAGCGTTGAATGACGAACCCGCGGCCTTCGTGCTCGGTGGCAACAGCAGCACGCTGGCCTTCGTAAACTCCTTTCGTCCCGCGACGGACGCGGGGCAAGGCATGGTCACCGCGCGGCTCGTGCCGATTGCCTGGACGCCCGCAGGCGTGGTGATCGGCGATGCGTGGCAAAACGTCGGCATCGCGCTCTCAGGCGTCATCGACTGGGTCGACCGAACCTTTCCGCCCGAGGACGAGCGCTCGTTCATTGCGCCGGTCCGAGACATCGAGTTGCTCGCCCGTGTCGAATGGGAAGCGCCGGCGCCCGAAAAGATCGATGACAACTCGGTGCTCAACCTCGAGGACGTGCCGGAAGACGTGGCCGATGGGCTCGCGCATCCGGCGGCGCCGATCGTGCAATGCAGCGCGTGTCGGCGCCTCTGCGTTCGCGACGACTTCGTCTGGAAAGAGCGCCGGCTGTGCGCCTGGGACTATCACGGGCAAGTCTTCGGCAAGCGCGGACCCTGGCGCGAAGGCGAGTACGAATCGCATCATTTCGAAACGCTTGCGTCGTGCGCGTACGTCGCACCGGCGCTGCTCGCGGAGCTAGGCGTCGAAATCGTGCTTGCAATCGACGGCATAGACGAGGCGACGGCCCAGCACGTCGTTAACGTGCTCTTGAAAGAAGATGCCGGTCGCCCGCACCTGGCGGTCCGCACGAGCGACGGCGGGTTGCGCGTCCTGCGGGAGAGCAACGTTCCGTGATCAACCGAACGATTCGGGCGCTCAACTTCATCTTCGTCGTGTTATTTGCGCTCCTCGCCGCGCGGCTGTGGTACGTGCAGCTCGGCGAGGGCGCGGCCATCTCGTCTCATCCGTCGAATCCGAGGCACGGGGTGTTGCAAGCGGGACGCGGGCGCATCCTCGCGACCGATGGAACGGTCCTGGCATATTCGGACGGTGAGCGACGCGTGTACCCCTTCGGGGCATCGCTTGCGCATTCGGTCGGGTACGTTTCCACGCGCTATGGCGCAAGCGGCATCGAAGACGCGTACGACGCGGCATTGAGTCCGCCCGACATCTCCGGAGACCCACTCGGGCAGTTCGACGAGATCCGCTCGGCGATCCAGGGCCGCGTACCGCTCGCTCACGGCGCCGACGTCGTGACGACGATCGTGCCGTCGATCCAGCAGGAACTCTTCGCGAGGCTTTCCCGCTATCCGCGTGCCGCGGGCGTCGTTCTGGATCCGAGTTCGGGCGCGGTTCTCGCCGTCGCATCGGTCCCGAGCTTCGATCCAAACGAAATCGATTCGCTCTTTGCCGCTCTTGCCGTCGACGAGACGAGCCCACTGCTCAATCGCGCGACGGAAGGGCTCTATCCTCCGGGATCGACGTTCAAGATGTTCACCGCGTCGGCGGCGCTGGACAGTGGGACGGTGACGCCGGACTCCCGCTTCGAGGATCCGGGCTATCTCGTCATCGGCGATACGACCCTGCACGACAACGAGGGCGAAGCGACCGGATATCAAGACGTCACGACGGCGTTCGCGCTCTCGAGCAACGTCGACTTCGCGCAGATCACGTTGAAGATGGGCCTGGACGTCTTCTACGAGTATCTGGCTCGTTGGGGCATCGGCGGCTCGCTCGACTATCAGCTGCCCGCGTCTCGCAGCAACGCGCCGCCCAAGGACGAGATCGTGCCCGGCGAGCTCGCGCAGATGGGCTTCGGCCAGGGGGCATTGCTCGTAACGCCGCTGCAAATGGCGTTGATCGCGGCAACCGTCGCGAACGGTGGGAACGAGCCGCGACCGTTCATCGTGCGCCAGATCGTACGGGGCGGCATCGTCGCCGGCGCCTTCCCCAGCGGTACGCTTGCCTCGCCTCTTTCGGCGGATACGGCCGACGAGGTGAAGAACATGATGGTCGCCGTGGTAGAGCGTGGTACCGGAACCGTTGCAAGCCTACCGAACGTCGTCGTTGCGGGCAAGACCGGGACGGCCACGAATCCGCACGGCGCAGCGCACTCCTGGTTCGTTTGCTTCGCACCGGCCGACGATCCGCGCGTGGTCGTTGCGATCCTCGTCGAGAACGCGGGTTACGGAGCAGCCGTCGCGGGGCCGATTGCGCGCGACGTGCTGCAAACCGCGCTCCAGAGCACGGGTTCCGCAGGCACGTGATCGAGCAAAAGACGTTCAACAACCGGTATCGACTCGATCGCTCGCTCGGCGAGGGCGGGATGGCGCGCGTCTACTTGGGCATCGATACCCTGCTTCGGCGGCGCGTAGCGATCAAGGTGCTGCGCGAGCAGTACGCCGCCGACGAGGAGTTCGTTCGGCGCTTCTACCAGGAGGCGGAGTCCGCGGCGAAGCTTTCTCACCCGAACATCGTCAACACGTACGACGTCGGACGCGAAGGCGATCTCTACTATATCGTCATGGAATTGGTCGACGGGCCGTCGCTTGCCGAGATCATTGCGGCCGATCAAAGGCTCCCCGAGCCCGTGGCGATCGACTATGCGGTGCAGATCTGCACCGGGCTCGCGTACGCACATCGGCAGGGCCTCCTCCATCGGGATATCAAGCCGGCGAACATTCTGGTCACCAAGGACGACGTCGTCAAGCTCTCGGATTTCGGCATTGCGCGAGCGATCTCGCAGCATACGATGGCGCTCACGAAACCCGGACTCGTGATGGGGAGCATCTACTACGTTTCGCCGGAGCAGGCGCAAGGGCACGAGATGCACGAAGCCTCGGACCTCTACAGCGTCGGCGTCGTGCTCTACCAAATGCTTACCGGAACGCTGCCGTATACCGGCGAGTCGCCGGTCACCGTTGCGCTGAAGCATATCGCCGACCCGGTACCCACGATCGATACGAGCGGTCTGGGCGTGAGCCCGGCGCTCGCCGCCATCGTCAACAAACTTCTGCAGAAGTTGCCCGAGCATCGCTTCGGATCCGCAAGTGAGGTCGCCTCGGCGTTGCGCGAAGCGCGCGAGCGGCCGGCCGTCGCCGCATACCGGATCGAAAACGACGCGCCGAACCATCCCGGCGCGTTGCTGGAGCTTCCGCCGCGACGTTCCAAGATGCCCGATCGCGGCGGGCGCGACGACGAACAGCCGCGGCGGGCCGGATCGAACGTCGCGATGCTGCTGGTCGCGCTTGCGGCGGCGACGGCGATCGGGTTTTGGGTCTTTGGGCACCCGCTTCCGGATTCCGGCGCGACGTTATCCGTCGGCAACTACGTCGGCGAAACCGATGCGCAGGCCGAACAAGATGCCGTCAACGCCGGGCTTCGCACGCAAATCTTCCACAGCACGAGCGATGCGGTTCCGCTCGCCCATGTGATTCGGCAGAACCCCGTGGCGGGAACCAAGGTCGTGAAGAACTCCGTCGTCGAACTCTTTATCAGCAACGGCTTGCCGACGCTCGGCCTTCGCGATGTTCGCGGTTTCTCCGCGCAAGATGCGCAACGCATCCTGCAAGACGACAAGTTCCGCGTGCTCCTGATGCCGAAGTACGACAACGCGCCCAAGAACAGCGTGATCGACGAGCGCCCATCTGCGGGATCGCGCGTCCGCGAAGGCAGCACGATCATCCTCATCGTTTCGAATGGCCCCGAGCCGATGCTGATGCCGAACTTCGTCGGCATGCCGGTCGATCGCGCTCAGTCGATCGCGGCGCGCCTCGGCGTTACACTCGATAGCTCGCAGCAAGTCGTGATCCCCGGACAGCCGTCGAACACGATCGTTTCGCAGGACCCCGGTCCCGGACAGAGCATCGCGCGCGGCACGGTCGTGCGCGTCGCCGTCAACACGTTCTCACCCGTCGTCCAGCCGAACACGACAACGGCCGTCGTCCCTCCGGTTACCGGACGCAACTACTCCGACGCGATCTCCGCGCTGCAGCAGGCGGGCTTCGCAGTCTACGTGCAGTACTCGGTGCAGCCGAGTGCCAACGGAACGGTAATCGGCCAACAGCCCGACGGTGGCGCGCAGATGCCGGCGGGCTCTCGCGTGGCGATCACGCTCTCCGTCCCGGGCGAAGTGCCCGACACCGACGGGATGGGGGTCGACCAGGCTCGCGCGGTTTTGCAGGCAGCGGGCTATTCGATCGCATCGATCCGCTACATGACGCAACAAGGCGCGGGCGGCCGCGTCATCGGCACGGCGCCGATCGCCGGAACGGCGCTGCCTCCCGGTTCGAGCTTGATTCTGATCGTCAACGGCTCGCAGCCGTAGATGAGAATCCTTGGGATCGATCCGGCGTTGCGAATCACGGGCTACGGCGTGATCGAGTGCAGCGGCGGTCGTGCGCGCCTCGTGGAGGCCGGAGTCGTCGCGCCGAGGGCCGGCCGCGAGCTTGCGCTTCGCCTGCGCGAGCTGCACGGCGCGGTGACGGAGATCATCGAGCAAACACGACCGGATGCCGTGGTCATCGAGGAGCTGTACTCGACGTACAAGAGCCCTGCGACGGCGATCCTGATGGGGCACGCTCGCGGGGTCCTGTGTCTCGCGAGCGCCCAGGCCGGCATTCCAGTGCACACGCTTGGGCACGCGCACGTCAAACGCGCGCTGGTCGGCTCGGGCGGCGCGCGCAAAGAACAAGTCAACGCGATGGTCGTGCGGCTTCTCGGGCTGCGCACCGCGCCCAAACCGAACGACGTCTCCGATGCGTTGGCCCTGGCGTTGGCTTTTCATCACCGCAACGGCCGCCGTTTGCCTGGAAGCCGATAAGCGCGATGTTTTCGCGCATCGAGGGGAAGCTACTCGAGCGGACGCCCGAGGGCGTTGTCCTCGACGTGGAAGGGCTGGGTTACGAAATCACGCTGCCCGCCTGCGTTGCGGAAAAGCTCTCGCAGGCTCCGGGAGAGCGCGTCGCGCTCGAAGTGTACGCGGTCCTGAACCTCGACGGAAAAAGTGGACGCTTTGCGTACTACGGTTTTCACAATGCGATCGAGCGAGAATTCTTCGAGGCGCTGCTCAGCGTCGCATCGATCGGACCTCGCTCGGCGGCGCGCGCATTCTCGCAGCCGATGTCCTCGATTGCCCGCGCGATCGATCGAGGGGATCATGCCTACCTCAAGACCCTCCCGGGGATCGGGCAGCAGAAGGCGCGAGACATCGTCGCGAAGCTGCAGGGGAAGGTGACACGTTTCTTACTGATTCAGGACGCGCCCGCGTTGCCGCAGGCGCAATCGCGCATACCGGATTTCGCCGATGAGGCGCTGGCAGTGCTCTTACAGCTCGAGTACCGGCGGCCTGAAGCAGAGATGATGATCCACGAAACGCTCGAAACCGCGCCGCGCATCGACGACGCGGAGGCCTTGCTCGCCGAGATTTATAGGCGCCGCGCTCGCAAGGAGAAGTCGTGAGCGAAGAGGCTCGCAAGCGGCTCCTAGGGCCCGCGGATGCGCCCGAGCACGACCGAATCATCGGGGCCGAGGAGCGCCTCGAGGAGGAAGTCTATACCGCGAGTTTGCGCCCGCGTAGCTTCGCGGAGTACGTGGGCCAAGATCGCGTCGTCGAAAATCTGCGCATCGCCATCGACGCGGCCAAGGGGCGCGGCGAGCCGCTCGAGCACGTGCTCTTCTACGGGCCTCCGGGCTTGGGCAAGACGACGCTCGCGGGCCTCATCGCCCGCGAGTTGAACGCGAACTTCCGGCCGACCAGCGGCCCAACGCTCGAGAAACCGAAGGACCTCGTCGGCATCCTGACCTCGCTCGAAGAAGGCGACGTGCTCTTCATCGACGAGGTGCATCGCTTGAGCAGCGTCGTCGAGGAGTTTCTGTATCCGGCGATGGAGGAGTTCCAGATCGACTTTCTCGTCGATCGCGGAGCATACGCGAAGACGTTGAAGCTGCCGCTCAAGCGCTTCACGCTCGTCGGAGCGACGACGCGCGCCGGCATGCTCTCTGCGCCGCTACGCGAGCGTTTCGGGATCGTGCAGCATCTCGATTACTACGAGGTCGATGCGCTCGAACGCATCGTGAAGCGCTCGGCTGGAATGCTCGGAGTGCCGATCGACGCGGCCGGAGCGAAGAGCATTGCAGCGCGCAGTCGCGGAACGCCGCGCATCGCCAACCGGTTGCTCCGGCGCGTCCGCGACTACGCCGAGGTGCGCGCGAGCGGCACGATCACGACCGCCGTGGCCGATGAGGCCCTGCAACGTGAGGGCGTCGACGAGACCGGACTCGATCGCCTCGATCGCGCATTCTTGCGAACGGTGATCGAGCAGTATAATGGCGGTCCGGTCGGGATCGCGGCGATCGCCGCGACGCTGACCGAGGACGTGGAGACGCTCGAAGACGTCGTCGAGCCATATCTCTTGAAGGAAAACTTCATTCGCCGCACCGCGAGCGGCCGCAAGGCGACGCCCGAGGCTTACCGCCGCCTCGGGATCACGCCGCCGCGATCCGAGCAGCCAGAGTTGTGGACCTGAATCGCAGAGGCTTTCTCCGGACCGCCGCCGCGGCGATCGCCGTGCCGGCATCGCTTCGCGCTCGAGCGGCGAGCGCGCAACCTCTGGTTCGCGTGCTGCTTGGGCGAGGAGAGGCGCAGGCGCTTGCGGGCGGCGGCTTCGAGTTCGACGGCCGGCAGTATCGCGGTAGCTTCTCGCGTTCCCCCGACGGCAGCATTGTCAATGTTGTCGCGCTCGAGGATTACTTGTACAGCATCGTGCCGCGAGAGATGCCGTCATCGTGGCCGCCCGCAGCGCTGCAAATGCAGGCGATCTGCTCGCGCACGTTCGTCGTTGCGCATTCGGATCCGCGGCGCCCGTATGACGTCGGCTCCTCGCAGTTGAGCCAAGTCTATCAAGGCGTCGCGGCGGAATCGGAGGCGGGACGCGAAGCCGTGGACGGAACCGCGGGGAGAGTCGTGCTCTACGGCGCGGCTTACGCGAACGTGGAGTACTCGTCGTGCTGCGGAGGGCACACGGAATCGGCGGCCGATGCATGGGGCGGATCTCCGGTGGCGTACTTGAACGGCGTCCCGTGTCCGTACTGCACCCAGGCGCCCGACTACCGCTGGACGAGCGAGATTCCGCTCACGAGCATCGAGCAGGCTTTGCCCACGCAGCTGACCGGTTTGGGAGCGCTCCGCGACGTGCGCCTCGGCGCGTCCGATGCGAGCGGACGCGTGCGGGAGTTCACCCTGATCGCGGATCGCGGGCGCGTCGTCGTGCAGGGCAGCGATTTCCGCCTCGCCGTCGGCGGGCCTGCGATGCGCAGCCTGCTCCTCTTCAAGAGCGAGACCCGAACGGTAGGCTCGGCTTCGTTGCTTCATCTGGAGGGCGGTGGAAACGGCCACGGCGTGGGCCTGTGCCAGTGGGGTTCGCGTGGCATGGCGCTTGCCGACAGCTCGGCGCCCGACATCGCATCGTTCTATTTTCCGGTGCCCGGCATCGCATCGTTCTACTTTCCGGGAACTTCCCTCGGATCGATTCGTGGATGAGCGATCCGTTGCGGCCTACGACTACGATCTTCCGAGCGGCCTGATCGCGCAAGCGCCGGCGGAACGGCGCGATGCCGCGCGGCTCTTGGTCGTGCGCGAGGATGAGTTCGGGGATCGCATCTTCTCGGAGCTGCCGCGCCTCCTCCATCCGGGCGATGTGCTCGTGCTCAACGAAACGCGCGTAATTCGGGCGCGGCTCCAGGCGCGACGTGAGAGCGGCGGACGCGTGGAAATACTCTTGCTGCATCCTAGCGGCGAAGGCGGATACGACCCGCGCGCATCGGCGTGGATCGCCCTCGTACGGCCGGCGAAGCGCGCGCGGGAAGGGGAGCGGCTCCTGCTGCATGCGCTCGACGCATCCGATGTCGGAACGGCTACCGTGCTTGGGATTCTTGAAGGCGGCCTGCGCGAACTGCGCTTCGATCTCGCGCTTCCGTTCGAAGCGTTCCTCGAGCGCGCGGGCCGGCTACCCCTTCCGCCCTACATCCACAACGAATCCGACGAAGCGCAGGAGCGCTATCAAACCGTCTTCGCTCGCAGGCCGGGCAGCGTTGCCGCGCCGACCGCGGCGCTGCACTTCACGCCGGAGCTGCTGCGGAGCGTGGAATCACACGGCGTCGAGGTCGTGAAGCTCTCGCTCGACGTGGGCCTCGGGACGTTCGCACCGATGCGTGGCGAACGAATCGACGAGCATGCGATGCACCCGGAACGATATGTGATTTCGCCCGATGCCGCGGAACGTATCACGCGGGCGCGCGCGGCTTCGCGGCGTATTGTCGCCGCTGGAACGACCGTCGTGCGCGCGCTGGAAGGTAACGCCGTGGAGCACGGTTCGCTCACGCCGGGCGAAGGCAAGACCGCGCTCTTCATCACACCGGGATTTCGCTTTCGCGTCGTTGACGCGATGATCACGAACTTTCACCTCCCGCGCTCGACGTTGCTCGTGCTCGTCAGCGCCTTTGCCGGGCGAGAACTCGTGCTGCGCGCCTACCGAAACGCGATCGAGCGAGGCTACCGCTTCTTTTCGTTCGGGGACGCGATGTTGCTGCAAAGGCGCGGAACCTACGGACCCGAAGCGTAGGCGGATGCGTTACGTTGCATTCGATGCGCCGGGCGCCCCGGACGTGCTGCACGTCGAGCACGGCGAGGCACCGAAACCCGGAAAGGGCGAGGTCTTGATTGCCGTTGAAGCGGCGGGCGTCTCGCGTGCGGATATCTTGCAGCGGCGCGGCCTCTACCCGCCGCCGGCCGGCGCGTCGCCGCTCCTCGGGCTGGACGCCGCCGGGAGGATTGCGGAGTTGGGTGAAGCGGTAACGGAATGGCACGCCGGGGACCGGGTGTGCGCGCTGCTCAGCGGCGGCGGATACGCCGAGTTCGTCACCGCGCCGCACGGCCAGGTATTGCCGATCCCGGAGGGTTGGAGCGCGATCGAAGCCGCGACGCTCCCGGAGAACGTGTTCACGGTCTTCGACAACATGGTGACGCGCGGACGCTTGTGCTCGGGCGAAACGGTGCTGGTTCACGGAGGAACGAGCGGCATCGGGTCGACGGCGATCATGTTCGCGCGGGCGCTCGGCGCGCGCGCGATCGCGACCGCCGGAAGTCAAGAGAAGTGCGAGGCCTGCCGTCGCATCGGGGCATTCGAGGCGATCGACTACAAGACGAAGGATTTCGCCGAGGAGACGCTACGGGTCACGCAGCGGCGGGGTGTCGATCTGATCGTGGATATCGTCGGGGGCGAATACGTTGCGCGGAATCTTCACGCCCTCGCGCTCGACGGCCGGATCGCGTGCTTAGCAACGCAGGGAGGCAGCACGGCGCAGATCGACCTCGGCGAGTTGCTGCGCCGTCGCGGTGCGATCTTCGGCTCCTCGCTGCGACCGCGAACGCCGGAGCAGAAGAGGGCGATCGCAGACGCGTTGCGCGAGCACATCTGGCCGTTGTTACCGGCACGCGATCCGATCGCGCCGGTCGTCGATAGCGTCTACGACTTCGAGCACGCCGCCGATGCACACCGCCGCATGGAGGCCTCGGCGCACATCGGCAAGATCATCCTCGTACCTTCCTAATGATAGATCTGCTCGACGAAGAGCGCGTGCGGGCCGGTCGCCATGAAGAAGAGCATCGGAATCGAGAGCATCGTGTTCACGCGGGAGGCGAGAAACGCGACGCGGCGAGCCTTCGCTTTATCTGCGTCGGTAGCCGGAACGAAGCCGAGAATCTTCTTCTGATTCGGCCAAATCAATGCCCAGACGTTGAAGAGCATGATCGTTCCGAGCCACGCCCCGATGCCGATCGGCGCCATGACTCCGCGCAGGAGGAAGGCCGCGACGAAACCGTTCGTGCCGTCCACGCTGACCGTGCTCAGCAGCCAGGCGCCGAAGATCCACGTGACCACGGCGGCCCAGCGAAAAAAGAACAGCGCGCGCGGCATGATGTACTTGCCGATCGGCGCGGCCTCACCGGCGGCGGTCGCTTCCTTGACCGCTGCGACGTTCACGAAGTTGAAGTAATAGAGCAGGCCGATCCACATCACGCCTGCCAGGATGTGCACCCACCGAATGAGCGGTTCTTGCCATACGGACATCACGCACCTGCTCCTGCGGCACGAGCCACGAGCCACTCGGCGACGTAGTACAGGATTCCGGTCAAGATCACGCCGCAGATGATCGTGCCCCAGATCGAGTCTAGTGGATTTTTCATGTGGGGTGTTCCGCCGTACGGTTGCATGACCCCTCCGGAGAAAAGAGGGCGGCGCCCAGCCGCCCTCAGAAGTCGCTGGAGTGTTTGGCCGAGCGGTCTGCCTAGCGATCCTCTCGGCGCTGGCGCTCGGTCGAGCCGCTGACGCAGCAACGGATCCGTACGCGATCTACGAGCAGGCGGAATCGTTCTGGTTCGGTCAGCTCTATCCGCCGTACCTCGAGTACGACGTCGCGGTCGAGGTGCGGGAAGGTGAAGCGTCGCGCGTGGAACGCTATGCGAGCGACTTTGATGCCGTTGACGGCACGATCTGGGTCGATCCCGTCAGCGATTACGAGCAGGCGCATCCATACGTTCCTCACGGGATCAATTTCTCGATCCTCGGGATGAACGTCGGGAAGCCCGAGCCGTCGATCGACTTCATCGGCGTGCCGATCCTGACGCCGACCTACAGCTTCGGAATGGCGCCGTTTGTGCCGGCATCTCCGCCGGGAAGCGCGGAGTCGGCGCAGCAACTCGTCACGGCGATTCGTCGCGCCTTTCACGATCCGTATCCGCCCGGTCGCGTGCCGCTGCATGCGGCGAGCGGATTACCGGAGATCGCCCATACGGTCGCAGCGCGCCGCATCTACGACATCATGCTGGTTGGGACCGAGAGCGTTGCAGGTCACGATTGCTACCATCTGCGACTCCGGCCGCTCGAAGATCCCGGGCGATATCGCCTGCGGGACCTCTGGGTGGACGAGGGCAGCGGCGCGACCTGGCAGTTGCGCGAAGCATTGAACTTCGTCGACGGCCCCGGGACGATGGTTCCGTGGACGGTTCGCTTCGACAACGTCGGCGGCGTGCAGTACGTTGCCGAAGAGCGCGCGGAGTCGCCGATGCGCTCGCACGGCTCGACGTTTGCGAACGTCGTCGTTCGATTCGAAGTTCTCCACGCGGTGACGATCCCCGCATCGCACCCGCTGTTCATCCCGCCGCAGAGCAACACGCTCCGCGAACCGGAATAGCCGCCCTAGCCGGCCTTGAGAGCGCTGCGGATCTCCGCGCGCACGACATCCCGCACGACCTCCGGCAAAGGCCGCTGATCGGTCTTGGTACACGACCGAAGGGCTTCATTGAGCGTCGTCTGATAACCGCGCCCGTCGCGTCCCGCTTTGGATCGAAACCAATCAAGCACATCGGTGTCGATCCAGATGGTGATTCGTGTCTTACCGCGATGCGGAAGAACGGCGCCACGCTTTCCTTTCCGGAAATCGTACGAGCGCTTCGCGGCCCCTTTCCATACCGGGCTCGTGTCAACTCTCGGCCAGTGCGGGCGCTACGGTGATCGTCTTCGCCTGCGTGTAGAAGACGAGGCCGGGCGGCGCGGCGGGCTGCTTCCTCACATGCTTTCGCAGGGTGTAGTCGACGGCAACGGTGCGGCTCTCGCGCGCCTTCGAGTGTGCGGCTGCGACCGAGGCCGCGAAGGCGATATCCTCGTCGGGCGGCGCCGTGCGGTCGTCGCGCGCAAGGATGACGTGCGCGCCGGGAACGCCGCGCGCGTGAAACCAGAGATCGTTCGGTCGCGCAACGCGAAACGTCAGATCGGCGTTCTCCGACGGCGAGCGTCCGAGGATGATGCGCGAGCCGCCCGGCGTTCGCCATTCGAGCGGCTTGCGACGCCGTTGCAAGCCGCTCGGTGCTTGGCGAGAGCGGCGACGGCGAGGCTCGAGCACGTCGACGGCGCGTTCGACGTCGGCCAGATCCTCGTCCCCTGCGCGCTGCGCTTCCCATGCGAGTGCCTCGGTAGCCTCTCCCTGAGCTTTGACGACCCGCTCGCGCCGCGCGATGTGCGGCAACGCAGAGCCGAGCTTTCGGTAGCGAGCGAAGAGCTTGGTGGCGCGATCCTTGGCCTCGTCGCGATCGCGCTCATCGAGTTCGTGAAGCGTTGCGTAGATCTGCTCGCCTTCTTCGCGCAGTCGCTCGCGCTCCGCGACGTCGCCGCGACGCAGTTGGAGCGCCGCGCGTTCGCGTGCGAGCGCGGCGGCATGCGCTTCGATTCGGCGTAGCAGCGCCGCGCGTCGCTGCGCCGTGCGCGCGCGCGCGCCCGCACCGATTCTGCGTTCGCGGTCCTCGGCGAAGAGTTCGAGCAACGACGGCTCGCGCGAAAGCATCGCAGCGCCGAACTGGGGCAGCGGAAGAAGATGGGCTTGCACGATTGCGCCGTCACGGCGGTAGACGTAGAGCGGCTCGCGCAGCGCGTCGTCGCTCTGGAGAAAGGCGAGCGCTCGCGCAGGATCCGCTCCGCTCTCCGCGATCGCGCGCGGCAGCGCCGGAGCGCTCGAAGGAAGCGGCGGCGGCTCATACACCAGACCGGCGGCAACCGCGCGTGCCGGATTCTGCGCGAGGCCGAACTCTTTGAATGCGCTCACCACCCGCTCGCCTTTCACGAGCACGGCATTTCCGAAGCGCGGCACGAGTTCGAGGCAAAGGTCTACTTCATCGCCCACGCCGAAGCGCGAGCGTATGCCGAAAGTCAGTCGCAGCAGACGATCGCCGGGCCGAGCCGAAACGGCGGCGAGCGCGCTCCCTCGCAATGCTCGCGCGAGCGCGCGCGTAAACCCGGGCTCGCTCGCAATGCCCAACTCGCCGGTTTCCACCGTCACGATCGGCGGCGAGCCGAAGAGATCGACGCAGAGCAGCGCCGTGCCGCCGCGGGACCAGAGAAGCAGCGCCGGGCGACCGTCGGGAAGCAAACCGGCGTCTTGGACGCGCGATCCCTTCAGCCGTGATTCCAGCTCCGCGCCGGCGCGTCGCACGAGCGCCCAGTCGGTGAGCATGAGGCGCTATCGTTCGGTCGGCACGGCGCTGGCCCTCGCCGTGCTCGTCGCGTGCGCGGGCGGGGGACCACCGCATCCGCAGGGCTGGACGGCGGTTCCCGGCACCAAGAACGCCTGGAGCACGATGAGCGGAGCCGGAGCCGAGCGCTACTCGTACAGCTCCATCCCCTTCTCAGGCGGACTCCAAGACCTCGCGTCGGAACTGGCCGTCGACACCGTGCAGCGATACTCGGGCTCCCGTCTGCTCCAGAGCGTCCCGTTCCCAGCCTGCCCCGGCGAGGCGGGCCTCGCCGGCTTTGCGCTCTCCGGAGGCCGGCTGCTCGAGGTTGCGTTCGGCGTCAATAACGGGAACGCGGTCACCGCAGAGTACCTACGCCCGCGGTCGATCGGGGCCGCGCCCGCAGCAATGACGGCCATGCAGCAGGCGGTTTGCTTCAGTCTGTGAAAACCGGTCCGGGTCTCCTTTTCGTCATATCCGGCCCATCGGGGGCGGGCAAGGACACGCTGGTCGATGCGCTGCGGGCGCGTACGTCCCGCCTGCGATACTCGGTTTCGGCAACGACGCGCGGCCCGCGTCCGGGCGAGATCGAGGGCGAGCACTACTTCTTCCTAACCCCGAAGGAGTTCGAGCGTCGCCGCGATGCGGGTGACTTTCTCGAGTGGCGCGTCTACAACGGTAACCTGTACGGGACGCCGCGGGATTACGTGGAGCGGACGTTAGCCGACGGTTACGACATCGTCATGAAGCCGGAGGTCAACGGGGCACTGGCCGTGCAGGCGGCCTACCCGGCGGCCGTTCTGATCTTCCTGGTCCCCGACCGCTTCTCGTATCTGCGCGACCGGCTCTTGGCACGCAGGACGGAGACGAACGAAGAGATTGCGCACCGCCTCGAGGTCGCGCACGAAGAGATGAAAGCGATTCGAAACTTCGACTACATCATCATCAACGAGCAGCACCGCTCCGAGGAAGCGGTGGAGGATCTGGAAGCGGTGCTCCACGCCGAGCGCTTCCGGATCCACCGGTACGGCGACGACCAGCTGCGAGACGTCGAACATACCTAAGCTCACAACTTTGTAAAGGACCTATGAGTAAGACCGTATTCGGAGACCTCGACGAGCTGCTCAAGCACGCCGACTCCAAGTTCAGCCTCGTCAACATCGTGACCAAACGCGCCCGCCAATTGAACAACTGGATTCGGGTGCAGCAGCTGCCGCCGATGGACCGGCGGGAGTATTACGCGAGCGAGCCGCTCGTCGATAAAGAGGCGATCAATCCCAACAAACCCGTCTCGATCGCGCTGGACGAGATCGCCGAAGGCAAGATTGCCTATCACCGCACCAAGGAAGGCATTAAATAAGCTCCCACCATGTGCGGGATCGTCGGGTATATCGGTAAGAAGGACAGCGTCCCGATCATTCTCGAGGCGTTGCATCGCCTCGAGTACCGTGGATACGACAGCGCCGGGATCGCCGTGATCGACGATCGCGGCGTTCTATGTGATTCCAAGGCCGAGGGAAAGCTGGCCCGCCTCGCCGAGCGGCTACGCAACGGCGAGCACCTGGCGGGCCCGGTCGGCGTCGGGCACACGCGTTGGGCGACGCACGGACGCCCCTCCGACATGAACGCGCACCCGCACATGGATTGCAACGGTCGCCTCGCGGTCGTACACAACGGCATCATCGAGAACTACTCCTCGCTGCGTGCGCGCCTCCTCGAGCTGGGACACGTCTTCCGGAGCGAAACCGACACGGAGGTGCTGGCGCATCTCATCGAGTTGCACTTCGACGGCAACTTCGAAGAAGCGGTGCGCCGAACGCTTCACGAGGTGCAGGGAGCCTATGCGCTCGGCGTGATCTCGACCGACGACCCCGATCACCTGATCTTTGCGCGCAACGGTGCGAGCCCGCTGGTCCTGGGAATCGGCGAAGGCGAGATGTACGTCGCGTCGGATACGCCGGCGATCCTGCCGTACACGCGTAAGGAAATCATCCTCCAGGAGGGCGAGATCGCCATCGTCGGTCGCGACGGCTGGCGCTTGACGGACTACGATGGCCGCCCGATCGAGCGCGACGTGGTTCAGATCCTGTGGGACAGCGGCTCAGCGGAGAAGAGCGGCTTCAAACACTTCATGCTCAAGGAGATTTTCGAGCAGCCCAACGCGATCAAAGAGACGCTCGCGGGGCGCGTGGACGAAAACGGCGGCGTCCGCGTGCTCGAGGAGCTAGGCTCGATCGGGGACGAGCGGTTGCGCGAGATCGGCAAGATCGCGGTGACCGGATGCGGCACGGCGTTCTATGCGGGGCTCGTCGGGATGTATCTCCTGCGCTCGCTCGTGCGCCTGCCCGTCGAGATGGAATTGGCCAGCGAGTTCCGCTACGGCGATCCCGTCATCGACCCGCACACGCTCGTGATCGCGATGTCGCAATCGGGGGAAACCGCGGACACGGTGGAAGCCGTCCGCATTGCCGGCGCGGCCGGGAGCGCGATCCTAGGCATCTGCAATGTTCTCGGATCGCACCTCACGCGGCTCGCCGACGGCACCCTCTACACGCGCGGCGGTCCGGAGATCGGCGTGGCGGCGACGAAAACGTACGTCTCGCAGGCGACGGCGATGGTGCTCTTCGCGCTAGCGCTCGCGCGCCTTCGGGCGACTGCGCCCGAGCAGCGCCTGCGCGAGATAGCGCTGGGGACCAGACTGCTTCCCGCCGCCGTCGACGTCGTGCTGAACACGTCTGACGAGATTCGCAAGGTCGCGCAGCAGTATCGCTCGATGCGCAGCGCCCTGTTCATCGGGCGGTACGTCAACTTTCCGACGGCACTCGAAGGCGCGCTGAAGCTCAAGGAAATTTCCTACATCCATGCCGAGGGCTACGCGGCGGGTGAGATGAAGCACGGGCCGATCGCGTTGCTCGATCCCTCGACGCCGGTCATCGGCATCATGACGCGTGACCGCGTGCGCGACAAGATGATTTCGAACCTGATGGAATCCAAAGCGCGTGAAGCGCCGGTGATCGTCGTGGCGAACCATGGCGACGAAGAAGCCGCAGCGCTTGCGGATCACGTCTTTTGGGTGCCGAGAGTGGACGAACTGCTCTCGCCGATCGTGAACATCATCCCGCTTCAGCTGCTTGCCTACCACATCGCCGATATCGAGGGGAAGGACGTCGACCAGCCGCGCAATCTCGCAAAGACCGTCACGGTGGAGTAATGCTTCGTAGTGACGGGCGTGCGCCCGACGAACTGCGACCGGTTTCCATCGAGCCCGAGGTGATGAAGTTCGCCGAGGGCAGCGCGCTCATTACCCTGGGCGACACCCGCGTGCTCTGCGCCGCGTCGATCGAGGAGAAGGTCCCCCAGTGGATGCGCGGTCAGGGCGTCGGTTGGGTGACCGCGGAGTACTCGATGCTGCCGCGCGCCACGAAGGAGCGGACGCAACGGGAGGCGTCGCGCGGACGTCTGGGTGGACGAACGCATGAGATTCAGCGCATCATCGGACGGGCGCTGCGCGCCGTGACGGACATGACGAAGATCGGGGAGCGCAGCATCTGGGTCGATTGCGACGTTCTGCAGGCCGACGGCGGGACGCGCACCGCGGCGCTCACCGGAGCCTACGTCGCACTCGCTCTCGCACTCCGCGGCATCGTCGACGTGCGGGAGCGTGGACGTTGGCCGCTCGGCGCTGCCGTCGCGGCGACGAGCGTCGGCATCGTTGACGGCACCGCGATGCTCGACCTGGCCTACGACGAGGACAGCCGGGCACACGTCGACATGAACGTTTTTGCGACCGATGCGGGACGCTTCGTCGAGTTGCAAGGCACGGCCGAGGCCGCGCCGTTCGACCGGCAGGATTTGGACCGCCTGCTCGCCCTCGCCGAGATCGGCTTGCTCCGGCTCTTCGCCGCGCAACGAGAGGCACTGGACGCCTGCGGCATCACGGTGAGCGTCAATGCCGGTTGACGAGCGGTTCGCCGCATTGGTCGAGCGCGTGGGCGCCTTTCACATTACGGATCGAGCGATGAAGCAGGCACAGGCCTCGATCGCGACGGCGATGCTTTCGGGCAAAGTCGGCGATCGGGAGCGCGTCGCCTACCTCGACGCCGTTCGCCGGTATTTCGGCGGCTTCGAGCGCGAAGCGAGATCGCATTTGCGCGACGTCGACCGGCGCCTCGAGCAAGTCAACCAGGTGCACTTCAACCTTAGCGCGGAACGCGGCGTCGCGGTCAAGCGCATCGAGGAGACGGGCGCGGTCCTCACGCAGCTCGATGCGATCGAGGAGCGGCTGCCGCTATGAAGGTACTCGAGCGCGTCGGGCAGCGCACGCAAGACTTCTTCGAATATGCCGGCGGCTTGACGCTGCTCGCGGGAGACTCCGCGGGATTTCTGGCCCGGCTGCGCATTCGTACCGCCGAGACGATCTCCGCAAGCCTATCTCCTGGGCGTACAATCGCTCGCGATCGTCCTGCTGACCTCGCTCTTCACGGGCATGGTGATCTCGCTCGAGTCGGCGGTCCAGGCGGTGCAGTACGGCTTCGGCAACATCGTCGGCGGCGCGGTTGCCTATGCATCGTCTCGCGAGCTCGGGCCGATGTTGACCGGCATTGTCGTCGCGGGCAGGGCCGGCTCGGCGATTGCGGCGGAGATCGGGTCGATGGTCGTAACGGAGCAGATCGAGGCGTTGAAATCGATGGGCATCGAGCCGGCGCGCTTTCTCGTGGTGCCTCGATTGCTCGCGCTGCTCGTGATGCTTCCCCTGCTCACGATCTTCGCGGACGTCGTCTCGCTGCTCGGCGGAATGTGGGTCGCACAGACTTACGCTCACATCGGGTATCAGGATTTCATCACCTCGGCCCGTACGACGATCGGAATGCAAGACGTGCTGCGGGGCGTTTCAAAAACCGTCGTCTTTGCCGCGATCATCGTGCTCGTGAGCGCCTTCCAAGGCTTGCGCACGCGCGGCGGCGCGGCCGGCGTTGGGAAGTCGGTGACCGGAGCGGTGGTCATCTCGATGATTTTGATCTTCATCACGAACTTCGCCCTCTCGTTCCTGTTGTTCGGCTCGAATGGCTGACGACGGCGTCATCGCTCGTCTCGACGACGTGCGCCTGGCTTTCGGAGAGCGTGTCGTGCTGCAGCATTGCAGTTTGCCGATCGTCGAGGGCGCGATCACCTGCATCGTCGGCCTCTCGGGAGCCGGAAAGTCGACGATTCTGCGCTTGATCGACGGGCTCGCGAGGCCGGATGCCGGTCACGTCTACGTACGCGACCGCGACATCTGCCACATCTCGGAGACCGAACTGAACGAAGTGCGCCGCTCGATCAGCCTCGCGTTTCAGTTCGCGGCCTTGCTCGACAGCCTGACGCTCGGGGACAATGTCTCGCTGCCGCTGCGGGAGAACACGCGGCTGCCCGAACGGGAAATCCACAGGACGGTGGTGGATGCGTTGGAGAGCGTGGGCATCGCGTACGCCTACGACAACCTTCCCGCGGAGCTCTCCGGCGGCATGCTCAAACGAGGCGGCTTCGCGCGCGCGATCGTCACGCGGCCGCAGCTCGTGCTCTACGACGAGCCGACGACGGGACTCGACCCGATCTCCGTGCATCTCATCACCAACATGATCTTGCGGTTACGCGAAAAGGTCAACGGCACGGCGGTCGTCACATCGCACGACCTTCCATCCATCTACATGATGGCGGACTACATGGCCATGCTCTTCGAGGGTGCCGTGATCGCCTACGGCCGCGTCGACGACGTGCGCAAGTCCGAGAACCCCATCGTGCAGCAGTTCCTCGAAGGCTCCGATGTCGGCCCGATCCCGATTTAGGGGAAGCCGCCGCCCGGCGGCCCGGAGGAGTGTCCCATCGTCGAACCGCTGCTCGCTCGCCATCCCGGCTCGCTCGCGCATATAGAGCGGCACCCTTGGAGGAACAAAGTTTTGAAGTTTCACGTCCCTGTGAAAACGTCCAAAAAAGTTGCAGCTTCTCCGATGGGACACCCCTGCCGGCCGCCAGGCCGCGGCAAGGGGGTTCTGTGTGTGAGAGGGTAGTACGAAGTCGTGAGTAAGCAGGCCCAGGTCGGCGCCTTCGCGATCATCGCGATCCTCCTGCTGTTCCTCATTTTCTATTACGTGAGTGATTTCGGTACGCGCCACACCGGCTATCAACTCGGCGTGCACTTCCAATCCGCTGCGGGCCTGGAAGGCGGCGCCGGCGTGCTCTTCAGCGGCGTCCCCGTCGGTACGGTGGAACGCGTCGATTTGTTGCCTGACGACACCGTCGACGTCATCCTCGCGGTCAACCACGACATCGGGATTCCCACCGCGTCGCGATTCCTGATCGAGGCGCCGGTGACCGGCTCGCCGAGCGTCGTGATCGTGCCGCCGCGCGGCGGCCCTCTGCCGTACCCGACGCTGGCGCCCGGCATCGCCGAACCGGTGAGCGCGCAGCCGCAAGGAACGAACGCGGCAACGATCGCGGACTTGCTCGAGCAAGGGCAGGGCGAGATCCGGCGCCTCGACACGATTCTTGCCGAACTGCAGACTCGCGAGCCCAGGCTGCTCGCCGCGTTGCAGTCGACCTTGTACAACACGAGCGAGATGACGCGCACGCTGAACCGCTCCATCGGGGAACTCGCGCAGACGTTGAACACCGATCTGGGCACCGCGGGGTCGAATATCGCGCAGATGGCGGAGACGCTGAACTCGACGGCGGCGCTCGACGCGCCCAAAGTCGACCGCATGCTGACGCAACTCTCGCAGACATCCGACGAACTACACCGGTCGATGACGGCGATCGAGGGGCTTGCCACCGATCCGGAACTGCGTGCTAACCTGCTCGCAACCACCGCGAACATCGCGGAGACGACCCATACGCTGGCCGAACTCACCACCGACTTGCGCACGATCACGTCGGACCCGCGAACGCAGGCGCAGGTGCGCGAGACGATCGCGAACCTCGACGCGACTTTGCAGCGGGCGAACTCGCTGCTCGGACGGCTCGGCGGAAGAAGCCACGTCTACGGCGTCGACGCGAACGCGACGCCTCCGCCTCCGCAGCCTCAGGGCCCCCCGCAGCCGCAAGGTTCCCCGCGACCGCAAGGCTCGCCGCAGCCGCTCTCGCGCCCGGAGCGCATGGCGATGGGCGACGTGCTCGCATCGCTCGCGCGGCAACTCATCGAGCTGCAGTTACGGGTCGGCGAGTTGGATGCGCAGCACGTTTGTTGCTATGCCCCGCTGTTGACGGCCGATCGCGGCCCCCAGACCGACGTGAACGCGGTGCTGCTTCCGCAGTCGTCGACGAGCGTGATGTTCGGCGCGAACGACATCGGCTACAACACGACTTGGAATCTGGCGGCGCTGCACGACGTTGCACCCGGCGTTCGGCTCGGCGGCGGCTTGCTCTATTCTCGCCTCGGCGTCCTTGGAACGGTCGGGAGCAACGGAACGGGCCTCGACGTGCGCTTCTACGATCCGAGACGACCGACCCTCGACCTCTACGGCGAAGTGCACATCACGCCGTGGGCGCAGATCTTCTTCGGCGAGCGCGCGATCAACCAGGTGCAGCGCCGCACGGACTACGGCTTGCAGTTCCATTACTAAAGGAGAAGAAGAAGATGGAGCCGCGCCCGAAGGTCGGGATCATCGGCGTCGGCGCGATGGGCACGCTTTTCGGCTCGCACTTGGCCCAGACGTGCGACGTCACGGTCCTGGACGCGAACGCTGAAACGCTCGCCGCGGTCGAGCGCAAGGGTCTAGCAGCGAACGCAGAGACGCCGCAACGCGTCGGGGTGGCGAGCCGGCCGCACGATCTCTACGGCTCGCAGATCCTCTTTCTGTTCGTGAAGGCGGTCGATACGCTGCGGGCGCTGCGACCATTCGCGGGAGAACTCGATCCGGTCACCCCGATCGTCTCGCTGCAAAATGGTGTGGGAAACGAGGACGCAATACGGACGGCGCTCGGCGGCGCGGTACCGGTGATCCTCGGCATCACGACGGAGTCCGCGGTGACGACCGCGCCGGGGCGCGTGCGCACCTCGGGCCGCGGCAGCACGATCGTGGGATCGGCGTCACCGGCAACGTCGCGCTTGGTCGCCGACCTGCTGACCGCGAGCGGGCTGCAGGCGGCGGTCGTCTACGACATTCGCCCGCACCTATGGGGGAAGCTCATTGCGAACTGCGCGATCAATCCCGTCTCGGCGATCCTCGATTGCGATGCCGGCGCGATTCTGAAAGACCCCAACGCGGCGCACCTCGCCGAGGCATTGGCAGAAGAAGCGGCGGCCGTCGCCGCCGCGCTGAAGGTTCACTTGCCGTTCGTCAATCCTTGGCAGTACGTGACGGACGTGATCGCGGTCGGGGCCGACGCTCGCAGCTCGATGGCGTTCGACCTGGCGTCGGGTCATCCGAGCGAGATCGACCATATTAACGGCGCCGTCGTCGCCTTCGGCCGCCGCGCAGGCGTACCGACGCCGTACAACGATGCGATGGTGAGGCTGGTGAAGGCGAAGGAAGCGCTGCGAGCGGCGAACGAGCAGTCTTAGGCCATATGGGGAATGTCGGCTGAAATGAATTCATCGGAGCGCTTGTCACGTCAAGGGCATCGCCTGCTCCAGATTGGTATTGCCCTTTTCTTGTTTACGTCATTCGAAGGTTTTGCCGTTCCATATCTCCCGGTACCGCGCCTTGGGTTGTCGGTGCACACGCTCAGCGCCTTTGAGGGCCTCCTGCTATTAGGGCTGGGACTCTTGTGGCGCAGACTCAATCTGGGCTCTGCAACATCACGACTCGCGTTTTGGCTTTTCGTTTATTCAGCTTTCGCCACACTGGTGCCATACGTGCTGGCTGCTGCCTGGGGAGCCGGCAACACAACAATACCGCTAGCGGCTGGGGCTGCGCGCGGGAGTCCGTTTCAGGAGGCTGTGATAAAGGTCGTGCTGTACTCGGCTGCGCCGACCAGCATCATTTCGCTGGGCCTTATCTTCTGGGGACTTCGCACCGTGGCCCCTGAACCACCGGTTTAGATCTGCGGCGCAAGACGGAGAAGACGGATCGTGCCTTTATCGGAGCGGACCTCGACACCGCGCGCGGCGCCCCCATTGACGGGCGCGTCGATCGTCTCGCTCCGACCGCGCGACGTGCCACGTAAATCGAAGTCGGTGAAGATCGTTCCGTCCGCGGTGCCGAGGTACGCGTGAAAGCGGGCGTTCTCGTTGATCGAGAGATCGATGTCGCCGTTCGGGTTGGAGAACCGCAACGTGCCCGGCCAGTCGGTCGCGCCCATTGTTACGGAGATCGCTCCACCGCCGCGCAGTGAGGCCTGCGCGTATCCGGGAAGCATCAAGGTGACGTTGCCGTTCGTCCCCTCGACGTCGGCGTTTGCGTCGATGTCGGTCACGTTAACGTCGCCGCCCCCCGAGATGACGCGGAGATTGACGCCCTGCGGCACGCGAACGAGCAACGAGCGCAGCGCCGGCGCGTCGACCTCGATGCCGCCCTTGAGGGGTTTGATTTTCGGCGCCGGCGGCGGCGCAGCGTCGCTCGCCGCGTAGGCGGAGATCGTGAAGCGGTCGGAGGGTTCTCCGAGCGCGGGTGCATAGGCGTTGAGGGTGCCGCGTTGGATGCGCACGGTGATCGTTTCGTGCGGATGCAGGATGCCGACGGTCGTCGAGTACGGCGCGGAGCCGCTGCACGCGGTCACGCCGGTCAGCGCCAAGAGCGGCAGAAGAACCCGAGTTCTCATGGCTCTTCCATTTTATCGCGCGGATGCGCTTGGTCGTACAGCTTTTTCTTGTGCTGCATCGACATCTTGAGGTAGATGCCGGTCGTCGCGAGGCTCTCGTGGCCGAGCAACTCTCGAATGGTCTCGAGATCGACGCCGTTCTCGGCGAGGTGCGTGGCGAACGAGTGGCGCAGCGTGTGCGGGCTCGCGTGGCGTTTCAGGCCGCTGATCCGGTAGATGTCCCGAAAGATGCGCCAGACGTGCTTCGGCGTCAGCCGGTTGCCGCCGCGTCCCAGGAAGAGCGCGTCGCTCGCGCTCGCGGGGCGCCTGCGCAGGTAGGCCTCGATCGCCTTCGCGGTGGTCGTATTGATGAGTACCTGGCGCTCCTTGCTGCCCTTCCCGTGAATCCGAATCTGGTGCCGCTCGATATCGCAATCGCTGAGGTCGATCCGCGCCACCTCCGCGCGGCGGATTCCGCTCGCGTAGAGCAGCTCCATGATCGCCCGGTCGCGCAGGCGCTGCTCCTCGGAGCGCCCCGCGATCGAGGTGCGTAGCAAGCCCGCGATCTCCTTGACGTCGAGGTGCTCGGGAAGGCGTTTGTCCATCTTCGGCCCCGGCACGACCGAGGCGGGGTCGTCGTCCCGGACCCCGGTGAGCTTCAGGAAGCGGTACAGGCTTCGAACCGATGAAAGTTTGCGCCGGACCGTCCGATTGTCGTAGCGTTTCGTCCCGGCAAGGTAGATGACGTATTTGCGGACGTCGGAGGTCGTCGCCCGCCGCAGCTGCGGGTACTTGCGCCCGACCGGCGACCTCGAGCTCCGCGTTCCCTCGAGATACGCCCCGAACTCTTGCAGGTCGCGCGAGTATGCGTCCACGGTGAGCATGCTGCGGTTTCGTTCGAGCCGCAAGTAGGCCATCAGGTCGAGGATCAGCGGATCGACGACCTGCGTCATCGGCCCCGAGTGCTCGCTGCCTCTCTTGGTTGAATGCGACATAATAACAGTTTTATCGCATTCGCATGGAGAAGGCAAGAGGCCTAGCGGCGACGGCGGGGGTTGGTCCCCTCTTCTCTTCTGGCTTACGCGAGCGCTCTGATGGCTTCGTCTGCAGACTTGAAGACGTGGTCTTGGCCGATTTGCGCGATGAGCCCGGTACGCGTTGCCGCGGTTTGGGCGCGCTCGTCGGAGAGGCGAGCGAGCGCGACGTCGATCCGGCGGTCGCGCAGCGCGCGGATCTCGGCTTCGAGGGCGAGCGCTCCGGTGTAGTCGATGTCGATGATGGCGCCCGCCTCGAGCACGACGAGCTTGACGGGTTGCGGTGCGCTCGCGACGCACTCGCGTAGGCGGCCGAGGATGAAGCGGACGTTCATGAAATAGATCGGGGCGGCGGCCGCGAACACGAGGACTCCAGGTTGGGTCTCCCCCTTCTCCTGCGGTCCCGGCGGCCACCAGATCGTCGTCCCCGGTACGTGCGTCAACTCGACGCACGGCGGCCGCGCAAGCGCGTATGAGCCGTAGAAGAGCGACAAGAGAATGCTGAAAATCATGCCGTCGTTGATGGGCAGGACGATGACGAGCATTGCCGCCGCCGCAACCAGGGCAACTTCCAGGCGGCTCTGTCGCGCGATCTTCAGCATGTCGCCCACGCGAAATATGCGCGTCGCGATGAAGATGAGCACCGCCGCGAGCGCGGCTTCGGGAACGTTGGCCGCCAGTTTTCCCGCGAATGCGACGATCGCCGCGATGGCGGCGACCGCGACGAGGCCTGTGAGCTGCGTCCGGCCGCCCGAAGATTGCGAGAGCACGGAGCGCGGCGGGCTCGCATCGACGGGGAAGGATCCGAGGAAGCCGGCCGCGATCGATCCGATCCCGACCGCGGCGAGATCGCGATTGAGCGTTTGCGGCTCTTCTTCCGAGGTTCGCACGGCGCGCATGACGGCGGCGGTCTGCACCATGCAGACGATCGCGACGACGAGCGCGAGCGGAACGAGCCGCGCGAGATCGGCGGCGGTGATCGGCGGAATCAAGAGGTGCGGCATCAGGGCCGGCAGTGCGCCCAAGACGGCGACGCCGCGCGATTGCAAGCCCAAGAGCGCGACCATCGCCGCCGCTGCAACGAGCGCGAGAAACGCACCGGGCAGCTTTTCGCTGAATCGCTGCGCGAGAAGCGCGGCGGCCAGCACGCCGAGGCCGATGCCGAGCGCGTAGAAGTTGGTGTGCGGAAGGCCCGCGACGATCTCCTCGAGCCGCGGCAGCAGCGCCTTCTGCGTAACCGAGATGCCAAAAAGCGCCGGCAGCTGTCCGATGACGATGTGAACGGCGATGCCCGCGAGGAAGCCGATCGTGACGGGGATCGAGAGCAGCTCCGATATCCATCCCGCGCGCAGAATCCCCGATAGGGCAAGCACGGCGCCGACCAGCACCGCGAGGCCGCCTACCAGGGCTGCATACTCGGGAGAGCCGCTTGCAGCGATGCCGGCAATGGTGACTGCAAAGATCGGAGCTATCGTCGAATCGGCACCGACCGAGAGAAAGCGGTTTACGCCGAAGATCGCAAATGCCAGCGTGCCTGCCGCAAAGGCGTAGA
Organism: Vulcanimicrobiota bacterium; assembly: GCA_963838895.1. GTDB lineage: Bacteria > Vulcanimicrobiota > Vulcanimicrobiia > Vulcanimicrobiales > Vulcanimicrobiaceae > Tyrphobacter. The sequence continues at coordinate 122,582 of CAWIST010000002.1, forward strand.
GGCCCGCCTGCGGCGGCATTCCCGCCAATCGTGCCGTCGCAACCTGCTCCGGGATGGCGATCGCCGCGAGGAGCGCGCCCGCGAGAAGGTCGGCCGCGAGCCAAGCACGGCGGTACCCGCTCAGCGAAGCGAAGAGCATGTCGCTATCCTTACGCCTTACGCGCAACGGGCCTCCCCATGACCGATGGCCCCATTCGATGGGGCCGGGCGGGGTGGTTTGCGCCCGTCAATCGTCTCACTCCCAGCCGGGACCGCGCTCGCTACAATTTCAGACATGACCGTAAGTGCCCGCGCGATTCTCTCTGCGCTGCTATGGGTCGTGTGCGCCGCCGTCTTCGCCGAACAAGTCGCCGGCGTCGTGCGCTCGACGGGAACGCCGATTTCGGGAAACGATTTCCCCGCTTTTTACTGCGCCGGTCAGGCGGTCGCGCAGCACCAAGACCCGTACACGGTCGAGCCGCTACGATCGTGCGAGCATGCGCTGCCGCACGGATCGGACCTTCCCGCGCAATACGTAACGCCGGCGCCGCTGCCGCCCTACGCGCTCGACGTCTTCGCGCTGCTGGCGCAGCTGCCATATCGTCTTGCGGCGTGGCTCTGGTTCGGGCTGCTGACCGCGGCGTGCGTGTGGCTCGCGTTGACGCTTGCGCGCGTGACGCGCCTCCCGAGCGGCGCGATCGCTTGCGCGCTCCTCCTATCGGCGGCGCTTGGATCCGTGGTCTTCGGGCAGATTCCGCCCTTGGCGGCGCTTGCAATTGCGCTGTGCGGCGCCGCGTTGCTCGCCGGCGACGATGCATTGGCCGCCGTTTGCGCGGCCGGCGCGATGATCGAGCCGCACGCCGGCCTTCCGACTGCACTCGCGCTCTTCTTCTTCCGCCCGAGGACGCGCGGCTGGCTCGCCGGCTGCGCGCTCGCGTTCGCGGGGCTCTCCGTGCTCGCGGTCACGCCGCACGGTGCGCTCGAGTATTTTCTTGCGGTGCTGCCCGCGCAGGCTCGAGCGGAACTCTTGAGCACGGACCAGTTCTCACTTTCGCACGTGCTCGCGAGACTCGGGTTCTCCGACGGCATCGCGCTCCTCGGAGGATCGCTCTCGTATCTGGCGATGCTCGGGATCGGCCTTGCTGCGGCGCCCGCCGCCGAACGGCGCTTGGATGCTGCCGCGATCGCGTACGTCCCCGCTGCCGCAGCGCTGCTCGCCGGAGCGTTCGTGCACGAGATCCAGCTCGTGGTCGCACTTCCGGCTGCGTTACTCATGGTTGCCTGCGGTTCGTCGATATTTGCCTGGTGCGGGAGGCTGCTCGTCGCGGCGGTTGCCGCGGCACCGTTTACCGTTGCGGTCGAGCATCGGCCCGCGATCGACGCCCTTGCGCTTTTTTGCGCGAGCGGCGCGTTGGTCGCAGCCGTCCCGAGCGACGAGCCGATCGACTTTGCGACGGCACTGGGCGCGTTCGTCCTCGCCGCGGCGTGCGTCGCCCTTCCGCTTCTTGCAGATCGCGTGCAGCTGCCGCCGCCGGAGCCGGTCTCGACGCCTTCCGCAATCGCGGCTTCGAGCGGCGACGCAAGCGATAACTGGGGTGCATATCTACGCTCGGATCCGCGATACTCTGCGTTTCGTCTCGACGCCGAGGCGTCGAAACTCCCCGCGTGGCTGGGTCTAGCGGCACTCGTTGCCGCGGCATTCGGCCTGGGTGCGTCGCGAGTAGGACCGGGGACTCAACCTGCTTGGGACCCGCGACCGCGAATCCATGTATCGCCGTAGCCGCTCGTCCCGCTCCCATAGGGTACGCGCGGACTCGTTCGAGTACCGTGCCGGAGGCTAGAGTCAGAATCATGAACGCTCTGCGCGCATTTGCTCTCGCCGCTCTGCTCGTTCCGACGTTCGCGTTTGCTTGTCAAGGCATTGTCCCGGCCCAGGTGGACCAAAGCGGCGAGGCCGCTTCGCCCTTCGAGTCGGATGGCGGATATCACATCCAAGGCGGCGACGAGATCTCGATCGCTATCGACGACGACCCCACGCTCGCGCAGAGCATCACTGTCCTTGACGACGGGACGATCGATCTGCCGCTCGTCGGCCATCTTTCGGTCGGGAATCTCTCTCCGCAACAGGCGGCGCATGAAATTGCACGACGCCTGGCGGCGTACATGCGTCATCCGCAGGTCGTCGTTTCCATCGTGAAAGAAGGCGCGCTCGAGGTGACGGTGCTTGGCGACGTCAAGACGCCGGGTAAGTACGAGCTGCGCTCGCAGGGGCGAGTGCTCGACGCGATTGCCGCCGCGGGCGGCGTCGCCGACGTCGAGACGGGACAGTATCCCGATGCGCGCATCTTCACGCCGGGCGGCGGCGACGTCGCGACGATCTCTTTGCAGCATCTGCTGCAGGCCGGGGACACTTCGCTCGACGTGCCGTTGCAGCAAGGCGCCATCGTCTATGTGCCGGGGCGCATGACGTTTAACATCCAAGTGCTCGGCGCCGTAGACCATCCGGGCGTGATCGTGCTGCACGAAGGCGATCGCGTCTCAATGGCGATCGCCGTGGCGGGCGACAGCCGCTCGTCCAACGCCGACCTCAACCGCTTGACGCTGACGCGTCATTTCGAGAACGGCTCCGTCGGCTCGTATCGCATCAATCTCTACCCCGCCTTACAGCGCGGCGACGAGCGTTACGATCCCGAATTGAAACCCGGCGACGTGATCTTCGTTCCCGAGGCCACCGGGCGCAGCACCGGCGAGGGGATCTTCTCCGGCCTCCTCTACGTCCTGGGAGCGCTCCTCCACTTCTGATGAGCACGCTGACCGTCTCCGAACGCCCGAACTCCGACGTCGTCTCAGACGTGCACGTCGGTCGTTTCGTGCGTCCCTTCCGGCGCTACGGCCGCCTCTTCCTGACCATCGCCGTCGTCCTCGCCGTACTCGGGACGCTTGCGCTTCTCGTCATGCCGCGCAGCTACACCGCGGAGGTTCGCTTGATCGCGGGCAATCCGAACCGCGATGCAACCGACGTGTCGAACACCGATGACGGTGGAACGCAGCAGCAGACGACGCTCCCCATTCTCAATGCGCTCGTCATCGCGACGGGCTTGCAATCGACGCAAACCTATGCCGAGCTGATCCAAGAAACCCCCGTTGCGCAACGAGTGGTCGACGATCTCTCGCTTCCGGTCAGTGCCGAGGCGCTGCTCGCGCGGGTTCACGTCGCTCCGATCAACGACACGCCGATGTTGAGCCTGCGCGCCACTTGGCGCGACCCGCAGACGGCGGCGACGATCGCAAACGACATGGCCTCAGCCTTCGTCGAGCGCGAGCGCGAACTGGTTGCCCAGCAGGCCGACGCCGGGATCTCCTTCATCGCATCGCAGCTGCCGCTCGCCGAAGCGCAAGTGCGGCAGACGAACTTCGCCGCCGCAAGCTTCATGGCGGCGCACCACTTGACCGACGCGACGACCCAGTCCACGGAGGCTGCGACCGCGCTCGACACGCTCGACCAAAAGATCGCTCAGACACAGGTCGACCGGCGCCAGTCGCAGGCGGAACTCGGCGCCGTGCAGTCCGAGATCGGGCAGACGCCGACGATGATTCCCGGGCAAGCCGTGACCGCGCAGAATCCGGTCGTCCAGCAGTTGCGCCAGCAGCTCAGCGATGCCGAAGTCCAGCTTTCCGACGACGAGCAACGTTTTACCGATCGCTATCCCGCCGTGGTGCAGCTGCGCCGGAAGATCTCCGATCTGCAGCAGCAGATCGCCTCGACGCCGGGCACGGTCGAGCAGTCGGATACGGCCGAGTCGAACGCGGTCGCCGTGCAGCTGCGCCAACAGGCCGCGGCGCTTTCGGCGCAAGTGCAGGCTGACGTCGCCGCGGAGCAGGCGATGATCGGGCAGCGACGCTCCATGATGCCGTCGATCGCCCAACTGCCGAGCACGGCTGCAACGCTCTCGGTGTTGCAGCGCCGCGCGAAGCTCGCGCAAGACGCGTACTACGCGATGCTGCAGAAATACGACGAGTTGACGGTCGCGAAGTCGACCGCGCTCAGCGACTTGACGGTCACCCAGCCGGCGCTCGCGCAAAACGCCGTACCGACGCCGAGCCTGAAGCTCGGGCTCGTCGCGGTGGCGCTGCTCTCACTCGGCGCCGCCTTCGCGATCGTGTTGCTCCTCGATCTCTTGGACAGCCGCATCGGCGATGAACGCGACGTCGAGCAGCTCTCCGACCTTCCCGCGCTGGGACGAATCGACGACGTCTCGGTACCGCTCGTGAACGGCGACGAGACGAAACGGCGCCTGCGCATGGAGGCCGCGCATGACGAGGTGCTCGACGCGATGCGTTTTGCCAATGCAGCTTCTCCCCGCACCATCGCCGTTCTGAGCCCCGCGCGAGGCGACGGTAAGACGACGATGGCCGTCAACCTCGCTCTCTCGCTCGCCGACCGGCAGGGCCCCGTGCTCATCGTCGACGCGGATCTTCGGCGTCCCTCGATTCATCGGCATCTGCGCGTGCCGGAGACTCCAGGTTTGGGCGACGTACTCGAGGGCAGACTGCCGATCGATCGCGCGATCCAACGGACGGCTCATTCGCAAGTCGACGTACTGGCCTGCGGCAGTCCCGTTCGGAACCCGGTCGTAGCGCTGCAAAGCGGTAGGCTTCGATCGCTCTTCGATTCGCTCGGAGGCCGGTACGCGAGCATCGTCATCGATACGTGCGCGCTCAACGTCGTATACGATGCGCTCGAAGTCGCCCGGAGCGTCGACGCGAGCCTCCTCGTGATCTCGGCGGGTCAGACCCGGACCAAGCAGCTGGCGCGCACGCTCGATCGGCTCGCGCGAGCCGACGTCGGCAGCCTGGTGGGCTACGTGCTCAACCGCGCGAAGACGACGAACGAGCGTCTCGCGTATTATACCGATCGTCCGAGTCCGGCGTTTGCGACACCGCAGCCGGCGCGTTCATAGGGACGGAGGCTCAATCGATCCGATGGTCGCCGCGCCAGCCCAAGAGCTTCGCAGCCATCTCGGTGCGATTGGCCGATCCGGTCTTTCCGAGGAGGCGTCGCACGTGATCGTTGACCGTTGCATCGCTGATCGAGAGGCGCGCCGAAATCGCCGCTGTTCCCAAACCGGAAAAGAGCAGGGCGATCACTTCCAATTCGCGGTTGGTCAAGCGGAATCGCCGGATCGCATCGGAGAGCGGCGCGCGGCTCTCGTACGGCTCGAGCAGCAGCGCGATCGCGTAGTGGCGCGCGCGCTCGACGGGAACGACGCGCACGACCATATCGGGGAACGGCATGAACGCTTCCTCGACGCGCTGCGCCGGATCGCTCCACGAGGCGGTGATCTCGCGAACGCAGCGTTCCACCGGGGCGGGAAGCCGGCCGCCGCTCAGGCTCCAACGGTTGATCCTCCGAAGGCGCCGCGGCTTGCTCACGTACTCGACGGCAAGGCGCTCGTCGAGCAGAACGATTCCGGGTGCAGTGCGCGTGCGAGCGCGTTCGAGATCGGTCAGCTCGCCTTCCATGTTGGCGTGTGTGGAGAGCGCACGCAGGACCTCGCCGCGCGCTTCGGCGAGCACGGCGCGATCGTCCAACACGAACTCGCCGCTCGTCGCTTCGCGCAGCAACAGCAACGCACCGCGCCCGCCGCGTTCGTCGTCCAGATGCACCGCAAGACTGTGACGATACGGCGTCGTGCGCGTTGCGGGCTCCGTGACGACGGAAGCCGCCTGCGTGCCGTGTGCGCCGACTTCAGCGCGGACCATGCTCAATCGCTCGGGCACGATGCGCGGATCGCCGGAGAGAAACTCGTCGACGACGCGCTTCTCGCGCTGGTAGGAGAACGCCCACGCGTCGACGGGGACGAGCGTCGCATAGGCGTCGATCACCGTCTGCAATCGTTGGCCTCGCGGAAAAAGCACTGCCAGAGATCGCAGCGAGGCCATGGTTTCGCGTGCCGCGTTTCTGCGCGTCATGCCGGAGCACTCATGGACCTTGATCTTAACCGCATGACCAAGCATGCTCCTTGCGATTTACCCCGGAAGTCCCCGTGTATCCGGGAAAGAATGTGTAAAGTTTGGTCCCGTCCAGGGCCCGACGGTCCCGTTTCCGCGCGCACCGCAAGTGCTTTTCCCCACAACTTGAGAGTATTCGTGCGCGCCGGCTACTGTTATAAACCACTCATAGGCGCCGGGAATGCATCTCGGCGACGCAGCGTAGTCCAAACGACATAAAGGCGGTAGGCCTTCCGGCCACCGATCAAGTGATGCAAGTGACCACGACCAAAACGAGAATCTTCATCATCGAGGAGCAGGCTTTGTTTGGAAAAGCCCTCTGCCAGCTATTGGCGGCGGAGCCGTCCTTCGAAGTCCTCGGCGATCTCCCGCGCGTCGATCCGAGCGCCCCGCCGAGAATCGCAGCCGACTTGGTCGTGCTCGACCTCAACGGCCCCTCGATCGACTACGCCGACGAAATCGCCCGATGCCGCCAGGCCTTCGGGAACGCCCGCGTCTGCGTGCTCTCCACGCAACTCCGACCCGAAATCATGCAGCGCTGCGTGGCCGCCGGCGCCGACGCCTACCTCGCGAAGGACGTTTCGCCCAGCGAGCTGATTCGGGCTGTAAAGACCGTCGCCAACGGCGAGAGCTACGTCGATCCCCGCATCGCCGGCTCCCTGCTGCGCAAGCGGCTCCTATCCGACGGCAGGATGTCCAGCGACGAACTGTCGGAGCGTGAGGGCGAAGTCGTTCGCCTGATCGCCCAAGGGCTCTCCAATAAGGAGATCGGGGTACGCCTCTGCCTTTCGGAGAAGACCGTCAAGAACCACGTCAGCCGCATCCTCTCGAAGCTGAACATCTCCGCGAGGGCCCAGGCGGTCGTGTATGCGATTCGTATGGGACTCGTCTGATGCAGGGAACCGCGATAGGTCTCCACGCGACCTTCAGGACCGTTCTACAGGGCCCTAAGCCACTTTGGCAGAACGGCGGGGCACCGTACGCTGAACTCGACCATGATTTCGCGTCATCTTCCCGGAGTCTGACGCTCGGTGCGAACGTACGTCGTCGAGCCGCAGCAGATCTTCGTCCCGAGCCTCCTGCAGTTACTGCAAGAATCGGGGCTCTCGATCGTCCGCGTCTGCGACGTATTGGATCCCCTCGACGTCCTGCGCATACGGCCGCAGATGCTTTTCTGCGACTGCGATGCGATGGACGATCAAATCGTACAGGGAATGCAGTTCCTCTTCGATTCCATGCCGGAGTTGGACGTCTGCATCTATTCGCGCACGCAGCCCAGCGGCTCGCGGATGCGAATGCGTGCGCAGACGCGACTTCTCCACCTCGAGAAGTCAGCTTCGCATGAGGCGCTCGTGAGCGCCCTCGGTCGATTCGCCGTCAACGCCTGACGCCGACTCGACTCCTTCGCTCACACCGCAAAAACCGGGAACGATAACGACGATGATGTTTTGGAAGTTTCAGAGCCACCGCACCGACTCGAGCCAATCGATTGCCGAGCCGCCGGTCGCGCCCGCGCCGATACCCGCTCCCGCTCCCCCGTCGCCGCCCGCTCCCCCGCCCTACGTCGAGCCGCAGGCGCCCCAGGTTGCGCCGGAGCCGGCGCCTGCACCGTCGTTCGGGCCGCCGCGCGTCAACACGGAGCCGCCCGCCGGATACCAGCAAGCTGTAGAGCGAACGATGCGCTTTCTTGCCGAGTCGCTGCAGATTCCGTCTTGGGTGCTGTTCAAGAATCAGAGCGGCGCCCTTAGCGTCGTCACGGGCATCGGCGACTACCAGCGGTACATCCCGCCGCAGCAGGATCTCTCGGTCGGCCGGCTATCGGATCTGCCGACGGTGAACCTGTTGGGTGCAACCCCCGTAATGGCCGCAAACGGCGGCATCGATCGCCGCGCCGGCGGTGTGGATCCGGCCACCGTTGCTCCCTACGGTGTTCCTCTGGCCGATGCCGACGGCAACCTCTTTGCAATCCTCTGCGCGCTGGGCGAACGCGTTCCGCCGCAGCGTTTTGCGCAGATGCGGCCGATGCTCGATTATGCCGCCGGGATGCTGGGTGCGGTCGTGCGCACCGAGTTGACGCTTGAGGAAGCGACTCGGCGCACGGAGCGCGCGCAAGCCGACGCGCTCGTCGATCCGCTGACGGGCCTGCACAATCGCCGTGCGTGGGATCAGCTGCTCGCAACCGAAGACCAGCGCTGCAGCCGGCACGGCTACGACGCCGTGATCTTTGTGATCGACTTGGACGGACTGAAAGCCGTTAACGACCGTTTCGGGCACGAGAAGGGCGACGAGTTGATCAAGAACGCGGCAAACGCGCTCGAACGCTGCGTGCGCCGTACCGACGTCGTCGCGCGCGTCGGCGGCGACGAGTTTTCTATTTTGGCCGTGAAATGCGACGCGAACGCCGCTGCGCGCATTCGCGAGCATATCGAATCGACGATGATGCGGGCGAATGCGCCGGCCACGGTCGGCTTCTCGGTACGCTCGGAGGCGGGCGACCTCTTCGAGGCGTGGCGCCAAGCCGACGGTGCGATGTACCATCGCAAGCGCGGGAATCCGCGGCGGGGTCAGCGCGCGGGCGAGGCCGAACATACCGTCACTCCGGCGCCGGCTGTCGAGTCCGCAACGCCTTCCGGCGCTCCCGCTCCCGTACCCGAGCCGCCTGTCGCGGAACCCACGAAACCGACTGCACTCCGACCGCCTTCGCCCGATGCGTCGCAGCGCGCCGCCGCACAGCCTGCGGCGCCGCCACCGCCGCCGAGCGCGTCCGAAACCTCGGTCGTCGCGCAGATCCTCGAGAAAGTCTTGCCCGCGTTGGTCACGGGCATCCAGAAAGCTGCCCCAACTCCGCCTCCGCCGCCACCGCCGACGCCGATCTTCGCTCCGCCACAAGCGCCGCCGGTCGCGACGCGTCCGCTGATTGTTCAAGGAGAGGCGGAGATCCCGACGTACACCCCGCCGGCTTATCCGCCACCGGCTTACACGCCGCCGCCGCCCCCCTCGGCGCCGGCGCAGACTCCGCCTGCGGCCGTAGTCCCTCCCCCTGCGGTCGCAGCACCGGAGCCCGTACCGAATCCGCCGGCTCTCCCGGAGCCTGCGCCTCCGCCTCCGCCCGAGCCCCCGGCTGCGCCGGAGAAGCCCGAGCCGCAGTCCTCTTCGCAGCCGAGTGAGGACCTCATCGACATCGTCTCTCGCCTCTCGCGCCTTTCAGATGCCGATCGGCGGCTTCTCGACGTCTTCTTCAAAGGCAGTCGCTGAGGCGGCGATTGCATCGAAGCTCGCAAGCACGCGATGAGCGATCGAAGCCCAATCCGAAATCGCGACCGATTCGATCGGCTGCGCGATGCCGTCGTCGTGCAACACCACGGTGCGCCGCCCATGGACGACGGCGCAGCCGGCCCAGCGCATCGCGTCGTCGGGGCTCCGCGACTCGGGAATGATGACCAGGGAGACGGCACCCATTGCTTGCGAGAGTTGGGCCGGCGTCTTCGCCGCGATCATCTGAACTCTCCGGCCGATGCCCGAGGCCGCGATCGCGCCGCGAATACGCGCCTCCTCGTCGGAGTTCGCAAAGAGCGGCGCGCACTGATAAGAAAGCGCCGAATGGTCGTCGCGCAGATGCCCGAAGAGTTTGTTGAGGGACGCGGCTGCGATCCCGTCCAGCAGCAGCAACGCGGGCGCGGCGGTGTCCACCGGGACGATTCCCTCCGGTTCGATGAGCGTCCATTCGTCGAGCAGATCGAGGCGCGGCACGATTCCAGGCAGCGTCTTTGCGAGCGTGCGCGCCCAGGCGGTTTCGTGGCAAAGAATGGCGGCACAGGCAGCAAAGGCGGGACTTGCCGCCAGCGTCCCTTCGATTACCGAAGATTCGGGCAGAGTGCGGCGTCCGTATTCGGGATGCGCCACGAGTACCGCAGGGACGCCGTGCATCCGTGCCCACGCAGCCACGGAGAGCGGAACCGCGACTTGCCCCTGATAGGCGAGCGGCGCCTGTTCGATGAGGATCTCCGTCGGAGCAAATGCTTCGATGCCGGCCAGCAAATCGTGCGCCGCCGAAATGCTCCAACGTTCCCCGACCAGCTCGATGGCCGGGTCGGCGGTAGAGCCGGTCGCAAAAATGCGAACGCGCGCGTTCGTGCGAGCGCACCGGAGCGCGAACTGCGTCGCGTGCGCGGTGAGCCACGCGTCGCGGCGCTCACCGCTCAAGAACGGCTCGTACGCCGGAAGTACGACGGCGACGGAGTTCACGCACCCTCCTTCGTGGAGGCTCGTTGATGCGCCCCCTCGTGCTGCACGTAGCGGACTTCGCGAACCCCGCCGGCGGCAGTTTTATCTCCGGATTGGAGCGACTCGCGCGGCGCCATACCGAGTTCGAAACCGCGCTCCTCTGCCCGCGTTCCAGCGCGCGCTATCCGTGGACGAGCATGCTACGCAAGAACGGCGTCACGGTCGTGCACGCGAGAACACCGCTCGAAGTCACCGCTGCCGTCGTCCGGATGCGGCCCGCAATCGTCCATGCGCACTTCATATCCTGGGCCATCCCGGCGATGCTCGGCGCAACGACCGCGCGCGCGCGGCTCGCCTGGCATCTCCACTCCGGCGTAGGGCAGAACGGCTCTCGCCGCAGCCTGACGCGTCACCTCAAGTATGGCCTTGCCAAGCATCTGGTCGAGCGTTTCTACTGCGTCTCTCCGGATCTGGTCGAGTATTTGGGGGCGCAAGGCGTCGCACGTTCGCAGATCGCCGAACTGCCGAACGGCGTCGATCTCGAACGCTTCCGGCCCGCGACGCTGCGGGAGCGTGCCGCGGCCCGTAAAGCGTTCGGACTTGCGCCGCGGGATCGCGCGGTAGCGTTTTTCGGGCGCGACGCGCAGATCAAAGGCGCCGACCGGCTTGCCGCGGCGTTGGGCAGGCTCGAGTCGCCGCCCTGCATCGTGGCGCTCGCGGCTTCTCCCGCGTCGATGCAAGCGCTTTCGCATCTCTCGACGATCGACGCAGGCTGTGTCGCCGATGTGCGTGAGGCGCTTTGGGCATGCGACGCGCTCGCGCTGCCGAGCCGAGTCGAGACGGTCACGTATGGATTGTTGGAGGCGCGCGCCTGCGGCATTCCGGCCGTCGCATCTCCTCTTCCGGGAATCGAGCAGGCGTTCAGGGAGGATGCCGGGACGGAACTCGTCGACACGGACAACGCGAGTACGTTTGCGAGCGCCCTCGATCATGCGATCCTCCGGGGCGTCACGCCGCTTTCGCCTGCGATGGCGGATTCGATTTCGCTCGATCTCTGGAGCGATCGTCTCGCCGCATGGTACAGCCGCAAGAACGCCGCATGATGCGCGTTCTCCACGTCGTATCGCACCTCGGAACTTATGGCGGAGAGCGGTTCGTTTCCGCACTCGCGGCGGCGCAGCATCGCGCCGGGCTCGACGCGAGCGTGGTCACGATCTACGATGCCCAAGAGACTCCCGCCGGCGTTCCGGTTTACTCCGCCGGACGGCGAAACGCCGGACGAGCGAGAGGCGGAGGCTTTCTCTTCTTCTTCCGCTTGATGAAATTCGTGCGCGAGCTGCGCCCCGACGTGGTTCACACGCACCTCGCTCATGCAAAGCATTGGGGAAGGCTTGCCGCGGCGATCGCGGGTACGCCGACGCTGGTTCATACCGAACACGGCAATGCGTTCGGCGAGCCGCCGCACAAGCGAATCCTCACGCGAATCCTGAACGGTCGTACGGCGGCGATTATTGCGTTTTCCGGTCTTCACGCGCGCCGCATCGCCCAGAACGAGGGTTTCCCGCTCGAGCGCATCGCGGTCATACCGAACGGCATCGAGATCGACGCAGCTATCCCCGATCGTGATTCGGCGCGCGCCGAACTCGGCATCACCGCCGGGCAAGTGATGATTCTTTCCATCGGTCGCCTCGAAGCCGTCAAGCGCCACGATCTCGCAATCGATGCGCTCGCGCTCGTACCGCGCCAAGATGTTCGCCTCTTTATCGCGGGTGACGGCGGGCTCGAGGAATCGCTCCTCGCGCAGGCTCGTCGAGCCGGCGTCGAAGGGCGCGTGCATCTGCTCGGCTACCGACGCGACGTGCGAGCGCTCTTGAGCGCAGCGGACGTCGCCGTCAACTCCTCGGAAAGCGAGGCGATGCCGCTCGCGCTGCTTGAAGCGACCTGTGCCGGCGTTCCCATCGCGTGCGCGCCGTGGCCGGGCGCGTCGGAACTGCTCGCGGGCGTCGGCGAAATCGCACGGGATGGTTCGGCGCCCGCGCTTGCCGCCGCACTCGAACGCGCCATGCAGCCGGAGTCCCGGCGCCGCGCGCACGAAGCCATGCCCGCTGCACGAGCGCGCTTCTCGATCGATGCAACGGCCGCGTTGCACGCCGATCTCTATCGCTCGTTGTGCCGTAGGTCCCGGAATACCCGGGCAGTGGGCCGGAAGTCCCTGGCCGCGCCCGCGCGGCGGGGGTTACGCTAAAGGCGCGATGCTCCATCTGGACGAGCGGAAAATCCGCGAAAAGACCTTTCAGGACCGACGCTTCGGCAGCGACGGCGGCTCTCGCGGCAGAGTCGATCGAGCGTACGCGATCACGGGAGCGTCGCACGGGGACTTCATGGGGCGGCTCGCGTCGGATGCACCCGGGAAACGCGTCCTCGAGATCGGCTGCGGCGCTGGGCGAATCGCATTCGAGTTAGCGGAATACGGCGGCCGCGTGACCGGAATCGATCTCTCCGACGTCGCGATCGAAGCGGCGCGGACGCGTGCGCGCGAACTCGGAGTCGAGGCCGTCTTCGAGGCTATGGATGCCGAGAAAACGTCGCTTTCCGATGCCTCCTTCGACATCGTGTACGGTGGAGCGATCCTGCACCACCTTGCGATCGACAACGCGTATCGCGAAATCGCTCGCCTCCTCGCGCCCGGTGGATACGCGCTCTTTCTCGAACCGCTCGGATACAATCCCTTCATCAATCTCTACCGGCGCTTGACGCCGGCGCTGCGCACACCGGACGAGCACCCGCTCCTCCAGCACGACCTCGACCTCGCGCAGGAATATTTCCGCACCGTTAGGGTGACGTACTATTACCTCACGACGCTGCTGACGCTACCCGTCGCACAAAGCAAGTTCGGGAAGACCCTGATCGGCGCGACAAATGCTTTGGACCGTTTACTCTTCCGCGCGATACCGGGCCTGCGCAAGCAGGCGTGGTTCATCCTCTTGGAGCTTCGCGATCCTCGTAGCTCGAGATCCGTTTCGCGCATTCCTACTGCGCGAGGATGACGCCGCTCTTCCCCCCGATGGTATCGGGGAGGGATATCGACCAAATCGGCTGACCGCCCGCGGCCCAGGTGGCGTTCGTATTGCGCAAGAGCACGTGGCCGTATGACTGCCTCAATCCGGCGATCGGTCTCGGCGAATCATTGGCGTTGACGACGGCGGCGCAGCGCCCGATCGGAATGCCGGCTTCGTAACAAGCCGCGTACTCTCGAACGAAAAGCCCATCCGAGACTTCGAAGGCCGCGACGTCGTTCGACGCCGGCGTCTCGAGGAGCGGTTGCGTGGGCACGATGCTCTCCTCGGGGTACGTCGTATCGGCGCTTCCCGCGCGCGAGAACGCATCGTTGATCTCGGCCAGGAACTCGATCGAGAACGACGGGTCGTAGACGATCCAATGGCTCGCAATTTGAAAGAGCAGGCCGCCGGCATCCGTGTCTTCTTCTACCACGAGCTTGTGCAGTCGATGGTAGACGAGGATGTGATCGGCCTCGGCCACCCATCTCGACGTGCCGCGTGAACGCGTCCACGCGCCCTCCGACATGACGCCCTCGACGCGTGCGGTTTGGACCCACTGCAGGTCGTACTGGTCCGTCGCCACGCCGTTGTTTCCGATGACGTTGCGGGCAGAGGCCCGCGCCAGGGCGATCGCATCGTTCAGATACGCCGGCGCAGGATTCGATGCCCGATCCCATTCGATCGCGCTCTCGCCGTACTTGTAGCACCAATAGCCGCATCCCGTAGCGGCGCCGGAGCCGGAGCAAAAATCATCGTCGTCGTAGACGCAGTTGTACGCGCCGCCGGCATCGTCTTCGAACACGTCGGTGGCGAAGCGGTCTTGCAGCGTGGCGGCGTGAAAAGCGGCCTGGACGTCGGGGTCGCCGATAGCGAGAGGCTCCTGCACCATCCCGTTATACAACCCGTCGACGCGGTCGAAGAGGCGGTTCCCGTCGGGCTGATGCTCGTAGGCGTGCGCGTAGCTGCCGTTGCGCGCATGGAGGAAGCGCGCAACTTGACCCCCGCAGTTCGCCCCGTCTTCAGGGAAGTCGCGAGAGGTGGGGCCGTACCCCGGCGGTACCGAGCAGTATGCCGTAATGTTCGGGTCGACGTAGACGACGATGTGCTTTGCCCCGGCCTGCGCGAGCTGGACCGACGTTGTGTCCGCTGTGGCGTCGTAATAGACTTCGTTCCAGTCGACGTGCTCCGCCATCCAAGCCGCGCCGATACCGATGTTCTGGCTCTCGTGGCAGGTCTGCCCCGAACTCGCGCACGCGTTGAGCCAGTTTTGAACGTGCGGCGGAATCGTCGAAGCGCCGGCAACGGTGGGATGTAGGCGATCTGCGCCGATCACGATCGCTGCGGCGAGCAGGAGGACGGCGGGCGCTACGGCTGCGCGATGGGGCTGCATTGCGGATTCCGAGCGGTGACGGCGAGATCGTCGATCCGCTCCGCCAGATCCGCCATGATGGTGTCGCGGTCGTAGGCGGTCTGTGCGAATCGTTGTCCCGCGCGTCCGAGGGCCCGCGCGAGCGCTCGATCTTCGGCGAGGCGCCGGAGGGCGTCGGCCAATGATTCCGCGTCGTCGGGGGCGCTGCAAATGCCGCCCGCGGCGTCCGCCACCACGCGGCGCGCTTCACCCGAGGCGCTGAGCACGACCGGGCAACCCACGGAGAAAGCATCGTAGAGCTTCGTGGGCACGCTCTCGTTGATACCGCCGCGCAAGAGGACCAGCGCCGCATCGGATTCGGCGAGCGCGCCGACCGCCTGCGGGCGCGAGAGGACGCCGTAGAGATCGACATTCGCAATGCGTTCCGCGCAGATCCGCGCCGCGACGTGGTCGCGATCCGCGCCGCCTCCGATCATAGCGATGCTGACGTCGTCGTCTTTCAACAACTTGGCGGCGTCGAGGAGGAGATCCAGGCCGTTGGCGAGCCCCATATTCCCGGTAAAGGTCGCCACGAACTCCCCGTTGCGTCGCTGGATCACTCCCTGTTTCATCTCGACGCGATCGCAACCATTCGGAGCGAGCATCGTCGCGGTCTCTCGAACGCGGCTTCGCACCCGTTCGAGCGCCGTCGGGGTTACCGCCACGACGAGCGAGGCGGCCGCGTAGAGCACGTCGACGAGCCGGCCGACAAAGCGTGCCATTCGCCCGTGCTCCTTCCACAAGCCCATCTGGATCGGGAGATCCGGAAAGACGTCACGCACGTCGACGATCAACGCAGAGCCGCGCAAGAAGCGCAGCGCCAGGCCCGGAAGCGCGAGCGTGATCGGCGGGGAGCTGATGATCGCGACGTCGGCACGCTTTGCGAAGAGGACCGAGTAGAGCGTCGAGAGCACGGCAAAGCTGAGCCACGCGAGCATTCGACCGTTGCGCCGGGCCGTCGCGACGTGCAGCAGACGCACGATTTCGATGCCGCCGAGCCGCTCGCGCGCGAAGAATTTCCCACGATAGGTACGGTCGACGCGGCCGGCTGGAAAGCTGGGCATCGGCGCGACGACGGTAACGTCGATTCCGCGCGCGCGCAGAGCGTGCGCCATCGCCTCCATACGGTGTGCGGCGGCGCAGGGCTCCGGAGCGAAGAACTGGGTCACGATGATCGCGCGGCGCAACTTGCGAGTCATAGCGTCTTGCCTAGGAGGACGCGGCGCAGGAAAGCTTTGGTGCGAAGTGCCAGCGCCCAGAGCCGGTTCGCGACTCGGCTTCGAAGCGATCTCCTGCGCACTACGAAGTTCTCGAGCCAGCGCGACCGCGCGCCGAACTGCGCCTTGTACGGCTCCTCACCGCGTAGGAAATCGTACTCGCCGAACCCTTGGTCGATGGCGTGCTCGAGGCCCAACGCGAGCATGCCGATGCCGGGCGAATGCTGCGGAGCCGAACGATCGTACGCCAGCATGTAGACGCCCCATGCGCGGCGCTCCGAGTCCACGAAGGCTGCCTGCGCGGCCAGCGGCTGCTTCTCGCCGCTCCAGAGCACCGCCACGCGGCAGCAGCCGCGCGCGTACGCCTCGCGGAAGAGCCTGCCGTAGGTGCGGCGAGCCTTTCGCAGGTTCGAACGCCAGCGCAGATGATGCAGTTGCAGCAGCGCCTCGATATCTCGATCGATCGTCGCGTCGTCGGCCTCCACGAAGGAGGCATGATGCCAAGCCTCCCGCCGCCGCAGGACGTAGCGTAAGGCCGGTTTGCCGTTTCTGTGCTGCGCGACGTATTCGGACCAAGTGCTCGGGAGGCTCACGAATCGGCACGCATTGGGTGGCTCTTGCGTCACGTCGTTGCCGCAGCCCAGCAAAGAGACCAGCCGCGCGACACGGGGGTCGCGGAGGTTGTTCGCCCGGAACGTGTCCCAGGCCATCGCGTCGATAGAGCGCGCGAACGCCTCGAGTGCCGCATCTTCCTCCGCGCCGATGAGCAACCCGGAGTAATCCGCCGTCGGGTACGCGCCCAAGGCAAGTTCGCGGGAGATCCGAATCGCGCCGATCTCGCCGCCGCTCACGACGAGTGGGCAAAAGGCGATATACCGCTCACCATCCCGCAATGCCAGCACGCTCCAGCGGCGACCCATGGAGGCGAAGTATCCGCGCAGCCACGGCCACGAGACGAAGACCGTCCGGTACGGGTCGCGCTCGTAGACCGATTCGAAGGCGTCGCGTACGCCTTCGAATGCTTCGATGCGCTCGATGCATTCGACGGTCAAGTCTCCTCCTCGCTGCAGATCGCGGCATTTCGCACTTGGGCGATGAGGCCGAATGCGAGCCAAAGAAATTTCGAATCGAAAAGGTCTACCAAGAACGAGACGAGGGCGAGCGCGATGAGGCTCGCGACGCAGATCGCCCGAACGTCGCCAAGCGTACCGACCCGCGGCAAACCTCTCGCCAGCGCAAACTGCGATATCCACCAGCCTAGGAGCAAGATCAAGCCCACGACTCCCAGCTCGACGCCGTAATGAACGACCAGGTCATGCGATGCCATGTTCCAGCCGACGTCATAGGTCTCGAAGATCCGTAGGTACCACCGATCGTAGACGTCTCCGAAACTCCCGGCGCCGCTTCCGAAAAGCGGGTGCTGTAAGAACGCCGCCACGCCGACATGCCAGATCGACGTGCGCCCGTAGCCGCCGCCGGCATCCGCCACGGCGCGCAACACCACGTTTGGATACGCGGCGAGCGCCCCGCCGACGACCACCGCAAGCGGTATGGCGACGCGCTTCCAAGCGTGCAGGAGCGTGACGAGCACGACGACTTCGACCACCAACGCGATGCCTGCCTCGCGGGAAGCGGCGAGCGCCAGGGCAATCACCAGCGTGCCCATCGCGGCGAGCGCCAGGAGCCCGAAGAGCAATTTTCGCGCTCGCGCGAACCACGTGAGCGCGATCGCAAACGGCAGCAACAGCGCGTCGCCGTACAGATTTGGATCGATGCTCAATCGGCCGATCGTGACCTCCAGGCGGTTGTAGTCCTGCATGAACTGCTGTTGTGTTATACCGCCCGAGTGAAACTCATAGATTCCAACCACTGCGGCGAGCACTCCGCCGATCAGGATCGATGCAAGCAGCGGCGCCATGTCTCGGCGCTGCGTTGGATAACAGGCGATGACGAGATAGAGGCCCGCGAGCTGCAGGAGCGTCAAGGATTCGCGCCCCGCATTGTCGGTATTCATGGACCAGAGCGTCGAGAGCGCCATCCATCCGACGAGAAGCACGAGCCAAGTAATGGCGCGCGGCGGCGTTCTCACACTGCGCATGCGAATCGCGTACAGCAACAACGCGACACCCGAAGCCAAGCCGATCAGCCGCGCGATCGTTCCCTCGCCGTTGTTCAGTTGGGTGAGGATCTCGAGCGGCGCGACGATCGCGTACAACCCGTAGGGGAAAATGATTGGCCGCGCCCACGCGAGCCACGCGCCGATCGGTGCTGCTACGGCGGCCGCGACCTCGGCGAGGCCGCGCGCCCCGCCGCTGCCGATCGCGCGCGAGGACCATATGACGAAGGCGCCCGCGGCGAGGACGCCGGACGCCAAGGCTGCGCGCCTCGCGTCGAGAGGCCGGGAGAGCGAGCGAATCATGCCGGCGCCGCTGCCTCGGCATACGGCTGCATCCGGCGGCGTTCCCGGAGATGCCCTTTGAGCAAAAACAACGGCTTTCGGAGAGACCAGCGTGCGAACTGTGCGTCGATCGCAACCCAGCCATGGCCGTGTGAAAGCGTGTGCACGCCGATCGGACCCTTGCGTTGCAGCATCGAAGCGTCGATCCGCGCGACACAAGCCTCTTCGAATCGCTCCGGCGTAAGAACGTCGACGCGATGGATCGCGATCGCGTGCCCATAACGCCCCGTGCAATCTTGGGCCGGCCGGTAGAGGACGCCGTCGCGCACGAACGGAGTGCCGCCTGGGCGCGCGCCGGCGACGTCGATCTTCGCGGGGTTGCGAAGATGCGCGTGCCATGGGCCGCGCGGGGAATCCGACCAGTAGAGCCGCAGGGCGTAGTTCGGGCCTCGGCGTTGGTCGGTGCAGAACAGCCACCAGCGCCCTTCGTGCTGGACGATCGTCGGGTCGGCCGCCGCGATGCCTTCCAGAACGAGGCTGGCCGCATCGGTCTGCGTCCCGTCGAGGCGATAGGCTTCCACGCGACCGCGCGACGTCTGTTCGGGAAGCAACCACGGCTGGCCGTCCACGTGAAAGACGTACGGATATGAAGCCGGGCCGTGACCGTCGAGGAGCGGGCGCCGCTCGCCGAAGCGATCGTCCAAATCGATCGACACGATGCTCGTCCGGCTGTCGTTCTGCGTCTCGCAAAGGAGCACGGCGCTTCCGTCTTCGCCCGCAGTGAGAAAAGGATCGGCGAGAAACTCGCGCCCGTCGCGGGCGACCCAATGCAGCCATGCGGCACGCGGATCGGAGATGAAGCGGTCGAGGGACATATTCGTGACCGCGACGTCCCAGCGGACCTCTTCAAAGAGATAGCGCCATGCGTGATGCGTGAAGCGCCGCAGTTCGAATGCGAGAAAGCTCAGAAGATCGATCGCGGAGATCCGCGCTCGCGGCATGGGTGATGGCGCCAGCACGGTCGCGCCGCCTCGGCTCTGGGCGTTGACGATCTCCTGTTCGAGCCAGCCCAGACATTCGGCGAAGATTCGATCGAGCGTCCGAGCGTAGCGCGAGGCGTACGGAAAACGGCCGTAGCGCAGCTCGCGGCGTTCGACGCCTCGTCTGGCGACGAGTCGCACCTCGACGCTTTGGTTTGCGCTCAGCGCGTCGTCGAAAGCGGGGAGTCCGTCGCGCCCCTTCCCGAACTCGAAGTACCACGTTTCGGGGGCGAGCGGTCGCGTGCAGCCGGCTGCAGCGGCCCGCAAGTCGATGCAGAGCGTGGCCTGCAAAGCCGGCGTATCCGGGGCATCCTCGACCGACGCCGTTCGCAGCGCCGCGCCCCCGAACGTGCGAACGATTTGCGCACAGGGGCCTTCCGCTCGCTCAGGTTCGCGCTCGATGCTCGCCTCGATGCCGCTTGTGCGAAGCCTCTGCACCGCCCACGCAACCCAGCGCGGCGGCTTTGCGTCGACGAGGACGAGAATCGAAGGCTTCACGAGGCGATCGCGAGCGCCTTGGATGGAAAGCGCCCGCGTCCGATGACGTGAACGTCGAAGCCCGCCTCGTTCCAGGCATCGATGTCCAGTGCATTTCGCGTATCGATGAGGGTGCGGGAGCGAACGAGCTTTGCAACCTTCGCCGGAATCAGCTCGCGGATCTCGGTGTGATGCGTGATGAGAACGAGCAGATCGGCGTCGCGCGCGGCCGCATCGAAGTCCGAGAGGATCGTTCCTTCGTAACGGGTCACCAATGGATCGTAGACAGCGACCTCGTAGCCGGCGTCCGCGAGCAGTCGTTCGATGGCCAGCGTGGGCGTCTCTCTCGCGTCGTCGACGTCGGGCTTGTAGGCTGCGCCGAGCAAGACGACCTTGCGGCCGACGGCGTCGGCGGGAAGCAGCTCGCGCACTTTTCGCACGACGACGTGCGGCATGCGTTCGTTCACGCGTCGCGCGGTCTGGATCAACTCGCTCGCAAACGGATTGGCGTTGGCAAGAAACTGCGGGTCGACCGGGATGCAATGCCCCCCGACTCCCGGACCGGGCGAGAGGATGTTCACGCGCGGATGGCAGTTCGCTAGCTCGATCGTCTCCCACACGTCGATGCCCAAGGCCTCCGAGAGAATCGCCAACTCGTTTGCGAAGGCGATATTGACGTCGCGGTACGCGTTTTCGACGATTTTGACCGTCTCGGCGGTGATGAGGTCGGTAACGTGGATGTTGCCACGGACAAAGGTTGAATAGATCGCCCGCGCCATCTCGGCGTCGATCGTGCGCCGTCCGCCGACGATGCGATCGTTCCAGAGGAGCTCGTCGACGATTTTTCCTGGAAGAACCCGTTCGGGACAATGCGCGAGATGAATAGCGTCGAGATCGCGCCCAAGCGCACGAAACGTTCGCTCGGCAACCGAGAGCGTCGTTCCCGGAGGAACCGTCGATTCCAGCATGATGAGGTTGCCGTCTTGAACGAGCGGAGCGATCGAGGCGAAAGCCGCCTCGACTGCGCGCAGATCCGGCCGATGATCCACCGTGGGCGTCGGCACGCACACGATGAAGGCGTCGGCTGGGAACGGCATCGTCGAAGGATGGAGGCGCCCGCTCTCGAGTGCCCGGCGCGCGAGCTCGCGCACGCCGTGCTCGGCCAGATCGACGCGGCCTCCGGAGAGGGCTGCGATCAGCTGGCGGTCGACGTCGTATCCGAGGACCTCGTGGCCGCTCTCCGCGAGCATCGCGGCGGTCGGCAGACCGATGTATCCCAAGCCGGCGACGGTAATCTTCATGAAGCAACTCCTATCAAGGCGGCGAACTCGCCGGCGCTTCGCGCCGGATCGTGTAGTCTGCGCGCACGCTCACAGCCGCGCCCTGCGCGGCGCTCTCGTTCGGGAGCGTCGCAAGCATCGACGATGGCGCGCGCGAGGTTTTGCGGTTCCCCAGGCTGCGCCAAGAAGCCACTCTCGTCGTCGAGCAGCTCGCCGATGGCGCCGGAGCGCGTCGAGACGCACGCAATGCCGAGGCTGGCGGCCTCGATGAGGATCGACGGAACGCCTTCCATCTCGCGAACACCGTCGTCGCGACTGGCCAGCACGACCGCGTCGTATCGTCCGTCCGTCATCTCGCGAAGCAGTTGTAGATGCTCGACATAACCGCGAAACACGATCGCCTCTGAACACGGAAGCGCCGCGGCCCGGGCTCGCATCTCGGCTTCGAGCGGCCCTTCCCCGCAGAGCGTCAAGCGGAGTGCCGCGTTTCGCGCGTGCGCCTGCGCGAAGGCCTCCAGTAAGTCTGCGTGCCCTTTGGTTGGAACGAAAGCAGCAGCGCAGAGCAATTGGAGGCTCGCGGAGTTCCTGCGGCTCGCGCTCGCCTCCGAGATTGCCGTTCCCAGACGGACGACGACGAATTTCTCGGCAAACTCGGGAGCGCGCTTCGCCAACTCCCATCGCCCGCGCTCGGAGATCGCGCGAACGAACGATGCCGAACGCGCCTTCTCCGCGATCAGGTTATCTTCGAAGATATCCCAGCGATGGGCCGTCGCGCTCCAGGGGATCCCATTGATCCTTGCCACGATCCACGCGGCGGTCGCCGGCGTGGAGAGCCAATACGCATGGACGTGATCGATTCGGTCGCGGCGGAATACCTCCGCGAGCGCGAGCGATCTCGAAAAGACGGCGAGGTTCTTCATCTTCACCAGCGGGCGGCTACGTGCGCGAAGTAGCGCAGCGAGGAGCGCCAACGTCTCGCGCGGAGCGCGACGCAGCGTCGCGAAGGCGAGCGCGATGCTCTTGCCGGAGTACGGATATTGCAGGATCACGCGGGCGCCGCCGGCGTCCTGCGCGGCGTTGCGACCAGGGCGCAGCGGCGCGACGGCGAGATGCTCGACTCGCGAACGCACCGCGGCAAGTTCCGCGGCGAGATACGGCTCGTGATGCCCGCACGGAAAACGCGCGGAGATGACGGCGACCCTCATGCGGCCCGATGGAAGGCGACTTCGACGGCGGTCTTCACGATGAGCGCAACGTCCATCGCGAGAGACCAATGCCGGAGATAGAAGAGATCGTAGTCGAGGCGCTCGCCGATGGCATCGCTCTCGACGTTCCGCGGCATATAGAGATGAGAGCATGCCGTAAGCCCGGGCGCGACCATCAAGCGCTCGATGTACTGTGGATTGCTCGCGGCGAAGCGCTCGACGAAGAGCGGCCGTTCGGGGCGAGGTCCGACGATGGACATCTCGCCGCGAAGGACGTTCAATAACTGCGGCAGTTCGTCGATGCTGGTACGGCGGAGAAAGCGTCCGACGCGCGTCACCCGTGCGTCCCCGTTGACGGCCCAGACCGGCCCCGTCTGCGCCTCGGCGCCCACGCGCATCGAGCGGAGCTTGAATATCTCGAAGTTCTTTCCGTCCCGCCCGACGCGTGGCTGCCGATAGAGGACGGGGCCGCCGTCTTCGAGCAGGATTGCCGCGGCGGCGATCGCGAGAAGCGGCGACGCAGCGGCCAGGGCCAATGCGGCAACGATGATGTCGAAACTGCGTTTCGTGCGGCGCGCCCATACCGATCCAACCTGCGGCACGTTGACCTCGAGCAGCGTCGCCTCGCCGAGCACCAGCTCGCGTACGGCGAGCGCCCGAGCGTAACTCTCCGCGGCAACGGCGAGCACGATGCCGCGCCGCGACGCAGCGCGCGCCAACTGATTGAGCCGAACGCCGGAAAGCGGCTCCGCGATGACGATATGCGTGGGCGGGCCGTCGCTGCAGAGGTCCGCGAGCCAGCGCTCCGCGTCCTGCTCGTTGGGCGACGGCGCGATCTGTGCGTGGGCTCGCGGGTCGTGTTCGATCCGGCCGGCAGCGTTGTGCGCTTCGCCGTTGCTTCCGACCACAACGGTGCGCGGCTCGACGAAGAGCCGGCGCTCGCCGATCGTGCGGCGAATCAAATAGCGGACAGCACCGATCGCGAGGCCCGCCAGCACGATGCCGCCGACGACCGCGATGCGGCTGCGCGCCGTCACGTCCGTGAGGAGAAAGGCCGGAATGACGACGAGACCGGTAAGGAGCGTTACCGAGAGGGCATAGTAAAACTCGTCACGACGCAGGATCGCGTAGGTTTTCTGATGCAGATCGTGCGCCGCAAAGCCGGCAAGCAAGAGCAGCGCGGCAACGGCGCAGGCACCAAGGCTGGGTCTTACCCCGACGATCCGCCAAACGAGCGCGACGGCAATCCCAAATGCGAGGACGAGCGCCGCGATGTCGCCGAGCACGACGACGCCACGCCACCGATGCCCGTAGACGCGCGGCGCGGGACTGGGCGCGGCGGGTGCGAGGCGACGGGCCTCGACCGTAATCGAGCGCGGTTGCGCGAGCGAGGCATTCATCTATAACAAATCGTAGCGGAGTGGCCTCCGCGCCCGCAGAGGCGCCAAGACTCATGCGTCCGGACGGGTATGCCCCATCGCAACCGGGACCTCCGGGCCTCGCTCCCGTGCCGTTCGGCCTACGCGTGGCCTAGCGTGAGCAATCGGTCAAGTTTGCGTTAAACCCCAACGGGCCGGCACCGAAATCGCTTCGACAGGCGCTACAATCGCGATAGCACTTTCTAACGGAGCGATCATTCGTGCCTGAACCCGTCGTAGAAACCTTGACCTGCTGCGCCCTCAATGTGCGGGGTGAAGTTTGCGCCCAACCGGCAACCTATGCGTGCAGCGAGCTTCACGCCCTCTGTCCGAATCACGCCGTCAAGACGACGGGCAGACGCAAGACGGATCGACGCTGCCGCGTCTGCATGCGGGACGGACGCGTGAACGACGTCGTGAATCTGCGCGACCTTCGCTCGAAATATCCGGCGCACGTCGTTGCGCCTCCCTCCGACCGGCCCGGTGAATGCGCTGCGGCCTACGATTCGCTCCATCCGTGTCGCCGGCGCGCCGCCTTCGCCTGCGCGAACGGCCACGGCAGTTGCCGTGGCCATGTCGGGTTACAGATCGTCGATCTGCGGTTGCGTCGCGGTTGTTCTATTTGCGGTGCCGAACTCAAGGGCACCGATCACCCCGTCACGGGTCTACTGGCGGGCACTTAATCGGCGGCGGTGGCGGCGGCGGCGGGCTGTAGTGGAAGTGGCCACCGAAGAAAAATCCGACGAACGTCAGCGGGATCATCCACCACGCAACCGATTCTCTAACCTCTGTTCTGACCACCACCGTTGTCAATGACGGCGGCGCGGTCGTCTGAGGCTGCGGCACGTAGCAGTTCGGAGCCGCTCCCATCGTTCCCGGCGGGCACTGCGGCTGTTCGCAGTTGGGCGGCGATCCCATCATGCCGTTCGGGCATTGCGGCGTGTAGCAATTGGGCGGCGATCCCATCATGCCGTTCGGGCATTCCGGTTGAGGCGGCGGGGGCGGCGGGGGCGGCGCGTACGACACTTGCACGCTGCGTTCCACGAGCGAGAGATTACCGCACGCTGCCGGAATGAAGAGCGCATGCACGTTGGAGCCGGCTTGGAGATCGATCTCCCAGCCGTACTGATCCGCGGGGATCACTACGTCGCGATACATGTAGACGCTGCCGTCCCACGCCCAGGTCATCTCATCCAGATGACGCGGGACGCGAACCCATCGAACCTCGCCTGAGGCGATGCGTTGCTCGAGCTGGCTCGTCTCGGAACCGGTGAGACCGAGGTCCTCCGACGCGGTTTCGAACATCGCGCGGCGCTCGACGACGCGCTGCTGGAGATCTGCGACGCTGCCCATCTGGCCGAGCAGCGGTGCCGTCCCAAGGACGGGGAGCACGTGTTGCGCTTGCGCGCGACCGCCGAGGAGCGCGAAGGCATACGCGAATACGAAGAGCGCGCGGAGGGCACGGGTGAGCCTGGTAGCCGAGAGAGACATGATTACTCCTTTACGGTATCCTTACGCAGCGTGAGCCGTCGAGGGATAAACTGCCGCACGGATTGGGCCGCTGGACCTAAGAGGCGAGGGACGAGAGTCGCACCGTCGCCGACCGCCGCCGCGGCGAAGGCGGCGAGGACCGGCGCGATCGGCATGACGATGCAACGCACGACATCGAAGCGGTTCGGGTCCGGTATCACCCCGAGCCACGTGGAGAGACAGGCGCCCGCGAGGAGCGGCATCGCCGGATCCCTCCGTCGCAATGCAAAGCCGACGACGGCTAGGGCCGGCGCCACGCTGGCAATACCCTTGACGACCGCATGCCAGAGGATCGTCCACTCCTCGTGCAGGTACCAACGGCTCAAGCTTTCTGTCGCCGGGGCGTATCCGCGAGCGACGAAGTGGCCGTACGTATCGGCGACGACCCAGCCGAAGCTCGGAGCGTGCGCGCGCGCAAGCGCGACCACGATGAAAGCCGTCCAGAATGCCGCGATGCCCGAGAGCCACGCCGCGGCGAGGGCGCGATCGCGATCCCTTCGCCGGAGCGCGGCTATGCACGCGACCAGCGCCGCCCCGAGCACGACGTACGCGATCGGGCGAGTAAAGCTCAGCGCACCGCAGAGCAACCCGAAGACGAGCAGCTTCCAGCCCGACTGCTTCGTCATGAACGACGTTGCCGCAACCAACGTCCCCGTGGTGAGCGCGACGGCGAGCGCGTCGGTCAACGCATCGCGTCCGAGATCGCGCCAAGGAGGAAAGAGCGAGACGGCGATTGCGAGCAGCACGGCATACGGGAGCGGTGCGAAGCGTGCACCCAGGATGACGATGAGCATCGCGACGGCGACGTACGAGATTCGTGAGATCGCGATCAAGGCGTCGAATCCGCGCAAAGGGTAGAGCAGCGAGGCCAGCCACGGATCGACGCGTCGCACGGAGAAGAGTTCCCAGTATTCAGGCTTACCGTGCAGCCACGGAGCGAAGAGCGGATTCTTCGCAATGGGCACCTTCGCGTAGAACTGCTCCGCCTGTTCTTGTGCTCGCGCATATGGCACGCCGCGATCCATCAACATGCCGATCGCGTAGTCGTAGCCGTCGACCGTATATTGGGGCTTCGGCCCGAAGGCGCAGAGCAACGCCGCGATGATGCCTGCGAATGCGGTCGCGCCGACGATTTTCCAGACCGTCATGCCGCTGCCTCCGCCGCTTCGTCCATTGCGACGACGTGGAAGCGCCGCGCGTATACCGCAATGACCTCGTCGACGAACGCTCGCTTGAACTCCCCGCGCAACTGCATCCCTGGGAAGAACTCGAGCCCCGGCGCTTCGCCCGCTCCGAGAAAATCCAAGGGGTGAAGCAGCAGCGAGGGCATCGTCTTCGTCCAGGCGCAGAGTGCGAGCGCGCTTTCGAAGTATGCGACGGCTGCCGGACGCGAGTAACCGGCGAGATAGAGCAAGTAGCTGACGTGAAAGGGCGTGCGAACGCCGGGCATGACCGTCACCGGCAGTTCCAGCAGGCCGCCGCCGTGGCGATGCGGGCGATTCGGCAGTAACCCATCGCGCCAACCGCCGAAGAGCGTCGCTCGCTCGGCGCGTTGCGCCGCGTCGAGCTTCGACCGCCTGAAGTAGTACGCGCGGGCAAGGGGTCCTACGAACGTGGGCAACGTCGAAGCATCGTACCGATAACCGCGCTCCGCGAGCACGTCGACGATCGCAGGGGAAAGCGCAAAGCCGGGACCGCGGAAACCGCGCGGAACGATCCCGGTCGCCGCCTCGATCGCCCGTTCGGCGGTGGCGATCTCCTCGCGGACTTCGTCGGGCGTGTAGCGGTGCATCCACGATTCATGTCGGTGCGAATGATTGCCGATATCGTGCCCGGCGCGCACGATCGCGCGCAGCGCTTCGTGATTTTCCGGTCGCTCGGCATCCTTGCCGACGAGAAAGAACGTAATGCGCTGCCCGGCGCGGTCGAGGCGCTCCAGCGCGAGCGGTACCATTGCGGGCAAGTAGGAAGGATAGCCGTGCCACCGCTCGTCACCTCGAATCTTGAGGTACGACCAGAGGTTATCGAGATCCAGCGAAAGCGTGGCCGCGGGCCTCACGCGCACTCCTCCAACCGGAATTCTGCTCCAACTCCTGAAGCGCTTCGTCGACAACGCCGATGGTGTCGCTGACGTTGAGGGTCGCGTAGCGCAGGCGCGCGTTGTTGACGACCGCAATCCGGCGCAGCGAGGTCGTTGCCGGCGGCAGCGTCGCGGCGCGCCCGATGCGCGGAAAAGGAAAGACGTGCCTGGCCCGCGCCACCCTCGCCGCGACCACGTCTCTGGGCGAGAATGCGGGAAAGACTCGGCGAAGGCTCTCAATGGAACGGGCGATCAGCGCGTCGTCGGATTGCGTGAATGCTTTTTCGTCGGCAGGCGCGTACTTCGGCAAGTAGACGAGGTCGCAACCGTGGAACACGGCGCGATCCACGAGTGCTCCCATGTTGATGATGCCGGTGAACGGAAAACTCGCATCCGCGACGTTCGTGACGTATGCGTCGCTGAGGTGCCGGTTCACGAGCAACGAGGTGCAGACGACGCCGAAATAGCGGTCTTGCATCAGCGCGCGTTGCTCCGCGGGCGTGAATTGCGGGCAGAGCGCGACGCAAAGCGGCGAGGCGACGGTCAGCACGGCACGATCGCCGATCAACTCGGTGCCGGCCAGCGTCACGATGACGCGCTCGTCCTGGAGGGAGACCTCTTTGACGCGGTGACCGAGCACGAACTCGACGCCGAGCTTGCGCAAGTGAGCTTCCAGCGCGCTCAGCACGGTCGCATATCCACCGCGAACATAGCCGTAGCGCTCTTCCCGAAAACCGCCGCGACGCGCGCCCTGCAAGCGTTTGATCGTCGCGCGGATGAACGCGGCGGAAGCCATCGCGTATTGCTCGCCGAGCTTCGCCCGCAGCAGCGGGCGCCAAACTCGCTCGACGGTCGCCGCGCCGGACCACGTCATCAGATACTCCAGCACGCCCTCCCATTCGTAGGCCGCATCGTTGCCGAAATGCCTGGCGTGGAGGATGGTTGCGATGAGCCGCAGCTTGCCGACGATGCTCAGCTCGGGGAAGGTCAGCAAGTCGAGGAGGCTCGAGAACGGATAGAGCCGCCCCTCGAAATAGAAGTTCGTCTTCACCGGTTTGAACGTGAGCCGATCTTCCAGACCGATCTCGCCGAGCAATCTCCGCGTTTGGACATCGGAACCGAGCACGACGTGGTAGAAGCGATCCCACGTAACGCCGCCGATCTCCCAGGGCTTCGTCAGGCCGCCCACTGCCGGCTCCGCGTCCACCACCGTGACGCGATCGCCTCGTTCGGCGAGCCGAAGCGCCGTGTACAGGCCGGCAATGCCGGCTCCGACGACGATCGTCGTACGATCGCTCACGACTCGCTCACGCGTCCTTCGCGAACCGCGTACGAGCGCCCACACTCGGCGCACATGAGATCCCGCGTGATTTCGGCCGGGTCGTCGAATCGCAGCATCGGGCGGCCGCAGCGGCAGACGATCGCGATCGAGCGTGCGGGGGAGCCGATCGCGAGGTGAAAGTCGGGAACGGATTTCGTGACCAATGCGCCCATGCCGACCATTGCGAAGCGGCCGATCTCCAGACCGCAGCCGATCGTGCAATGCGCTCCGATCGTCGCGCCTTCGCGGACCAGGGTGGGAAGCGTCGCTTCCTCCGGCTCGGAGGGGCGCAGGTGCAGGAGATCCGGCGTGGTCGCGCGCGGAAAGCGATCGTTCGTGAAGACCGTTCCAGCGCTGATCATCACGCCGTCGAGAATGCTCACCCCCGTGCAGATATACACGAAGGCGTTGATCTTCACGCGGTTACCGATGTTGACCCCGTAGGCGATATAGCTCTTCTCCCCGACGATGCACTGCTCTCCGATCCTCGTCGAATGGCGGACGTGCACGTTGTCCCAAATTCGGCTCCCGGTTCCGATCTGCACGTTCTCCTCGACGATCGCCGTGGGGTGAACGAAGGTCCCCGCAGCAAGTGCCGTGCTCATACGGCAATTGCTCCGGCGGCTTCAACGGCGGTGCGCCCGCCCTCGCGAATCGAGGCGTACGCGGCGTCGATGACGTCGACCGAGGCCAGTGCGTCTGCAGCATCGATCCGAGGACGGTTGCGACCGCAAGCCGCAAGGACGAAGTCGCGCTGCAGTGACAGGAAGGCTTGTTGCTTCGAGTAGGCGGGTGCGATGACGGTCGGCTCGCGGCTGCCGCGAGCGAGCGTCGTTTCCCGCCAGCCGACGACGAGGCGCGCGTGTTCTCCGTAGATGCGGATGAAATAGTCGAGCTTTCGGTCCAAGCTCCAACTGATGTCGACCGTCACGCCCGCGCCGCCGCGAACTCCGAGGTACAGGTACGCACTATCTTCGACGGGCAACTGCTTGCCGCGCAGGTAGGCGACCGCGGCGACGGAGGTAACGGGGCCGAAGAGGTAGCGGCAGAGATCGGCCGCGTGTGCGCCGTTGTCGATGACGACCCCACCGCCGCTCTGCGATGGATCCGAGTTCCAACGCGAACTCATGTCGATGTTGGAGGTGAAGACGATCTCCGCGTGGCGAATCGTGCCGAGCGCCCCTTCGCGTAGGAGTTGCCGCGCCGCTACGACGCCTTCGACATATCGAAACTTCGAAGCGAGCATCAACAATCGTCCGTTGCGCTCCGCGCAGGCGTACATCTCCCGCGCGGCGATACCGTCGAGCGCGAGCGGCTTCTCGCAGAGGACGTCGATGCCGCGTTCCAGGTAGAACTGCGCCAGCATCGCGTGCGTCGAAGGCGGCGTGCAGAGAACCACGCCGTCCAGCCGCTCCTCGAACGCGAGTTCTTGATAGCGGACGTAGGCTCGCGCGCCGGTCCTGCGCGCAGCCTCCTCGGCGACCGCGGCACGCGCGTCGCAGATCGCCGCGAGATGGACCTCCGGCAACGCAGTTGCGGTTTCGACGTGGAGCGCGCCGATGGCGCCGGCTCCGACGATCCCGACTTTGAACGGCGAACTCATGCCGGCCTCCGCAGATCGCGCGCGGCCGAGATGATCGATCTCGCGATGTATTCGACGTCGCCGATGGTGAGTTTGTCGTTCCACGGGATCACCAGCACGCGGTCGAGGCCGGCGTAGACGCCCGGGTAACGATCGCGATCGTAGCGCACGGCTTCGGGTCGCGCCAGCGTGAACGGCCAGCGGCTCTTCCCGAAGGTTCGTTGATCGCGGATCACCGCACATTCGAAGGCCGGTTTGGCGATGTAGCGCGGCGCCGTGAGGATCGACTGGTCCTTCAGCTTCGCGGCGAACGCCGCGGGGCCACCGGGAAAGAGGGTCGGATCCAAGCGAACGGCATAACGCCAGTAGACGCCGCGTCCGTCCAGCGGCTGTACCGGCGTGGCAATCCCCGGAACGCCCTCGAGCCATTTCGTGAGAATGTTCGAGAGCAGAACGCGCCGCTCGACCGCGCGCTCGAGCTTCTCCAGCTGAGCGAGCCCCACCGCGCCTTGCAGTTCGCTCATGCGGTAATTCAGCGCGAGAAAGTAGTGGTCGGGCGCGGCGTCACCGTAGCCCCACGCCTTATTGATGAAGAGGAAGATCCGCCGTGCAAGAGCGTCGTCGTTCGTGACGACGAGGCCGCCCTCGCCGGTCGTCACGTGCTTGCCCTGCTGCAGGCTGAACGCGCCGACGCGGCCGATCGTGCCGACATAGCGGTCGCGATGCGTCGCCAGGAAGGCCTGCGCGCAGTCCTCGACGATCGGCAACTGCTTCTTCTCTGCGAGCCTTTCGATCGCGTGCATGTCGCACGGCATGCCGAAGAGGTGCGTGATGACGATGGCCTTCGTACGCTCGCTCAATACGCTTTCGATCGTCTCCGCCGTCACGTTCAGCGTCTCGGGGTCGACGTCGGCGAAGACCGGGATCGCGCCCTGGTAGAGAATCGGTGAGAGCGCGCCCATGTCGGTGATCGGCGTCGTGACCACCTCGTCTCCGGGCTCGAGATCGAGCGCGGCGATCGCGCAGTGCACGGCGGCCGAGCCCGAGCTGCACGCATAGGCGTGCTTCACCCCGAGCATGTCCGCAAACGTGCGCTCGAGCGCGCGCACGAATCGTCCCTTCGTGCTCGTCAGCGTTCCGCTGGCGATCACCTCGGAAAGATAGGCGATCTCCTGCTCGCCGAGCGAACGGCCCGATGCGTCTTGGTCGGACGGAAGGGTGCGCCGCGGGAGAGCGGTGTGGATGTTCACGTAATGTTCCTCACGACGTGCCGCTCGTTATCCGTGCGGCGCATCAGCAGTGTCCGAAGTGCGAAGTTGGTGGAATGGAATCCGAAGACGATCAGGCTCGCCGTTTGGACCGCAAACGTCGTCGAGGCGACGATGCCGACTTGCGCCGGCGTCGCATGCGCGAGGAGCGAGAGCAGGATCGAAAGAGGCAATATCCCGGGAATGAGGCCGGGAATCGTGAGGGCGAGCGACGGGCGTTGCTGCAGTGCGCCGGACAAAACGCTCCAGGTGCGCCGCGCGATCGCCCGGATGCCCATGCGAGAGCGCCGCTGCGGCGCCCACTCGAGGCGCGCCGGGATCTCGCACACCCTCATGCCGAGGCGGAGCGCGTCGAGCAAGAGGCAATGCGTCATGTCACCATCGGGGCGACGAGCGATGAGCACTCGAAGCGGAGCCGTTCGGTAGGCCCGCACGATGCAGGTAAAGGTTCGCACGCGTTCGTTCACGGCGTACGAGAGAAAGCGATTCGCCCAACGCGAGAGGAGCGCGCGCATGCCCGGGACGTTGCGCACGTCGCCCCCGGGAGCATAGGCGGAGGCCACGACGACCTCCGCCTCCTCCCCGGTTAGGGTTTCGAGGAGCGCGCCGACGATCGGCGCAGAGTAGCTGAGATCGGCGTCGAGCACGACGACCGCATCGCTCTCTACCGTCTCGATTCCGCTGCGAATCGCAGCGTCGACGCCTCCGTTGGAGGTGCGGCGAATCACCCTGATCCGCTCGTCCTCCCGTGCCAGCTCCGCGGCGATCGCGGGTGTCTCGTCGTCGCTCGCGTCGTCGACGATCAGAATCGTCCACTTCGCAAGCGGGGTTCTTTCGACGAGATACGCGCGGACCGCCTCGATGTTCGTGCGGAGCGTCGCAGCTTCGTTAAACGACGGAACGACGACGGTGAAGGATTCGATCCTTCGCACGGAGGTAGTCACGCAGCGATTGTATGCTCTGCGTAAAATCCGCGTCTGCAAGCCAAGCGCACGATGGCCGTGGGCATAACGGCCTACGCCAACGGGTCAGCCGCCCCTTCGGACCCAATTCATCCCGGGGAGCCGCGGGCAACCGCTCACGATGAAGACGGGCACCCCGCTCGTCGAACCGCTGCTCGCTCGCCGTCCAGGCTCGCTCGCGCATATAAAGCGGCACCTTTGGAAGAACGAAGTTTTGAAGTTTCACGTCCCTGTGAAAACGTCCAAAAAAGTTGCAGCTTCTCCGATCGGGGCGCCCGCCTTCATCGCGAGCGGAGCGAAACCTTGGCTCCGGGGACGCTATCCGCGTCCCGGGAGCTGGGTTTTGTGTAGTGGAAGCTACGCTGAGTAGGAGATGCTGACGGGGACGCCGGCGGCTTCGGCGCGGATAATCACTCCGTCGACGGCTTCCAACTCGTCTTCGATCGACGCCATATCTTGGGCGCTGATGCGAAACTCGGCGGCGCGCATCCAAAGGATCTTGCGTGCGCGCTCGAAGGCGCTTCGCAGCCGTTGCGGCGTCGCTTCGAGCACCGGCCAGTCGACCTCGCTGCGCGCCGGAACGATGCGCCAACCGCGTCCGGAGAGCTGCGCGAGCTCGTCTTCCGACTCGAACGCGTGCGGGATCGCGGCGAGGAGCGTGAGGGCCTCGCGGTCGTCGCCGGTGAGCGCCATATCGAACTCCGCGAGCCTCAGAACGTAATGGAAAAAGGCGACGTTTCCGACGCTGTATCCGCCGGCCGTCGAGGCGAGGTTCACATGGATCATCGGCGAGAACTCGCCTCCGGGTGCCACGCTCATGTAGGAAGGAGTATTTGCACTCGGGTCAGGGCAGTGCCTTCACGAGGGCGGCGACGGCCTCCGCGCTCGCACGCAAGGCGGCGCCTTCTTCTGCCGTCAACTTGATCTCGATGATCTTCTCCAGGCCGCTTGAGCCGAGGCGGCATGGGACGCCGACGAAGAGGTCCTTGATGCCGTACTCGCCCTGAAGATATGCGGCGCAAGGCAAGATCTTGTGCTTGTCCTTCAAGATCGCGTCCACCATCTCGGTGATGGCGCGCCCGGGGGCATAATAAGCGCTGCCCGCTTTTAGAAGGTTGACGATCTCGCCGCCGCCCTTCGCGGTGCGCTCGACGAGACGGGCGATCGTCGCTTCGTCGAGCAGCTCCGTGATCGGAATGCCGGCGACGGTCGAGTAGCGAGGCAAGGGAACCATCTGGTCTCCGTGGCCGCCCAGGACGAAAGCCTGAACGTTGTCGACGCTCACGCCTAACTCCATCGCAACGAACGTACAGAAGCGCGCGGAATCGAGTACGCCCGCCATACCGAGCACGCGCTCCCGCGGGAAGCCGCTGACGCGCCGCGCGACCTCGCACATGGCATCGAGCGGGTTCGTGACGATGACGAGAATACAATCGGGCGAGCGTCTAGTCGCCTCTTTCGTGGCAGCGCCGACGATTTCGGCATTGGCCCGCACGAGGTCGTCGCGGCTCATTCCGGGCTTGCGTGGAAAGCCGGCCGTGATGACGACGATGTCTGATTTCGCCGTCGCCTCATAGTCGTTATAGCCGACCACGCGGCTGTCGCTCCGCTCGACCGGCAGCGCCTCGAGCAAGTCGAGGGCTTTGCCCTGCGGCACGCCCTCGATCACGTCCACGAGGACGATGTCTGCGAGTTCCTTGGCCGCGAGCCAGTGAGCCGTGGTCGCGCCGACGTTGCCGGCGCCCACGATGGTGACCTTCTTCCGCATGGTGCTCCTTGTCGTGAGGGAAACGGCCATGCTTACTGCGCCGCTCCGCGCCTCTCCTACAGCGGCGCGGGAAACGCCCGGCGCTCTGCCAAAAGTCATGGCGCCGTATCCCGGCAGACGGCCACGCTGATGACCGATATGAATAAATTGCTCACGCCCCCCGAGCACGTGGGGCAAACCGGCCTTCGCGACGCCGTCGTCGGCGATACGCGCCTCTCATCGATCAATGGCGAGAAAGGCGAGCTGATCTATCGTGGGATCGACATCCACGATCTCGCGCGCTCGTCGAACTTCGAGGAGGTCGCGTATCTGCTTTGGTACGACGCTCTTCCCACGAAGGCGCATCTCGACGAGTTTCGGACGAACCTCGCCCGGCACCGCGCGCTCCCCACGGAGCTGCTCGCGGTCCTGCGTTGCCTCCCGAGGAACGCCGTTCCGATGGACGCCTTGCGCACGGCGGTCTCGGCGCTGGGCCTGCTCGATCCGAACGTCAACGACATGTCGCACGAAGCGCAGATCGAGAAGGCGACGAAGCTGACCGCCCTCTTTCCTGGCATCCTCGCCGCGTACCATCGGATCTCCGAGGGGCTCGAGCCCGTCGCTCCGGATCCGGCCCTCGACACGGCGGCGAACTTCCTCTATATGTTCACGGGAATAGCGCCCGACGCCAGAGTAGCCCGCGTGCTCGATGTCTCGCTGATCCTGCACGCCGATCACGGCATGAATGCCTCGACCTTTGCGGCAATCGTCACCGCATCGACGCTCTCGGACATGTACTCCGCCGTCACTTCCGCAATCGGTGCGCTCAAAGGCCCACTGCACGGGGGCGCAAACGAGGGCGTGATCCACAACCTGCTCGAGATCGGCAGCATCGAGAACATCGACGCGTGGGTCGAGAAGAAACTTGCCGCTAAAGAGAAGATCATGGGCTTCGGGCATGCGGTCTATAAGGCATACGATCCGCGCGCAACCGAACTCAAAGCCATCGCCAAAGAGGTCGGCGCGGCGGCCGGCACGACCAAGTGGGTCGAGATGACCGAGCGGATGGAGCAAGCGGTGTGGAAAGCCAAGCAGTTGTATCCGAACGTGGATCTCTATTCCGCGACCGTCTACTACACGCTCGGCATCCCGATGGCGTATTTTACGCCGGTCTTCGCGGCCAGCCGCATTGCCGGATGGTGCGCTCACGTGATCGAGCAGTACGCCGACAACAAGCTCTTGCGTCCGCGAGCCAATTACGTCGGCGCGCGCGATCTCAAGTATACGCCGCTGGACGAGCGGACGGCCGACGTCAAGCTCTAGCGTAGATTCGGCGGCCGTTCGCGGCTTCGAGGGGCATGACGTCCCTTCGGCTGCTGTCTACGATACGTGCATTCGTTGCGGGCTCTGCCTGCAAAACTGCCCGACATACCTGGAAACGTCCACGGAGACCTCGAGCCCGCGCGGGCGGATCAGCCTGATCCGCTCGGTCGGGGAGGGGGATCTCGATCTCCTGAGCCCCGGCTTCGTTTCGCAGATGTCGGAATGCCTCGACTGCCGGGGCTGCGAGGCCGTCTGCCCGTCGGGTGTGCGTTACGGCAGGCTCATCGAGCCGGCGCGCGCACAGGTTCGGCGCGAGCAGTCGAAGAGCGACGGCTTCGCAAAGCGCGCCGCCCGGGCGTTTCTGCTGCGAGGCCTCTTCACGCATCTCGGGCTGATGCGTGCCGCCGCCGTCGGCGTGCGCTTCGCGCAGGCGACGGGCCTCCAATCGCTTGCAGCGTTCCTGGGAATGCGCGACCTCGTCGCCCTTGCGCCGCGAATTTCTCAAAAACCATTCGTTCCGCGGGGGCAGCGCTATGAGACCGCGCATGCGCAGGGCCTCGCCTTTCTCCACACCGGCTGCGTCATGCATATCGCGTTCGCGCATGTGCACGATGCGACGGTGCGGATGCTGCAGCGTGCTTCCCTCGGCGTGGTCGTGCCGGCCGATCAGGGTTGCTGCGGCGCGATCGCCGTGCACGCCGGCGAGAGCGATGTCGGCCGCGAGATGGCGCGCAAGAACATCGCCGCCTTCGAGCGCTCCGGCGCGGATGTTTATGTCGTCAACGCGGCCGGCTGCGGCTCGATGCTCAAGGAGTATCCGCAGCTTCTTGCCGAGGACGATGCCTGGCGTCCGCGAGCCGAACGCTTCGCCGCGCGCGTACGCGATGCGATCGAGGTGCTCGATGCGGTGGAGCTGCCGTCGCCGGGCGTCAATGTAGACGCAGCCGTGACCTATCAGGAAGCGTGCCATTTGGCAAACGCGCAACGCATCACCGCTCCGCCGCGCCGGTTGCTCGCAAAGATTCCCGGCTTACGCCTCGTCGAGATGCGCGAGAGCACGATCTGCTGCGGAAGCGCCGGAATCTACAACATCACGCAGCCGGCCATGGCACGTCGTCTGCAGCGGCGCAAAGTCGAAGCCGTCCTCGAAACCGGCGCCGCGATCATGGCGACGGCCAACCCCGGCTGTTCGTTGCAGATCGCGGCAGGATTGCGGGTCGCGGGAAGCGCGGTTCAGGTTCGCCACGTCGTGGAGCTGCTGGACGACGCTTACGACGATGCGCTTACGAAGCGCTCGTGACGCGGGACCGCTCTTCCAAGGCGTCCTTGAGCGATGAATAGACGGCGAAGACCCGCACGAGCCCGGTGATGTTCAAGAGTCGCGCGATCGGGCCGCCGGTCACGATCAAGCGAACCTGACCGCCACTCTCCAGGGCGCGCCGATGCGCTCCGATCAACGCGCCCAAACCCGTCGAATCGAGAAAATCGACCTGCGCGAGGTCGACGACCAAGTCGTGATGCCCTTCCTGCGCCGCCTTCGCAAGTGATTCTCGGAGGTTCCCGCTGGTTGCGAGATCGAGGCTGCCGCGAAGCTTGAAGAGCAACGTCTTCCCGCCGTTCTCCGGCATGCTCTCGATCTTGAGATCTTCGCTCGCCACGTCGTTGCCTTTTACGCGCTCTTGTGGGCGGTCCTGCCCTGATTACCGGACCGCGAGCAGCGGCAGCATGGGCTTCACTCCCGGCGCTCCAGCTTGGCGCAGATAGGTGCGGATGCCAAAGGCGTCTTCGATCGTCCGCAGGAGCGAGTAATGACTGTAGGGCGTGTCGTCGGAGCGGCCGCGGGGGCCGTGGTTGGTTACCACGATGGTGGCGACGTGGCCGCCGCCGGCATTGGCAGGATCGTGCGGATCGGTCCCACAGCAGCCCTGGCGGCCGTAGTGATCGTCCTCATCGAAGGTGATGACGATCGCGGCGTTTGTGCTCGAGCGCCAAACCGGCGAGGCCATGATCTCCTTCACCAGCGTTGCGATGTTTTGGTCTCCGCGCCAAACGAGTTTCGAGAGGTGATTGTAATCACAATCCTCGGGCGTGCCCGGCTCCCCGGCGCCGTGCATCTCGTTGCAAACATTCGGGATGATGAGCGAAAAGTTCGGAACTCTGCCGCTCGTGAGATCGGCTTGCAGCTGCCCGAATCCGACCAGATGCTGTGCCCGGTGCGGATCGTGCTGAACGGAGGCAAAGTTGATGAAGCCGGAGTGCTTGGAAGCATAGACAGGTAGGCTCGGCGGCACGCCGTGGGCATGCGGATCGGCCGCAACGACGGCGAGCGAGCCCGGCGCGGGCAGGGATTCGTTGTAGTTCTTCCATGACAAGCCCGCGGATTGCAGTTGGCTTGCGAGGCTCGGCGCGTCGATCGTGTGGTTCACATATCCGGGCTTGTTGCTGTTGGGACACTCGGCGTTGCGATCTTGCGGAGAGCAGAAGTACGCATCGTCGTCGCGAATTCCATAGGTGTAGCCGCCGATCAGCGCGACGTAGTTCGGTTCGCTCGGGTGCGTCTCGGCGTAGAAGCGCGTGGCATTGCCGTACTCGCGCGCGAGACGCGTGATCGTCGGAGCATCGCTGCTCCCGACGACCTGCCCGTAGTCCTTGTTCTCCTCGACGATCACGAAGATGTGCTGGTAACGCGGCACCTGCGCATCGGGGCTCGGCGCATTTGCGGCCACGTTGACCGGCATGCCGGCGTTGAAGAGCAGAGCGAGCAGCACGACGGCCGCCGAGATCGAGACGAGTTTCACGCGCGCTTCCTTTTCATCGGCGTGCTTCAACGCTCCTCGACGCGTGAATCTTTTGCGAGCGAGGGTTAAGGTTCGTCCGTGGAGGAAGCTCGGACCGACGAGCGCAGCATGGACGGCGGAGCGAGGAGGCCGCGCAGCAGGAACGCAGCCCGGATGGCGAAGCGACGAGCGGTTCCGAGACGGACGAACCTTAGCCCGAGTAAGCGGATATGCTGGGGTGGCTGGATTCGAACCAACGCATGGCGGAGTCAAAGTCCGCTGCCTTACCGCTTGGCTACACCCCATCGCGGTGCGCTAGCGAGTTACTCAGGCGGTGGGCGCGGTCCCTGTTACGGGTGCTCGACGACGCTCAATCTCAGCTCAATGCGGTCGAACCTCGTGTCAGCCCTGCGGGTCGACGACTCAAGCGATCCGAGACGCTCGTCGACTCGCGCAAAGCCGGCCTTCATCTCCCCGCGAAGGGCCTCGCCCAGATCGTCGATCCGCGCGTTGAGGCGCTGATCCATCTGCGCAATTCGCTGATCGATCCCGTCAAAGCGCTGCTCGACGCCGCCGAAGCGCCGATCCACTCCCGCAAAGCAGCGGGCGACCTCGGTGAAGCCGTGGTCGACACGCTCGCTCAACATCAAGATGAAGGAGTAAAGCTCGGCGTTCGTTTTGGGGCGTTTCCTCGGCATGGCCGGCTCGTGCTGTCGGCTACCGCCCCATCAGACGCTTCGCGCCGAGGTAGCGATTCGCCCAATACGCGTCGGAGAGGCGGCTCACCATCACGCCGTGGCTCGAGCTCGCGTGCACGAAGTGGCCGTGGCCGAGATAGATGCCGACGTGCGACGGCCCGGCTCGTACGTTTGGAAGAACACGAGGTCGCCGGGGCGCAGGACTGCGAACTCGTGCGCCGGCGTAGAACTGCGCGTCGGCGGTTCGCGGCAGACGTGATGCCGAGCATCGCGAAGACGTGCTGCACGTAGCCCGAGCAGTCGAAGCCCGACGTGTCGTTCCGCCGAAGACGTACGGAACGTCCCGAGGAAGCGCAGCGCGCTGCGCGTGAGACGCTGGGCAATCGGCGAGGTACGCGCGAGAACGCCGCTGCAAAGCGGCCGATCGCCGCGCGTGATGGACCTGCTGCACGATGATCGGTTGCGACATCCATTGGCGAAGGTCCGGGCTGCTTCGCTCGTGCGCCGATCTGCGTCGAAGGCATGCGTTGGTGGAGTGCGACGGACGCATGAGCCGCGCGTGACTCACACACGAACCAACGATCAATAGGGCAAACGCCCAGGCAACGAACGCATGACGCAAGAAACAACTCCTCTTTCTCAACACTTGCGAGGTTAGTTGACGGGTTCGGGCGAGAAAGATCGCCCTAGGACCGAGTCCATTCACCCCACCGGGACCGCACGCTCGCGTAGCGCCCGGTACCCGGAGATTCACCGCGGCAGTTTGCTAGTCCCCCGCTCCGAGGCGTTGCTTCGGATTCAGTGACCTTCAGTTGTCTATGGCACCAGGGCCGAATCCCGTGGGACTCACCCCGAGCCGGGGGCATAGGTTTCCGCCAGGCGTTCGATCTCCTTCCCGATCGCGTCGGCGATTTCGCGGGCGAGCCGCTCGACTCGAAGCAGGTCGTCTCCCTCGACCATGACCCGGATGAGGGGCTCCGTCCCCGACGGGCGGATGAGGAGGCGCCCCGAGCCGTCGAGGGCCGTCTCCACGCGCCGCGATCGCCTCCCGCACGGCCGGCGCATCGAGTACCTCCCGGCGACGGGTCCGCACGTTGACGAGGACCTGCGGGGCGACAACGACCTCCCGGACGAGATCGTGAAGCGCTGGAACCTCGCCGCGCGGCGATGCGCAGAGCAGGAGGCACCGCCGTCATCGGGCCGTCGCCGGTCGTGTTGCGGAGGAGATCGATGATGTGTCCGGACTGCTCGCCGCCGAGGACGTAGCCGCCCGCGCGCATCGTCTCGAGCACGTAGCGATCGCCGACCGGCGCGCGCAGCAGCGGATGCCGTCGCGCTCGAGCGCACGCTCGGCACCGATGTTGCTCATCACCGTTCCGACGATCGTGTCGCCGGCCAGCTCGCCGCGCTGCGTGCAGATGCGCGGCCAATCGCGAAGAGCACGTGATCGCCGCTGACGACTTCGCCCCGCTCGTCGACGAAGAGCGCGCGATCCGCGTCGCCGTCGAACGCGACGCCGATCGCGGCGCTCGCCGGCATCGGCGAGCGAGCGCACGCGCTCGCGCAAGCGGCCGCAGGTTCGTCGCACCGCACTCGACGTTGATGCGCGCTCCGTCGTTCTCGCAGTTCATCTCGGTGACCGTCGCGCCGAGCTTGCGCAGCACGTACGGCGCGATCGCATACGCCGCACCGAACGCCGCGTCGACGACGACGTGCAGCCCGCCCAGCTCGGCGCCGCTCTCCTCGAGCCGGCGATAGTAGTGACGCACGAGATTCTGCGCCAGCCGCGCGACGCCGATGCCGGTTCCCGTCGGGCGCGGAAGCTCGGGTGCGTCGAGCAGCGCCTCGATCTCCTCTTCGGTCGCGTCGGACAGCTTGAAGCCGTCGGCGCCGAAGAACTTGATGCCGTTGTCGTCGATCGGATTGTGCGACGCGCTGATCATCACGCCCGCCGCCGCGTCCTCGGCGACCGTGACGCACGCGACCGCCGGCGTCGGCACGATGCCGATCGACACGACGTCGCGGCCGACCGAGGTGATGCCGGCGACGATCGCCGCTTCGAGCATCGTGCCGGAGAGCCGCGTGTCGCGTCCGACGATCACCGGCGCGATGGCGATCGCTGCTGCGAGCAAGCACGCTCGCGCCCGCACGCCCGACCGCGAAACGCCAGCTCCGGCGTGAGCTCGGCGTTCGCGACGCCGCGAACGCCGTCGGTTCCGAAGAGCCTGCTCACCGCGTCGCTGCCAGCGGCGATGAAGTCGACGTGCACGCGAACGAGGTCGGGCGCGACCTGCACGTCCTCGACCTCGCGGCCCGAGGCGTCCACGGGAATCGGCGCGCACCATCTCGTCGAACGTTCGCGGCGCGCTGGGCATCGGAACGTCTGCGCGAACCTCGACGATCTGCGAGAGCGCGCCGCTCGTCCATCGACGGCGACGACCTGCGGGTCAGAGCACGCCACTCGCTCACGACGACGCCGGGTGCGCTGGTCGCCGATGTAGTGGATGCACGACCGAAAGGGTGCGCTGCGCGATCCGCTCGAGCGTGAGGGTCACCGATGCCGGGCTCAGGCTTTGAATCGCGACGTCCGGCGCAACGAGCTCCACTGGAACGTTGTAGACGCCCGCGCCGCGGCCGGCCAGATCGAGCACCGCTTTGACGTCCTGCTGCCGCACGGGCGGAGCGCCGCGTTTCGAGGTGATGGTGACGGTCGCCGTCGTCTCCTCGTAGCGCGCGACGTAACCGAGGGGGACGTTCACCGTCGTGATCGGGACCGTCAGCTCCTGATTGAAGTGCGCCGCGACGATGGGATTGTTCGCGAAGCGAATGTAGGCCCATCCGACGATCGCGAGCGTTAGCGAGAGGAGCTTAAGTGTGAAGTTCTTGCGGATGATCTGCATGGGGTGACTCGCGGCGAATCTGCGGGAAGAGCCGCATCCGCAGCTGCGTGATGAAGTCGCCCGGAACGCGGCGCTCGCGCGGGCCGCGCGTCATCGCCAGCAGCATGCGCAGGAAGCGCTGCTCGTCCTCGACGGGGCGCGTGAGCTTTCCGCCGCGCGCGATGCTGATCGCTCCGCTCTCTTCCGAGACGACGATGACGACCGCGTCGGTCTGCTCGCTGAGCCCCAGCGCGGCGCGATGGCGCGTGCCGAGACGACGCTCGCCCGTGCGCGGCTCCGCGAGCGGCAAGAAACAGGCTGCGGCCTCCACGATGTTTCCGCGGACGATGACGGCTCCGTCGTGGAGCGGCGAGCGCGTGTTGAAGATCGCGAGCAACAATTCGACGGAGAGC
The DNA here is from genome assembly GCA_963838895.1 of Vulcanimicrobiota bacterium. Taxonomy (GTDB): domain Bacteria; phylum Vulcanimicrobiota; class Vulcanimicrobiia; order Vulcanimicrobiales; family Vulcanimicrobiaceae; genus Tyrphobacter. The sequence continues at coordinate 164,879 of CAWIST010000002.1, forward strand.
CGCGCGTCGAGAAACGTACCGCTCTCGGTGAAGTCCTTCAGTCCGCTCTGCTGCTCGATGACGATGAGCGCACCCAAACGGCTGCGCGAGAGCAGAATCGCTGCATCGGCGAGCATCGCCATCGCGGGATCCTGCGTCCGGCGCGACTCGGTCGGATCCTCGCCCATGCGAAAGACGCCGCCCCGCCCCAGCTGCTCGAGTGCGCGCCGCAACTCGGGCTGGAAGATGATCGGCAGCGAGACGACGCCGACCGCGGCGAGCAACTGCAGGATCGTCCCGAGGAGGTAGAGATGGAAGAGGCTCGCCAGCCCCAAGACCCCGAGCAGAACGAGCACGCCGGTGAGAATCTGAACGGCGCGCGTACCGCGGATGAGCAGCAGGACGTAGTAGAGGAGCACGCTCGTCGCGAGCACGTCGATCAGGTCGGTGACGCCGACGTTCGCGAGCAGCCAGCTCAACATAGGCCGGCCTTCGCAAGGAGCCTCTCGAGGATACGGTCGGAAGCGATCTCCGGCGCCTGCAGCTCCTGCGCGGCGATCTGGGCGAGCCGCTCGACCGAGAGCGATTGAAGCAGCTCGGTTCGACGCGTTGCGTTGTAGCGTCGCAGCTCCGCATCGATGAGATTAATCACGAGCCGCACCGCGCTGCGCGACGGGTCCCATTCGACGACGATGCTCGTATCGGAGCGGCGAACGGCGACGATCCCGTCCGGCCTCCCGGGGCCGCCCAACGCGCGTTCGAGCGCCGGCAAGGCTTCCGCCGCCGAGGGGTAAACAGCCAGCACGATGGTTTCGCTCACGCTCATTCCAACGTTAGGCGCTCGTACCGCGCAATCTTGCGAATGACTGACGAACGCCGGAGTTTGGTCGTCTCGACCGGCAAGAACTCGGCGTGGGTCGCACTCGACGGCGAGAACCTCCCCCGAATGGCGCAACTGCGGCGAATGCGAGGACGGCGTTTCATGCCGGTCCCCGGCGACGTCGCATTCGTGCGGCCGCTGGGAGACGGCGGGATGGTGATCGAGCGACTCGAGCCCCGAGCGTTCGCGCTGACGCGCCGCAGCGTTGAAGGTCGAGAGAAAACGATGGCTGCGAACGTCGACACCTTGGTGACGGTGACCGCCCTCGCTCAGCCCCCGCCCCGCCCCGCAATTCTCGATCAGTTGCTCGCCTTTGCGACGCTCGAGGGAATCACCGCGATCGTCGTCTTGACGAAGCCGGACTTGACGACGTCGCAGGACGCCGGTCGCTGGCAGGGTCTCTACGAGCGGCTCGGCTACGCGACCGTCCAGGTCAATCCGAAGGCGGGAACCGGTATGGAGGCGCTGCGCGCGCTGCTGCTCGGTCGCAAGTCGATGCTCTGCGGCATCTCCGGCGTCGGAAAGAGCAGCATCTTTCGTGCTCTCGGCGGCGAGGCGGATGTCGGCGAACTCTCGCGCCACGGTCTGGGACGGCAGACGACGACGACGGCACGCCTCTGTCGCCTCGACGGCGGCTTCCTTATAGATAGTCCCGGAGTCGGAGAGTTCGGCCTCGGAACGATCGCCCCGCGAGAACTCGCCGAAGCATTCGTCGAGATGCGCGAGCCGGCGCAGCGCTGCCGGTTTGCGGACTGCACGCACCTGCGCGAGCCGGGCTGTGCCGTTCGACTCGCGGTCGACCGGGGCGAGATCGACGCGGGGCGTTACGCCAGCTACCAACTTATCTTGCGCGAACGCCCGGGCCGTGATATGGTCCAGGGCGTTTCCTAATACGAGAGGAGTCCAATCCTTGCCGAATATGAAGGCCGCGGAAAAATGGGCGCGGCAGACGGAAAAGCGCGAGGAGCGCAACAAGGTCGCAAAGAGCCGGCTCAAGACGCTCTTCAAGAAAGCCCTCTCCGGCGAGCAGTCCGGCCCGGAAGTCGCAAGCGCCTTCGATCGGGCGGCCGGCAAGGGCATCATCCACCCGAATAAAGCAGCCCGCAAGAAGGCGCGCTTGGCGAGAGCACTTGCAAAGGTCGCTACAACGCCGGCGAAAGCGAAGGCGCCCAAGGCGAGGGCAAAGAGCGCGAAGGCCCCGGCCCGCGCCAAGAAGAGCCCGGCGAAACGCTAGGCCGGCACCTTTACCCCGCAGCTCAAGGATCGACGTCGATGCTCAGGCGGGTCGATCGATCTGCGCGGGCGAGCGGCAGGATGCGTTCCCGAACGGCGCGTCGCAGCGCCGCCGGCTTTCGCGTGCGTACCGAGATCCGCAAGCGCCATTCGTCGTTGAGCCGCGCGATCGGGTACGGCGCGGGCCCGAGGACTTCCGCGAAGTCCAATTCCTTCAGCAGGTTCGAATAGCGCGCCGCCACTGCCGCCGCTCGCGCTCGGCTGCGACCGATGACACCGAGGTAGAGCAATCGTGCGGCCGGCGGATATCCCAGGGCGCGGCGTTCCTCCAACTCCCCCTCGGCGAAGCCGGCGTAGTCGTGCCGGGCCGCATACGCGATCGCAGGGTGGCGGGGCGCATAGGTTTGCACGATCGCGACTCCGGGGCTCGCACGCCCGCTACGCCCGCAGACTTGCATGATGAGCGCGAAGCTGCGCTCTGCGGCGCGGAAGTCCGGCACGTGCAGTCCGACATCTGCCGCGACGACGCCCGTGAGGGTCACTTGCGGAAAGTCGAGCCCCTTGGCGACCATCTGCGTGCCGACGAGCACGTCGCCTTCTTCTTCAAAGGCGCCGAGGATCCGAGCGTGGTCGCCGACGTGGGTCGTCGTGTCCGAATCCATCCGAAGGACGCGCGCCTTCGGGAAGAGTCTTTGCACCTCTTCGGCGACGCGCTCCGTCCCGACACCGAACTCGCCGATTTCTTCGCTGCCGCAGAGGCGGCATCGGAGCGGCAAGGCCTCGCGGTGGTCGCAGTAGTGACAGCGCAGTAGCTTTTCGCTGCGGTGCACTGCGAGCGCGACGCTGCACCGTGGACATTCCGGCACGGCGCCGCAGGTTCGGCAGAGAAGAAATCGCGCACTGCCACGCCGGTTGACGAAGAGGACGCTCTTCTCGCCGCGTTCTAAGCGCTCTGCGATTGCCTGCGTCAAGGCTGTCGAGAATATTCGGCGATTGCCCGCCGCGAACTCCGCTGTGAGGTCGACGACCTCGATCGCCGGTAACGGTTGCCGTGAGGCTCGTTCTCGCAGCTCGATCAGCGCGATGCGGCCGGCCTTTGCCGCAGCAAAGGATTCGAGCGACGGAGTCGCGCTTCCCAGCAATAAGAGTCCGTTTTCCCGCCGCATGCGCTCTCGTGCGACCGCAACCGCATGATAGCGGGGAACCACGTCTTGCTTGTAACTATTCTCGTGGGACTCGTCCACCACCAGGAGCCTGACGCGCTCGAGCGGTGCAAAGACCGCGCTGCGCGCACCCACGACGACATCGATCTCGCCTCGCGAACAGGCTTGCCAAGCGTCGAACCGCTCGCGGTCGGAGAGCGCCGAGTGGAGAACCGCGACGCGTTCGCCGAAGGCGGCTTCAAAACGCGCTGCTGTTTGCGCGGTCAACGAGATCTCCGGCACGAGCACGATCGCGCGGCCGCCTTCTCGCACGACGCGAGCGATCGCCTCGATGTAGACGAGGGTCTTGCCGCTCGCCGTGATGCCGTGCAGCAACGCCTCCGCGAATGCTCCTGCGTCGATCCACCCGCCGATGCGTCTGAGCGCTTCCTCTTGCTCGGGCGTCGGGGTGAGGTGCTCTCGCGGCGGAAAGGTTCGAGCCGCGTGATGCGGGACGCGCTCCTCCTCTGCAATCGCACCCGCGCGCACTGCACGCGCGATGACCGCGGGTGAGAAGCCCGCGAGGATTGCATCGGCGCGCGGCACACCCGGCCGGGCTGCGACGAACGCCCGCAGCGCGGTCCCCTTTTTCCCGCGTACGGCTGCGCTCCCGGGTAGCAGGACCCGAACGCGGTACTCGCGCGTCCTCGGATCCAGCAGGCGCCGTTCGCGCCGAAGATCGCCGCTCCGCACCAACGTCTGCACGTGGCGAAGGAGCGATGCGCGATCGGCGGTGCGCCGCGCCTCCGGGTGCCGGAGCAATCGCTCGAGCGGAATGCTCTCTTCGAACTCGCTCCAAAGGAGCGCGAGGAGGCGCCGCGGGACCGATGGATAGCGCGCAGGATTGGGCGTCGCCGCAACTCGGATGAGCCGCTCGCTCATATGGGGCAGCGCTTCGCTCCGGACAACTGCCTGCAAGGCCTCACCCAGCGTGCAGAGGTAGTGCTCCGCGACGAAGCGCGCCAGATGCAAGCCGGTCTCATCGAAAGCGCGCGGCAAATCGATGCGCTCCGTTACCGCCTTGAGCCCTCGCTCGCTCGCGCTCTCGTAGGGCTCGGTAACGACGAAAGCCAACACCTCGCGCCTCCCGAGCGGCACGCGGAGCACGTCGCCGACGTGCAACGCGAGATCGCGCGCCTCGTACGTCAACGGCAAATCGAAGCGCGAGGAGCGGATCGCAGGCAGCGCATCGACGACGCGTGCCATCGCGTTCCCTTACCCCGGCGATGCCGGCGGGCGCTGCATTTGGCGCAGCACCCAGAGAACCGCGCCGCTCGGCGCCTCCACTCCGTACTCGACCTCGCCGATCGCTCCCGGCAGCACGAAGCGCAGCCGGCCGCCCCGCCGTTTCTTGTCACTCGTCATCGCGCGCATCACCGTCTCCGGGTCGAGGTTCGTGCGCAGCGGCATCTCCAGCAATGCGAGCAGGGCGAGGACGCGCAGGTGCTCCCGCCGCGAATAGCGTCGTAAGCGTAGCGCAAGGAGCCCCGCGGCGCGCAATCCAAGCGCAACGCCTGCGCCGTGCGTGATTCGATAATCGCTTGCGCGCTCGAACGCGTGAGCGAAGGTATGACCGAGGTTGAGCAGCTCCCGCATCCCGGCTTCCTCGCGGTCATCCGCCACGATTGCGGTTTTCACGTTGACGGCGGCGGCCACAACTTCGGGCCACGGCCATTGCACGAACGGGTGAGGTGCCAGCATCTCGATCGACGCGAAGGTGTCGCCTCCTTCGATGATCGCGGCCTTCACGACTTCGGCCAATCCCTCGCGCAGGCAGCGAAACGGCAGCGTGCGCAACGCGCGCACGTGCGCGTAGACGCCGATCGGATCGCGAAAGGCGCCGACGAGATTCTTGCCGGATCGCAGGTCGACGCCGGTCTTGCCGCCGATGGCGGCATCCGCCATCGCCACCAGCGAGGTCGCGACGTGGAGGTACGCAACGCCGCGCATGTACGTTGCGGCGGCAAACCCGAAGAGATCGGAAGCCACGCCGCCGCCCAAGCCCACGACGAGCGTGGAGCGCTCGGCGCCCGCTGCGGAGATTGCTTCGAGAACGCGCTCCACCGTCGTCAGCCGCTTGTGCCGTTCGCCCAACGCAAACGGTAGAACGGCGAGTGCGCCGCCGGCGCGCCGCGCGACATCGCGCGCGAGCGACGTCACGTGAGGGTTCTCGTCGCAGAGCATGACGAAGGCGCGACCGTGCGCGCGCAACGCGGTCGCGACGCTGTCACGCACGTCGTCGGCAATCGCGATGGGATAACCGAGGCGCTCGTCGACGATCAGGGCACGAACCCCGCAGCGCGCAAGCGCTCCTCGATCACCTGCGCCGTCATCTCCGGATCCAGTCCCGCGCACTCGACGATCGATTCCGCCTCTCGGTACAGCGGCAAGCGGGTTTCGTAGAGCGTTCGCACGCGCTCGGAATCGGGCTGCGCGCCGAGCAGCGGCCGAAGCGTTCGCGACCTTCGCACGCGCGCAAAGAGTTCTTCCGGAGTCGCCGCCAGGAAAACGCGGTGGGCATGCTGCGCGAGGAGGCGTCTTGTCGGCTCGTGGGTTGGAGCGCCGCCGCCGACCGCGATCACGCAGGGCGCCGGCTGTGCCAACGCGTTCTCGACGACCGCTCGTTCGTAAAGCCGAAATGCGCTCTCACCCTCGTCTGCAAAGATCCGCTCGATCGGCCCGTGGTTGCGCATGATCTCCGCATCCGTGTCGACGAACTTCCAGCCGAGGCGACGGGCTAGGCGCTTACCGGTTGTAGATTTTCCCGATGCCATAAAGCCCACGAGCGCGACGTGGCGCTTCACGCGCGGTCGGAGGCGGAATCGAAGAGCGCCTTTGCGGCTTGCGTCGAGCGGCGCAGGTTGTCGAGGGTCTCCTCGAGCGAATCGCCTCCGTATTTCTCCAATACGGGGGCGGTCAACGCGAGGCGCACCATCGCCTCGCCAACGATCGCTCCTGCTGGGACAACGCAAACGTCGCTCCGCACGATCGTGGCGGGCGCATCGCCTCGAGCGTGAAGGTTCACCGAGGGCAGCGCTTTCATGAGCGTCGGAATCGGCTTGACCGAGACGCGCAGCACGATCGGCTCGCCGTTCGACATACCCCCCTCGATACCACCCGCGCGATTGCTGGCCCTCACGACCTGCGACGCATCGATCGCAAAGGTGTCGTGCGCTTGCGATCCCGGACGACTCGCGACATCCGTGCCGAGACCGACCTCGACCGCTTTGACGGTCTGCATGCCCATCAACGCTCCGGCCAGCACCCCATCGAGACGCTGGTTTGGCTGACGATTGCTCCCAATGCCCACTGGAACGCCGTCGACGCGCACGACGAACTGTCCGCCGAGCGTGTCGCCTGCCGCTTTGGCTGCGTCGATCGCCGCAATCATGGCGCGGGCGCTTTCCTCGTGCGGGCAGCGCACGTCGCTCTCCTCGACGTCGTCTTGCTTCCAGTCGTCCAAATCGGGCGCACAGATCGCTCCGATTCGGCTGACGTAGCTGCGCGTCGTAATGCCGAGCGTCTCCAGGAGCTGCGCGCAGATGGCTCCGAGGCAGACGCGCATCGAAGTCTCACGCGCGGAGGCGCGTTCGAGCACATTGCGGAGATCGCGCTGCCGGTACTTCAGCGCGCCGGCATAATCTGCATGACCGGGCCGCGGATTCGTTAGCGGGGGTCCGCTCCCGAGCAGCGGGTCCATCAACGCGCGATTGTTCTCGAAATCGCGGTTCCGTATCACGACCGCGATGGGTGAGCCCAGCGTCTCGCCGCCGCGAAGACCGGCGAGAAACTCGACCTCGTCGTGCTCGATCTTCATCCGCGCGCCTCGCCCGTAACCGCCTTGACGCCGTGCGAGCGTCGCGTTGATGCGCTCGACGTCGAGACGCAGATGCGCTGGCATGCCGTCGAGAATTCCGACGAGCGCGGGCCCGTGCGACTCTCCTGCGGTCAAGTACGAGAACATCTTATACGTACGGTACCGGCACGCGCTCGTAACGCGAGAGAAACCAAGCGACGGGGATCCCGAAGAACACAACGTGCGCGGCTAGGCCGACGCCGATATCATGCGGGCTCGTGGGCAAGGCTCCCATGCGCATCTCGTAGACCGTCAGATCTGTGATTCCATTCAGGATGATCCCGAAGATGATCCCTCCAACCAGCGGGCGGCCCAGCAATCCCGCGATCTGGCCGAGGTATGCGTAAGCCGTCGCGGCCGCAACCGCAATACAGAAGTGCAACGCGATCCCGAGCCATACGAAATCGGTATTCGCGAACGCCGCGCGTCCAACGATGCTCGAAGCGATCCATTCATACCTCGCCGGGAAGTGCGCCACGTGCACGACGAGCAGAAAGCCGTCGATCAGGAAACCGCCGATGATCCCTGCGACGAAGCCTCCGGCGAAGAGCGAGCGCGCCGACGGGTGGGTGATAAAGCGGGCCACGCCCGCTTCTTGGCCGAAGCCGCCGGTATGTCCGCCCGAACCTCCGCTGCGCTTTGGGTCGCGTTCGTCCTCGTATTTTCCGTCACGTCTTGCTCGTGGGTGCTCCACTCACGTTCGCCGCGTCACCACCGGCCTCGGGTTGCCGGGAATTCGGTACCGCCCCTCATGCCGGGCGGCACGCCGCTGCCCGCCTCGGCGACGCCCGCATCACCGACCTCATCGAGCCCGAGCCCGATGGTCACCGCGCCACGCCTCGCGATTATCATCGACGATTGCGGGCAGTGGCTGAAAACCGAACGAGCCTTCGTCGCGCTCTCGATCCCGGTGACGCTCTCCGTCCTTCCCGACGTGCGCTACACCAAGGAGATCGCGAGCGAAGCGGCAGCGGCCGGAAAGGGCGTCATGCTCCACTTGCCGATGGAGCCGCTTTCCGAACAGAATCCCGGCCCGGGCAAGATCACCACGGCGATGAGCGACGTCGCAATCGAAAGACAAGTGCAAGCGGATCTCGCCGACGTCCCGCTCGCCCAGGGCGTGAACAACCACGAGGGGAGCAAGGCGACGGCAGATTCTCGCGTGATGCGCGACGTCGCGCAGGCGATCGCCGCGCACGGCAACCTGTTCTTCGTCGACTCTCTTACCATCGGCGATTCCGTCGCCGCCGCCAGCACGCGCGACGCCGGCATTCCGACGGGGACACGCGACGTCTTCCTCGACGACCAAGCCGACGTGGCGTACACCGAGGCGCAGCTGCGGGCCGCAGCGGCCGTTGCGCGAACGCGGGGAACGGCGATTGCGATCGGCCATCCGCGGCCGAGCACGCTTGCCGCTTTGCGAGCGATGATCCCGGCGCTCGAAGCCGAGGGAATCGACTTCGTCCTGGTCCGTGACCTGCTCGCTTCGCCTTCCGCGCAACCCTCGGAAAATGCCTCGGGTCGTACGTGAAGACCGGTTGTTAGAAAGGGAGCATACGGAATGGTCACTGGGATAAGCGCAGGCGTCTTGATCGCGAGGATTCTGTTGGGCGCGGCGCTCTTCGCACACGGATCGCAAAAACTCTTTGGGTGGTTCGGGGGGCACGGGCCGGCAGCCACGGGCGGATTCTTCGAACAACTCGGCTTTCGGCCGGGAACGCTCTTTGCCGTTGCGGGCGGGCTCGGCGAGTTTCTCGGCGGAGCCCTGACGGTGCTCGGCTTAGGAGGCGCGATCGGCCCGGTGCTGATCGTGCTCGTGATGCTCGTTGCAATCTTCAGCGTGCATATCGGCAAAGGGCTTTTCGTCTCGAACGGCGGCTGGGAACTCAACACGGGGAACATTGCGGCCGCGCTCGCAATTGCATTTCTCGGCAACGGTGCCTATTCGCTCGACAACCTCTTCCACCTCAACGTGCTCACCGATCCCCGGCAGATCTGGATTGCCCTCGGTTGCGCCGTGGTGCTCGCCCTCCTGAACATCGCGGTGCGCAGACCACAGGCCGCGCCGCAACGATAAGCGGCCGGCCGCGCTTTAGGTCGGCTCCGGAAACGGCAGCGGCGTCCGCCGCGGTGCCGGCGTTCCATGCCAAACCAGAGGCGGGGCCGGAATTGGAGTCGGCGTGAATACGACTCGTGGCGCAACCTGCGGTGCGTTCGGATCAAAAGGCGCCGGAGTCGTCACGACGCGAGCCGAGGGTGAGTCGACTTCGACCGTGCGCCTGCGCGCATCATAGCCCACGGATTCCCCGAGGTCGCGGAGCAACGGTGCGATGGCAACATACTCCCGATCGAGCGCGTCCGGGGCGACGCCGATCAGCCGCAATCGCACGCTCCGTGCGCCGCGCACGATGACGAGCGTGCTCCCGTCGTAGGAGAGACGATCTGCAACGCGCGTGACGTACGGCGCGAGCGGCGCGTAGGTACGCCCCGCGGACGCGAAGGCGCGAACGTAAGCGGAGACCGGCCGGCCGTCGAGGAGCACCGTGACGGCGGCCGCGAGTGGGAGTATCGGCACCGCATGGCGATACTACCTCGTCGGATGCAACGACTCATTTCGGTCCTGCGGGAGGCAGCGCGTGGGTTCTCTCGGGACGGCTGCAACTTCTTGGCGCAGGCCCTCGCCTTCAATGCCATGTTTGCGCTCTTTCCGCTCGCCGTCCTTATCCTCTCGCTGATCTCTCTCGTCATCCCGGACGCCGATCGCCGCGCGCTGCTCTTCCTCGGAACGCTCGCTCCGCCCCTGCACGATTTCATCGTTGCGAATCTCGGATCGTATATCTACGGCCGTGGCGTCTCGAGCCTCATTTCGATCGTCATCTTGCTCTGGTCGGGAAAGAACCTGTTTATGGGCGTCACGCTCGCACTCGATCGCGCGCTCAACGTTCCCGTCGGCCGACCGTTCGTCAACCATCTCGCCCTTTCGCTCGTGATGCTGCCGATCTCCGGCGTTCTGTTGATCATCGCGGTCGGCTTGCCGGTGCTGATCGCGCTTTTCATGCGACTCGCGAACGTATTCGATCGCGCAAACCTCACGCATATCACCGCGTACGTCATTTCGATCCTGCTGATTTTCAGCGTCTCGCTCGTCATGTATGCGCTGCTTCCAAATCGGCGGGCATCGCTGGGCTTCGCGCTGCCGGGTGCGTCTTTCGTCGCAGTCAGTTGGCCGATCGTACAATATGCGTTTGACCAGTACACGCTCCATGTGAACTTCACTCACATTTACGGAGTGCTCTCCGCGCCGCTTGCCCTGCTCCTCTGGTTCTATTTCATCGGGGCCATCTTTCTCTTCGGCGCGCAACTCTGCGGAGCGTACTCGAAGGCGAATGGCGCTGCGCCGTGAAGTACTCTGGCGTGCCACGTATACTCGCTCTGGTCATTGCCTGTGCCTGCGTTGCCCTCATCGCCGCCGCGCCACGCACGCCGGCCCCGATAGGACGGCCCTCTCCAACTCCGCTGCCGATGCCGACGCTGCACCTACCGTCGGTCGTTCCGACCGTGTTGATCTACCCCTTCGACACGTCCGGCACGCTCGACGCCAAAGTGGGAACGCAGATCGCGAAGATCTTTTCGCAGCAGTTCACCCAGAGCGGGCATGTCACGGTGCTGCCCGTTCCCTCGGGCATCGCGCGCTCCGCTTTTCTCACCAATGCCCGCAGTCACAACGCGGACTACTACATCAGCGGCTACGTGACGCCGATCGGCGACAGCATCTCGGTCGTCGTGCAGGTGGTGAGCGTGCAGAGCGGTGTCATCACCTATGCGCAGACGGGCCAACTGTACGGCATCAACGACGTGCTCTCGCTCGCGCTCAATACGCACGACGCCATCATGCAGCTCTCGGGAACGAACGTGAGCGTGACGACGACGGAATCCTCGACGGCGGCGCCCTCGGCGGCGCCGACGAACGGAGCGCAGTTCAATCTCGGCGGGCTCTTCTCACGCCACGGTCACACGACGCCTCATCCGGTGGCGACGCCGACGCCCCAGGGAAAACCCGACCGCGGGGTCATCCTGCTCGCGGTGCACGGCGCCGCGCCGGAATCGACGCTCGCCGATGCGACGCAGTTCCTCAACCACGATCTGGTCGCGCACTTCAATCTTCGCTACGGCGGCCCCGCCCCGGCGAATCTTGCCACGGCTGCGGACTCGATCTGCGGAACCGATCGCGACAACACCATTGCCACGGGAACGCTCGTCCAGAAGCACCTCGGCGGCATCCGGCCGCGCCTGCAGAACGCCTTCACCCTTCAGATCTGGACCTGCTACGGCGACGTGCTCTATCAGTCGACCCGAACGGATTTCGACATCGCAAAAGCGATCTCGGGCGCCGTAAGCGACTACGTTACGAATCACCCGGCAAATAGCTGAGCTCCTACAGCGCGTTCTCATCCAAGAGGCCCGCCGGCGGGTCGATGAGAATCCGCCGCTGCACGGGGTCGATCGATCTCACGATAGCGTCCACCATCGGAACGAGTTTGCCGGCGACGACGAGCATGTCGCTGGCAGGATAGTGTTCGACACGCTCGACGACCCCGTATCGCCGGCCGTCGACGCCGCTGACTTCACAGCCGAGCAGGTCGACGTCGAGATACTCTCCCGGTTCGAGCGCTACCGCCGTCTTGGGCGCGAACAACGTCGCTCCCACGAAGGCGCTTGCCGCCTCCGGGTCGGCCGTGCCGTCGAAGCGTAACAGCAATCGTCCCCGATGCTCGCGCACGCCCTCGAGACGCACGCGGCCCTTTCGCAACGGCGTCGCGTACGCAAACTCCGCGCCCGGAACGAAGAGCGCTCTTGCGGCCTTCGTGGGATCGCATTTCAACTCGCCGTGGATCCCGAAGCATCCGACGATCCGGCCGACCGGCAGATCAGCCGTCGTTGTCGAGCGGCTGCGCCGCCTCCTCGCTATCGAGAATATCGACCGCAACGCGACTTTCTGCCGTCGCGCGCACGATCGTTCGCAATGCCTGCGCAACGCGGCCGCTGCGGCCGATGACACGCCCGAGATCCTCGGGGTCTACGACCAACTCGATGACCGGCTGTCCCTCTTCGTCGGTGAACAACTCGACGTTCACGCCCTCGGGTTTGCCGACGAGCCGCTTTGCCAGAAAACCCAAGAGATCCGTCGCTCGACGAGATGACTCCCACGGATCTCCCGGCGTGCTCGAACGGCGGCGCGACGGTTCGGCACTGCTGCGTCTTCCACCGGCACGCCGCGGCGGGCGATCGTGCCCCCGTTCGCGCTTCGGCTCCTCTTCGAGTTCCACGTCGTCGATGACCGTCTCGCTGGGGGCGATTCGCCGGCCAGGCAGGCGCGATTGCCGTTCGGATTCCGGCATATCTTCGCCGAAGAGGCCGAACTCGTCGTCGAACGCGCTCACGTTTTCGCAGCCTTCGGCGCGCGTTTCGTCGGCGGAATCGGGCCCCGCTCCATGACCCCCTTCTCGGCGAAGAGGCGGCGCACGGTCGGCGTCGGTTGCGCGCCCTTCGATAGCCACTCCTTCGCCTTCGCCTCATCGAGGACGAGCGTTTTCGGCTCCGTTCTGGGATTGTAATGCCCCAGGATTTCGATGAAGCGGCCGTCGCGCGGAGAGCGTGAATCGGCGACGACGAAGCGATATGTCGGTTGTTTCTTCGCGCCCATGCGGCGCAGTCTAATTTTCACCATGTTCTTTTCCGTTTACTTCCCAAGAAAATGGCGGCGTTTGCCGCCAAACTGTTTTATCATCCGGCGCGTCTCGTCGAACTGTCGCATCAGGCGGTTCACCTCGGAGACTTGCGTCCCCGAGCCCACGGCAATTCGTTTCCTGCGCGCACCGTTCAGCAGCGCGGGATCGCGGCGCTCGCGGCGAGTCATCGAGCAGATAATTGCCTCGACCTTCTTCACCTCGGCCTCCGGAACGGTGAAGTCCTTCGGCAGCTTCTGTGAGAGGCCTGGAACCATCTTCAGTATCTCGCCCATCGATCCGATCTTGCGAACCTGCCGGAGTTGATCGAGGAAATCGTCGAGCGTGAAGGCGTTGCGCAACAACTTCTGCTCGAAAGCGCGCGCCTGCTCTTCGGAGTAGAGATTCTGCGTCTTCTCGATCAGCGTCATCACGTCGCCCATGCCGAGAATACGCGACGCCATGCGCTCCGCGTGAAACGGCTCGAGAGCCGATACCCGCTCGCCGACGCCGACGAACTTGATCGGCGCGCCGATCGCATCGAAGATCGAAAGGGCCGCGCCGCCCCGGGTATCGCCATCGAGTTTCGTCAAGATCACGCCGGTGATGCCGAGGCGCTCGTGAAAACCCTTTGCGACGGCCGTCGCCGCCTGGCCGGTCATCGCGTCGGCGACGAGCAACACCTCACACGGATCGACGGCGTCTTTGATGCGTGAGAGTTCGTCCATGAGCGCGTCGTCGATTTGCAGCCGCCCAGCGGTATCCACGATCGCGGTCGAGAGTCCGAGGCGCTTCGCCTCGGCGATGCCGTGGCGCGCGATCGCCACGGGGTCGCCTTGGCCGCCCTCGAAGACCGGCAAGTCGATCTGCTTCCCGAGTTCACACAACTGCTCGATCGCGGCGGGACGATAGACGTCGGCCGCGATCAACATCGATCGCCGGCCCTGCTCTTTCAGGCGCAACGCGAGCTTTGCCGCTTGCGTCGTCTTCCCCGAACCCTGCAGGCCGACCAGCAGGATCACCGCCGGAGGCGCATCGCTGAAGTGCAGACGAGCCTGCGACGGATCCGCCGGGCCCAGCAAGGCGGTCAACTCTTCGTGGACGACCTTCACGATCGTCTGTCCCGGCGTGAGCGATGCCAGGACGTCGGCTCGGAGCGCCTTCTCCTTCGCGCGCGCAACGAATGCGCGCGCCGCCGGCAGCGAAACGTCTGCTTCGAGAAGCGCCACGCGCATCTCGCGCATCGCTTCGCCCAGATCGCTCTCGGTGATTCGCCCGCGGCCGCTCAGGTGCGAGAATATCGCACCGAGCCGTTCGCTTAGCTGGTCGAACACGCGGGCTTCCCTGGATGCACTATGCCGTTGCCGCGCTTTCGTCGATTCGCTTCACGGCGTCGCCGACCGTCTTGATCTTCTCGGCTTCTTCGTCGGGGATGTCGATGTTGAACTCGGTCTCGAAGGCCATCACCAACTCGACCTGATCGAGCGAATCGGCTCCGAGGTCGTCGGTGATCGACGCCTCGGGTGTCACCTCCGCTTCGTCCACGCCGAGCTGTTCGACGATGATCTTCTTCACTTTTTCGAACGTCGTAGCCATGGCTCTCCCTTCACATCACGACCCCGCCGTCCACGACGATGGTCTGGCCGGTTATATAGGCTGAGGCACCCGAACACAGGAATGCGACGACACCGCTGACGTCCTCCGGAGTTCCGGGACGGCCGAGGGCGGCCTGCTTGACGAGCAGCTCTCTTGCAGCATCGGGCATCTTCTCGGTCATCGCCGTCTCGATCAATCCCGGCGCGACGGCGTTGACTCTTATATTCCTTGAACCCAACTCCTTCGCCGCCGACTTGCACAGGCCGATCAGTCCGGCTTTCGTGGCAGCGTATGCGGCCTGTCCGGCGTTTCCTGTCAACCCCACGATGCTGCTCACTAGGACGATCGCGCCGCCGCGCTGCTTCATCATGGGCCTCGCCACCGCGCCGCAGAGATAGAAGGCGGATTTCAGATTCACGTCGACCAGCCGGTCGAGCACTTCGTCCTTGAGCCGCACGAGCAGCGCGTCGACCGACTGTCCCGCGTTTGCAACCGCAGCGTCGATCCGCCCGAAGCGCTCGACCGCTTCGTTGACGGCCGCCTCGACGGCCGCGCGGTCGGTGACGTCGGCCAGGATCGCGTGCGCGGTCGCTCCGACGCGAGCGCTCGCGCAGAGCGCGGCGGTTTCCTCTAATGCGCTTGCGTCGCGTCCCACGATGACGACGTCCGCACCGTCCTTCGCGAACTCCACGGCGATCGCGCGGCCGATCCCGCGACTCGCGCCGGTGACGAGCGCCGTCTGCCCCACAAACCTCACACGCGACTCTCCGCTTTGTCGTCGAGCGCCGCGCGGAGCGAGGCGATGCCTTGCGTGTCGCTGACGGCCATGGTCGTGGGAGCGTTGGGCATGCGTCGCATTAGCGCAGTGAGCACCGACCCGGCACCGAACTCCACGACCAAATCCGGATCATACCGGAGGACGCTTTCAGCCGTCTCGTGCCAGCGCACTTCCTCCGTGATCGAGCGCACGAGGTTGCGCTTGATGCTCTCCACGTCTCGATACGATTTTCCATCGACGTTCGAAATCACGTCGAAACGCGGAAGCGAGAAATGCGCGGCATCGATCGCCTTTGCAAATCGCTCGACGGCGGGCTGCATCAGCGCCGAGTGCCACGCCCCGGAAACATTGAGCGGCACGACGCGCTTCGCGCCCTGTGCGAGCAACGCCTCGCCGGCAGCCTGCACGGCGCCGGCCTCGCCGCTGATCACGATCTGCGTCGGCGAGTTGAAGTTCGCGAGTTGCAAAACCGTCCCGCGCTCGCGCCGCAGGCGCTCGATCACCGGGCGCACGCGCTCCGCCTCCAGCCCCAAGATCGCCGACATGGCACCGGGGGCGGTGCGCGCAGCCTCCTGCATCGCCTTCGCTCGTTCGTCGACGACGTGGAGCGCGTCCTCGAAGGAGAGCGCTTCCGCGATCGTCAGACTGCAAAACTCGGCGAACGAATGACCCGCGCTGACGACGACGTGCAGTTCCGGCTCGCATGCCGTGAAAAGCGCCACATTCGTCGTAAAGACTGCCGGCTGACTGAACTCGGTCTCGCGCAGCCGCTCCTCCGGGCCCTCGCGCACCAGCGCGAGCAGATCGTAGCCGAGTACCCGTTGGGCACGTTCAAAGATTTCGCGGGCGACCGGTACCTGCGCGGCGACGTCCACGCCCATGCCGACACTCTGCGAGCCTTGCCCGGGAAAGATCGCGGCAATCGAGGTCACGGCTTCGCCTTGAGGGCGCTCCAGCGCCAGACGACCGCGCCCCAAGAAAGGCCTGCTCCGAAACCGACGAAGAGCACGACGTCGCCGTCGAGGATGCGCCCCTGCTCCACGGCTTCCGCGAGCGCCATCGGAATCGATGCGGAGGAGGTATTTCCGTACTCTTGGATGTTGACCAAGACTTTCTCGCGAGGCACTTCGAGGGATCTGACGGCCGCATCGATGATTCGCCGATTGGCCTGATGCGGAACCAAGAAGTTGATGTCGTGGCGGTTCAACCCGGCCTTCGCGAGAGCGACGTCCGTGGCCGCGATCATGCTCGTGACGGCGAACTTGAAAACCTCGCGGCCCTCCATCTGAATGTATTGCAGTCCGGCGTCGACGGCAGCGTGATCCACGGGTCGACGCGAACCGCCGGCTTGCTGAAAGAGCGTCTCGGGGCTCGAGCCGTCGGCGCCCAACTCCGCAGCCAGGAAGCTGTCGCCGTCGGCGTCGCACGCCTCCAGCACGACGGCGCCCGCGCCGTCGCCGAAGAGGATCGCGGTCGCACGATCTTGTTTGTTCGTGATCTTGGAAAGCGTCTCGGCGCCGACCAGCATCACTCGGTCGTAGACGCCGGAGCGAACCAGACCGGAAGCGACCGTGAGACCATAGATGAACCCGCTACAGGCAATCGACAGATCGAACGCGGGCTTCCCTACCGCACCGAGTTTCGAGGCGACGATGCATGCGGTCGCCGGGAAGATATAGTCCGGCGTTGCGGTCGCGACGATGAAGCAATCAATTTCGTCGGCGCGCAAGCCGGCTTGCGTGAGCGCGCCGCGCGCGGCCGCGATGGCGAGATCGCTGGTTGCCTCGTCGTCGGCTGCCCAATGGCGCCGCTTCATGCCGGTACGCGTGGTGATCCACTCGTCCGACGTGTCGAGCCAGCGCTCGAAGTCCTCGTTGGTGACGATCCGCGCGGGCGCATGTCGCGCGACGCCGGCGATCCTCACGCCGCGAAGCTGCAAGTCAACGAGTCCTAGAGGGCCTACGCTAAGTCGTCGGCGGGTTTGACCACCTGCCGGCCGGCGTAGGTACCGCAGTTCTCGCATGCAAAATGCGGCCGCTTGGGCTGCTTACACTGCGGGCACTCGACCGTCGTCACCGGCTGCAGCTTCCAGTTTGCAGCGCGACGGCTGCGCGTCTTGCTGCGCGGTGTCTTCCACTTTAAGTTAGCCAAGATTCTTCTCCGTTGATGTATGCGAGCACGGGCCCGCGTTGAGATCGGCACCGCACGCCGGGCAGAGCCCCTTGCACTCCGAGGAGCACCTTACTCCCATCGGCAGCGCGCTCAGGACCACCTGCTGCGCCAGGTCTGCCACATCCAGACGATCTCCCGCCAGCACGTTGCTCTCGCCGAATGGATCCGAGGATCCGTTAGACGAGAGGTCGAGCCGCTCGTCGACGCTACCGTGAATGTCGAACTCGACGGGCGCGAGGCAGAAGTCGCACGCGCCGAGCGCATGCGCGTCAACCGCACCTTGCACTTCGAGGTCTCCGTCGACGGGGCGCAACTCAAGCCGTACGTGAGCCGGGCGCCTGAACGCGATGCCCTCGAAGGGCTCGATCGGCACCTCATCCTCGACCTGCATGACTTGGTGGCTGCCGCCTAAGAGGCCGGCGACGTCGATGGTGTGACCGCGAACCATTGGCCATTCTAAGACCCCCACCCCCTCTTGTCAAACGCGAGCCTCGGCGTGAATGTCGGGCGATGAGTTCGATATCGGCCGCCTCGCTGGCCGGGCAAGGGGTTCGCTACTCCGACGCGATCTGGGCCGCCGCCCGCGACCACGGTCTCGATCCGGCGCTGCTGGCCGCCGTCGCGGCACAAGAGACCGGAGGTCCCGACACGAACGCCGGGCGCAACGTCGTGGGCGACGGCGGCCATGGCCACGGCCTGTTCCAGATCGACGATCGCTATCACGCCTTCGCGCGGACGCCGGGGGCGATGGATCCGGCTCGAAACGCCGAGTACGCAGGCGGCATGCTCTCCGGGCTCATCGGCCGCTACGGCAGCGTTCGCCGGGCACTCTCGGCGTACAACGCCGGCGATCCGAACGCGACGGGTACGGTGACGCAGTGGCAGGACGGCGCGAATCTAGGCTATGCCGACTCCGTCCTCCGGCACGAAGCGCTCATCACCGGTCGCTCCGCCCAGGATACGGCGCGTGACGAGCTTCCGACTTCTATCGCATCTGTACAAGGTTCCGCCGCGCAAGCGGCCTCGCTGCCCTTGTCGATGCCTCCGGCGGCGCATCTGCGCAGCTTCCGCGACGTTGCGGGCCCCGACGAGAGCAGCGCCTCCGATGCAAGCAACGACACAGACGATTCATAAGGAGCAGCGATGTCCTTCCTACTTCCCCTTGCCGTCGGCGCCGGCAGCTCTTTGCTCGGCGGTCTCTTCGGCAACGCATCCGCCTCTGCCGAGAACGCCCAGATGAACGCGATCAACTCCCAGGACGAAAACTTTCAACTCGGGCTCTACTCCTCTGAAATTGCGAATCAGGAGCAGCTTTCGCTGCAATCCACGGCGTTCGATCAGATGATGGACGAGCGCTCGGAAAACATGCGCGAGATCAACACGCTACGCAATGTCGACATGGCAGAGCGCAAAGCCGACGACGATATCACCAAGAAGTTCATTCAGACGATCACGCAATGACCGAGCCGATCGGACCGCGGAGCGTGCGCCCACGCGCGGACTCCGCCGCACGTGCCCCCAGCTCGTCGGATCCCGTTTCGGCGCAACACGCGGCGTTCGACGAGCAGCAGGCCGAGCATGCGGAGCTGCTGCGCGAACTCGACGCGCTAGAAAACCTGCTGCTCGCTCAGCTCAAGAACGAAGACGAAATCATGAAAAAATGGATAGCCCTGATCTGACCTAAATCCGGCGAGTGACCAGTCCTAGGCCACTGCGAGAGCGAGGGACGGCGTCTGCTGCGCCGCTTCGTTCTGAGCGACGTGACGCAACCAGGAGTTCGGGTAACGATTCAGCGTCGATTCCACATACTCGCTCTCGGTTGCGTTGAGGTTTCCTCGTGCGAGCAACGTCAAGACGGCGCGCCATTCGAAGCCGATCCGCCGGTAGATCGCATAGGCGCGGGTAAAGTGTTCCATGGCCACGCGGTGATTTCCGGAGCATTTCTCGAGCGAGCCCGCGGTGAACGCTTCCCATGCCACGATGTGCGGCTCGGTGGGCCAGATCAACAGCGGCGCCGTGGGTGCGAGCGAGGCGTAACGCTTCCAGCAGCGCTGAGCGTCGAACGGCCGGCGCTCCGCATGGAGATTCGCCAAGTAGAGCAGCGCCATACGGCCGTCGTCGGTGCTCGCGTCCCAGTCGATATGCGAGGCCATGTCCAGCGCTTCGTCCGCCAGCGCCCAGCCGTTCAACGGCTCCCCGAGAACGAGCGAGAGATAGGCGCGATCGCAGATCGCACTCGCCCGGAATGCATCGGAGACGCCGAACGAGGCCGCTTCATCGAACTGGCGCAGCGCCTGCGTGTAGTTTCCTTCGATCGCCGTGAACCACGCCGCCGCGCGCGTGATATGGAATCGCGAGAGTTCGAGGTGCGGCGTCCATTCGATCTGGCTCATCCGTCGCTGCACGCGCTCCATCAAGGAAGAGACGCGCATCTCACGCGAGAGGACCGACGCGGCTCGCAGCGAGGAGCATTCTTCCATGAGATCGTCGCCGGACTGCAAGGTCGCGCGTTCGAAGCAACGGACCGCTTCGGAGTAATCACCGCGGCGGAATGCGATAAATCCGCGAAGGCTCTCCGCAACGTTGCCACTCGACGCGAAGTCGCCCTCGCCGAGAATCTTCGCGGCTTCGTCGGTTCGGCGAGACAGCCAGTGGGCCAGCGCTTGCGTATAGCGCGCCTCCGCACGTTCGTTCGGGGTCCGTGCCGTCGCGAGCGCCTGCTCCAAGTACGGTTGGGCATCCGCATCGCGGCCTTGCCTCGCGAGGGTGCCACCGAGCAGCGCCAGCGTGGTCGACCTGCGCCGGCCGGCCGAACTCGTCAACACGCGCTCGGCATCCGTCAGGCGCTTCATACGGATAAACGCCCGCGCTAAGAGTTGGTCGCGCTCGATGCTGCGACGCCCCTGCAATAGCGCCACGCACGCGTCGAGATCGGCGCGCTGGTAGGCATCGTAGGCGTCGCTCAGGGCTGGAGCGGCGGCAATTGAAGGAGCCACGACCGAATACGCTTACACGGGTCCGGCAGCTCTCCCTTCGGAAGGCCCTCCTCTAGCGAAGGACGGCGACCCCGGCCAGGGTCGCCACGTGCGGGGCGGCGTGCGCCGCGAGCGGCCCGCCCGAGCTGTCCATGGCAGTCGCAAGGGGGCCGCCGGAACTGTCCATCGGATGGATGCTGAATAGCAGGAGCAACAGGAACGCAAGCATGTTTCCACGCTAGTGCACGGTGTGCGTCGTGCATAGTGCCGGTGCGTAAGGATACTGTATGCTGCGTGTAAGGATATCGTTTGCGTGGGTGGTATACTGCTGATTCCGGGCCGTTAGCTCAGCTGGTTAGAGCGCATGCTTGATAAGCATGAGGTCCCTGGTTCGATCCCAGGACGGCCCACCATGAGCTTACTTAAAGCGCAATCGCGAGCACGTCGCTGTCGTCGGCCACGTAGAGCGTCGAGCCCACGACGACGGGTGAGCTGCAGGTGAAGAACGATCCGAAGCGCCGCCGCTGCAAGATTCTTCCATCGCCCTCCGCGAGCGTGTACAACACGCCTGCCGTATCGCCGACGTAGAGGCGCCCTGCTAGGGCGACGGCACTCATCTTCACGGCGGCTTGCGTCGGCGTCGACCAGAGCACGCGCCCCGTGCGCGCGTCGAACGCGGCGAAGCGCCGCGCAGCCGGAAGCGATTGGAAGAGCGCGCCACGGTCGAGCATCGCCGCGATCGCCTCTTCGTTGGTGCCGATGGTCGTGAAGAAGCCGGCCGCCGAACTGCGCGCCCATTCTCGGCGTCCATTTGTTTCATCGAGCGCGTACACGACGTTGATCGCGGAGGCGTCCGGTGGTCCTTTGACACCCTCCGCGTCCTCCACGAAGATCCGCCCGCTCCCGACGACGGGCGACGTGTCGGAGTTCCCGTACGGTGCCGCCCAGACGATGTAGCCGTCGTTCGCTCGCAGTGCGTAGACGTGACCCGGGATGCCGCTGTTGGAGGCAGTTCCCGCCAGAACGTATACCACACCGGCGTCGAGCGCGGCCGACGACATGGTCGCGACGCCAATCACGCGCGTGCCCCAGAGGAGGCGTCCCGTTTGCACGTCAAGCGCGCGCACGTGATCGTCGCCGTTGGCGAAGACGACTGCGTCGCGATTGCCGATGCGTACCAGCGTCGGGCTCGGCATGTCCTCGCCCACGGTCTTATACGTCCAGACGACGTGTCCGTTGCCCGCCCCGAGCGCCGCGATCTCGTCGCCCCCCGGCCGCGCCCAAATCAGCGTCGCGCCCCTGTTCACCCAGACGCGGTTCGTGCCCGTTCCAACGATGACCAGGTGATCCGCAACGATCGGCGTCGTCATCACGATTCCCGGCATCTTCGTTTTCCAGAGCACGTGACCGGAGGAGCGATCGAGCGCGATGACCGACGGCGCAAAGGTTTCGACGTAGATCGTCGCGCCGACGACCGCGAGACCGCCGTTGATCTTGCCGTCCGCGTGGAATACCCAGTGATGCGCGGGCTCAACGCTCTCGAAGGCAGCGTTGTGATCGGGTTTGTACTGATACATCGGCCACGTCGCCGGCGCGATGCCGAGCAACAACGCCGCCAGGAAGACGCGGCGCACGTGAGCCTAGACTTTGAGCTCGACCTTTTCGAGCGCTCCGGCGGTTGGAACGACGTGATGGTTGAGGCGCAGCTCGGTCGGGTGCGAAGCCGAACGCCAAGCCCAGGAGCTGCGGCAGATGGAAGATCGGCACGTCGATGTCTTGCTTCGAGCACGCGCGCCGCGTCGGGCTGCTGTCCGTCGAGGTTGAGATGGCAGAGCGGACACGGCGTCACGAGCAGATCGGCGCCCTTCTCCTTGGCTTCGATGATGTGGTTGCCGCCCATCGCGAGCGACTTGTCGCGATTGAACGTGAGCATCGGGAAGCCGCAGCACTTCGTCGAGCCGCGATACTCGACGGGCTCCGCGCCGAGCAGCGCGATCAGCTGCTCGAGGTAGGTCTTGCGCTCCGGGCGCTCGCGCAAGCCCGAGCGACTCCTCCGGGCGCAGGATGTAGCAGCCGTAGAACGGCGCGATCTTCAAACCGGTGAGCTTGCGTTTGATCGCCGCAGCGAACGCGGTCGATGCCGATGTCTTCGAAGAGCATCCAAAGCAGATGCTTGACCTTCGTCGTCCCGCCGTAGCGGAAGCCCTGGTCGGCGATCGTCGCGTTGACGCGCTCCAGCGCTCCGTTGTCGTTGCTTGAGATGGTAGTTGTGATTCGAGAGCACGCCCTGACACGTGCTGCAGATCGTCATGAGATCGGCGCCTTCTGCTCTCGGCCATCGCCAGCGTCAGGCCGTTGAGCGAATCGGCGAGATCGGGATTCTGCTCGCTCAGCACGCCGGCGCCGGTGCAGGGCGCTTCGGTCAGCTCCTTCGAGCTCGAGCCCGAGCGGCTCGGCGATCGTCTTGGCCGAGACGTAGAGCTCGGGGCAGGCGCCCTTCGAGACGCAGCCGGGATAGAACGCGACCTTCACTTGAATCGTCCTCCGACGCGTTCGAAAGATCGTCTTGATGCGCTTGACGCCCGGGATCGTCTTGTGAATGATCGGCGGCAGCTTGCCGGCGCGCATCATGTTGAACGCGCTCGGCAGCGTCTTGAGCTGCTCGACGATGTTGAAGAGCCCGATCGATTTCGGCATCAGCGTCAGCTCGTTGAGCCGTCCGCTATCCCGACCGATTCGGCGAACGCGTCGGCGTGGCGCGTGCCGGCATTGTTCGTGAAGCCGGCGTCGACCGCCATCTTGCGCAGCTTGAGGATCTGTTCGAGCGGTGCGACGCCCTTCGGGCACTGCGTCACGCACTCGTAGCAGTGCGTGCAGTCCCAGATGCCGCCGGCGCTCGCTGTACTCGCCGAGGCGCTCGTGCGTCTGCGGCGTCGCGCGGATCGCCGGCATAGCGATAGGCCTTCGCCAGCGCTTGCGGGCCGAGGAAGTCCGGATTGACCGCGAACGACTCGCAGTCCATCAGGCACGCGCCGCAGCTGATGCAGCTCACCTCTTGAATCAGCTCTTCCATCGCGGCGTTGGGGACGCGGTACTCTTCGTCCGGCCGGCGGGACCGGCTGCTTGTTCTCGAGCCACGGCTTGACCGCGAAGTGCTTCTCCCAAAACGGCGTCATGTCGCAGACCAGATCGCGAATGATCGGCATCGACGGCGGCGACTCGACGCGCGTCTTGCCGTCCTTGCGTGAACTCGCGCAGCTTGCTCTTGCACGCGAGGTGCGCGTGACCGTTGATCCACATCGCGCACGAGCCGCAGATCGCGCTGCGGCACGCGCAGCGCACGGCGAGCGACTCGATCTTGATATTCGCGGATCGCGATCAGCGCGTCGAGCACGACCGCGTGCTCGGGGAGATCGACCTGTACGTTTGATAGCGGCGCAGGCGGCGATTTGTCCCACGGCGGCGGGAATGGCTCGCCCGGGCTGACCGCGTTGTCGGCGTACGTGCCTTCGGGATTGTATCGCCCGACTTCGATCGTAAACTGCATTAGTACGTCCGCACCTCCGGCTTCCATTGCGTGATCGTGACGGGAAGATACGAGAGTCTCGGGCTCACCGTCGGCACGGTGCGTCGAGCAGGATGTGCTTGAGCCACTCCGCGTCGTTGCGCTCGGGATAGTCGGTGCGCGACTGCGCGCCGCGGCTCTCCTTGCGTATCGATCGCACCGCGGATGATCGTCTCGCCGCAGTCGAGCATGATAGCCCAGCTCGAGCGCGAACGTCAAGCGCCTGATTGAAGACGCGGCCCTTGTCGCCGACCGCAACCGTCTCGTAGCGCTTCTTGAAGCCTCGGCAGCTCGTCGAGCGCCTGGCTGCAGGCCGGCCTCGTCGCGATAGACGCCGACGTAGCTCGTCCATCATCGTCGCCAGCTCGAGCCGCAAGCCGGCGTGCGTCTCGCCGCGTGTACGGCCGCGCCAGCAGTCGCGTCGATCCGCTCTTGCTCGCTGCGCAGCAGGTCCTCGCCGCCGCGTCGCTGGCCGGCGTACGCTCTTGACGTATGCCGCGGCCGCCTTGCCCGAGCGGCGGCCGAAGACGATCGTGTCGAGCAGCGAGTTCGCGCCGAGGCGATTGCCGCCGTGAACGCTCACGCACGCAACTTCGCCGGCCGCGTAGAGGCCCGGCACCGGCGTCGCACCGTCGACGTCGGTCTTGACGCCGCCCATCTGATAGTGCATGCCGGGGCGGACCGGGAACGGGCTCCTTGATCATGTCGATGCCGAGGTAGTCGAGCGCCATCTCGTGGATCTGCGGCAGCTTCTTGCAGGATGACGTCGCGCCCGAGGTGGCGCAGGTCGAGCAGGACGTTGCCGTCGATGCCGCGACCCTCGCGCGATCTCCGTCGCTTCGGCGCGCGAGATGACGTCGCGCGCGGCGAGCTCCATCTTGTTCGGCGCGTAGCTCTTCATGAAGCGCTCGCCCTCGAGTTGAGCAGATAGGCGCCTTCGCCGCGCGCCGCTTCGGTCATCAAGAAAGCCGCTGCCCGCGAGCGTCGTCGGATGGTACTGCACCATCTCCATGTCCATCAGCGGCGCGCCGGCGCGATAGGCCAGCGCGTAGCCGTCGCCGGTGCAGATCAGCGCGTTCGTGCTCGGCTCGTAGAGCGCGCCCCAGGCCGCCCGCTCGCCACGATGACGGCTTTCGCGCGCAGCAGATGCAGCTCGCCGGTGAGCATCTCGAGCGCGACGAGCCCGCGGCACGCGCCGTCTTCCATGTAGAGCGCGGTCGCGAACCACTCTTCGTAGACCTTGACGCCGGCTTTGAGGATTTGATCGTAGAGCGTGACGAGCAGCGCTTGACCCGTGATGTCGCCGACGAAGTAGGTTCGCGCTTGCGAGGCGCCGCCGAACGCGCGCGTTCCGAGCTTTCCGTCGTCGTCGCGATAGAAAATGACGCCCATGTGCTCGAACTCGATGATGTCGCCGGGCGCTTCTTGGCACATGATTTCGACGGCGTCTTGATCGGCGAGATAGTCGCTGCCCTTGATCGTGTCGAAGGCGTGCGACTCCCAGGTGTCGCCCTCGCCGATCGCGGCGTTGATGCCGCCCTGCGCGGCACTCGAATGGCTGCGAATCGGATGGACTTTCGTGACGATCGCCACGTCGGCACCGTCGCGCGCCGCCTCGAGCGCAGCCCGCATGCCGGCCAAACCCGCACCTAGGACGACAACGTCGTGCTCGATGATCGCCACGCTACTTTTGTACCTCGCTGGCCCCGGCGCGCCTTACCGCTTCGGTCACAGCGCGAACTCTACCGCACCGCTACGGCGACGACCTTGCCGAGAAGCGAAAGCTCGCCAGCGCCAGCATGCCCAAGCCGAATACGACGGTCACGGTCGCCGGGAGCCATAGGTCGGCCAGCGTCGCTCCTCGGATGATGATCCCACGCAGAATCTCCAGGAAATACGTCATCGGCAACGCGTAGCTGATCACGCGAGCCGGAACCGGCATGAGGTCGATCTCGAAGAACATCCCGGAGAGTAGGAACGAGGGCATCAGGAAGAGGACGGCGATCAGCGCCGCCTGCAGTTGCGAGCGCGCGATCGTCGAGATCAGCAGCCCGAGGCCCAGGCAGGTCAAGAGGAACGCCGCGCTCAGTGCGAGGAGCAGGCCGACGCTGCCGGCGATCGGCACGTCGA
This sequence comes from Vulcanimicrobiota bacterium, assembly GCA_963838895.1. GTDB lineage: Bacteria > Vulcanimicrobiota > Vulcanimicrobiia > Vulcanimicrobiales > Vulcanimicrobiaceae > Tyrphobacter. The sequence continues at coordinate 190,971 of CAWIST010000002.1, forward strand.
AGATGAACCGCATTGCCGCCAATACGAGGAGCAGATCGAAGAAGGCGACGGCCCCATACGGGATGAGTTTGCCCAGAACAACGGCTCCGGCGCCGATCGGCGTAACTCGCATCTGATCGAGCGTTCCCCGTTCGCGCTCGTTGACGATCGAGAGTGCCGTAAGGACGATCGCGATGTTCTGCATGACGAGACCGATCAATCCCGGCACGAGGAAGGTCGGTGTTCGCAACGAGGGGTTGAAGAGCGTTCGCGGGCGTATCTCGACCGCCGCACTGTCGCTAAGCGGGTCTGCCCATTGGGAGACGGCGTCGCCGATGCGCGCCGCCGCTCCATACGCCGCTTGCGCGACGCTCGCATCGGAACCGTCGACGAGCATCGGTACGGTGACTGGCTTCCCTTTCGCGAGATCGCTCGAGAAGTGTGGCGGGATGTCGAAGGCAATGCGCGCGCTCCCATCGACGAGGGAGCGCGTGAGTTGCTCGGGCGCGACGCGCTGCAGCAAATGGAACGTTCGTGAGGCTCCCAGGACCTTCACCAGCACCCCGGCCGCGCGTCCGTGATCTTCGTCGGCATAGACGCTCGCGATGTGTTCGACGTGCAGATTGATCGCGTAGCCGTAGATGAGCAGTTGCATCAGCGGCATCGCCACGATCAGCGCGAGCGTCGTCGGCTCGCGAAGAATATGGCGAACTTCCTTGTATATGACCGCCGCAAGGCCCGTTGCATCGAAGGCGCCGAGGTTCACGATTCAGCCCGGCGTACGAGCGTTACGATCGCCTGCTCGAGCGAAGGCATCGACTCCGCGCCGCCCGCGGCCCGTCGGAAGTCGTCAATGGAGCCGCACGCAAGCAACTCTCCATCGAGAATGTACGCTAGTCGCGCGCACCGCCGCGCCTCGTCCATCGCATGCGTGGTTACGAAGAAGGTCTTACCGCCCGCGGCTAAGCGAAGCAGCAAATCCCACAACTCGTACCTCGCGACCGGGTCGATTCCCGACGTCGGTTCATCCAGGAAGACGATCGGCGGATCGTGCAGCAACGCGGCCGCAAGGGCGAGTCGCCGCTGCCAGCCGCCGGAGAGCCGGTCGGCACGCTGCCGGAGATGCGGTGCGATTCCGGTCCAGGCGACGACCTCCGCCATCCGCTCGCGCGCGCGGGCGCGCGGCATTCCGTAGGCGCGTGCGAAGAACTGCAGATTCTCCTCGCTCGTAAGGTCGCCGTAGAGCGTGAACCCTTGCGCCATGTAGCCGATGTGCCGGCGCACCGTCTTCCCGTCGGTTGCCACGGCAATTCCGTCGACACGTGCATGTCCCTCGCTCGGCGCTACGAGCCCGCACAGCATCTTGACCGTCGTCGATTTACCGCTGCCGTTGGGGCCCAGGAATCCGAAGATGGAGCCCCGCTCCACGCTGAAGCTCACGCCGTTCACGGCGGTTCGCGTGCCATAGTGCTTGGTGAGGCTGCTTGCCTCGATAGCCGGCTCGCTCAGCGTCTCGTCCTCAAGGGAAACTGCGAAATATGGAGGCAAGGAGACTCGAACTCCTGACCCTCACGCTGCCAGCGTGATGCTCTACCAACTGAGCTATGCCCCCGCGCATTCCGCGCCGGCGCCCCGTTCTTCACCTTGAGAGGCGCTGCACCTTGCGCAGCGCCCGGCGTTATGCTTCGCTTCCGGCGCTCCGCGCCGTCAACTTCGCTTCACGCCCCCACGCGGACTTCGCCGCGCGGGCCCCCGACTTGAGAGGCGCTGCACCTTGCGCAGCACCCTGCGCACCGCCTTGCGCAGCGCCGGGCGCAGAGGTCGGGCGAGGTGCAATAACCGCGCCAAACGAACGCGCTCACCACGGCCTTGGGGATGTAGCTCAGCTGGTAGAGCATCTGCTTTGCATGTAGAGGGTCACGGGTTCGAGTCCCGTCATCTCCACCAGAGCGCTCCTTGAGGGAAGGATCCCCCATCGTCGAACCGCTGCTCGCTCGCCGTCCGGGCTCGCTCGCGCTGCGGCACTTTCTTGGAAGAACGAAGTTTTGAAGTTTCACGTCCGTGTGAAAACGTCCAAGAAAGTTGCAGCTTCTCCGACGGGGCACCCTCCCCTCAATCGATCGCTCTGGATTCCGTGTTATACTTTGGGCGCGGAGTACGCCGGGCGACCGCCCCACGAAGTTTCTTGGGGAGGAAAGTCCGGGCTTCACCGGGCCAGAGCGCAGGATAACGTCCTGTCGGGGCAACTCGAAGGAAAGTGCCACAGAAACATACCACTTTCGCTCTGCGAAAGTAAGGGTGAAATCGTGAGGTAAGAGCTCACGGAGGTCCGCGGTGACGCGGCCTCGGGTAAACCCCGCCTGAAGCAAGACCGCTCGACTCTCTCGCTCGCGCGAGAGCGGACGGCCCGTCCGAACGAGCCACGTCGCATCGAGGTGCGCGGTGACGCGCATCCCAGAGAGATGGTCGTCGCGCCGGGTAACCGGCGGCACAGAATCCGGCTTATAGGCGTGCTCCGCATCTTCGTACAGCTGCGATGCCGGCGCAACCGAAGGGGCAATTGGGGCGTTTTAGTCGAAGAGGAACACTCAAAGGAGTAAAGATTTTCAAGTGAACCAGCAGCCATTTACGCCTGAAATGACCGTCGACGAGGCCTTTCGCCTGCATGCGGGCGCACGGCGCGTCTTCGCGCGCTTCCACCTCGGAGGATGCTCGAACTGCGCGATCAGCGAAACGCATACGATCGGGCAGATCAGCGAAGATTACGGCATCCCGCTGCCGATGCTGCTCGACAGCCTCAACGTGCTCTTCGATCAAGGGACGCTTGCGATCGGCGATCGCGTTCGTATCCCGGACGAGATCCGCGCGAAGATCCCGCAACTGGCCGACGTTCCGGAGATCGGAACGATTACCGGTGCGGAGAGCGGCGCGTACACGGCCGAGTTCGGCGACGTGCGCCTGCAAGGGCTTTCCGAAGATTTTATTCCCGTCGGCGCCGAGACCGCACAAGCTTCATAATGGGGGCCGCTCAGACGAAATCGAGCGGCTTTCGCTCGCGAAAACCCTCGTCGGCTGCGTGCCAGAACGCCACGTCCGGCTCGCCAGCCTTCCAACAGAGATAGACCGCCGAACCTTCTCGGCGTGAAGGAAAATCGAGGAGCCCGAGGTCGATGTCCTTGACGATGCAACCGAAGGATTCGATCCGATGAATCAAACGGACGATCTCGCCTTTGAGATCGCCGAACCTCGGCGTCCCAAATGGCGAGCGCGGGTTCGCCAGATGCGTCGTCTGCGAGCCGACGCCGTGAAGGGCGGGATCGCTCTCGAGCAGCTTGATGGCCAGCTCTTGCCGGTGCGCGAGCAACTCGTCGACGAGCGGCGCGAGCTTCGGGATGAGGGCGTTGGCCCGCTCAGGCGAAAACCACTTCATGCTGCGGAGTCTTTTTCCCGAGTGAAGGTTGCCGTCCTCGCGTTCGGCTTCAGCTACGGCCTCCCGGCCGACCTCGACCTGCTCTTCGACGTGCGCTTTCTGCGAAATCCGAACTACGAGCCCGAGCTGCAGCCGCTGACCGGCGCCGATGCCGCGGCCGCAGCGTTCATCGAGCAAGACCCGGCGCTCCAACCGTTCCTCTCACGGCTCTTCTCGCTCCTCGATTTCCTCCTACCCCGCTACGCGGAGAGCGGCAAGACGCAGCTCACGATCGCCTTCGGCTGCACCGGCGGAAGGCACCGCTCGGTCTACGTCGCGCATCGCGTGCTCGCCCATCTCGAAGGCGATCCGCGTTGGTCGACGTCGCTTTCCACTCGGGATATCGAGCGCTGATGCGCGAGCGTTTCGTGCGGGCCTCTCATTGGCTATTGCCCGGCTTGGGCATCAAGCGCTGGTTCGCGGTCAGCCTGCTCGGCATCGCGTTGCTCGCCGACGCGCTCGATCGGTGGATCGTCGCGCAAGGCGCAGGCTGGAACGTCAACGAGCTGCTCGACGGCATCGTCGCGGATTACTTCCCGCCGGGAAACCTCACGTGGATTCTTCTCCTTCTCGGGTTGCTGTTGCTCGTTGCAGGCGCGACGTTCGCGCTGCGCGCGCTGTTCCGCGCGGCAACCGCGCGCGGTTCTCAAGGAATGATCGGCGCAATCACGGGGCTGCGCCTGCGAGAAGGCTACAAGGTCGTCGCGATCGGTGGCGGTACGGGGCTATCTACGTTGTTGCGCGGGCTCAAGCGCCGAACCAGCAATCTCACCGCCGTCGTGACCGTCAGCGACGACGGCGGATCCTCCGGTCGGCTAACAAAGGAGCTCGGCGTTCTTCCTCCCGGCGACATCCGGAACTGCCTCGTGGCGCTCGCCGACGACGAGGCGCTCGTGACGGACCTCTTCCGCTATCGATTCAACGAAGGCGAAGGCTTGTTGGGGCACTCCTTCGGCAATATCTTCCTCGCGGCGATGACCGGCGTCACCGGAAACTTCGATCGTGCGATTCAGGAATCGAGCCGCGTCCTGAACATCGTCGGGCGCGTCTTGCCCGCCACGCTCGGAAGCGTTCGTCTCTGCGCGGAATTCGAAGACGGAAGCACGGTCGTGGGAGAATCGCAGATTCCGCTCTCGAAGCGGCCGATCGCGCGTGTGTTCTTAGAGCCCGCCGGGGTACCCGCGTTCGAGCAGGTCATCGCGACCATTCGCGATGCGGACGCGATCGTGCTCGGGCCAGGCTCGCTCTACACTTCCGTCCTGCCCAACCTTTTGGTCGATCGCATCGCCAAAGAGATCGCCGCCGCACGTGCCGTAAAGATCTACGTCTGCAACGTCATGACCCAGCCGGGAGAGACCACGGGCATGACGGCCGCCGACCACGTTCGAACGCTTCTGGCTAACGCCGGCGAGCGCGTCTGCGACTACGTGATCGTCAACGACGAGCCGCCGAAACGGCTGTTGGCAGCATATGCGGAGGAAGGCCAAGGTCCAGTCGTGCCCGACGTCGATCGCATCGAGGAGATCGGGCTCGTTCCGATCGCCGCCGCGGTCGTCAGCGAGCATGAGAACGTGCGTCACGATCCGGATCGCCTCGCCAACGTCGTCCTGTCGGTGATCAATCGTCATGTCGCCGATCGCGCGACGTTCGTCAAACGCCCGGGCGCGCACCGCCGTCCGGCTCGCGCCGCAAGCCGCTGAAGTAGCGCGCCGCCGCCGCTTCGAGCAACACGCCGGCCTGTCGGAGCGCTTCTTGCAGCGGAATGCCCCGAGCCGTTTCCACGCTTTCGACGCCGAGTTCTTTTAGCGCCGCTGCGGCTGCTGGTTCGACGCGGCCTCCGAACGCCACCACCGGAACGCCGGCAGCGCGCGCCATCTCCGCGACGCCCGCAACCGTCTTTCCCTGCAGGGTCTGCATGTCGATGCTTCCCTCACCGGTGGCGCAGAGCGTCGCGCCGGGCAACGCCTTGTCGAGTCCGCGCTCGTGCCCGACGAGGAGTGCGCCTCGCTCCATGCGCGCGCCCAAGAAGGCCGCGAGCGCAAAAGCGAGTCCGCCCGCGGCGCCTGCTCCCGGCACCTCCGAAAGGTCATGACCGATGGTCGAAGCGGAAACGGCCGCGATTCGCGTGATGACGCGCTCGAGCAACGCGACGTCGCCGGGCGATGCGCCTTTCTGCGGAGCGAAAACGCGCGCGCTACCGTTTGGGCCGAGCAACGGATTCTGCACGTCGCACGCCACGGCAATCTGCATATCGAGAACGCGGCGATCGAGACGTTCGAGATCGATCCTCGCAAGATGCGCGAAGCCCGGCATCGCCTCGCGGATTTCGTCTCGGCCTTCGTCGAGGAAACGTACGCCCAGCGCTCGCAACATCCCGGTTCCCGCGTCGACCGTCGCACTGCCGCCGACGCCGACGATGCAACGGCGTGCACCGCCGGCGCCCACCGCCGCGAGCAGCTCGCCCGTTCCGAACGTCGTCGCGTGCAACGGGTCGTAGCGGTCCTTCGTCAGCAGTCCGAGACCCGAAGCCGATGCCATCTCGATCACGGCGAGATCGTCCTGACACGCGTAGGTCGCCTCGACCGGATCTCGTAGAGGACCGTGGACGCGAAGCGTACGACGTTGCGCACCGGCGGCGAGAAAGACCGCGACCGTTCCCTCGCCACCGTCGGCCATTGGGAGCAGCATCGCTTCGCAATCGGGAAGCGAACGGTGCAGGCCGCGGGCGATCGCCTCAGCCGCCTCTGCGGCGCTGAGGCTTCCTTTGAACTTGTCGGGGGCAATGACGACGCGCGTCAGGGTGCGTTTGAAGAACGAACCAGCGCGACGTTGAGCGTAAAGGCGACGCCGGGTTGAGCGGTCGCGGTCGAGGAAACGAGGGTGTAGCCGTTGGCCTGCACCGAGTAATCGACGACGCCGGCTGGGACCTTCGCGATCGAGAACTTCCCGGCTGAGTCGGTCGTCGCCGTGAGCACCGTATCGATCGTGACGACCGCACCCGCGACCGGCTGCTGCGTCGCGCTATCCGTCACCGCGCCCGAGATCGACGTAAACTGACCCGGCGGCGGGAGCTGATCGTTGTTACACGCCGCAAGTGCCGCAAGCGCGGCAAGTCCGAATGCCAGGGCGGCTCTCCTCATGCTCTTGCGGTTCGCGACCGGAGGCATCCGCCCTGGCGGCGAAGGCGCGCGCATGATCCCTGCTCGCAAGGCTGCCGGGCCCACCTACTGCGAAAACGCGCTCGAGGCCATCGGTCATACGCCGCTGGTCAAGCTCGGGAAGACGCTCGACGGCGCCGCGTGTCTGGTTCTCGCGAAGGTCGAGTACATGAATCCCGGCGGCAGCGTGAAGGATCGGCCCGCGCTCGCGATGCTCGACGCAGCCGAACAGGCCGGGATGCTCAAGCCGGGTGGTACGCTCGTCGAGCCCACGAGCGGGAACACGGGAAGCGGTCTTGCGATGGCCGCCGCGATTCGCGGCTACCGGTGCATTCTCGTGATGCCCGACAAAATGTCGAAGGAAAAAGTCGATCTGCTGCGCGCCTACGGCGCCGAGGTGGTCGTCACGCCTTCGAACGTGCCCAACGATTCCCCCGAGTCGTATTATGGCGTCGCGAATCGTCTGGCCGCGGAGATTCCGGGCGCGTTTCAGCCGAATCAGTTTCACAATCACCACAATCCGGACGCGCATTATCACACGACCGGCCCGGAGATCTGGGAGCAGACGCGCGGCGAGATCACGCATTTCGTCGCCGGCATCGGGACCGGCGGCACGATCTCCGGCACCGCTCGCTTCTTGAAGGAAAAGAAGCCGAGCATCCATGTCGTCGGCGCCGACCCCGAGGGTTCCATCTACTCCGGCGACACGCCGCGCTCGTACGCCGTGGAAGGCATCGGTCTGAACTATCTTCCCGAAACCGTCGATCTCAAGGTCATCGATGAAATCGTGCGCGTCTCGGATCGCGAGTCGTTCCTGATGACGCGCCGCATCGTCCGAGAGGAGGGCTTGCTCGTCGGAGGCTCCTCCGGGACCGCCGCCGTCGCTGCGGTGCGCTTGGCCAAGACGCTCCCGCCGCAGGCTGTCGTCGTCGTGATCTTCCCCGACTCCGGACGCGGCTACATGTCGAAGATCTTCAACGACGAGTGGATGATCGCGAACGGTTTCTTGAGCGAAGGCAAGCGCCGGGCGACGGTGGGCGACGTTCTACGCGGCAAGACGCCGCTGCCGCCGATGATCACGGTTTCACAGGACGACACGGTCCGCACCGCGCTCGATCTTTTGCGCAAGTTCGAGATCTCGCAGATTCCCGTCATGCACGGGCACGAAGTGATCGGGAGCATCAACGACGTCGCCGTCATGCGGGCGGTCTTCGATCGCGCGGACATCATCCATCAACCGGTCCGCGAGGTCATGGGGCGCCCCTTCCCTGCGCTCGAGCAGCACGAGGAGATCGACCGCGCCTACAAGCTTCTCACGCTGGCGAACCATGCCATCGTCGTGACCGACGACGGCGAGCCCATCGGCGTGGTCACGCGCCAGGACGTCATCTCCTTCCTCTCCGGCAGTTCCACCGCTGCCGAGTAGCCGCATCGCGTGAAGTTTTCGACCAAGGCCATCCACGTCGGTCAGGAGGCGGATCCGACGACGGGCGCGACCATCGTTCCGATCTACCAGACCTCGACGTACACGCAGGAAGCCGTCGGAAAACACAAAGGCTTCGACTACAGCCGCACGATCAACCCGACGCGTCTCGCGCTCGAAAAGCAGCTCGCCTCGCTCGAAGACGCCGCGCACGCTTCCGCTTTCTCGAGCGGCATGGCCGCGACGGCCGCTACGCTCAATCTTCTTTCGGCCGGCGATCACGTGGTCGTGAGCGACGACCTCTACGGCGGAACCTACCGGCTCTTCTCCCGAGTGCTTTCACGCTATGGCCTCGAGTTCACCTACGTCGATCTGGGCGACCTCGCCGCCGTGCGCAAAGCTATTCGCTCTTCGACGAAGATGATCTGGATTGAGACGCCGACGAATCCGCTGCTCAAGCTCGCTGACATCGCGGCGGTGAGCGCTCTGCGCCCGAGCGGCGCCGTGGTCGCGGTCGACAACACGTTTGCAACGCCGTTCTTTCAGCGGCCGCTGGCCCTCGGAGCCGACGTCGTCGTGCACTCCACCACGAAGTACATCGGCGGGCACAGCGACGCCGTCGGGGGCGTCGCGATCACCAACGACGACCGGATCCACGAGACGATCAAGTTCCACCAGAACTCGGTCGGCGGTGTACCGGGTCCGCTCGACGCGTGGCTGGTCATGCGGGGCGCCAAGACGCTCGCGTTGCGCATGCGCGAGCACGAGCGTAACGCTCTGGCCGTTGCCGAGTTCCTGGCTGCACACGGGAAGGTCGAGCGCGTCTACTACCCGGGACTCCCCTCGCATCCGCAGCACGAGCTTGCGAAGCGGCAGATGAGCGGCTTCGGCGGCATGCTCTCCTTCACGCTCCGCGCGTCCGAATCGCGCGCGATGGAGTTCGCGGCGGGGCTGCGCTACTTCAGCTTGGCTGAAAGCCTCGGCGGCGTCGAATCGCTCATCTGCCACCCGGCGCGCATGACGCACGCTTCCATTCCGAAAGAAGAACGCGAACGGCGGGGCGTGACCGACGGGTTGTTGCGTCTCTCGGTCGGCATCGAAGACGTGGAAGACCTCATCGAAGATTTGCGCCGCGGCCTCGACGCAACGTAATCGCTACTGCGTCCCGGTTGGGTAACGCACCGCCGTCGCGCCCGCCAAGAGTTGCTTCGCAGTGTCCTCGTCGACGACACCCAATCCGGATCCGACGCTCAGCACGACGCCGCGCTGGCTATCGATCCAGATGTATGCAAAGATCTTGCGTGAAGCGAATCCCGCGCCTTGCGTTACCTCGAGAAAATACGCAGGCATGCCGTTGGACAGTTGGACGAGTTCCTTGTTCTTCACAATCGTTGCGGGGTCGGCTTCTCGCAGCGCGTTTTCGTACTGGCTGTCGAATCCGTCGAGGGAGCCGGAGTACAACTCCATCGAGATGGAGATCATCCTCGCGTCGTATTCGGTCCTTCCCAAGCCCCAGCGCGCGACGGTCGTCGGATCTTGCGAAAGCGTGGCGAGCGTCGGATTCTGCATTTCCCCGAGCGGGATAGAGTTGGCCGGCGCAACATAATGCATAGCCGGATCGTCGTAGACGTGCGGATCGGGTGTCGGCGTCGGAGCCACGACTTGCGCGTTCGCGATGAGCGGGAGTGCCAGCATTGCAAGCATGGCAAGCGTGGCGACAGAGCGTCTGTTGTTCATGCGCTTGCGGCCTAGTTGCGATGAGCCGCCCGAAGACTCCTCTTCGCCAGGTTCATCTTTCGCCGTCCCGAACGACGCGACCGTGAGATCGAGCGGGATGGAGCGTGCCATCGACACTCGCAGCGCCGTCGCGATCAATGTCATCACGATGGTCGGCATCGGGCCGCTGATCACGATCCCGTTGGTGCTTGCGGCCCTCGGCGGTTCGCTCGCTCTGCTCGGATGGATCGCCGGTGCCGTCGTCGCCCTCTGCGACGGACTGGTTTGGGGCGAACTTTCCTCGCGCTTCCCAAGCTCCGGTGGAACGTACGTTTATCTGCGCGAGAGCTTCGGTGCCGAGCGGCTTGGTCGCGCGCTGGCCTTCCTCTTCAACTGGCAGTTTCTACTCTATGCCCCATGCTTGCTCGCCAGCGGGTACATCGGATTCACGGATTACCTCGGATACTTCTTCCCGCATCTTACGGAATCGTGGATGGCCGCGCATCTGGTGACGCTGGGTATCGGCATGATCACGATCGCCGTCCTCTTACGGCGGACGGCGCGCGTCGCAGCCACCGGCCTGCTCTTGGGGGCGGTCGCCATCATCACGTTGGCGCTCATCGCGGTCGCCGCGCTCACGCACGCGAACTGGCACATGGCCTTCCAGCTGCCGGGCCCCGTTCGGCTCGATGCCGGATTGCTCGCGGGCTTTGCAAGCGCACTGTACATCACGCTGTACGACTACGTCGGATACGCGGACGTGGCACTGATCGGTGACGAGGTACGGGAGCCCGTGCGAACAATTCCACGCTCGATCGTGATCTCGGTGTTGCTGGTCGCAGCACTCTATATCGCTTTGCAGGTCGGAGTGCTCGGCGTCGTGCCGTGGCATTCACTCTTTGGCTCCGATGGTTTGCCGACGCCGGCCTCGCAATACGTCGGGTCCATCGTCGTAGAGCGCACGTGGGGCGCTTGGGCCGCCCGGGTCGTCACCGTGCTCGTGCTCGTCACGGCCTTTGCCTCCGTGTATGGCAACCTGCTGGGCTTCTCGCGCATTCCGTTTGCGGCGGCGCGCGACGGCGCGTTCTTTCCCGCTTTCGCGCGCCTCCATCCGCGCACGGAAATTCCCCAGATTGCCCTGCTCGCCGTCGGTGGGCTCTCGCTCGTCGCGAGCTTCTTCACGCTCGGGCAGGTGATCGCGTTTCTGACCGCCGGAATCGTCCTCGTGCAGAGCATCCTCCAGATTTTCGCCCTCGTGTTGCTGCGCCGCACCAAAGGTGAAGCGCCGTTCCGCATGCCCCTCTACCCGTTGCCTGCGCTCGTCGCGCTTGCAGGATGGATCCTTGCCTTCGCCTACACCGGGCGGCTCGCAATCGGGATCGGGGTCGGCTGGCTCGTGGCCGGCGCCGTGCTCTTTCTCGCTCTCGCAAAGATTCAGCGCTGGTGGCCGTTCGCAGCCGCGGCTTTGCTTGCACTCGCGCTTCTTCCCCCGCGCCCCGCCGTTGCCGCACCCGTCGGCGCTTGGGCGACTTGGCATACGTCGCGGATCGTGCAGATCGACGGCTACCCCGTTTTCGAGGTCGACGGCAAACCGTTCTTCGTCTACGGCGCGGCATTCTTCTACGAACGCGTTCCACGCGATGAGTGGGAGACGTGGCTCGAGCACTATCGCTCGGATCTGCTCCTCAATACCATCGATCTCTACGTACCATGGAACTGGGAGGAGCCTACCGAGGGACATCTCGATTTTCGTGGTCGTACGAACGCTCGTCGCGATCTGGTCGGGCTCCTTCGCATCATCCATAGGCTCGGTTTCAAGGTCGTATTGCGCCCGGGTCCCGTCATTCGCAACGAGTGGCGAAACGGCGGTTACCCGGATTGGCTCCTCGAGCGGCCGGAGTACGACATGCCGCTTCACGACGTGCTCGAGGGACGGTATCCTGCGACGGCAACGCTGCAAAACCAACATTCCGACGCCGCTGCCGCAGAGTGGCTGCGGAATCGGACGCACCTGCACTACGCGGCCAATTGGCTGCGCGAGGTCCTAAGTGCGACCGCGCCATTCTCGCACGACATCGTAGCGATCGCGCTCGATGATGATCAGGGTGCATACCTCGACAACGATACCTGGCCTGCACCGCATTGGCATCAGTATATTGGTTGGCTCAAACGCGTCGTGCGTAGCGCGGCTGGGAGTCGCGTGCCGCTCTTCATCAACACATGGCAGATGAAGGTCACCGCGGATTCACCAGTCTGGGCATGGACGAACTGGTATCAGAGCGACGCATACAGGATCGGCGTCCACGACAGGGATCAAATCGACCTCACCGCCGCGATGGTCGGAACGCAGCCGCGCGAGCCGGTCATGGTCTCGGAGTTTCAAGCCGGTTGGCTACAGGGCGCCGACGAGAACGAACCGCGTCCTGCGGACCCCTCGAACACCGAGCTCGCGCTTTCGGAGTTTCTCGCCGACGGCGCGCATGGCATCGTCAACTTTCCGGTCCAAGACACGATCTACCCCGCCGGCTGGGAAGTGCCGTGGGCAAACTGGGCATACGACTGGGACGCTGCATTCTTCAGCGATCTTTGCGGCCCTAACGACGGAGAGCGCATTTGGCCTACGGCCGACTTCGGCGAGAGGATCGCGCGCTTCGGTGCGTTTCTGGCGCAGACACATCCGGCCTACGACGTCGGCATCGTCTGGCCGCCGAGCCTCTTCCTACCGGCATCTCAGGACAACGCAGCGATCGCGCGAGACGCGGCTGCAACAATCACCTTGCTCCATCAATGCCACGACCGCGGCCTCCTCTGCCGGCTCGTCGACCTTCGTTACGGTACCTTGGGCGGAGTCGCCCGTGTAGTTCTTCCCGTAACGCTGGGTCCTAGTGAAGCGGCACGTCTCGAACCTGGCGCGAGCGCGGCGCTGGCATCGCTTCGGGCGCAACATCGGATCGTTGCTACTCTCGCCGGCATACGCGATAAGCTCCTTTCTGGAAACAGAGGAGAGGCGAACCTCTTGCTCGCGGACAACGGAGCCTTCGCGTTCGTCGTCGTATCCAACTGGAGCAGCGGCGCTCAAACATTTGGTCCTTACATCCTGCACCTCGCCCATGGCACCGTGCGCATACCGCAGCACAGCCTCGATGCCTGGGGATTGCACACGCTTCTCATTCCCGTCGGCGTCTCACGTACGACGTATAGTCGGGCAGAGTGGATTAGCCACTTTTGCGACGTTTTGTCCGACCAGCAGCCCTTTACGTTCGGAAACTCGGAATTCACAGCCGGTGCAGTAGCGCCGACTTCCGTTGAAGCGCTGTACGCCGACGTCTTCCATGACGGTACGAAGGCCGTCGAAATGAACAATCAGCAAATGGCCCTGGTTCTCGCGCCGGACGCCGGAGCGCGCGTCGGCGCGTTGCTCAAGAGTCAGCACCATTCGAACGACTCCGCTAATGTCGCCTTGGCAAGCGTAGCGGGAAACAACGCTGCGACGATCGGCCTCTTTCGCGACGCCGTAGACCCAGAGCCAACACCGTCATCGCGAGACTACATCGCCGCCGCCACGCATCCGATTCCCGCGGGGACGTTCAACCGGCCATATCGTTGTTCGATCGTGCAACCCGGGCGTCCGAGAGCCATAGTGAGTTGTTCCTACGACGCGCCCGATCTCCCGAACGGGGGCGCCCGCTTCGAACGGACTCTCTCGTTGGGGGACGACGACCGCGAGCTCACGGTCGACGAACGAATGATTCTCCGTGATCGCTCGAGCGGTGCGCACCTCAAGAGCATCTCTGGGTTCGCCTTCTATCAAGGTGACATCGTGGAGCGCGGCCCCTCGTGTGCGGGCGTTTTCGAGCCGAACGAAGGGCGACTCTGGCGGCTCTGCTGGCGGCCGGACGACCTCGCTTTCTACGAAACGCGAACCACGCGCGGAGCGCTCATCGTAACGCTGCACTTCAGGCGCAACGACGTTGAAATGCGCCTGGGTGTGATTCCCGTGCCACTCGAGGATGATGCTGCGGCGCGGGCGCTCGTCCAGAGCGGGGCCTCTCCCGCACAGCCGTAGAGTGAAGCAGCAGCAGCTCGCGGATCGCGTCAGGGTCACGCGTCAAACGATCAATGCGATCGAAGGTAAGAAGTACTCGCCGACGCTCGAGGTTGCTTTCGAAATCGCATCCGCGCTCGGCCAGCCACTCGATCGCGTCTTTCAGTACGCTTCAGAGGCCATGACTTCTCCGCAATCAAAGTAGCGACGACTGGGGGAAGTGGCGGAACGGTAGACGCAGCCGCCTCAAAAGCGGCCGGGGTAACCCCTCGTGCGGGTTCAAATCCCGCCTTCCCCACCATCTCGCGACCCGATTCCCTCTCAAAAACGGACGTGCGCGGGGTTGCCGATCGCAAATGGCTCACAAATGGCTCACATTGCTCCGAAAAACCACGCTGAGAGCTGCGTACCCGAGCGGCGCGAGCCGCTTTAAGCGCGCAGCGCGTCGGCGACCTCTTCGTCGGAGTACCCGCGATGTGCGAGCGTCTTGCGAAAGTGCGCGATCGCATCGCGCAACGCGCGCGCTCGCGCGCGTCCGTCGCCGTGCGCGCCCCGCGCCACGCGCGTTCCACGGCGCCCTTCTCCCGTCAGCCAGCCTGCTTCTTGCAGCTCGGAATACGCGCGCGCGACCGTATTCGGCGCGACGCCGAGGTCGCCGGCGAGTTGACGCACCGTCGGCAGCGCATCGCCCGGCTGCAGCTCGCCGCGCTCGATGAAGCCGCGCAGCTGCTCGACGATTTGCGCGAACGGCGGCGCGTCGAGATCGGGATCGACCGAGAGATAGGGCGCGCTCACGTGGACTTCAAGCGCAGCGATCGCCGGAGCGCCCACGCGTAGACCATTCCCCATATCCACACCATAAGAAAGGCGTAGAAGGTGACGGCGACGATACCGCGTTCGAGGCCCGTCACAGCGATCGACGTCTGGTTGACGAATGTCGCGAAGACGAAGACGATCGCGACGGCGAGCGCCGAGCTGTTTCCCACCCGGATCGCTCGGTACGCGCGTTCCTTGACGCGCTCGGCGTCGGGATCTTCACCGGCCAGCTGCTGCGGCGCCGTCGCGATGCGCCACGCGATCGCGGCCATCGCAACCGCGCCGAGACCGACGATAACGGCCGCGACGCGGTGCGCGCTCTCGAGCGCGTACGGCGTCACGAGCGCAGCGCAGAGCAACGCGACGACCATCCAGATCGCGGGAGCGATGTCGACGCGCGGTCGCGGTGCGAGCGAGGCGACGCGGCGCCGGCGCTCGCGCTCCTCTTGCACGACGTCGACGAGGTAGACGGTCACGATGAGGAGACACAGCAGCGCGTAGCCGATCTCCGGCGCGACGACGCCGTCGAGGAGCAGCGCGATGAGCGCGACCGATCCCGCGGCGACGGCCCAACGTGCCCCTGCAGCCAAAGCGCCGCACGCGCGCACCGCGAAAACAGTGTAGACGAGGGCGGCGAGGCCCGCGGTTGCGGAGACGAGGAGTCGCTGTTCGGACAGGTGCGCGAGAAGCATAGCCATGGCCTTAGATCTTCGGGCCCCAGCCCTGGAAGAACGAGCCGTCGCGCGGGATCGCGATCGGCGCGCGGTGTTCGGTTACGCTGAGGTCAGGCTGCGGGAGGTGGTGATTGGGGCGAGGATTGGGGGCGTACATCAGGGGGCTCCTTTGTCTTAGTGCGATGTTGTATCAGGACCTTAACACAAACCAGCGGTTCGTGTCAAGTCCTTGATACAAAGAACCCCAGGGCATCGCGAAGGCGACGATCTCGTCGTGCTCGCGGTGCAATACCCCGCCCGCCGTCTAGGAATCGTGGCTTTTGGCGCGCCAAGGAAGTGCACCCAAAAGTGCACCCATGAGCCCCGCTGCGGGCGATAGCCAACGCTTGAGGGCGACAGGAAACCCGCATGAATCATCAGCTTACGATTGCCTGCGATGCGAAGGGACGACATTAGGAGTCCCCTGCTCTATCCAGTTTGAGCTACGGGCGCACGACTCAGAATCTAGAGAATCTGTGCAGCTGGGCACCGGTAACCGGAACGCGTTTGCGGGCCGCTCGCGCGGCGCTACGACGCGCGTTCGCGTCGCGGCAGTGGTTGATGCGTTGCTGCCGCTGCGCTTGCGATGGCGGCCTTAATCTAGCTGTGGCTCACAAATGGCTCACGGAGGAGGCATCACGAGCCGATACCGGCCGGGACAGGACACGCCGATGGTCCGCCTAATCGTGCGTAAGCCCGTACACATCGACAGGCGTCGACACGACGCTACAGGGGCCAAGGGATTCAAATCCCGCCTTCGCCATACTCATAACATCCTACGCTGCACACAGGAGATTACGATGCGAACACTCGCCCGGTTTACCTTCCCGGTCGAAGCCGGCAACGCGGCCGTCAAAGACGGAAGACTCGGAAAACTGATGCAATCGATGTTCGATAGGATAAAACCCGAAGCGACCTACTTTCTCGCCCACGATGGGAAGCGGTCCGCCCTGGTCGTCTTCGATCTGAAGGAACCCTCGGACATCCCGGCGATCGCCGAGCCCTGGTTCATTGGACTGAACGCGAGCGTTGAGTTCAGTCCCGTCATGAACCGCGAAGATTTGCAAGCCGGACTAGAGAAAGCAATGAAACTCCTGTGACCGGCACCGCGGCCCCGGCGGTCGGTACGGTGACGAGCGCCCCGTTGCGGGGCTCCCGCCCAGGCTCCTCCTAGCGCTCAAATCATAGAAAACGGGAAGGCAAGCACGCGGCGCGGAATCCGCGCGCGTGGTTTGCTTTGCGCGCGGTGCAATCCGCGGTGAGATCGCCGTTCCCGGCGACAAATCGATCTCCCACCGCGCTTTGATTCTCAGCGCGCTGGCTCCCGAGCCCCTGCAGATCGCGAACCTCAATCCCGGGCGCGACGTTCTCGCCACGCAGCAAGCGCTCGAACAGCTCGCGCGCGGCGATCAAACCCCAGTATCCGTCGACTGCATGAACTCCGGATCCACCGCGCGGATGCTGCTCGGCGTCTTCGCCGGCAAGAACGTTCGCGCGCGATTCGACGGCGACGCCTCGCTGCGACGGCGGCCGATGGAGCCGGTCGCGGCGCAGTTGCGAGCCTTCGGCGCGCGCATCGAAACGACCGACGGTAGGCTTCCGCTCCAGATCCTGGGTCGCGACGGCATTCAGACGCGAAGCTTCATCCTGCTCTCGCCCTCGGCGCAGATAAAATCAGCCCTGCTCTTTGCCGCACTCTTCGCCGGCGTCTCGATCGAGATCACCGGCGACGCAGGTTCTCGCGATCACACCGAACGGCTCTTAGGCTATGAAGGCGCCTCGATCGAATGGGACGGCCGGCGCATTGCGCTCGCCGCTCCGCCCACACGGCGCGATCTCGTCGAGATCCCCGGCGATTTTTCCGCCGCCGCCTTCTTCATCACGGCTGCGACGATTACGCCGGGCAGCGACGTCGTCGTTCGCGAGGTCGGCATCAATCCAACGCGGACCGGGTTGCTCGACGCGCTCCGGCAGATGGGAGCCGGCATCCAGCTACGCAATCAGCGCGAGCGATGCGGCGAGCCGATCGCAGATATCGCAGTCCGCCATGCGCCGCTGCGCGGCACCGCCGTCGACGAGACCCTCGCGCTGCGCGCCGTCGATGAAATTCCCTTGATCGCCGTCGCGGCCGCTTTTGCCGACGGCGCAACGACGATCAACGGCATCTCGGATTTGCGGACGAAGGAATCGGACCGCGTCGCCGGGATCGAGCGACTACTCGCAGCCGTCGGGATCGAGATGCAGGCGCACCCACGGGCGCTTGCGATCCGTGGCGGGAACCCGCGCGCAACCGGTGCCTTCGTCGAATCGCACGGCGATCACCGTATCGCGATGGCAGCCGCGGTGCTGGCGGCGGCAGCCGGTCCTCTGACCGTTAACGACGCCGACAGCATCGGCGTCAGCTTCCCGGAGTTTCTTGCGACGCTCGAGAGCGCCCATGCAGCAGGGCGCGCAACAGGCTGACCGGCGGCGAGTCCGCCAACTCGCGAATGTTCGCGTCGATCTCTGCGAGCGCGGCCTGAGCGCGATTGAGAAGTACGGTCATCGCGGCGAGATCTTCCTGAACGCGCTCGATCGTTGCGCTCGCTCGATCGACGTCAATCGCCGGAAGTTCCAGGGCTTGGGCCCGGCGCACCAGCCGGCGTGCCGCGATCGCCGCTTTGGCGACGCCGGCGAGCATGAGGGCCACCGCAACGACGGCTGCGGCCAGAAGACCCCAACTCGCCACACGGTCGATCGTCAAGCGGCAGACTCGGACGACGGCGGTTTGGGAGGCTTCGGATCCGGTTTGGGGTCCGGCTTCCCTTCGGTGGCCTTCGCGTCGCCTTTTGCCGCATCGGCCTTTGCCGGCTCGGCCTTCGCCGCATCCGGCTTCGACGCTTCGCCGCTCTTCTTACGCGAATCCGTCACGTAAAATCCCGATCCCTTGAATACGATCGGCGCCGGATTGAAGACCCGCTTCAGCACGCCGCCGCATGCCGGGCACATTTCAGCCAAACGCTCATCGAAACCATGGCGAACTTCCGTCACCTTACCGCAGGCGGCGCAGCGATAATCGTAGAGCGGCATTAGAGATCGGCGAGCGCTGCGTCGTTACGCCGATATTCGACGAGGCCTTTGAAGTTCGTCACGGCGATTTGCAGTTCCGACAGGAGTTTGCGGCCGCGTCTCATGCCTTCGAAAAAGCCGGCGACCTTGCCGTGGTACGACGGGTAGCAAAGCCGCACGTGCAACCGCGAGCGCGAGGTCTTTCGCTCGACGCGAAACTCGACGCGGCGCCGGACCGAATACGCACCAACCAGCGAAAGGCAGTGATTCGTGATGAACTGATCGACTTCGTACAGTTCTTCCGCCTCGCCGGGGATCTCGGAGCGGAGCACGACCTCGCTTCCCAATCCGATCGGCTCGTTCGCGGCAGTCCGCCGCGCGCTGCGAAGAAACGAAAGCCACACCGGCCATTTCTCCACCGAGCACAGGAGGGAGAAGACATCCTCGGGAGGTGAGTCGACGTCGACGCTCGCGCTGAGCGAGCGTATTCCCGTACGGTCGAGCGTTGGGGTCAAGACCGACATGGAGAATTCCGCTTCGACCGGCCGCGGCTCTTAGCCTTTTCTTAAGCTTCCTTGAGATTCTAGCCGACCGCTGCCGACACCAAGCGCGAAGGCTACCAGCGTCCGCACGCCGATCGGCAGCGCCGCTTCGTCAATGCGAAACTCTGCGCTGTGCCCCGGATAGACCGAACCTTGTGCTTCATTTCGGATGCCGAGCCGAACGAGCACGCCGGGCACGCGCTGCGCGAAGTACGCGAAGTCCTCGGCCCCCATCGTCGGCGGGAGCGCGAGAACTCGCAGGCCTTCCTCACGCAGGTAGGCCGCGAACTGTTCGGCTAGGGCCGCGTCGTTGACCACCGGTGGATATCCATGGGTCACTTCGACCTCGGCTTGCGCGCCATACGCAGCGGCCACGCCTTGGGCGATACGGCGCACGCGCGCTTCCAGCTGCTCCCCGATCAGCGGATCGTGCGCGCGCAGCGTTCCCGTCATGCGCACCTCGTCGGCGATCACGTTGTTTCGATATCCGCCTTGAATCGTTCCGATCGTCACGACCACGCTGCCGAGCGGATCCGTTTCGCGCGAGGCGATGTTTTGCAGCGCCAGCACGATCGCAGCGGACGGTGGAATAGCGTCGAGCGCGGTGTGAGGCGCAGCGCCGTGCCCGCCTCTTCCGCGGATCACGATCGCCAATTCGTCGGACGAGGCGCTCACCGGTCCCGGCGTGACCGAAACCGCCCCCGTTTCGAGCCGAACGTCGACGTGCAGCATGGCAATCGCGTCGACGCGCGGATCGTCGAGCACTCCCTCGTCGATCATCGGCTGCGCGCCGCCGGGGCCTTCTTCTGCCGGCTGAAAGAGAAACACCACGCTCCCGTGCAGATCCTTGCGATGCGCGGCGAGTACGTGTGCGGCGCCCAGCAGCATCGCCGTGTGCGCGTCGTGGCCGCAGCCGTGCATCGCCCCCGGCACCTCCGAAGAGAACGGCAGGCCGGTGCGTTCATCGAGCGGCAGCGCGTCCATGTCGGCACGTAACCCCGCGACGCGACCGGGCTTCGCGCCGCGCAGAACGGCGACGACACCGGTTCCCGCGACGCGCCGATGCTCGATCCCGAGATGCTCCAGCTCGGCTTCCACCAGCGCCGCGGTCGCATGCTCCTGGAAGCCAAGCTCGGGGTGCCGATGGACCGAGCGCCGCAGCTCGACTACGCGGGCAACGATGGCGTCGTTTGGTTTTGCGACCATGCCGGCGAGGTTCCGGCGGCGGTACAGGCCTTCCCTCCGGAGAAGGATGCGGCGTGACTCCCGATCTCGCGTTCGCGCTCCTGGTCAATCGCACGGCCCAGGCGTACGACGCGCGCACGCCTACGTATATCGTTTATCGGGAAACCACGCACGTCTCCGCGCCCTCGATGGGGCGCTCGCAGGAGATCGATCGGAGTGTCGTTGCTCGAAACGTGGACGACGTTGCCGTCATGCACGATTTGCCCGGCGGCGGCCAGCGCATCGGCCAAGCCTTTCCGATCATCCCCTACTTCGACCCATTTTCGAGCTACAATTTCAGCTATTTTGCAAATCTCAAGGTCATCGACATCACCCTACAGCGCGGGCAGCCGTTCACGTTTCCGACGCCTCCACCGGATCCCGATGCCGACATTGTGGTCCCATACATCTCGTTTTGGGATGTGAGCTACGCGCCGGATTCGCGCCCCGATCGTCTGCATCTGCTCATCGCTCCGACGCCACGTTACGGCAATTATATGTATCCATCGGACATCGTCGAGGATCCGCAAACGCACTTGCCGTCACACATCGAACTGCACGACCCCGCAAGCGATATGGTCATCAGCCTCGACTATCAGATCGTGGACGGCTATTGGGTCATCACCCATGGAACCTTTACGCAGACGGAGCACGTGCTCTTCTCGACGTTCAAGATCTTCGCCGACATCACGTATAGCGGCTTCGACTTCCCCGCTGCGCCGCCGCCCGAGGCAGCCGCGCTTCCGCCGCCCTCCCCGTCGCCTTCGCCATCACCGTAACCGCACGCGAGAAGGTTCTCGACCGCACGCGCGGTAGTTCGCGCGTGGAGAGGTGGTCGAGTGGTTGATGGCACCCGCCTCGAAAGCGGGCAGACGTGATGAGCGTCTCGGGAGTTCGAATCTCCCCCTCTCCGAATGACATTCCCCGAGACGCTCATCAGCGGAGCGAGCGCACCGAGCGAAGCGGTATTTCAAACGCACGCGGAGCGGGCGCGAAGCGCCTGCGAAGCGTCTCGGGAGTTCGAATCTCCCCCTCTCCGAATGACATTCCCCGAGACGCTCATCAGCGGAGCGAGCGCAGCGAGCCGGAACTCCTTACGCGCGTTTAGCGCGGAAGAAGTCTTGTAGTTGCTCGGAGGCTTCGCTTTCGAGGACGCCGGCGGTGATTTGCAGGCGATGATTCGTTCTCGGCGAGCGCAGGATGTCGAAGGCACCGCCGTCGGCTCCGCCCTTCGGATCGCTCGCACCGTACACGAGGCGGCCGATCCGCGCGGCGAGGATCGCCCCGGCGCACATGACGCACGGCTCTTTCGTCACGTACAACGTCGCCTCGGAGAGACGCCAGGCCCCGAGGCGCCGTGAGGCCTCGTGGATGAGAAGCATCTCCGCGTGCGCGGTTGCGTCCCGCTGAAACTCTTTCTCGTTCTTCGCTTCGAGCGTCACCTCGCCGCACACGATCACGGCGCCAACGGGAACGTCGCCCGCCTCGAGCGCCTTTCGCGCAAGTTCGAGTGCACGCCGCATGTGCGATTCGTCGGTCCCCTTCAGGCGCCCATCCCCGCACCCACCCTTATCCCGTGCCTTCGCCTAGCGAGCTTCGCCTGACAGACGGGGCGTTCTCATTCAGGGCTCGCATGCGAAGCCGCATCCAGCCGGCGCGCGCCGCAGTCACCCTTCGGTGGCAGTTTGCGCATCGTACCTCGCATTTCTGAATCTCGGCCTCGATTCGGCGCCAGGAGTGCCCGTCCGTGATCATTCGCGAGACTTCCGTTATCTTGTCGCCTACGTGGTCGAACTCGAGTACAACCGGATCGCCTTCCCCGCAGTCCACGCATCGGTGTCCTTGAAGGTACTCAAAGAGGCGCCCAAGGTTTGCCGCTCGTGAGTGCTTCTTGCTCAGGGCCGCACGCGCCACATAGAGTTCTTTATTCTTCGCGTAATGTCTCTTGTTGTAGGCTTTCTTGCATAGCCGGCATCTGCCAGACTTGTCACCGTGGCGTTCGAACGATTGGCCGCATTCTGAGCACGTGGACACCGTTACCATAATATCATGCCCCGACGGTGGGCAGGATAGTAATGCCCGCCACAGTCGGGTGGGCATTACTGAAAATTGCGCTCGAGACGATTCGAACGTCCGACCCCTGCCTTCGGAGGGCAGTGCTCTATCCAGCTGAGCTACGAGCGCACGAGTCTCTAACGTTGCGTGTCGGGCGGCGCCCCCGCGCTCGGAATGTGTTTGAAGAGATCGAGCTTGTGATCGACCAGCGTACGATAGAACTTCCGCACGCAATCGGGATGCCCGAAGAAATACGTGCGCGCATAGGCGAGATCGTCGCCGGAGCTATCCGGGACGTAGTGCGAGATCTCGATCTCTTCCATCTGGCCTGCGATCGACCGGGTGAGGGCAGAAATCGCACGGGATCGTGGACATAGAACGATCGGTACCTTTTCTAGAGGAACTTGGCTCGGGTAGGACTCGAACCTACGACCAAGGGCTTATGAGTCCCCTGCTCTACCACTGAGCTACCGAGCCCTATGGCGATTGTACACCTCTCGCGGACGCCCGTCCCCCCGCGTTAGGTTGCATTCGAGTGCGGTTTTTTACGCGCCTGCGGCTCCCCTGAACAGGCGGCTGCCGGCCTGGAAACGAACGCCCGCTTATAGCTCATTCTAGAGGTGCTCGAATGCGTTATTTTCTTCGTTGCGCATTGTTTCTGGCGCTCGTCTCTCCCGCCGTTTCCCCTGCACTGCAGGGAACCGATGCTACGTCGCTCCTCGCGTTGCATCGGGCGTACGTGGGATGGCAGTTCGGCGACGGAACATTCACGTCACTGCGGGAGACCGGCAACCTCGTCAATACAACGCCGGAGGCCGGCTCGACACCACGCCCGCCGGCGCCGATGCAGCGCCTCGTTCGCGGCGTCGTCTACCGCGAGACCGCGACGGACGTCGATACCGGACGGCGGTACGACGACGGCTTCACCGGCCACCTCTTTTGGGAGTCAAACAACAACGGTTTCACCCACCCCGTGATCGGCGATCTCGCGAAATATGACGTCTCCGAGCAGTTCCTCTTCAACGAGGCGACAACACAACTCGCCGGCACGTCGCAACCAGCGGTGACAATCGGCGGCACAAGCTATCCCGTCGTCCGCGTAACGCCCTCCTCCGGCTTCCCGATCGATCTCGCCATCGATCCGCGGACCGGAGCCTACGTCCGCGCCACCATCGACCGCGGCGGCAGTTATGAGACGGCCGTCAACATCGTTTCCTACGCGGAGCCGCTTCCCGGAAAGCGCCTCGTCGCCGCCTGGCGCTACGACGACTCCCACTACACGCACACGTTCACTTCAATCCAACCCAATGCCCCGATCAGCGATGACGAGTTGCACCCGCCGCCGCAGACCGCGGCATGGACGTTCTCGAATCCGAGTCCTTTCCCGATCACGACCCATGGGGACCAAATCTTAGTCCCCGCCGTCGTCAACGGCGTTGCCGGAACGTTCTTGTTCGATACCGGAGCGAGCAACATCGTCCTAATGGCCGATTTTGCAGCTCGGGCGCATGTCCGCCGCGCTGCAAGCGCAGCAATTAACGGCATTGGCGGAACGGCATCCGCCGAGGATGACGTCATTGACAAGATCGTCGTCGGCGGAAACACGCTCTCGAATGTCTTGGCGATCTCAGCCGGCATGGGCAACGACTACCGCGGTGTCACCGGCGGTGGAGTAAACGGCCAGCGTATCGATGGGATTCTTGGCTACGACCTCATGGGTGGGGTCGTCGTCAAAGTTAACATGGGCGCAAGTACGATGACGATCTTCGATCCCGCAACCGCCGACCTCTCAAGCGAGCAGGGCATCCCGCTCAACGTTGATCTTAGCAGCGGTCAGCCCGCAATTCCGATGACGCTCAATGGCTCGATCGACCTCAACGCGGTCCTCGATACGGGCGATGCTGTAGGTATCGGATTCAGCAGCGCATTGATCTTCAAGTACCATCTTGCCTTCATGCGCGCACCAGCCTACATCGAAGGCGTAGGCGGGGTGGAAGCAACGAACTGCGGCGCCCTTGGGAAGCTTCAGGTTGGCCCGATCTCATATGACAACGAGATTGCGTGCGAAACGGGTGCACTGGATACGAACCAATTGCTCGTGGGGATCGACTTCCTCAAACACTTCAACATGCTCTTCGATTACCCACGAGGGCTGTTGATTCTCGAGCCTATTCCGTAGCCAGGAACGGACATGAGCGATCGCGCCGGCTCCGCGGTTGGGTTCGCGCTCGCGCTTGCCTTCGCATTTCTCGCGCAGGCGGCAGCTCAGCCGACACCAATCCCATCGCCTTCGCCGCAAGCGCTGAAGGTTATCGAGCATACGCGTACGTCGGCGATGTGCATCTTGCTCCATCAGAACGTCGCGCAAAGCGTTCGTGCAGTTCTCGCCAACGATGTGATCATCGGGGAATTCGGCGGGCTACTGGACCCCATGAATATGGGCGCTAACGCGGCCGACGATCACTTTGGGAACCGCGTCAGCCCGTTGCTCGCTCTCGACCGCGTGCGGGCATTATCCTTGGGCAGCCAACTCGTACAGAACCTTGGGCAGGTCGATCGCCTCTTGAGCGACCCGCAGTTCGATAGCACATCCGTGGATTCGGACGGGCAGCTTCGCTCGATAAGGGAGGCGTTGGAACAGATCGCCCTCCAGCAGAGAGAGCTCCTGAACATGGTCTTCGGCACAGCGTTCGCGGTAAATCCGGTCGACCTGCACTCCTACGGCTACGTGGTTCAAGGAGAAGCCACGGACCGAATCCGCAGCGCACCAGCGGGGGCGATCGTCGGCCACAATACCTTCGGAGCTTTCGCGGCCGTCATCACTGCGAACGTCCTGCAGACACGCCGGCTCGAAGATGTCGCCGCAACTCGAATCATGGCGGTGGCGCCGCTTTGCAGATGAGATGCGCGGTCGGAGGGACTCGAACCCCCAACCTACAAGTTCGTAGCCTGTTGCTCTATCCAATTGAGCTACGACCGCACGCGCTGCCGATACTTCGGAGAGAGAGGGATTCGAACCCTCGATACGACTTTACATCGTATAACGGTTTAGCAAACCGCCGCCTTCAGCCGCTCGGCCATCTCTCCATGTAGATTTGATGCGGGTTTCCGCGATACTTGCTCGTTCTCCGACCGCCGCGGTTGCCATTCGGTTGCCGTAGGGCGATCCTCCTGTCCTTCGCTCACGGTCAGCCGGCCCGGTTCGCGGCCTTCGAGTGCCGTGCCTGCGCCGCCTCAAGCGAGTCTGCTACCATCGCGACGGCGCGCTCCTGCGCTCCCGCGATTACGTGGCCGTAGGTGTTCAGACGTCAGTGTCGGCGTGTTGTGACCTAGCAACGCTGCGACGCTCCGCACGTCGCTGCCATTGGCCAGCGCCTGCGTTGCGACGTAATGCCGGCATGAATGCAGGGTCACCCCGTGCAGGCCCAGACGGCGCACCGCAGCCCCGAACGCCTTGGTGGCCGCGTCGGGCGGCCAAGTTCATCGGCAAACACCAAGTTACTGCTCGCGTAGGTGCCTTCGCGGGCAGCGAGCTCATCTGCCGCCTGCGTCGCGCCCTGCCGCCGAAGCGCCTCAACCGCGGCCGCACTGAGCGGCACGATCCGCTCGCGCCGCGTCTTGGTTGTCTTGACGACGAAGCCACCCGTTACGATCGGTGGCGATCGCCTGGCGCACGACGGTGATGCCCCGGCAGGCGTCGATTGCATCCCAGGTCAGCCCGGCAATCTCGCCGCGTCGCATCCCCGTGCTCAGCGCGAACACGAAGAACGGATGCCAGCGCTCGCCCTCAGTCGCAGCCAGGAGCGTCGCCGCCTCTTCGGATGATAGCGCACGCGCGGCCGACGGGTTGGGGTGGGCGCAGTAACACGACGCGCGACATTCCTCGCGACGAGATCGAGCCGCTCCGCCCACGAGAGCACCTCGAAGATCAGGCGATGGACGTGATGGATGCGGACCGTTCTCGAATCGCCGTAGAAGAGCGGGCTTAAAGCCTCCAGTTCACCCCGACGCGCGCGACCGTGCCGCGGAAGTAGAAGTCCCTGCCGATAGCTGCCATGGCTACGGGAGCGAGCACCCGATCCTGAGGCTCCATGTCGTAGTACAAGCCTTCAGCCTTCACCGTCACGCGCGGAGCGAGCGTCCACTCCAAGCCGGCGCCTTCGGCCCAACCATTCTTATTCAAGCTCTCAGTCGTACCGAGCGAGACTACGGTCTCCCGAAAGTTGGTGGCGACGTTCCAGTGGCTCTGCGCGGTACCGGCCGTTATGTAGACCATCGTGGAAGGCGATACGGCGTAGCCGATGCGCAAGCGCTCGGTTTGGAAGTACGTGGCGCTCGCCGATGAGTTGACGGCGATGGTTGCCATGCCGGTAGCTGGAGGGACGGCGTAGACGGTTCCGGCAAAGTACGTATGGCCGCCCGCCGCCGAGCCGTCGTAATCGAGCTCAGGGCCGACGACGAAGTTGCCCCACTGCCAATTGTAACCGACCTGCACGCCGCCCAATAATCCCGAGGAGTTGAACTTGCCGAAGGTCGGCGTGTACGGCCAACCGGTAAGGCCCCCTTCCGAGACGACTTCGGTCCCGCTATCGTGATTGGCCAGATCGCCGATGTTGGCGCCGATGTAGAAGCCGCTCCAGGTATTTTGCGCGAGAGCCGGTGCAGACGTGCACGCTAGCATCGCGAAGATCATCGCAATCCCGAGAAGTAGCCCAAGTCGTTTCATAATCACCTTTCCGGCAGTACTCTACCGTCGCTACCCGGGGATGCAGAGGTACGGCTTCTGGCCGGAAGCTTCCTGCGACGAGCAGGCGGAGCAAGTGATCCGACGAGGGAGCGCGGTGCCGCTCGTTTTCCGATTTTCTTTGGAGCGCTACAGCTTTGGCGACCGAGCTGATTGGGAGACCACGGCGCGCACGCACGCGCGGAGGTCGCCACCCCCACCACCTTCGTCGATGAGCCAAGTGTGTTTTCCGGTCGCCGAGCTAACGCACACCGGGCGCAGGTCGGACCGAACGGAGCGAATGTCCGGTTCGCGACCGCCGCGCGGCACGCCTGTTGCTACAAACGGGAGGGAATCAGTGGACGGCGAGCCCCCAGAGGTTGTTCAGGTCGGTCGCGCCGCCCGAGATCGTTTGGACGGGCGTTGCATTTCCGGTCGCGCCCGTCGCAAAGACGTTGATCGCGTTGACGCTGGCTCCGGCTTCGTAGATATAGCCCTTGCCGTCGACCGCGACCCCGTGCGGAGCTGCGATGTTGGTATTCCCGCCGGCAATGGTGTTGATCGGCGCAACATTCCCCGATGCCGTGGACGCGAACTCGAGGACGCTATTGTTATTCGTGTTGGCAACCCAAATGTTGCTCTGCAAGTCTATCGAGAGGCCGTTCGGATCGTTCAAGGTCGTTAACCCTCCAGAGATCGTTACCACCGGTGAGGCGTTGCCGCTCGCGAACGAAGCAAACTCCTCGATGGTATTCCCGTTTTGGTTCGTCACCCAGATGTCTCCGAATGCATCGAGCGCGATGCCGTACGGTTCATTCAGGCCTGTTGCGCCGCCGACGATTCTGGTCACCGGCGCGACGTTACCGCTGGCGCCTGCCGCGAAGACGTCGATCGCATTGTTGGAGTTGTCGGCTACATAAATCTTCCCTGACGACGACACGTAGACGTCGGAAGGGTCACCGAGCGTCGTATTCACGCCGGAGATCGTGTCGATCGGAGCAGCGTTCCCATTGGCGGTTCCGCTGAACTCCAGCACCGAGGAGCTGTCGTAATTCGGCAGCCAGAGGTTGCCGTTCGAATCGAAGGCGACGCCCACATTATTGTCCAGCGTCGTCGCGGCGCCGGTCACATAGGTTCTGGGCGCGGCATTGCCCGCGTCGATCGCCGAAAACGTGGCGTACGCGCTATCGTCGCCTTCCACGACGGCGATCACTTTGGCACGGACGACGTTCGTAAACGGCGTGGGCTGGGGTACGGTAAACTTCTGGGGCGTCTGCTGGCCGTTCGTGCAGGCAGCTAATGCTACCGTTGCGAGAGCCAAGAAAGTCCTTGCGCGCATGGTCGGTATTCCTCCTCATGGCAACGGGAAGGGCTCGAGTCCTCCTAGCGCCTTCGAGCCGCGGTTCTCGGCTTTTCGCCGCCACGCCTGCCCGCCGAGGGCCGCGCGCGAGAAGGGCGGCACCTCTCGGTTACCGCCCCACTGGCTGTTGCTTTGAATCGGCTATGCGAGAGGCTACGGCTCCGTCAAACCGACGCCCAGCGGCGCGCAGAGGTCAGTCGAGGCACCCGAGATCACCTGAGAAGGTGCCACGTTTCCGGACGCGGTTGGCGGAAAGACGTCGACAGCCACGGCTAGCGCATCGGCGACGTAGATGTAATCGAGATTGTCGATCGCGATCCCAGCCGGATCCCCGAATCCGGTGTTCACGCCGGTAATCGTGGTGAGCGGAATCGAGGCTCCCGAGGCATTGCGCGCAAACTCGTAGACTGCCGAGGCGCCGGTTTGATTCGTAACCCAGATGTTGCCTGCATGATCGAGGGTCATCAAACCTGGGAACGTGAGCCCCGCGTAGGAGATCGTCGTGACGGGTGCCACATTGTCCACCATCCCCGAGGTAAACCCGGCAAACTCGTCGATCGTTCCCGGCGTGTTGCGGTCGACAACGTAGACCTTGCCCGTCGAGTCGACGACGATGCCCTCCGGGAATTTCAAGTCGGTTGCGGCGCCCACGATCCGCGTCGTCGGCGCGACGTTGCCGTTGCTGCCCGGCGCAAAGATGTCAACGGCGTTATTGGTAAAATCGGTCACGTAAATCGTGCCGTTCGAGACGTAGATTCCGACGGGTTCAGCGAACGTCGTCAAAGCGCCGTGGATATAGACCGACGGGGCAACGTTCCCCGTCGCACCGGCCGGATACTCCGTCACCGAGCCGCCCTGATTGGCGATCCACGTGTTACCCGACGTATCCGTGAAGGCGCCGAAAGGAGAGCTAAGATCCGTAGCGGCGCCGTTGACGTCGGCCGTCGGCGGGTAGCCGCCGCTGGCCTTGCCCGGGAAGCTCAGGACGAAGTTACAGTCATCGCCAATGTTGATCGAGGTCGCACGGGCAACGGTCGTAAACGGCGTCGGCTGGGGTACGGTGAACTTCTGGGGCGTCGGCACCCCGTTCGTGCAGGCGGCCAATGCCAGCACCGCGACAGCCACAAATGCTATAGAGCGCACGATCCTTATCCTTCCGGGCAAAGCAACAGGTTTGTGCGCAATTCTGCCTGGCCGAGCCCCCTCCTGCTCGGCCTCATACAAGAAGCCCCCGCGGTGCGGGGGCTTCTCAAGGCTCTGGCGCTTTCGCGGCCCTTAGTTCTTGGCGGTCTCCGCGACGCGCTTCGCGCTCTGGACGAAAGCTTTTTGGGCCTGCGTCGCCAGATCGGCGAGTGTCAGCGCGTACTCTTTGCGCGCCTCGAGCAGCCGGTTCGTGAAGGCGAATCCCTGTTCGACCATCTCCGTCGGCGTCGGGAAGGCTTGGAGCGCCTTCAGGTTGAGGTCCTGGGCCTGCTTCAGGCTCTCCAGGAACTCGGTCTGCAGCTTTTCGGAAAGCTCGGTATAGTTGGTCATTTTTGGTACCCCTCTCGTGCGTGGTTTAGCCATCTGTGCTAAGTATACCAAGCAGATGCTAGGGCGTCAATATCCCCGCTCAGCGCTCCCCGATGAAGCCCCGGTAGACCCGCATGAGGGTCTCCTTCTGCTCCGGAGTGAGGCTCGGATCAAGCTTGATGGCGGCCTCCACCTGGCCCCTTGCCTCCTTGGCCACATCTTCGTCCAGCAGGCCCGCCTGGGCAAAGAACGACTCGGCTGAGAGGTGCAGAGCGTTGGCGATCTGCTTGAGCACCTCGGCCGAAGGCTTGTAGATCCCTCGCTCGACCTGGCTCAAGTAGGGATTGGAAACCTTGGCCATCTGCGAGAGCTGGCGTAGCGAGAGATTGGCCAGCTCGCGTTGGATGCGGATGAACTCGCCGAGTTTCGAGGCGGCGTCCTCTTTGCCGGCCATCAGGCTCTCCTCCCGCGCTTCTTGCGCGCCGGCGCTTTGCGCGCGACGTTCTTTCGCGCTGACTTCTTTCGCGCGGACCCACTTCCGGTTGCCGGCTTGCGCGCCCCGATCAGATCCACCGGCGGGGCGCCCTCGCCCCGG
Organism: Vulcanimicrobiota bacterium; assembly: GCA_963838895.1. GTDB lineage: Bacteria > Vulcanimicrobiota > Vulcanimicrobiia > Vulcanimicrobiales > Vulcanimicrobiaceae > Tyrphobacter. The sequence goes on from CAWIST010000002.1 coordinate 221,349, forward strand.
ACGTAGCGGCCGGGAGCCGGCTCGCCGTCCGGCGGCAGCGGATACGGCGCGCGGCGCTTTCCGCCGTGCGCTTGCGCCCAGATGGCCCAGTCCTCCCACCAACTGCCTTCGTGTCGCCTCGCCCGCTCGAGCCACTCATCCGGCGATTCCCCGGGCTCGGTGGCGTCCGCGCTCCAATAGCAGGCTTTCGGGTTGCCGGGCGGATTGCAGATTCCGGCAACATGCCCCGAGTTCGTGCGAACGTACTTCGCCTTGCCGCCGACATACTGCGTCGTCATATAGGTCGCGCGCCACGGCGCGATGTGATCCTTCTCCGCGCCGAGTACGTAGAGCGGCGTCCGAATCAGCCCGAGATCGAGCGGCGTTCCTTCAATGACGAACGCTTTCGGTTTCACGAGTGAGTTCTGCAGGTAACACGCTCGCAGATACTGCGAGTGCATCACTGCCGGCATGCGTGTCGAGTCGCCGTTCCAAGCAAGGATATCGAAGGCGGGCGGCTTCTTCCCCATGTACCAGTTCGAGACCACGTAGCTCCAGATGAGATCGTTCGCGCGCAGCCAGTTGAAGGTCCCCGCCATTTCGGAGCCCTCCAAATACCCGCGTTGCTTCATCTTTGCCTCGAGCTTTGCAATCGCCGATTCGTCGGTGAAGACGCCGAGATCGCCGGGCTCGCTGAAATCGACGAGCGAGTTCGTCGCCGTCAGCGAGCCGATGCGCCCGGCTTGCCCTCGCTTTGCCAGGTAGCCGAGCATGATCAGGCCCATCGTGCCGCCGATGCAGAGCGCCGCGACGTTCACCTTCGGCGCGCCGGTGAGCCGTTCGACCGCGTCGAGCGCTGCGAGCAATCCAAGTCGCAGATAGTCGTCCATCGTGAGATCGCTCATCGAGGCGTCGGGATTGCGATAACTGATCATGAAAGTCTGGTGGCCGTGCGCGCACCGCCCATTCCACGAAAGAGCGTCCGGGTGCGAGATCCATGATGTAGTACTTGTTGATCCAGGGCGGGCTGCAAAGCAGGGGTCGCTCGTAGATCTCCTTCGTTTGCGGCGCGTAGGCGATCAGCTCGATCAGCTCGTTGCGAAAGACGATCTCGCCCGGCGTCATGGCAAGGTTCTCGCCGAGTTTGAAGGCCGAAGCGTCGACTTGTTTGGGATAGCCGCCGTTGCGTTGCAGGTCGTCAAGAAACTCGCTCATGCCGCGCAGCAGGCTCGTGCCGCCCGTATCGATCGCCTCTTTGACCACGGCGGGATTGAGCCATGGAAGATTGCTCGGCGCGACTGCGTCCATCATCATCGCAATCGCGAAGCGAGCCTTGCGCTTCGTCGCCTCCGGCAGGCGCGAACTCTCGACGAGTTGCAACGCATACTGCCGCCGGACCAGGTATTCTTCGACGGCCGAGATGAGGAAGGGGTTGCTTCTCCAGGCCGGATCGTTGAAGCGCTTGTCGCCGTTTGCCGCTGCGACCGGCACCGGATTCTCACCCTGCATGCGTTGGAGTGAGTTCATCGCCACGCTCTGTTCGGCGAGCATCAACGAGGAGGTCAACGCGCTCATGCGCATCGGATCGCTCATCACCTCGACGGTCACCGCGCGCAAAGCGTCCAGCAGCGCCGCGGGATCTGCGCCGCTGACGTCGACGCCGTAACTGAACTCTTCGATCGGGATCTCGCCGATCACATGAACATCCCTCCATTGACGTCGAACGTTGCGCCGGTCACGAACGCCGACTGTTCGTCGACGAGAAACCGCACGACGCGCGCGATCTCTTGAGGCTGCGCGAGACGATGCTCCGGCGTGCGCCGGCGTGCCGCCTCGACGGCGTCGGGAGGCATCGCCGCGACCATGTCGGTCATCGTGAAGCCGGGGGCAACCGCGTTCACGGTGACGCCCGCCCGCGCCGCTTCCAGTGCGACCGTCTTGGTCAGGCCGAGCAGCCCGGCTTTCGCCGCCGTATAGTTCGCTTGGCCGAAGTTTCCCGTGCGCGCGACCACCGAGCTGATGTTCACGATGCGGCCGTACCTCCGCTCGACCATGTGCGGCAGCACCGCGCGAATCATGAAGAATGGACCGGAGAGATCCACGGCGATGACCCTGTTCCACTCCTCGACACTCATCTTGAGGACGGTGCGGTCCTTGGTGATCCCCGCATTATTGACGAGCACGTCGATGCGATGATGTTCTGCCAGGACTAGCGCTACCGCGCTTTCGCACTGGATGTGATCGGCGACGTCGGCTTCGTAGAAGTGGACGCGCTGGGCAAAACCGTCGAGCGATGAGCGAAGCTGCTCGGTGCGCTCGCGGTCCTCGGGAATGCCGAGCACCGCCACGGTCGCGCCGTCGGCCGCCAGGAGCCGGCTAATCGCGGCCCCGATGCCGCGGGAGCCGCCGGTGACGATCGCCACGCGCCCGTCGAGGGGATGCTGCCACGATGCGCGGCTGGAAGGATCCAAAACAGTCATTGGAGCCGCCTTCTCCGGAACCGCTTCGTGAACCTAGCACCTGCTAGGGAGGAGCTACATGTCGAGGCCGCCGTTGACCGTGTAAATCGCTCCGGTGATATAGCCGGACTCGTCCTCCAGGAGAAATCTCACGACGCGCGCCACCTCGTCGGGCTTCCCGAGGCGCCGCTGCGGGATCTTCTCCACGACTTTGGCCAGAGTGGCCTCCGGGATCGCCGCGACCATCTCGGTTTCGATGAAACCGGGCGCCACGACGTTCGCGGTCACGCCTTTGTTCGCAAGCTCGAGCGCGATCGACTTGGTGAAGCCAAAGAGTCCCGCTTTCGACGCCGCGTAGTTCGCCTGCCCGATGTTCCCGGTTTCACCGATGACGGAGCTGATGTTCACGATGCGGCCCGAGCCGCGCTCGATCATATGCTCGAGGACCGCCTTCGTCATGTTGAAGGCACCGGAGAGATTCACCGAGATGACGCTCTGCCAATCCTCGGCGCTCATCTTTCTCAGCGTCTTGTCGATGGTGATCCCGGCATTGTTGACGAGATAATCGACCCGGCCGAACTGCTCGATCACCTCGTCGACGACACGCTTGCAGTCCTGGAAATCATCGACGCGGCCCTGATGGCACGAGACCGAGGCGCCGCCGGCGCTCAAACGCTCGCGACACTTCTCGGCCGTCTCCTTGCCTTTGTTGTATCCTGCGGCGACGTGCGCTCCGGCTTTCGCGAGCGCTTCGGTGATCGCGGCGCCAATGCCACGCGTCCCTCCCGTAACGACGGCAACGCGCCCCTCGAACATTGGCGTTAGAGCGCGCCTTGGCTGCTGCTTTGATCCACTTGCGGTCCGGCCGAGGCCGGCGCCGCGAACTCCGGGCCGCCGTTCGCGCCGTTCGGGCCCGGTGCGGGCTGCGGCGCCGGAATCGTCCCCTGAGTCGTCGGAACGGTGTTGTTCGTTTCAGCAGTGTTGTTTGTTTCAGCAACGGCCGGCTGCGCCCGCGGGCGTTTCGGGGGAACCGGCATGATCGGCGTGTCGTCGAGCGCCGAATAACCCCGCCGCCGCAACAGTGCGTCGACGCCCAAGAAGCGGCCCGTCGGAAGCACGAAGTTCACCGCGGAAAGCACAATTGCGGCAGCACTAGTGGTCTGCCAAGCATCAGAAATCGGTAGCCCCGCCGCGAGCAGATAGTTTGCCGCGAGGAAAGCGCCGAGCAGACCGCCGAGACGCGTGAAGAGGCCGAGGAGCAGCAAGATACCCGCAGCCAGTTCACCGAAGCGCACGAGTTGCGCAAAGAGTTCGAGATGCGTCAGCACGGCGCCCACGATGAAGGCGTGGTACGGGCCGGAGCCCGTCGAGGCCACGTGACGGATCGTCGTCCCCATGGTGCCGTTTGGCGGCAGGAACGCGCTTGCGTTCGTAAACTTGTGAAGCGCGTGGAGGATCCAAAAGACACCCACGTAGATCCTTAGCAGCGCTAGCCACCACGCGTACGTTCTCGAGGAAGGAATGTTCACCGCACGACCTCCTGCATCACGCGACTTCTTCCCGTACCCGCGCGAGGCGAGCGATCAGCATGCCGATCTCCTTCGCGGCGTTCGGCCGGCCCAACGTGGTCGCCGCGGCGGCCATGCGCGCTTTGCGCTCGGGGTCGGAAAGTACCATATCGAGCGCGCCCGGAAGCTCTCCCAAGCTGCGCACTCGTACGGCACATCCAACTTCGACCAACAGACGCGAATTCCGCTCTTCTTGTCCGGGGAGCGGGCGGCAGAGCACCATCGGGATCTTCGCGACCAGCGCCTCGGCTACGGTCAGGCCGCCGGGCTTGGTCACGAGCACGTCGCATGCGTGCATGTAGTCGTAGACATTCTCGACGAAGCCGAGCACCTGAACCGGCCGGCTCAGCCCCTGCGCGACCATCGGCAGGCGCCGCTCGACGCGACCGTTTCGGCCGGCGATCGCAACGACCGCGGCCGGCGCTTCGAGCCGTTCGATGGCGTGCAGCATTCGCTCCAGCGGTCCGATGCCCAAGCCTCCGCCCATCAGGAGCACGACCGGGCGATCTTGCGGAAGACCAAGGCGGGCTCGTAGCGCGACCCTCGACTCGACTCCGCGCGTGAATCTCGGATGCACGGGAATCCCCGAAGCGAGGACTTTCTGGCCCGGTACTCCGCGCGCGACGAGCCACTGGCGCATCTCTTCGGTGGCGACGGCATAAGCATCTACGTCGGCATGAACCCAGAAGCCGTGCACGGCGAAGTCGGTGACGATGCCCAAGACCGGTGGCGCATCGGCGTATGCCGCTTTGTACTCTGCCATCGTGCCGCACGGGAACGCATGCGTGCAAACCACGATGTCGGGGCGCTCGCGTTGGATCAGCCCACGCAGATTTCCGGCGGTGAACTGGTGCGCCCACGTGCGAAACGGCCCGACCTCGGTTGCGCGCTCCGCCCGATGGTACAGGAACCGGTACATCTGTGGGATCGTTTTCACCATCTGCAAGTACCCGCCGGAGACGACGCCCGATACGACGAGCGCGGCATACCGGTAGGAATCCACGACGAGCGTTTGTGTCCCTGGTGCAATCCCGTCGAGCGCCACGGAAACGGCGTTCGCGGCCGACGAATGCCCGACGCCGACATTCGCGGATAGGAACAGCACCCGGATCACGTTTCGCCGTCCTCGCTCGACTCTTCGGCAAAGAGCAGGTAGTCGTCGAGAACTTGCTGCGCCAGCGCGTCGTCTTCCAGGAGGTTGCCGTGCGGGTCCGTGACGATGAAACTCTCCTCACCGTCTTCCGGCTCGTTCAGCAAGACTGCGTAGCTGCTGCCGTTCTCCTCGTCTTCGAGCAATGCGACCACTTCGAACGAAACTTCCTGACCGTCGGGCGTCTTCACGAAGAGCGTATCCTTGAGGTCGAGCGGCCTCTCGCCTCCGGAATCCATCTCAGCTCCCTTCTTATAAAGCTCTGCACGTTGAGCATCGCTCGGCGCTCCGCTCCACTTCCGTCGCTTCGCGCCAAAAACTTCGCTCCGCGCCCCCGCGCGGACTTCGCCGCGCGGGACCCCTACCTCAGACACCGTGCGACGTTCGCCTGGTGCTCTGCCAGGGTGTCGGCGAAGGCATGCCTGCCCCCGCCGCAATAGACGTAGTAGAGTGCTTTCGTGGCGGCCGGATGGAAAGCCGCCTCCAGCGAGGCGCGACCGGGGTTTGCAATCGGTGTGGGCGGCAGCCCCGCGTGCAGATAGGTGTTGTACGGCGATTGGATCGCAAGGTCACCGCGAGAGAGTTCGGTCTTGTGGTGCGGCAGCGCGTATTCGATCGTCGCGTCGATCTCCAGGGGCATGCCGAGACGCAAGCGATGGTAGATGACGCCCGCGATGAGCGGCCGATCATGGTCCACCTTCGCCTCTCGCTCGACCAGCGACGCGACGGTGACGATCTGCGGAACGCTGAGGTGCAACGCACGCGCGCGCTGTGTCGCATCCGCCGGCAGCGCGCTCGCAAACGCTACTTCGAACTGCTGCTCGACCTCACGCGGCGGAGCCCCGACGGGGACGAGATAGGTATCGGGAAAGAGAAAGCCTTCGAGGTTCTTCGTTCGCACGCCGCCGACGACGGTGGAATCAGATGCGAAGGCATGCGCGTAGTTCGAAGCGTCTCCGATCCCTGCAGACTGCAGGCGCTGCGCGATCTGGGCGGTGGTGAAGCCCTCGGGAATCGTCACCCATTGCGCGACCGCCTGACCTTGCGTGACCAGCGCGTGCAGAACCTCGGATTCGCTTTCGTGTGGCGCGAACTCGTATTCGCCGGCACGGACCTGGGTCTCTTCGCCTCCGACGCGCGCAAGCACGTGCAGGGGGAGCGTATGCGCGATGACCCCGCTTTGCCTCAGGATCGCGAGAACGCCGTCGAACGACGTACCGGTCGGGATCACCACGCGCGTCCGCGCGAGCGGGCGCGAACGATCCAGAAACGCCCCGTACGCGAGCAACGCACCGGCGGCGACGATCAAGAGCGCGATCAAGAATAGCGAGCGTAAGAATTTCATATCATGCTAGCGGCGGCGAGCTAAGAACGTCTCCAAAATCAAGGCCGCGGCCATCATATCGACGGCTCGGCGGCGGCGTCTCCGCGAGGCTCCGGCGGCAATCATCGCCTTCGTCGCCTGCGCGGTCGTCATCCGTTCGTCAACCCGGTGGATGGCTCCCGTGAAGACGTGGCGCAGCTGCTTCACGAACTCGTCCATTCGCTGGGCGGCGATGCCCCGCTCGCCCCCGAGCGTCACCGGCTCCCCAACGACCAGGTCCGCGACCGCGTAGCTCTCGACGTACTCCGCGATGCGCTCCAGGTCGGCTCTGGGCGCGGTGCGTTCGATGGTGCCGACCGGAATGGCGTAGCTTCCGCTCGGATCCGCGACCGCAACGCCGATCCGTTTCGATCCTACGTCGAGCGCCATGATCCCATTCACGTGGCCAACTCCGCCGACGCGCCGACCGCTTTTGGACGATGGCCGAGATGATGCGCGACCAAAGCCTCGACGGCCTTTACGACGCGCGGCCTCCCGAGAACCGCAGCGCCGCCGCCACCGCGTGGTACGGCAATTGCCCGCAGATTCTCGAGATCCGCGCCGTCGAGTTCGGGGAGCACGCGCCACCGCTCGCGACAGGACTCGTCGATGAGTCCCCCGGCCTCGGCGTCGAGCCACGCACCTGCGTCGCCGAGCGAGCCGCCGCAGAGAACGCACAACTCCATCGGCGGTGCGAGGCCGAGAGCATCGAGCAGACGCAACGAGAATCGCGCCAGCAATCTTTCCGGCTCCGGCGACGACGCCACGGCGTTGAGCATCCCGACGAGCAACTCGTAAACGTCCGGCATCGCTAGGTCCGGTTCGCAGAACGCGTCGATCATCTCCGCGGCGAGCGTCGCCGTGCCGAAACGCTCCGGCTGGACGAGCGATCGCCAGTGCTCGTGCAGGATTTCCGCGCCGGTGATGACGTCGAGCGAACGCCCGCGGTGAAGCGTGAGTGCGACCTCGTTGCCGAACTCCAACCGTCCGCCGACGCGGCTCTTTCCGCGACGAATGCCTTTGGCAACTGCCTCGACCTTCCCGTGTTCGAAGGTGAACAGCGTCAGGATTCGATCGGCTTCCCCAAGATTGCGCGCGCGTAAGACGACGCCGCGCGCCTTGTACGATCGCGACGGCGTCGCCACGGCAACGTTAACCTTGGAACGCGTCGGCGGTAAATGCGTATGGGAGCAACTCGGAGAGCACCGTCTTCACGATCCCGTCACGTACCGTGAACGTCACCGCCATCTCCGGATTGAATTCCGCCATGAACTGCCGGCACGCGCCGCACGGCGCCGTGTCGATGCCGTCGGGCCCGGCGATCGCGATCGCGCGCACAACGCGGTGGCCTTCCGCGACGGCTCGGGCGATTGCGACGCGCTCCGCGCAGATCGAAAGCCCGTAGCTCGCGTTCTCGACGTTGCACCCGCCTACGATACTCCCGTCTTGCGTTTCGACGGCCGCGCCGACGCGGAACTCCGAGTACGGCGCGTAGGCGTGCCCGCGGGCGGCGCGCGCGACGTCGAGCAGCGCCTCAGCGGACGGGCATCGTGCGTGTCCGAGCGATTCCGCCGCTCGCCTCGGTCGCTCCTTCGACGGCACCGTTGTAATGGATCCGCACGGAGAGAATGCGACGCCCATGAGCGCGCTCGACGCGCAGCCGCGTGCGATCGTCGGCCTCGATCTCCTCGCCCTCCGCGGGCAGCCGCCCGAAGCGCCCGACGGTGTAGCCGCCGATCGTTTCGAAATCTTCCGTGGGCAGCTGGGTGCCGAGCTTCGCGTTGACGTCTTCGATGTTCGTCCGCGCGTCGACGATCGCTTCGTCTGCGCGAGACGACGTCGATCGGCTCTTGCTCGTCCTGCGTCGTGCTCGTCGCGAATTTCACCGACGATCTCCTCGAGCAGGTCTTCCATCGTCACTAGGCCCGCGGTGCCGCCGTACTCGTCGACGACGATCGCGAGCGAGAACTTGTCGCGTTGCATCTCGCGCAGCAGCTCGGCGATCTTCTTCGTCTCGGGCACGTGGACCGCCGGCCGCATCAGCGCGCGCAGCGACGTCGTGCGCGATCGACTCCCGTTCGCGAGCGCGATCAGCAGCTCGCGGTCGTGCACGACGCCGACGATGTCGTCCTTCGATTCCTGGTAGACCGGCAGCTTCGAGTAGCCTCCGCGATGACGACGTCGAGCACGCGCCGCGGCGCATCGTCGACCGAAACGCGCGACCATCTCCGGACGCGGCGTCATCACCTCGCGTACGATCGTGTCGCCGAACTCGATGACCGAGTGGATCATCTCGCGCTCTTGCTCCTCGATGCACGCGCTGCTCGGCACCGACGTTGACGAGCGCGCGAATGTCTTCTTCGGTGACGAAGATGCGCTGCACGTTGCGGATGCCGAACGGTCGCAAGATGATCGCCGTGACGAAACAGAAATGCGTTCGCAAGGGGCGTCAGTACCACGCGACAGCACGCATGATGCGGCGCCAAGCGCAGGGCCCAGCGCTCCGCGTCGCCGCTCGCGACCGTCTTGGGGATCGATTTCGCCGAAGAGCAACAGCACGATCGACATCACGATCGTCGAGAAGACCGCCGGGTGCGGCAGATCCATGGAAAACGCGAGCGCCGTCGCGAGCGAGTCGGCTGCCAGCAGCACGATCGTATTCCCGATCAGCATCGACGTCAGGAAATGATTGCGGTTCTCGACCAGGCGCGTGACGTCGGCGGCGCCGCGCACGCGTGCGTTCGGCCATCGTCCGCGCTCGCAGACGCGAAACGGAGATCAGCGCCGCCTCGGAGGCGGAGAAGAATGCCGGAGATCATGACCAGCGCTCCGAGAGCGATGATCCCGAACCAGTCGATGTGGATCATGCGCCTGGCGGTAGCGGCGGGTCTGTGTTCAAATCGGCGCCATTATAGCATACGGGGGTCATGAACCAGCACGCAGAGCAGGGCCGAGACGATTCCGACGAGCGGCCCGGGCAGCAGGGTGGCGGCCGTCAGCGGCCGACGAGTAAGGGTCACCGCCGCCGCAAGGACAATCGCGATGCCCTCGGGCCACGACAGGCCGGGATGATGGGCGTATGCGACGGCCAGCAACGCCCAAGCGCTCCAGAGAAGGGTCGCTCGACCGCTGAAGCGGCTTCCCCACCGCGCCTTGGCCAGAACGGTCAGGACCGCCGTCAAGGCAACGGCGGCCGCACAGGTCTGCGCATCGAACGCCGGTTCGGCAGGTCGCACGTAACCACCGATACCCGAGGCGGCGAAGATCGCCACGCCGGCGAGCACGGCGCCGATCGAAACGACGAGAACCGCGCCGGCGGCGGCGTCCTTCGTCTTCTTCGCCAGCGGATGGAGTTCGGGGCTCGCAAGATCGACGATCGCCTCGACCGCCGTGTTCATCAGTTCGATCCCGAGTACGAGCGCGATCAAGAGCAGAACCGCGATGAACGCCCAGAGCGTCAGGTGGAGGGCGAGCGCGAGCAAGAGCACCAGCGCCGTCACGATGAGATGCACGCCGATGTTCGGCTGGGTCCGCGTCGCGTCGACGATGCCGTCGAACGCGTGCACGAACGATTCGAGGAAACGCTTCAATCGAGATAGGGCCATGGCATTCCGATCAACTCCGCTAGGCGGCGCTCCTCCGCCTCCATCTTCTTTCTTTCCGACGCCTTCTCGTGATCGTGTCCGAGAAGATGCAGGATGCCGTGAATCAGCAACCGCTCCAACTCGCGCTCGAGCGGCGCGTCATACGCTTTCGCCTGCCGCTTCGCGGTATCGACGCTAATCACGATGTCTCCCAACAGCTCTCGCTCGCGCATGGGAAACGAGAGGACGTCCGTGGCCTTGTCTTTCCCGCGGTATTTCCGATTGAGCGCCCGCATCGTGCGGTCGCTGACGATGCGCAGCGATAGCGACGCCTCTTCTTCGCCGACGCCGGCCAGCAAGCGGCACGCAGCGCCGCGGAGCGCGCGGCCGTTGACGCCGCTTTTCGCGCACGTCGTTCCGATAGTGGATCATGGCGGAAGATCGGCGTACGCGCGCACGATCCGCGACACGAGCGGATGACGCACGACATCGGTCTCGTCGAGTTCGACCACGCCCACGTCTTCGACGCGGGGCGAGCCGCCGAGCCGCATCGACGCAGCCCGCTGCGCGCGCCGACGGAGATCGATCTGCGTCACGTCGCCGGTGACGACCATCTTCGAACCGCTGCCCAGGCGCGTCAAAAACATCTTCAGCTGATCGGCGGTCGCGTTCTGCGCTTCGTCGAGAATCACGAACGCATCGGAGAGCGTGCGACCGCGCATGTACGCGAGCGGCGCCACCTCGATCGTGCCGCGCTCCATGTACTTTTGCCACGACGCCGTCGTCGAGCAAGCTCGCCGAGCGCATCGTAGAGCGGGCGCATGTACGGATCGACCTTTTCGCGCAAATCGCCCGGAAGAAAGCCGAGCTTCTCGCCCGCTTCGATCGCCGGGCGCGAGAGAATGACGCGCGCGACGTCGCGGGCCTTGAGCGCGCGCACGGCCATCACGACCGCGAGAAAGGTCTTTCCCGTTCCGGCCGGACCGATGCCGAAGCGTCAGCGGTCTTGCGATCGATGCCTCGACGAAGCGCGCGTTGCCCGGCGGTCCGCGGCCGAACCTCGCGCCCGCGATGCGCTGCGCAGCAGCGTGTCGGCACGGCCGCCGCCGCGCTCGTCGCGCGCATCCGAGACGGCGAGCGCGACGTCGTCGGGCGTGATCTGCGCGCCCTCGACCGCCGCATCGAGCATCCGCGCGCACCACATGCTCGGCGCGCTCGACGCTGCGCGTCGTCGCCGGCAAGCAGCAAGCCGATCGCCGTCGGCGTGAACGGCGCACGCCGAGGCTGCTCTCGATCGCCGAGAGATTGCGATCGTACTCTCCGAAGAGCCGGACGCGATCGGAGAGTTCCGCGAGATCGATGGCTCGCTGCGGATCGTCACACTCTCAGAGCGTCCACTCGCGCAAGCGCGCGGGGCGGACCGAGCACTTCAGCGGCGATGATGCCCGCACGAGCGGCCTCGCTCTTGCCGAAGATGCCACGACTCCGGCCGAGGCTGGCAACCTCGCGCTGGAGCTGCGGCAACCGGCAGCGGAGCCGGTTCGGCGCAGTGGGACCGCATCGCGGGCGCAGCGCGCCGGACGGTCGCGTACGCCTCGGCAGCGCTCTGGACGACCGGAGCGCGCCGCCGGCCGCGACGGCCTGCACGGTGCGCGACCGGCTGCGGGCGGCGCGCTGGCGCCTGAACGAACGGCCGCTGCTGCCGGTGTCGCTCGCATCGATCGTGCCGCTTCGCGCTGCCGCACGACGGATCGAGATCACGGCGATCGACGACGACGATCGCCCAGATCAGCGTGCCGAGGTCGTGACGATCGCATCTTACTTCGGCGGTGGCGGCGGCTGCGCGGCTCGCTCGGCGGCCTTCGGCGCGCGCCGATCGAACTAGCGCATCTCCGTGTCGGCCTGGATGTTCTTGAGCCGGTAGTAGTCCATCACGCCGAGATTGCCGCTCCGGAATGCTTCCGCGATGGCTAGCGGAATCGATGGCTTCGGCCTCGACGACTTTCGCGCGCATCGCCTGCGTCTCGGCCTTCTGCTCTTGCTCGGCCGCGAGCGCCGCGTACTGGCGTTCCGCGGCCTTGGCCTGCGCGATGCGCCGGTCGGCTTCGGCTTGGCTCGTCTGCAGCTCGGCGCCGATGTTCTTCCCGACGTCGACGTCGGCGATGTCGATCGAGACGATCTCGAACGCCGTTCCCGCGTCGAGTCCCTTGGCGAGCACCGTCTTGCTGATGCGGTCCGGATATTCGAGGACTTCCTTGTGATCGATCGCGGCACCGACCGCGGAGACGACGCCTTCGCCGACACGCGCGATGATCGGTCGGCTCGCCCGCGCCGCCGACGTAGCGATCGAGGTTGCTGCGCACCGTGATGCGCGCCTTGACGTTGAGCTGAATGCCGTTCTGCGCGACGCCTTGGAAGATCGGCGTCTCGATGACCTTCGGAGTTGACCGAGGTCTGCAGCGCTTCGAGCACGTTGCGCCCGGCCAGATCGATCGCCGCGGCGCGCTGCCATTCCAGCGGAATCTGCGCGCGCTGCGCGGCGATCATCGCCAGCGTCACGTTCTCGACGTTTCCGCCCGCGAGATAGTGCGACTGCATCTGATCGACCGTGAGGTTCAAGCCGGCTTTGCGCGCGCGCACGTAGTTCGTGACGATGACGCCCGGCGGAATGCCGATCAAGCGCATGCGGACGAGCGAGATGATGCCGAGCGGAACGCCCGCCGCGATCGTTCGGATCCACAGTCCGATCGGAAAGTAGTAGAGGAACATGAAGAACAGGATGATGACGACGATAGATGATCGATGGCGCCGGCTGATGGCAATCACGAATGTGCTCCTTATGATGAAGCTCGGAGTTGACGGCGGCTCGACGAAGATGCGTGCGCCTTCGACGCGCGTGACGCGGATCGGGCGTTCCCTGCGCGATGAACTCGCCCTCGGTCAGCACGTCGACGCGACGTCCGTCGATCGACGCGATGCCGGCCGGGCGCAGATAGCGAAGCGGCGATGCCCGTATGCCCGCGCAAGTCGCGATAAGTCGCGGCTGGCGACGTAGTCGGGCCCTTGGGCGGCCGCGAGCGCGAGCCGGTGCACCCACGCGTTCTCGCGGCACGCGCGCGTCACGGCCAGCGAAAAGCACGATGACGGTCAGCACGATCGCGGTCGCGATCGTCTCGATGCCGACGAACAAGAACGGCAGGCCGAAGGCAAAGAGCACCGCAAGCAAGAGCGCGACGCCCCCGAGAATGCCCGGGAATGCCGTGCCCCGGAACGACGTGCAGCTCCCAGAGGATGCCGAAGAGTCCCAGCGACGCGCAAGCACGATGACCAGAACCGTTCGAGAAACCCGCGTAGACGTGCGTTCCGAAGAAGAGCGCGAGCGCGCCGACGCCGATCAGCGCCGGCGATGCCGTGCAGCGTCTGCATCTCGATCAGCAGCCGAGCATCCCGAGCGAGAGCAGCAGCGCCGCTCACCGCCGGATCGGTCGCAAAGCGCGCGATCTGTCTCGGCCCAGGTGTACGATTCGGTCCGGCGCGCGCTGCTCGCGAGATGCAGCTCGCGCGAGCGCCGCATCGAGCGTGGGCTCGATCGCGCTCGCGATATGCGCGCGCATGCGCGTCGCTCGGTGTTCAGCGTCAGAATCGCACCGGGGCGCTTGAAGGCCGGAACGATCGACGTTCTTGTCGACCATCGCTCCGGCGATCGTTGCGTTGTAGTGATTGCGCTCCGCGGTCGATTCGAACTCGGCGCGCAGCGCGGAGATCGTTCTTCGCCGGTGTTCGGGATCGGCTCGGCCGCGCCGATCGAGGCGCCGGGCGCCATGACGATCTGGCTTGCGCGAGAGCGTGATCAGCGCCGCCGCCGAATAGGCGCGCTCGCCGACGTACGCGATCACCGGCATCTTGCGCCGAAAAGAGCGCATCGCGAATTCGAAATGCCGGCGTCGACGAGACCGCCCGGGCTATTGACGTCGAGCACGATCGCGCGGCGTGCTCGTGCATTGGCCTCGCTCGACGGAGCGCTCGACGAGGTGCGCCATGCCGTCGTCGACGGTGCCCTGTGATCGGCACGACGACGACCGGCCCGCCGACGCGGGAGCCGGCGACATCGCCGACAAGCCGCAGAGCACGCAGACACCGCCACAGAACCAAGCCCGCAGCCGCAATCCCTCATGCCGCTAGCTACCCTGCGCCGAAGTGCTGCAAGGTTACTTGCTTAGGCGAGCTCTTCGGTGACGATCTGGCGGACGAGGTTGCCGTCGGCGAGACCGCGCAGCTGCGGCATGACCGACCTTCATGACGGCGCCCTGGTTGCGCCCATCGGCCGGAAGCGCCGCGAGGCGCTCTGGCGACGATCTCGCGGATCTCTTCGGCCGACTTCTGCTGCGGCAGATAGGTCGAGCAGGATCTCGCGCTCGGCGCGCTCTTTTTCGGCGAGATCGGTGCGTCCGGCCTTTTCGAACTCGCGCGAGCGAATCGGCGCGCTGCTTCACCAGCCGCCGGACGCACGTCGAGCTCGTCGGCGTCGGAGAGCTCGCGCCGCGCTTCGGTACGCTTGTACGTGAAGCCGGAGAGCGCCGAACGCAGCGTGTCGAGGCGCAGTTGGTCGCGCGCCCTCATCGCCTCTTTAAGATCGGAGGCGATGCGATCTTTAAGAACTACCCATGAGAGTCTAGACTACGGCGCTTGCGAGCCGCAGCGGACTTCTTCTTGCGGCGAACGCTGGGCTTTTCGTAGTGCTCGTGCTTGCGCGCCTCGGCGAGGATGCCCGCCTTCTGGGTGGCCTTCTTGAAGCGGCGCAGCGCGCTCTCGATCGATTCGCCCGGAGCGATGCGAACTTCCAATCGTAACCCCCCTTTCGGCGCGGCCCTTCGAACGGCGCATGTTCTTACAATGGCCCTCGGACGCGAGGGCCCTGCGTACTCTACCATAGGCTCCCAGGCCCGTCAAACGAGCCGCTGCTGTGCGAATCAGCCCGGGGGCCACGCCATCGGGCGGCCGGCCAACACGTGCACGTGCACGTGATCGACGGTCTGCCCGCCCTCCTCTCCGGTATTGACCACCAAACGGAAGCCGCTCGCACCGTTTTCGCAGCCGAGCTTTGCCGCAAGCGCGAGAAGGCGCGAAGCCAGCGCCCCGGCCTGCGCATCGTACAGCCCGACAACATCGGCATAATGCGCAACCGGCATGACGAGCAGATGTGTCGGCGCGTGCGGGTTCGCGTCGTCGATCGCGATCATCTCGTCATCTCGATAGACTTCCTTTGCGGGGATCTCTCCCGCGCCGATCTTACAGAACACGCAATCCATGCATCACCTGCGAATCGTGAAAGCCCATGATTTCGTCGTCGCGTTGCCGGCGAGATCGGCGACGCGGACCGTGACCTGCACGACGCCGCTGTAGCTCGTCTGGGGAAGATACTGAATGAACTGCGGCGTCCGCAGGCATTCCGACGTCACGTCTCGCCCGTCGACTTCGAGGCGGATGCTCGACGGATTAACCGGCACGGCGACCGAGCCGAAGGTGGCGTAGATCGCGGGGGCGTTCGCGTCGACGCGCGCACCGTCGGATGGGCCGATCGAGAGAACGCCCGGCGGCGTGCTCGACGCCGAGAGCGTCTGCAGCGCTTGCGCTTCGACCATGCTCCCGTCGTGCATCTCCAAGTGCGCCACGATCGGCGTGTCGACGAAGTTCGCCGTACGCGCGATCGCGTAGCTCCCGACGTAGATGCCGGCAGATCGCTCGTCCATCGCGATGTTTGCAACGTAGGACCCGATGTCGAAGGTCGCGGAACCACCCGGGCTGCCTCGCAGCGTGACCGTCAACGTCTGTCCGGCTCGCATCGGACCGGTCGCGTCGATCGAGATCGACTCGATGCTCGCCGTTCCGCTTTGCGCGCTGCTCTGCGCCTCCGCACGCTCGGCGATGATCTCCCGCACCTCGTTCGTCTCGACGTTGTAGCGAATCGTCGCGCGGTCCCCGACGAGCAGGTCGCCGAACGTCGCGGCTTTCCCATTCAACCCGATCTCGGTATCCCGGTCCGGGACGATCACCTGCCCGTCCTCCAGCACGAGTTCGCTGCCGTCGATTGCCGCAATGGTTCCGTAGCGCGAACCGTACTCGTCCACGACCGAGAGCACGGAACCGTTCTTGAGAGCGATGATCTCCGCGTAGTCCCCGGGCCGGAGGTCGGTCAACTCGCCGGGGACGTCTACGTTCACGGCGACGTCACGAATGGTGATGAGCGCGTTGGGCGCGATCGGAATCGTTTGCACCGTCCCGTTGAACCCCAGCGTGACCGTCGGGGGATCGGAGATGACGTCGACCGCCGTGACCGTGCCGACGCGCATCGTGCGATCTCCGAGCGCGAAATCGCCGGCTCCCGAGCGCCCGACGAGTTCGCAACGATCGTCACGACGTGTGCGCGGGGATCGAAGCTCGCCTGCGCTCCGAGCACGTCGGTGAAAAATCGCAACGGCGCGTACAAGACGTCGTGCCAGCGGACCGCCGGCGCATCCAACTCGACCCTCGCGTCGTCGATCAGCGCAATGCGGCTGTCGATCTCCAGCACGACGGTCTTCGCACCGACGTGCGTGATCATGCGCGAACCTTGCTGCTCGAAATCCAAGCCGAGCGCTTCGATCGTTCGGCGTACCGGAACGAAGAGGATGCCGTGGTCGAGCAACGGACGCGGCTCGAGCGGCAGCGTCTCGCCGTTGATCACGATGGCGATCGCGGGTTCCTCGCGGGTTCCCGCCGCTGCCGACACACCCAAGCAGAGCGAAAGCAGCGCCGCGAGCGCGGGAAGAACGCGTCGCACGCTCATGACGTCACCTCGCGATAGACGTCCGCAGTTGCGCGCGCGCACCGGTCCCAGGTCAGCTGCCGTGCGAGCATCCGCCCCTCATTGACGAGCCGGGCGCGCAGACCCTCGTCTTCCAGCACCTGGATGAGGCGCTCGGTCAGCACGCGAGCGTCGCCCGCGGGGAAAGAGAGCGCCGCCGGTTCCAGCACTCGCGGAACGGCGTCGGCGCAGACAACAACCGGCGTCCCCGACGCCATTGCCTCCAAGAGGGGGAGTCCGAAGCCTTCGCGCAGCGCCGGGTGCACGAGCGCACGCGCATCGCGGTACAGTGCGGCGAGGCGGTCGTTCGAAACGTCGCCGAGCGCCTGGGCACGGCGGCGTCCGTCGGATACGCGCTGCAGTGCTCCCTCGAAATCGTCGGGGCCGGTAAGGAGCAAATCTACGTCGCAACGCTCCGGGAGTGCTTCCCAAGCCGCGATCAGTGTTGAGAGGCTCTTGTGCCGGCGGTGATTCCCGACGTACAGCAGGTATGGGCGCTCGACGGCTCTTCGACTCTCCTCGCTTCGCTCGGGATGATAAGAGAAGCGCTCGTCGACGCCGAGCGGAATCACGACGAACCTTCTTCGGATCGACGCCGAGAAAGCGTCGAAATCCTCTCTCGTGCGTTCGTCGTCGGTGATCACGCGCGCGCGCCCGCGCGCACGCATGCGCACGACGCGTCCGTAATATGGCCCGACCTTCGCTTTGAAATATTGCGGAAAGCGCAGGTGGATGAGGTCGTGAATCGTCACGACGAAGCGCGCCGGGCACGATCAGCGGTACGTACAGCGAGAGAAAATGCACGACGTCGACGCTGAGCGCGCCGCATCGCCAGCGGCAGCGCGACCTGCTCGCTCCAACCGAAGTTCCCGCCTCGCGAGAAAGAGCACGTACTCGTACTCCGGCGCGACCCGCGGCAGGCGCGTCGACCAGTTCGCGCGCGTACGTCTTCATCCCGACCGACATCTGTCGCGTCAACCGCGCATCGAGACCGATGCGCGCTGCACTCGATCGCCAGCAGCGCTTTTCGCGCCGCAACGACCGGATAGCGCGCCGACCGATAGCCGACGTACCAGCCGCGCGGACCATCCAACAGGGCGCCGCGCACGAGCAGCAGCCACGCGAAGCGCGGCACGCATTGCGCAGCCACGCAGCGCGACCGCCCGCAGCGTCGGGCCGTCATGGCCTGCCGCCTCAGATCGCCGTGTAGCGCGTCGTACTTCGCCCGATACGATGCCGACGTCCGGATACGAGTAGTGCAGCAGCGTGCCGGCAGCTCGCCGACGCGGCCCGTCGCAACGCCAGCGCTTCGTGCAGCGGCGGCGGCGCCGCCCGCCGCGGGTGCGCGCTTCGAGCGTGCGCGCGATCGGTGCGAAACAGCCGCACCAGCGGTTCGTCTGCGCCACATGCGCATCGGCTTGCCGCAGAAGTACGTCGTGCGCCGGACGCGGTAGCCGTCGACGTCGTCGGGAGCCGTCGAGGATCGCCTCGCGCAGTACGTCGTCGAGCGCTTCGTCGGCGTCGATCATCAGCGTCCACGGCGTCTCGACCTGCGCGAGCGCGAAGCGGCGCGCGTCGACGAAATCGGTCCACTCGCCGCTCGATCGACGCGCGCGCCGGCGCCGCGCGCGAACTGCACCGTGTGATCGCGCGAACACGCATCGAGCACGAGGATCGTCATGCCGCGCGGAAGGCTCGTCAGGGCGCGCGGCAGATTGCGCTCTTCGTCGCGGGTGAGGACGACGGCGGTGATGTACGCTTGGCGTCCAGGACGTCGCCTCGAGCAACGCCGGCGCGGCCGTCGATCGCGATTCCTCGTGCGCGAGCGCCGCACCGATGAAGTCGCGATAGAGCGGCGACGGGCCGGTTCGGCCGCGACTTGAACTCCGGATGCGCCTGCGTGCCGACGAACCACGGATGCATGTCGATGCGGCAAGCTCGATCGACCTCGACGAGCCGCGTCTTGCCGACCGTGTGATGGCCCGTGAAGCGCATGCCGTGCTCTTCGAAGATCGGCCGATAGCGGTTGTTGAACTCGTAGCGGTGGCGATGACGCTCGCTGATCTCGAGCTCGCCGTACGCGCGCGCGGCGAGGCGTACCCGGCATCGAGCGTGCAGGCGTACGCGCCGAGGCGCATCGTGCCGCCGTAGATCTCGAGGTTGCGCTGCTCGGGCATGAAGTCGATCACCGGATCGGGCGTCGTCTCGTCGACTTCGCTCGTCATCGCGTCGGGCAAGCTCGCAGACGTTGCGCGCAAACTCGACGCAGGCGAGCTGCATGCCGTAGCAGATGCCCAGGAACGGAATCTTGCTGCTCGCGCGCGTGCTGAATCGCGCGCAGCTTGCCCTTGACGCCGCGCGCGCCGAAGCCCGGCGCGACCAGAATCGCCGTGCGCGCCCCGCAGCACGCTCGACGCCTTCGTTCTTCGACCAGCTCCGAGTCGATGCGCTCGATCTCGACCGCCGCATCGTGGAAGATGCCGGCGTGATAGAGCGCCTCGTTGATCGAGATGTAGGCGTCTTTGAGCTCGACGTACTTGCCGACGAGCGCGATGCGTCACGCGGCGCTGCGGATGCAGCGACGCGTTCGACGATCGCCGCCCACTCGTCGAGCTGCGGGGCGCTGCGGTCGGCAGGTTCAGCTTGCGCACCGCTGCCTCGGCCAGACCTTCGGCCTCGAGGTTGAGCGGCACCTGGTAGATCGTCGCGGCGTCGCCGTTCTGTACGACCGCGCTCGGCGGCGACGTCGCAGAAGAGCGCGATCTTCTCCTTCAGCTCGATCGGCATCGGCAGTGCCGATCTGCGTGCGGCAGACGATCGCGTCGGGCGAGATGCCGATGCCGCGCAGCTCGCGCACCGAGTGCTGCGTCGGCTTCGTCTTCAGCTCGTCGGCGGCGCCGAGATGCGGCACGAGCGTGAGGTGCACGTACATCACGTTCTCGTCGCCGACGTCGTAGCGCATCTGGCGAATCGCTTCGAGGAACGGCAGCGACTCGATGTCGCCGACGGTTCCGCCGACTTCGACGATGCAGACGTCGGCGTGGCTCGCCTCGGCGACGCGCTTGATGTGCGCCTTGATCTCGTTGGTGATATGCGGAATGACCTGCACGGTCGCGCCCAAGATATTCGCCGCGCCGTTCCTTCTCGATGACGGACTTGTAGATCTGGCCGGTCGTGACGTTGTTCGCGCGCTGCAGGTTTTCGTCGATGAAGCGCTCGTAGTGGCCGAGATCGAGGTCGGTTTCGGCGCCGTCTTCGGTCACGAAGACCTCGCCGTGCTGGTACGGATTCATCGTGCCGGCGTCGACGTTGATGTACGGATCGAGTTTTTGGATCGAGACGCTGATGCCGCGAGCTTTGAGCAAGCCGTCCGAGCGAGGCCGCCGTGATGCCCTTGCCGAGCGAACTCACCACGCCCCCGGTGAAGAAAATATACTTCGCCATCTCGGGACGACTTAGTTCACCGCGCCGGCCTCGTTTGCCTTCTCGACGCGGACGTAGCGCGGCAGGCCTGCGTAGTCGTTGCCGATGGAGATATCTGCAAGCGCGAACGCCTTCGCTGCCAGCTCCGCGAGCGCCTCGATCGTCGGCGGTGCGGCTTCGAGCAGCACCAGCCCGCCGAGGCTCAAGCGCGGCGGCAGCATCTTCAGCAATCGGCGATATTCACGCAGCCCATCGGGTCCGCCGTCGAGGGCTTCGCGCGGTTCGAAGGAGACCGGATCGGGCGCCGCCGGAATCTGCGCGGTAGGAATGTAGGGCAGATTTGCGACGACGCAATCGAAGCACAGCGTTTCGTCCGCCGGTAAGAGGTCGGCGAGTTCGAGGCGCAGGCGCCGCCCTTCCCCGCTCCCTCGACTCCGCGAGCTTCGCTCGCTGCGCTCGGGATGACAAGGACGCAAGTCAAGCGCGTCGGCGTTGCGGAGCGCGACTTCGTACGCTTGAGGGCTGCGCTCGGTCGCGTGCACCGTCGCGTTCGACAGCTCGGCCGCGATCGTGCACGCGATCGCGCCGCTGCCGGTGCCCACGTCGAGCACCGTGGGATTCGCGTAACGGCGCAAGTGTTGCAGCGCCTCGTCGATGAGGTGCTCGGTCTCGGGGCGCGGGATCAGCACCGCAGGGCTCACCTCGAAGGGGCGCCCGTAGAACCACGCCTCACCGATCAAGTACGCGACGGGTTCCCCCGCCGCGCACCGCGCGAGCAGCGCCTCGACTCGCATGCCGCTGCTCCTGCGTGAGCGTCCACGTCGTGCGCGACGAGCCACGCGCGATCTTTGCCCAGCACGTGCGCAAGAATGAGATTGCGATTCGGTCCCTCGACTGAGCCTGTCCTGAGCGGAGCAACGCGCAGCGCTGCTCCAGTCGAAGGGCTCGGGATGACAAGGTTTCTCACACTGCCGAGCCGGCCAATAGGCGCGCGCGTTCGTCGCGCAAGAGATCCTCGACGATCCGACCGATGTCGCCGTCGATGATCGCCGCGGATGTTTCCGTAGTTGCGGTTGATGCGGTGGTCGGTGACGCGATCCTGCGGAAAGTTGTAGGTGCGAATCTTCTCGGAGCGGTCGCCGGTGCCGACCTGGCTACGGCGCAGCGTCCCCATCGCCTCCTCTTGCTCGCGTTGCCTGCGCTCGTAGATCATCGCGCGCAGCATCTGCATCGCCGTCTCGCGGTTCTGCTGCTGCGAACGCTCCTGCTGCGAGGCGACGACGATGCCGGTCGGAACGTGCGTGATGCGAATCGCCGACTCCGTCTTGTTGACGTATTGGCCGCCCGCGCCGGACGCCTTGATACGTGTCGACTCTGCAGGTCTGACGGCTTGATCTCGATCTCCACGTCTTCGTCGACCTCGGGCAAACACGGCGACCGTTGCGGTAGAGGTGTGGATGCGGCCCTGCGCTTCGGTCGCGGGAACGCGCTGCACGCGATGCACGCCTGACTCGTGTTTGAACCAACGATACGGGTGTTCGCCCTTGATCGCATAAGACGATCTCCTTGTAGCCGCCGGCCTCGCTTCGGCTCTCCGAGACGAGCTCGACCTTCATGCGCTTCGATTCTGCGAAGCGCATGTACATGCGCGCGAGATCGCCCGCGAAGATCGCCGCTTCGTCGCCGCCCGCGCCCGCACGAATTTCGACGAAGACGTCTTTTTCGTCGTTGGGATCTTTCGGTATCAGGAGCTCCGCCAGGGCGCGTTCGAGGGCTTCCCGCCGCGCTCGCAGCGTCTTGCGCTTCTTCCTCGGCGAGCTCGCGCAGTTCGGCATCGCGCACGCAGCGATCAGCAAGGTTCGTTGCCGTCGATCTGCGTCGAGCAGTGTTGCGATAGGCCCGATACGCCTCGACCGGCTCCTCGAGCCGCGGCGCGCTCTTTCACGAGCGCGGTGTAGCGCGCTTGATCGAAGGCTCCGCCGGGTTGGCCAGCTCCGCCTCGATCTCGTCGAAGCGCCGGCCATCGCTTCGAGGCGTTCGAGCGCGCGCTCATCCATGTCGAGCTGCCTAGCCGCTTGCGCTGTCGGTCTTCTTCGCCTCGCGCGCCTTGGCGAGCGGCGCGCCTCTTCTTGCTTGCGCTTGGCGGCAGCGGCACGCTGGTTGAACTTGTCGACGCGGCCGGCCGTGTCGACGAGCTTCTGCTGACCGGTGAAAAGCGGGTGGCACGCGGAACAGATCTCGACCGCGATCTCCTTCATCGTCGAGCCGGTCGTAAACGTGCTTGCCGCATGCGCAGTGGACGCGCGCCTCGGGATACCAGTGCGGGGTGGATCTTCTCTTTCACAGCCCCTCGATTATAGCAGCGGGGGCAAGGGGGCCCGCCGTCGCCGGCGAGCCCTCCTCTTCGTTCCTCTAGTGAACGCTGAACGTGCCGCAGCCGCAGTACGACATCATCGCGTCGATGAGGTACCCGCCGAACGGCACGCCGACCCCGGTCACCTCGTCGTAACCGGGCCCGGCCGCGTAGCCCGGGTAGATGGTTCCCCCGCTGTTCGTCCCGTTCGAGCCGGCACAGACGTCGTAGAACGCACCACCGGCGCCGCCCGCGCAACCGGCCTGGGTGCCGTATCCCGTTTCGCCGTGCGCGATCGTGTAGAATGCCCTGGCAGCACCGATTCCCCAACGATAGCCGTGCGCGCCGGATCCTTTGCAGGTCGTGTTCGTGATGCACGCGGACAGGAAGTCCGCGAACATCGCAGCAGACTCAGGCGCCGAGGCCGAGGTTCCGCCGGAAGCGCCGTACTCTCCCGGAGCAAATGCTGCGTTCTCCACCAGCAATGGCCCGGTGCGCGGGTCGGCGAGCAGCGAGATGTCGGGCGTATCCCGCATCGTGTTGCCGACGATCTCTTCCCATGGAACGCTCGAGACCGCGAAGTACTGCGACGGCCCGCCGCCCGAACCGGCGGAGTTGTCGAAGTAGCCGTCGCCACCGTAGGTCGTGTTCTCCGCCCACGCCGTGATCTGCGTCGACGGTTGGATCTGGCCGGAGTTCGTGAAGGAGGCGTTGACCCCGCCGACCGCGATGACGGACGGATCCGTCGCCGGGTACGACGCGCACTGCGTCGTCGCGGGATAGCCGGCGCTGTCGCATTGGTATGCGCCGTTATCACCCGAGGAAACGAAGACGGAAACGCCTTCGGTTGCGAGCGCCGCGAACTCGGTCGGACCCGGACCGACGCCCGAGCCGTTGAAGTAGCCGGCCGCCTCCGCATCGGGCTCGCCCTCGCCGTAGCTGAGGGAGAGCACGTCGACGACGTTGTCGGCGATTGCTTGTTGGATCTCGTCGTCGACGAGATAGATGCCCTCGACGCCGGTAAAGCCGGCACCGCAGTTATAGTACGCCGCGCCGCAGTCCTGGTTGTTGTAGGCGAGATAGAAGTCGACGGTTGCGCCCGGCGCCATGCCGGCTTGCTGCTCGGTATCGAGCTGCGCTTCGCCGTCTTCCTCGTTGCAACTCGCCGTCGTAACGCCCGGGCCGTAGATCTGAGCCCCGCAGTATCCCGTCGTGGGCGGGGGCGTCGCCAAGCCGTTCGGATCGGGATCGTTGTACGGTGCTCCATTGTAGTCGACCGGCTGGGCGACGACGTCCTTCTGCACGACGGTCGCCACGGCCGCACCGCCCGAAAGAGCGGAGTATGCGGGAACGTCGGCAGAGGAGATCGGCCCGGTACCGACGATCCCTTCGTTGATGCCCGTGCCGTTGTAGCCGGCATTGATCATGCCGATGTAATCGAAGCCGTTACGAATGACCGGCGCAGGATAACCCGCCGTGGTCGTGTCGGACGGACGCTCGAGGTAGCTGTGCTGTGCGCGCAATCCGACGAGATTCATGACGGACGCCACGGGTAGCACGGAGGCGAAATGCGGCGCAGCGCCCGGCTGCGGCCCGTAGACCTTGATCGGCCCCGCCGGCGTCTGGATCTGCCAATTGCCGAGCTTCGTCCCGAACGCCGCTTCGATGTTCGCCTGCGTACCGGTCACGACCATCATCAGATGCTGCGGCCAGGTTCCGACACCGAGATGGTAGCTCATGAAGTATTTCTCCGCCGTCCACACCGCAGAGTTGGACGCGCCGAACATGCTTCCAATCTCCTGCGGCGTCAACCAATGCCGATAGTTCGCCGAAGTCGGATTGCCCGACGACTGCGCGTACGACAGGAGGCCCTGCTCGTTACGGAGCGTCAACTCCAGGTTGAGCGAGATCTTCCCCGTTATCGTGACCGGGCCGAGATAGGTGGCGTTTTGTTGCAACGTTCCCGAGCCCCAAGCGAACGTGAGGCTCGCCGGGCCGGTATAGGGTTGAACCGCGTTGCTCCCCGATGCCCCATTGGGCATCACGCCGCCTCCGCTGCTTCCGCCGTGACAGGCGGAGAGCAGCGCCGCAGCGCCTGCCAGGGCGAGCGCCCGTATGACCGTGCTATTTTTCATAGTCTCGCTCCATTCGCGCGCGCTGCCATGATCGACAGCACGCGTCTTTGCGCAGCCGCTCGCAGACGGGTGGCCTCGCCGCGCACGAGGGCTTGCGCGACCACGCCGGCGTTTGCAAGCGCAGCCGCATTGCCGGATGAGGTCTGCAAGGCAGTTTGAGTGCTCCGCCCGGTCGACGTAATGCCTACGCCTCCGCCGCTTTCCAGCGTCAAGGTCGTCGTCGTAGTCGTCGCGATCAGCGGCGTACTGCTCGCGAAGAGATAATAATACTCATCGTCGTTCCAGTCGTAGTACGTATCGAGCACGTCGACGCTCCGCACGCAAACCGCGCCGTCAGTCGACGTGGTGTACGCGTCCGTGGTCGTGGTCTCGTAGAACCCGAAGAGCGTGTCGAGATCGGTGGCAGACGTATGAACGTCGTTGCCGGTCGTTCCGTAAGCCGCCGGTACGTTGCACGCTCCCGGGAAGGTAACGCCGGTCGTGATCGTCGAGCTGCTCGACGCGAGAATCGGGCTCGTCGCGTACCATTGCGCTACGCTCAGCGTTTCGGTGTTGCTGTTGTACTCGGTAGCCGTGAAGTTGATGCTGCCGCCCGAGGGCGCGGTCCACGTGAAGCTCGTGAAGAATCCCCCGAGGAATCCGTAACTCCCCGGCGCGGCGACCCAAGAGCCGGAACCATCGGAGTTCACGGTTGCGGTGTCGTTGCTTCCGATACCGCTATCGACTTCGGTTTCCGTGTACGAACCGTCACTGTTCGTCGAGCGATTGTCCTTCGTCCCGTCCGAGTACAACTCAGCCGTCGTGCGCGTCGCGACGTTCGTCCAATGGGCGGCGTTGTTCTCGGGATTTTGGTCGACGATGAAGCCTGCCCCGGACGGATACGTAATCTGCTGCGAATAGCCGTCCGAATCGGAGTAGTTGCTGCTGGTCAGCGTTACGTTCGTCACGGCGCCATTGGGCGACGGCGTAACGGAGACCAACAATCTCGAGTCGAGTTCTTCATTCGGTTCCTTGACCGACTCGTTGCTCGTGACGTTCCCGCTGCCAGGCGTGCTCGAAACGCTGTCGCTCAGGGTGTAGGTGACGGTGTTGTTCGGATACGGCGTCACATTCGGATCGCCGCACGGCGCACCACACGGATAGCTATTGTAAACGTTGGCGATCGTTTCGGTTCCACTGTAAGTCGCGCTGATCGGAGTCGGTGGGGGTGGGGGCAGAGAGCCTCCCGATCCTGATCCCGATCCTCCTCCGCTGCCTCCACATGCGGCGAGCCCGGCGGCCACGATCAGCACGCCGAAGCCCACATACAAATGCTTCACGCTAGCTCCTTTGCAAAAACGCACCGCTTCCGAGATCCGGGATAACGGCTGCCCCAGGCTTGCTCCGGTCCCGGGAGCATCTCCTCCTAGGCAAAATGAGCCGCCGGTCGTGGCGCGAACGTCGACGACCTCATGAAAAGCCTATCCGCAACGATCGTCGTGGCACTCCTGGCGCTCTCTTCCGCTGCCGTACAAGGGAAGCAGGGACTCGACGGAGCTACGATAATCAACAGCGGCTCGACGAATACCGTGGGCTGGTCGATTGCCATTCGATCCGATGGCCGCGGCACCGTCACGGAGGAAGCACGCGGAATGGAAGCCGAGGGAGCCACGCGCGCCTTTTCCGTTTCAAGCGACGTCACAGAGCGCTTTTTTACCGACATTGCCGCCGCACGGGATACGGATGCGATCGGGCGGCCGTGCATGAAGAGCGTTTCGTTTGGTACGCGCCTCAACGTCACGTGGCATCGCTGGACATCGCCGGATCTGAGTTGCCCGCCGGGGTCCGCGGTGATCGCGACGCTGGTCGCGGACGTCGGGCGCATCGTCGAAGCCGCAAACCCAACGAGCGGCATGCGCCGCTTCATTCCGGTGGAGCCACGTCGCCTACCGGAGCAAACTCCCCCTCCACATCGCGGCCCAGAGCCAGGGCCGAAGGCCGCGGGCGCCCAATCCTTCTCCTAGTGAAGCGCCTGACGATTCCATTCGCGGCGGCGAGCCTGCTCGTCGCCGTTCTCGGCCCCGGAAAATTTGCAACGCCCGTTCCGGGCGCGACCCCGCCGCCGACTCCGCCTCCGCTGAACGCCGGGACGCCCGTGCCCGCGCCGACCGCAACGCCGACCGAGATCCCGGGCGTGCAAAGCCTCTTTCCCTCCTCGGGCCGGCGCGGCGGAGCCTACGCGTCGCCCACGCCGCCCGCGCCGCCGCGCGTCGGCATCGAGGGCGTCTGGGAACTGGCGATCCAACGCGGCGCCAACACGACGTACACGCATCTCAAGCTGCAGCAGCAGCAGAATGCGCTGATCGGCACCTACCTCGATTCGAACAACAAACCGTACCCGGCCGTCGGAACCGTGGACGGCAGCAGCGTCCGAATCGTCGTGAGCGAAAACGACGGCTCGACGATCATCTTCGAAGGGCAGCTCGACGGCACGACCGACATGATCGGCATGATGACGACCGCTCACGAGCAGGTCCCGTTCTCCGCGGATTATCGCCCCAAAGAGAACTTCTTCGACAACATCAACGAGCAGCCGGGCGGCCTCGGCAACCCAATGCCCTCACCGCCGCCGAAATAGCGGCCGCGGCTTTCTAGCCTCCTCCGGCGAAGGCTTCGCCATGCACGATCGAACCTTCGGCTTCGCGACGCGCGCGATTCATGCGGGAACCCCGCCCGATCCGGTGACCGGCTCGCGTGCTGCGCCGATCTATCAGACGGCAGCGTACGTCTTCGGCTCGACGGAGCAGGCCGCCGAGTTGTTCCAACTGCGCAGCTACGGCCACATCTACAGCCGGATCAGCAACCCAACCGTCGCCGCGTTCGAGGAGCGCATGGCCAGCCTCGAAGGCGGGCTCGGCGCGATCGCATTCTCCAGCGGCCTTGCCGCCCAGCTCTGCACGATTCTCGCACTCGCGCAGGCCGGCGATCATCTCGTCTGCTCGCAGAACATCTACGGCGGGACGGTGACGCAGCTCACGGTCACGGTCAAGCGCATGGGAATCGAGACGACGTTCGCGCCCGTCGACGATCTCGACGCGCTCGCCGGATCGATTCGGCCGAACACGAAGCTGCTCTTCGCGGAGACGATCGGCAATCCGGGTGGAACCGTCGCGGACTTGACCGCGCTCGCCGAGCTGGCGCACGCGCACGGCATCCCGCTCGTCGTCGACAACACGTTCGCTTCGCCGTATCTCTGCCGGCCGATCGAGGCGGGCGCCGATATCGTGCTGCACTCGGCGACGAAGTTCATCAGCGGACACGGCACGACCATCGGCGGCGTCTTGGTCGAGTCTGGGCGCTTCCCATGGAGCAACGGAAGGTTTCCGCTCCTCTCCGAGCCGAGCCCCGGTTACCATCAAAAGATCTTCACCGAGACGTTCGGTGAGTACGCGTTCCTCATGCGGGCACGCGCGGAGGTGCTGCGCGACGTCGGCGCCCAACTCTCGCCGATGGATGCGTGGCTTCTTCTGCTCGGACTCGAAACGCTGGCGATCCGCATGCAGGCGCACGTGCGCAACGCGCGCGTCGTTGCCGAGTTTCTCCGCGATCGTCCCGAGGTCGCTTGGGTCAGCTATCCCGGTTTTGCGGAGCATCCGCAGCACGCGCTCGCGCAACGCTACCTTCCCAAGGGCGTGGGCGCGATCTTCACCTTCGGCGTTCACGGCGGGCGTGAGGCGGGGCGGCGCTTCATCGACGCGCTCGAACTCTGGAGCCATCTCGCGAACGTCGGGGACACGAAGAGCCTCGTGATCCATCCGGCTTCGACCACGCACTCGCAGCTCTCGGACGAGGAACTTCGAAAAGCCGGGGTGGCGCCGGAGTCGATTCGCCTCTCGGTTGGCCTCGAAGACGTGGACGATCTGATTTGGGATTTGGACCGCGCTCTGAAGATTGCAGTCGGTCCCTCGACTTCGCCTGCCCTGAGCGCGCGCGAAGCGCGCAGTCGAAGGGCTCGGGATGACGGGTCGTGATCTTGAAGACGCCTTCGGAGCGGCGGGCGCTGATCGAACGCAGCCGCTCCATTGCCATGGTCGGCGCCTCGAACAATGCATTGCGCCCATCGTACACGGTCTTCTCCTACCTGCGCATGCAGACGCACTTCAACGTGACGCCGATCAATCCGACCATCGAAGCAATTGACGGCATTCGCGCGTACCCAACGCTCGCGGCCTACGCGGCACAATGCGGCGCTCCCGACATCGTCGACGTTTTTCGCAAGCCGAGCGAGGTCGTCGAGATAACGCGCGAAGCGGTCGCTGCGGGCGCCAAAGCGATCTGGTTCCAATACGGCGTCATCAACGACGAAGCCGTCCGTCTCGCCGACGAATCGGGCCTCGACGTCGTGGTCGATCGCTGCCTGAAGGTGGAATACGCGCGTTTCCACGGTGGCCTCGCTACCAGCGGCCTGAACAGCGGCCTGGTCACGTCGCGCCGCGCTCCCTATGCCTGATCTCGAAGCGGAGGTTCTCCGGGTCATCTCCGCGTGGCGCGAGAGCGGCGACGAGTTGAGCGAGGAAGCCTTCAACGACTTGGCGCTGCGGATCTTCGCATACCAGCTGCACAACAACGCGCCGTACGCGCGCTATTGCGCGGCGCTCGGCGTGACCCCGGAGCAGATGCCTGCATCCTGGGAAGGGATCCCGCCGGTGCCCGCCGCGGCGTTCAAGGAGGCGACGCTCGCAACGTTCGATCCGGCACGCGCCGCGCTGATCTTCGAGACGAGCGGCACGACGCAACGTCGGGGCGGCCGCCATTACCTCGAGCGCTCTTCCTTGTATGACGCGGCGCTGCTTGCCGGGTTCGATCGCTTCGTCCTGAGCCTGTCGAAGGATCGCGACGGAGCACGCCTACGCTACCTGAACCTCGTGCCGAATCCGTCCGAGCGGCCAACCTCCTCGCTCGGCTACATGATGGCGCGGGTTTCGCGGGAGCGCGGCGATGGCGAGACGCGTTGGTACCTGCGCCGTGACCAACTGCTGCTCGACGCCTTCTTCGATGATCTGCGAGCCGCCGTCGCCGCCTGCGTGCCGGTCTGCATCGCGACAACCGCCTTTACGCTGCTCTCCGTGCTCGATGCTGCCGGCGCTCGCGCTCTGCGCTTCCGCCTTCCGCTGGGGTCGCGCATCATGGAAACCGGCGGCTTCAAGGGCCGCACGCGCGTCGTTTCGCGCGAGGAACTTTATGCCCGAACGTGTGCCTGCTTCGGTATCGCCGAAAACGCGATCGTCAACGAATACGGAATGACCGAACTCACCTCGCAATACTACGACGCGCCCTCTCGCATCAAGAGCGGACCGCCGTGGCTGCGTGGGAGAGCCGTTGGAGCCGATGGAGCAACGCTGCCGGCCGGCATGGTCGGCGCGCTCGTTCACGTCGATCTCGCAAACCTCTTCTCGTGCGTCGCGGTGCAAACCGAAGATCTCGGCGCGCGCGTCGGGAACGGCATCATGCTGGTCGGACGCGAAGAAGGCGCCGAGTTACGCGGCTGCTCCCTCGACGCCGAGAGCCTTCTCGCGCGCTGATCGAATGCCCACGACGTTGCACGCGACGCCCCCCCGGCGCATCGTGACCGGCGTCGCCGATGCCGCGCTACACTGGCGCGATCCCGGCTTTCGCCCGCGCGATCGCGCGATCGAGCGAATCGCGGCGCGCACCGGCTACAGCACTCCCGTCGTCGAGTACGCGCTCGACCGTCTCTTCGAGCCGGTCACCGCGGACGCATTGGAATCGACGATCGCGCGAGAGTTCGGCGGCCGTCGCACGGAACCAATCGGCCGCGTCGCCATCATCTCCAGCCGCACCACGATCGGCGTCGCAATTATTCCCGCGATCTTCGCGCTCTGCGCGCGATGCGACGTCGTGGTCAAAGACCGCGAGGACGCGCTCGTCTCCGCCTTCTTCGAGACGCTGAGCGAGCAGCTCGATGCCTTCGCCGCGGCAGCGCACGCACGGGCGTGGAACGGAGCGGCCGCAGAACACGATCTCGGAACGTACGATGCCGTTGCCGCCTTCGGCGGCGACGACGCACTGCAAGCGATTCGCGCGCAACTCGCGGTCTGCGCGCGTTTCATCCCATATGGGCCGAAGGCCTCGATCGGCTACGTCGTGCGGGAAGCGCTCGGCGACGAAACGGTCCGCG
This sequence comes from Vulcanimicrobiota bacterium, assembly GCA_963838895.1. GTDB lineage: Bacteria > Vulcanimicrobiota > Vulcanimicrobiia > Vulcanimicrobiales > Vulcanimicrobiaceae > Tyrphobacter. Next base: position 252,385 of record CAWIST010000002.1, read on the forward strand.
ACGTCGCCGACGGCGCGGCGCGCGACCTCGTGCTCTATGACGGCGAAGGCTGCCTCAATCTGCACGCGCTCTTCGTCGAACGCGGCGGCGCCATCCCTCCCGACGCCTTCGCGCCGATGCTCGCGGCGGCCGTCGAGCGGGCGGAGCGGCAGTTCCCGCTCGGGCCGCGCACGCCGGCCAGGGCTGCAGGCGTTGCACGCGCCCGCGATCTCGCGCTTTTTCGCGACGGTGCGGTTTACTCGAACGCCGAAGCAACCTTCGTGATCGAGATGGGAAGCGTGGATCGCGCGCCCGGCTTCCTCCCGCGCGTGCTGGCCGTTCATGCGGTCGACGGGCCGGCGGAGATGATCGCCTACGTGGAGCACCATCGCGTCGCATTGGAGGCCTGTGCGATCGACGGTGCACGCGACGACGTCGCCGCCGCCGCAGTTCGGGCCGGCGCCAACCGCATCGCTCGTTTCGGTGAGCTACAAGCTCCGCCGCTGGATTACACGCACGGCGGGCACCCGCGCGTCGCGGATTTCGTTCGCTTCGTCACGGAGACGCCGTGAGCGAGATTCCCGGGCCGAAGTCGCGCGCGCTGCGTGCGCGTCTGGCCGCGCGCGAGTCGCAGAACGTGACGTATCTCGCCGACGATTTCCCGGTCTTTTGGGAATCCGGAAGCCGCGCCTCGATCACCGACGTCGATGGGAACGTCCACACCGACCTCACGGCGGCCTTCGGCGTCGCGGCCGTCGGACATGCCAATCCGGCCGTCGCCGCCGCCGTCGCGGAGCAAGCGCAGCAATTAATGCACGGCATGGGCGACGTGCACCCAACCGAGGTGCGCGTGCGGTTGCTCGAGCGATTGATGCGCGTCGTCCCGCGCGGCCTCGAAAAGAGCTTCCTCACGACCACCGGCTCCGAAGCCGTCGAAGCCGCAATGAAAACCGCGGTGCTTTCCACCGGAAAGACCTCGTTCGCGTCCTATGCGGGCGCCTACCACGGGCTGTCGCTCGGCGCGCTCGTGCTTTGCGGGATCGAGAAGTTCCGCGCTCCCTTTGCCGACGTGCTTCCGCCGCGGCCACTGCTGCTCGAATATCCGCGACTTTCGACGCCGCTCGAGGAAGCACTGATCGCCGCGCGCACGACGCTCGCCGGGCGCAACGATCTCGCGGCGCTTTTCGTCGAGCCCATTCAAGCGCGGGCGGGCTGCATCGTGCCGCCGCCCGGTTACCTGCGCGGTTTGCGCGAGATCTGCGACGAATTGCGCATTCTGCTCGTCTTCGACGAGATCTACACCGGCTTCGGGCGCACCGGCGCGTGGTTCGCGGCGATGCACGACGACGTGACGCCGGACATCCTGTGCATCGGCAAGGCGATGGGCGGCGGTTTCCCGATCGGCGCCGTCGTCGCGCGCGCCGCTGTCATGGACGCGTGGCCGCGCTCGACCGGCGAAGCGCTGCACACGTCGACCTATCTCGGGAACCCGATGGGTTGCGCAGCGGGACTCGCGACCATTGAAGAACTCGAGCGGCTTGGGCTGCCGGCTCGCGCGAAGCGCCTCGGCGACGACGTCGCGCCGCAGTTCGAGGCGTTCCGCCGGCTAGCCGAGGTCGTGGACGTCCGTGGGCGCGGCATGATGTGGGGTATCGAGCTGCACGATGGCGCGACCGCGCAGCGCGTCGTCAAAGAGGCGCTCGGGCGCGGCGTCATCGTGCTCCAGGCGGGCGTGCGCGGCGAGGTCCTCTCGATCACGCCGCCGCTTGTCATCGGCGAAGAGGAGCTTGCGCGAGGCCTTACGACCCTGGGAAAGGCAATCTCCCTTGCCGGATAGGGTGTGCCGGTCCGCTGCCGAAACGCCGCGCTGACTCGGGCAGTCGTGTCTTCGTAGCCAACGCGAGCCTGAACGGCATCCTCAACGTCTACACGCAGCCGTTCACGAATGCGAGCACGCCCGCGTTCAACCTCAGCGTAAGCGGAACGTACATCTTCGGCCTGGCGTTCGACGGCTCCGGAAAACTTGTGGGCGATCGACGACAACAACGCCCTTTGGGAAGTCAAAGCGCCGATCACCTCGTCGAGCACGGCGACAAAGATCCTCACGCTCACGCAAGGCTACGGCATCGCTTTCGGCCCGTAGAACCTTACGAAGCTGCCGCGGCCGGTCGCACTCTCGCGCCGATGAACAGCAGCCACAATGCGATGGCGATTTCTCCGACGATCGCGGGCTGGGAATATTGGAAGACCCGCTCCTGATACTGGGGCGCGAGTAACCCCGTGAAGCTCAAGACGAGATAGGCGAAGCCGCCGACGATCAACCAGAGGCCGAGCAGGCGCGGAAGAAAGCGCGATTTCATTACCAGCACGCCGAACGGGAAGAGCCAGAGTCCCCAAAAGATCTCGTTGACGACGTTTACCTGGGAGTGCAGGTGAATGAAGAGCATCGCCAACGCGTCCTGCTGAGGCTTTTGGAATACGGAGAGAAACCCACCGCCGCGTACGAGCAGCAGTGCCGCAATCCAGTTCACCGCGTTGATAAAGAACAGCGGGGTTACCATTAGGCCCCCAAGGATCACCATGAGCGCAGCGAGGCTCTGGTCGACTTCCTTGAACAAGCGGTAGAGCGCCAGCACGACGAACAGGCCGATGAGCCCGTTGAGCAAGTCGCCGACGATGCCGAGACGGAAGAGCATCTCGTGTGCGAGGATGTTGTTGGCGGTCGCAACGGCGTTCCCGCTCACGAAGAGCGCGTTGGGAACGTAGATCAGGCTGAATGGGCCGGTGACCACCTCCAGCATATAGATCCCTCCCGCGACGCGGGCTGCCTTGTCGATCGGTTGCATAGCCGAGATACGGGCTGTGGAAGGCAATGTTTCGCAGAGGCGCGGGGCGAGCGCTGGGTAATAGGACCCCATGGCTGATCGCATTCGCATCGGAATCGTCGGCGCCGGATTCGGCGTCAAAGCCCACCTGCCCGCGCTGACGTCGCATCCGCGTTTCGAGGTCGTTGCGCTCGCCTCGCCGTCGTCGGCGGCCGGAATCGCGAAGGAGCGCGGCATCGCACACGCTTTCAAATCTTGTGCGGAGATGGTGCGCGGCTGCCGGCTCGACGCAGTAACCGTCGCGTCGCCGCCGTTCGCGCACGAGGAAGACGTGCTCGCCGCACTCGATGCCCGAAAGCACGTCCTGTGCGAAAAGCCCTTCGCGCTCTCGGTTGCGCAGGCGCAGCGCATGCTCGATGCATCTCAGCGCGCGGGAACGGTTTGCGCGCTCTCCCACGAGTTTCGCTGGGTGCCCGGAAGCCAAGCGATCAAGGAGATGATCCTCAACGAGCACTTGAAGCCGTTGCGTCAGGTCGAGATCACGCAGCTCGCCGACTTTCTGCGTCTCCAAGGCACGCGCGAGCGCGGTTGGTGGTTCGAGCGCAAGCGCGGCGGCGGCGTCGCGGGCGCGCTCCTCTCCCACATCATCGATTCGTCCAACTGGCTCGCAGCGCGCCCGCCGCGGCGCGTCGCGGGCTTCTTGCGCACGGCAAATCCGCAGCGCCACGATGCCAAGGGCGCGTTCACCTCCGACGTCGACGACGGCGCCTTTGCGTTGCTCGACTACGGTGAGGGCCTGGTCGCACGCCTTACCGTCGATGCGACGACGGCGCAATCGGCCTTCACCCTCGCCGTGCACGCGGAGAACCGCACGGCAGTGGAGAGTGGCGAGAACATAACAGAGACGACGCTCTATAGCGTCGATGCCGATGAGAGCGCAGAGCTGCAATGCAAGCCGTCACCCTACGCAAAGTACTCCAGCGTGCAGCCCAACGTGCCCTACCTTATGGAACTCTACGATCACTTCGCCGACGCGGTCGAGGGCAAGCCGAACGCGCTGCCGACCTTCGCCGAGGCGGTCGAGACCCAGAATGTGCTCGCCGCCATCGGCTTCGGCTCTTGACTTACGGTTTGACGGTGTCACCCACGGCGTAGGCCATCGCGCGGTAGGCGTTGAGCCTCCCGCAACCTTGATGCGTGCCGTACGGGGCCCCGAGATTATCCGCGGTCGAGCAGAGCAGAGTCCTGATCTCCGCAGGCGTCGAATACGCCGGGTTGCCGATCGAAAGGATCAGCGCCGCGACGCCCGCGACGTGCGGCGTTGCCATCGAGGTCCCGTCGATATCGATCCGGCAGTCCACCGGCGGCGTCGTGCCCGTCGAGTTCGGATAGTCGTCCGTGCACTCACCGGCAAACTTGGAGTCGAACGGCTGCGAGGTCCAGATGTTCTCGACCCAGTGGAAGTCGTCGGTATCGGTGTCGCTGCTCGCGTCGGCTCCCGGAGCGACCATATAGCATGGACTCGCGCTCGGACACGTGGTAGTCGAGCCGTAGTTCGAGTACGAGGCGACGTACTCGACCGGGGCCGATGCGCTTCCGGTGCTGTCATACGCCGAGGTCCCAACCGGCGTGCCGTCGGCAAGACCGGTGGCGCCGACGGCGATGACGTTGTTCGCGCAAGCGGGCGCGTCGATCGTAGAAGCGCCGGCGTTCCCGGCGGCTGCGACCACGACGACTCCGGCGGCGATCGCGGCTTGGATCGCCGGCCCTTCGTCGGGATCGGTATCGACGCCGCCCGAGCAACCGCCGCCGCCCAGGCTGATGCTGATCACGTTGACACCCTGCGCGACGGCATTATCGACCGCCGATTCGATGTCCGCAGTGCTCGCCGAGCATTGGGGGTCCGGGGAATTCGTGACGCAGGTATCGTCCGGCTCCGGAAAGACGCGGTAGCCGTAGATCACGACGTTGCCGCCCGCGCCCGTAAAGCCGAAGGCGTTGCCGGTATCCTCAGCTGCGATCCCGGCCGTGTCCGTGCCGTGCCCTTGCGGGTCGGTCGTGAAGTTCGAGGTCGATTGCGCGGTGCCGGCAGCGTTGGTGACATAGCACTTCTGATACACGATCTTCGTGTGCAGTTCCGGGTGCGTCGTGTCTTGACCGGTATCGATCAGCGCAATCTTGATGCTGGGCGAGCCGAGTGCATTCGTGTTCATAGCGGCTCCGCTGCCGCCATCGCTGCCGTTGCCGCTCTGGCTGTACTCGAAGGCGTCTTCCAGTTGAATCACGTGATCGTCCCATTGTCCGGGAACCGTCGGTGATTCGTACCACGGAGCGCCGTCATCACCCGCGAAGCCGTCAAAGTACGGATCGTTCGGGAAATAGCCGTGCGTGACGGTTAGCGGGTAGCGTTGCTGCAACACGCCGACGGCTTTGACTCCGGCTTGCGCGCGCAGCGAGCTTTCGATCGAGAGCAGCTGCGAGGTTGGAACGATCAACCGATGCGAGACGAGGCCCAGGTGCGGAAGATCGGTCTCGCTCGCGAACGTCGCGCCGAGGCTTCGCTCGCGCGCAAGGATCGCGTCGTGCGATACGGTCTCCGTCGCGCGGTCGTACGTGACGCCGATCGCCACCGTCGAGGCCGTCGTCGTCACCATGTTCGGCGGATGCGCGACCGGCCAGTGAACTGCGTCGCTCGAGCCCAGACTCTGCGTGGAAAGACCGCCGCCGCGCGCGACGCTCGTCTGCGTGTCGCTGCTCGGGCACGTGTACGCGGAGCTGGGGGTTGGCGTCGGATGCGGGCCGCCGCCGCCTCCCGGAGTGCCGCCTCCGCCGCCGCTGCCTCCGCATGCGGAGAGCATCATGGAGAGCGACGCCGCGAGAGCGATGAGTCGGGCGGTGGGTCGAGGTTGCATGAAGGCTCCTTCGGGGCTTGCGTCCGGGGCTGTGGTTTACGAGGACCTCGCCCTAGCTTCCCCGCCGGTGAGTATTCCCCATAGCAGGCCGAGCGAAGCCTGGGTCGCTCGCGCCTGGACCGCTTCGCGATCGCCCGGAAACTTAACCGAAACGCTACGCTGTCCACCCGGCCACACCGCGGCCAGCCAGACCAGCCCGACCGGTTTCTCCGGCGAGCCGCCCGTGGGACCCGCAATGCCCGTCGTTGCGATCGCCACCTCCGCCTTGAAACGTTCGCGCGCGCCGCGCGCCATGGCCAGCGCCGTCTCCTCGCTGACCGCGCCGGTTTCGTCGATAATGTGCGCGTCCACGCCGAGCAGCCCGATCTTCGCCGCATTGTCGTACGCCACGATCCCGCCGGCGAAGCTCTCCGAGGCTCCGGGAACGGCCGTCAGCGCGGCGGCGATGCGCCCTCCCGTGCACGACTCCGCCAAAGCGAGATGCTCGTTGCGCGCGCGCAAGAGCGCGAGAATCGTCGCTTCGATCGTTTCGTCGTCGGTGCCGTACACGTGCCCCTCCAAGCGCGCGCGCAACTCGACTTCTACCGGGGCGATCAGGCTCGCGGCGCCGGCTTGGGTCCCCGCTTTCGCCATGATCTTCACGTCGCAGCGACCGACGTGCGCGAGCACGGCGACCTTCGGGTTCTCGCCGGCGCGGAAGAGATCGCCGATGCGATGATCGATCTCCGATTCCCCGAGGCCGGTTACGTGCAACACGCGCGTGACGATGCGCTCCTCGATGCCGAAGCGCGCTTGTAGCCGCGGCAGCAATCGCTCGACGAGCATCGGCTTCATCTCGTGCGGTACACCGGGAAGCGAGGCGACGAACTTGCCGCCGGGAGCCGGCACGACGAATCCCGGCGCGGTGCCGTTCGGATTCTCCAGCACGCCGCTGCCGCGCGGCAAATCCGCCTGCTTGCGATTGTTCTCGCGCATCGGGCGCCCGATCGATTCGAAGAGTGCCTCCATGCGCGCGATGGTCGGCGCGTGCCGCTCGCAATCGATGCCGAGCGCGTCACAGACCGCTTCCTTCGTCAGGTCGTCAACGGTCGGACCGAGTCCGCCGGTCGTAATGACGCCGTCGGCACGCTCGAGCGCCCCTTCGATCGCGCGAGCGATGCGCTCGCGATTATCGCCCACGGCGTGCGTCGCGTAGACGTCGATCCCAATATCGGCGAGGTGCGCCGCAATGAAGGCAGTGTTCGTATCGACGAGTTGCCCCAGCAGCAACTCCGTCCCGATGGCGATCAGTTCGACCTGCGGCATGCAGCGCTTCGAGTTCGCCCCCTCGAAGAGCACTCCATGCGCGCGATGGTGCTCGACCGGGCTCGCGAGCCGCTGCGGTACGACGCAAACAAGGCGATGCCGGAGCCCGCAGCGGGGCAGGTTCGCGTTCGCGTCGCCGCCTGCGGCGTCTGCCGGACGGATCTACACGTCGTCGACGGCGAACTAACGAAGCCGAAGCTTCCGCTCGTCCCCGGTCACGAGATCGTCGGCACGGTCGACGCGGTGGGCGAGAACGCCCGGCGGTTTGCTCCGGGCGATCGCGTCGGCGTGCCGTGGCTCGGCTGGACCGACGGCACGTGCGAATGCTGCACGAGCGGGCGCGAGAACCTCTGCGATGCCGCACGCTTCACCGGCTACACGATCGATGGAGGTTATGCCGAATATACCGTGGCGGACGAACGCTTCTGCTTCCCGATCCCGCCTCAGTTCGCAGACGTCGAAGCGGCGCCGCTGATGTGCGCCGGCCTCATCGGCTATCGCGCGCTCCGCTTTGCCGGCGACGGCGAGCGAATCGGCCTCTACGGTTTCGGCGCGTCGGCGCACATCGTCGCGCAGGTTGCCCGCTATCGCGGACAGCGCGTCTTTGCCTTCACGAGACCCGGCGATACACCGGGTCAGGCATTTGCGCGCTCGCTGGGCGCGACGTGGGCCGGCGATTCGACGATGACGCCGCCCGAGCAACTCGATGCCGCGTTGATCTTCGCGCCGCTCGGCGCGCTCGTTCCGGCCGCGCTCGGCGCGACGCGCAAGGCCGGCATCGTCGTCTGCGCCGGCATCCACATGAGCGACATTCCGAGCTTCTCCTACGACCTGCTCTGGGAGGAGCGAGTCATCCGATCGGTTGCGAACTTGACGCGGCGCGACGGCGACGAGTTCCTCGCGCTTGCGCCGCAAGTCCCGATCCGCACGACCACGACCGCGTTTCCTTTGGCGAAAGCCAACGATGCGCTCGCGCAATTGCGCGACGGGCGCCTCGAAGGCGCCGCCGTCCTCGTGCCTTAGCCTTCCTCGAGCCAATCCGGGTACGAAAAGCGCACGTCCGCAGTGAAGCCCGCTGCGGCATCAATGGCGGCTTTGCGGCGCAACTCCGACTCCTCCTGCGCCGGATGCTCGAGGCGCGTTTGCTCGCGGCGTTGCGCGAGAACTCCGATAAAGCGCTCGAAGCGCGCGTCCATCGCGCGTTGGAGAGCATTTTTTAGAATCTTGCCGACGCGCGGCGCGAGTCCCGCCGTCGAGATTGCGACGCGTACCGGGCCCGCCTTTGCGATTGCCGCCATCGCCACGAAGCCGTACTTTGGCTGATCGATGCAGCACAAGAGCGTGCGATGGCGGTCGGCGAACTCTCGCAGGCGCCGTGAAAGCGCCTCGTCCTGCGGCGTCGCGATGACGAAGAACGCCTGCGCTACGTCTTCTTCCCGCACGTCGTCGCCGTCGTGGATGCGATGAACCTCGGCGCCCGCCTCCTCCAGCGCGGCCGATTTCTCGATCGCCTCGCGATCGTCGGCAGCGCCGACGACCAGGCATCGCCGCCCGACGAGATTCAGACTGACGGGAAAGAAGATTCTCACGCTGGTGTCTTCGGCAGTCCCTCGACTCCGCGCCTTCGGCGCTACGCTCGGGATGACAGGTTGCGGTCAGTAATCTACGGGCCTTAGGTAGAACTCATTGATGGCGGTGTTCGAGAGCATCGCGGTCGTCGGGAGGTGGCGCTTCCAGTGCGTTCCGTCGACGCGCTGCCGCACGAGGTGCACGTCGTCTGCGGCGAAGCCGCGCTCCACCAGTTGCTCGTCGGAGTATCCCAGCAATATCTGCGAGAGGATGGCGTCGGCGCGCGCGTAGCTGATGCCCAAGTCTCCCTCGTCGGTCTGGTTGGCCTCCAGGTCTGCGGTCGGCGCTTTCTCGATCAGGCGCTGCGGAACGCCCAGATGCTTTGCCAGCGCCCACACTTGCGTCTTGAAAAGGTCGCCGAGCGGATTGACCGGCGGCGCATCGTCCGCGTGCCACGTGAAGTACCCGAGAAGCCGCTCGGTCTTGTTTCCGGTGCCGACCGGCAGCGCGTCGAGCTTCGAGGACTGGTCGAAGAGCACGAGCATGCGCACACGCGCCATGACGTTGCCGCGACGACGCGAATCGGCATCGGGTTCGTGCCGGAGGTAACCGTCGACGGCGTCGGTGATCTCGATCGTGCGCTCCCGGATTCGCAAATCTTCGATCACGAGCTGCGCGTCGGCGAGGCTCGCGGGATTCGAGGTTTTGTAGGGCATGCGCATCGCGTACACGTTTTCGGCGCCGAGCGCACGGGCGCAGAGGTACGCAGTCACCGCCGAGTCGACGCCGCCGGAGAGGCCGAGTACCGCTCGCCCGACCCCGCGCCGCACGAGCAGCTCGTCGCGCAGGAACGCCACGAGCCATTCGGCCGCGACCGCCACGTCGATCGCGGGCGGTGCGCACGAAGGCGCAGGGGCTTCAACGATTGCGTACGTCATTGTTTGTTCGGACCGCGAGGTAAGGGCAGCTCCTCATCGAGCAGCAGATCGGCGAGCACCGCGTCGAGATCGCCCAGGAGCGGGAGCGTGGCGCGAGCGGCGTCGATCTCGCGCAGATCCACCTTCGCAATCATGATGCACGGCTCGGTCGCCGGTGCGCTCACCAGGATCTCGCCACGGGGGTCGATCACACAGGAGGAACCCGTCATCCCCTTTCCACCCTCGAAGCCGGTCAAACCCGCATATAGAATGAAGACGCCGTGTTCGGCGGCGGCGGTCGTCAGGATCTCACGCCAGCGCAGAATCGACGTCAACTCCCCCGGCCCCTCGATGCCGCGCCCCGGCGCGGCGCTCGGTACGATGAGCACGCGGGCGCCCTTGATCGCCGCGATCGTCGGCATGATCGTATGCCACGCATCTTCGCAGATCAGGAGCGCCATCGCGCCGAAGCGCGTCGGGAAAACCTGGAGCCGGCGCCCGCGTGAGAGGAAGCGTTCCTCATCGAAGACGCCGTATGTCGGGAGAAACATCTTACGGTGCACGTGCACGATGCGCGCTTTTCCACCCTCGATTTCGAGATAGAGCGCGCTGTTGTGGTACGTTCCTTCGGCATTTTCGAAAAAGCCGCAGGCTATATCGATGCGACGATCGCCGCGTGCCGCGCGCCACGTGCGCGCGAGATCCTCCGCAAAGCGTTGCGCCGAGAGCGAAACCTCGTAGACCGCACCCTCCAGGAAGTAGCCGGTGAGTGCCGCCTCCGGCAGCACGACGAGCTGAACGCTTTCGTCGATTTGTTCGAACGCGGACTGCAAGCTCGAGAGGTTCTCGGCGTAGCGGCCTTTCAGCGGCTTCGTCTGCACGAGCGCCACAGTGAGATGCTGCGACGCCCGGTTGAGATTACGAGGCGGTTCCACTCGTTGCGACCTCGATCTGCTCGTCGCCCGGCGCCTTCATGCCGAGCTGCTCCGCGCATTGCTCGGCGGGATACGTCCAAATTTCCGAAAGCGTCGGGTGCAGATGCGGAATACGCATGAACTCCTGGACGTTTGCGTGATAGTGCATCGCGACGATCACTTCGTGAATCAGCTCCGATGCCTGAGCGCCCACGGCCGTGGCGCCGACGATCTCGCCGCTCACGGCGTCAGCCATGATCTTCACGAAGCCTTTGGTTTTCCCCAGGCACATCGCCTTCCCGTGCTCGGCGAAATCATAACTGCCTACGACGTACAAGGTCCCTGCGGCTTGCAAGGCCTTCTCGCTCTTCCCGACCCGCGCGACCTGCGGATCGCAAAAGATCGTATGGGCCGAAACGATTCGGTAGTCGGTGCCCTCGAAGCCGTCGAGCACGGAGTTGCGCCCCGCGACTTCGCCTTGATAGATCGCGACATGCACCAAGAGAAACTCGCCCGTGACGTCGCCGATCGCAAAGATATTCGGGTTGCTCGTCCGCAGGCAGCGATCTATCCCGATGCCGAGCAAGGGATCGTGCTCGACGCCTGCTTTTTCCAATTCGAGCCCGGCGACGTTCGGCGAGCGCCCGAGCGCGAGAAATACCTCTTCCGCGCAGATCTCGCGCTCCGCTCCGTCCACGGCGACGCGAACGACCTTCCCCGTGCCGCGCCGTTTGACGCGAAGCAAGCGCGCGTGCCTTACGACCTCGATTCCCTCTTCTTCGAACGCGTCCGTCAACGTCTTGCCGACGTCGACGTCCGAATGACTCAAGAGCTGTCCGCTGCGGATGATCATCGTCGTGCGCGCGCCCATGCGCGAGAGAAACTGCCCCAGTTCGCAGGCCGTGTACCCTCCGCCCAGCACGACCACCGATTTCGGGATGCGTTCCAGCTCGAGCACGGCGTCGCTGTCGAGATAGCCGCTCTCCGCCAGCCCCGGGACGACCGGCGGCGTCGTGACGCTGCCGGTCGCGATGATGAACTTCTTCGCCTCGATCACCGTATCGCCGCCCACGCGCAAGCGCGTCGGGAGAGAAAGGTCGCGTCACCTTCGTACAGCGGGAACGTCGCGATGCCCTCGATCCGATACTCCGCGAAGGATTTCACCAACCCACGCTTACGGGCGGCGATAAACGGCATGTCCTGTGAGACGGCGCCTGCGTTGATGCCGAGTTCTCGAGCCTCGCGCGCGTCGTACGCCGCATCGGAGGAAGCCAAGAACGCTTTGCTGGGCATGCAGCCGCGCAGGATGCACAGGCCGCCCAGGGGACCGCGGTCGACCAGCGCAACGGTCGCACCGAGTTCGCGCGCCGTGCGCGCGGCGGCATAGCCGCCGGATCCTGCTCCGACGACGACGAGGTCGTAGGCTCGCTCGATCATCGGGCCACGAGATGCGTGGATTCGACGAACCGCACGGTGCCGCCGGATTGCACGAGGATCGAATGCGTCTGCGCATGCCCATCGAAGAAGCGGACGCCGTGCACGAGATCGCCGTCGGTGATGCCGGTCGCGCAGAAGAGCGCATCGCCCTTGACGAGGTCTTGCAGGTGCAACACGCGGTTGAGGTCGCCGAAGCCCATCGCCTTTGCGCGCTCGGCTTCCTCCTGATTACGCGGCATCAGCCGCCCCATGAAGTTTCCGCCGAGGCACTTGATCGCCACCGCGGCGAGCACGCCCTCCGGCGCTCCGCCGATCCCCATCGCGACGTGAATGCCCGTCGAGGGAATTGCCGTCGCAATACACGAATCGACGTCGCCGTCCGAGATCAAGCGAATGCGCGCGCCCGCGGCGCGAACCTCCTCGATCAACTCTTGATGACGGGGCCGGTCGAGAATCACGACGCAGATTTCCTCGACGGATTTCTCGAGGGCCCGCGCGACCGCGCCGAGGTTGTCCTTCACCGACGCATCGAGATCGACGAACGGGGCGGCTTTCGCTCCGACGGCGAGCTTCTTCATATACGAGTCCGGCGCGTGCAGCAATGCGCCGCGATCGGCGATCGCAAGCACCGCAATCGAGTTCGGCAAGCCGTTCGCGACGAGGTTCGTTCCTTCGATGGGATCGACCGCGATGTCCACTTCGTAGCCGCCGCGGCCGACTTGCTCGCCGATGTAGAGCATCGGTGCTTCGTCGCGTTCTCCCTCGCCGATCACGATACGACCCGAGATGCTCATCTCGCCGAGCCGCTCTCGCATGCGTTCGACGGCCGCGCCGTCGGCGATATTCCGCTCGCCGCGTCCCATCCAGCGGGAGGCCGCGATCGCCGCGCCCTCCGTCACCTTCACGAAATCGAGCGAGTTGATCATGCCCCCAAGGGCTACAAGGGAAGCGGCACTTTTCCTTTTAAGTAGAGGAGCGCCCGTGTCAGCTGACGTCCACGCACCGCACCCCACGCGCGCGCACGCATTCGAGTTCGCGGACTTGATCATGCCCGGAAAGATTCCCGCTTTCGCCGTGCTTGCCGCGGGTGCGACGCTCGGCTTCTTCTTCTGGTACGGCGTCGTCGTACCGTTGCGCGAACCCGGCCTCGCAGAAATTGCGCTGCTTCTTTGCATCCCGCTTGCCGCTGCGTTGGCGGCAGTCGCCTGGCACGCATACGCGCGGTACTTTTCGCGGCGCGCCGGCATCAAGCTCGCGCACAGTCTTCGCTACGACGCGCTGACATGGCTCCCGTTCCTCCTGCTGTGGCTCACCTTCGTCCTGATGCCGAACTTCACGCACGGGGCGCGCATCCTCGCGCTTTCCCTCGCGCTCTTCTGCATCGGCAAGGTGCTCATCGCCGCGCGCTTCAACCAAACGGTCCGCGAAGTACTGCTGGATTTTCTCGTATCCCGCGCGGCGATCATCGTCATCGCGGAGTTGGCCGCCGTGATCATCGGCCAGCGCGCGGGAACGCACGTCCAGGAGTCGCGCCACGCGCTGCTCGCCGTCTGGGGACGCTGGGACGCCGTGCATTATCTCACCATCGCCACGCAAGGATACAGCGGCATCGAGCCTGCGTTCTTTCCGCTCTACCCGCTCTTGATCAGGCTCGTCGGCAGCCTCGTGGGCAATCACCTCATCGCCGGAATCTTGATCTCCAACGCATCCTTCTTCTTCGGTCTGCTCTTTCTCTACAAACTCCTCGAGCACGAGTACGATCGCACGGTCGCCAGGCGCGCGATCTTCTACGTCTCCATCTTTCCGACGGCGATCTACTTCTCGGCAGTCTACACCGAATCGCTCTTCTTCATGCTCACCGTCGCATCGTTCTACTACATGCGCGCGCAGCGTTGGTGGCTCGCAGGCGCAATCGGCTTCTTCGCGGCGTTGACGCGCGCGGAAGGGCTCTTACTCGTATTGCCGTTCGCGATCGAATGGTTCGCGCGTTACCGAGGCGAGCCGCTGCGCGGTTTGCGTGACGCGCTGGCCGGATTGTTGATTCCGATCGGGCTCGGCGTCTATATGGCCTACCTCTGGGTCCTGCGCGCCGATCCGCTCTATTTCTCGCATGCACAGGCGTACTGGGGCCGTCATCCGGCGATGCCATGGGTGAGCGTCCTCAGCTCCTTCGAGAAAATGACGCACGGGGCTACCGGACAGGTCGTCGCGAATCAGGCGCTCGAGCTGGGGTTTACCGCGCTCATCATCGGCGTGCTGCTCATCGGTTGGCGCCAGCTCCGGTCTTCGTACACGGCGTACATGGCGCTTTCCGTGCTCATCCCGATGTGTACGTCGAGCCTGATGTCGATGCCGCGCTTCGCGCTGGTCCTCTTCCCGATGTTTGCGATCCTGGCACGCTGGGGAGAGCGTCCGTGGGTCAACAATCTGATCGTCGCATTCTCGCTGCCCTTGCTCGGCCTCTTCACCGTCCTCTTCGCCGACTGGTATTGGGTTGCGTGACGTGATCGCCTCGCTGAGCCGGCGCCGCGGCATGCGCCAGTTCGTCAAGTTCGCGGTCGTGGGCGCCTCCGGCTTCGTCGTGAACCTCGTGGTCTTCACCATCCTCCAGCGCTTCGATCCGAACCACGCGGATCCGCTCCACTATGACGCCCTCTACACGATCGGCTTCTTTGCGGGCGGCGTCTCCAACTATTATCTCAATCGCATCTGGACGTTTCGCTCCACCGGTCATGCGCTGCGCGAAGGCGCGCAGTTCCTCGCCGTATCGGCGGTCGCTTGGCTCGTGGGCCTGGGCGTCTCGTATCTCTGCGCGCCGACGCTCGGACACGGCCACAAGCTCTGGTTCGTCGCGACCGTCGCCGGCATCTTCGTGAACTTCTTCCTGAACAAGTATTGGACGTTCCGGCACGCTCAATGAGGCCTGAGCGAGAGGATGCCCCCTCGATCCTCATTGTGAGTATGACGGAACTTTGGGCGAGGCGGGCTGGCCGTACGCGATCGGCGCCATTCTTCTCGTTGCGCTGATTTTGCGCGTTCAGCACCTGCACGATCCGCTGCTCGATCATCCCAACTGGCGTCAAGGCGATACGGCATCGATCGCGCGGAACTTTGCCCAACTTCAATACAACTTGCTCGACCCACAGACCGATTACGACGGGCCGCCGCCGAATTACGTCGAGCTGGAGTTACAGATTCTCCCGTTCCTGGCCGCGACGCTGTACAAGGCTTTCGGCGTGCACGAGGTCTTTGGGCGGCTGGTCTCGATTGCGTTTTCCCTCGGAACCGTCTTCATCTTCGCGCTCTTCGCCCGCCGGCTCTATGCGAGCGACTTCGCCGGCATCGCGGCTGCAGCGTTCTTTGCCGTCTTCCCCGGCAGCGTCTACTACGGCCGCACGTTCACACCCGACGGAACGATGCTCTTCTTCTTGACCGCGGCGCTCTATGCGTGTTTACAGCTCTTGAAGGAGGACGAACGCTTGGCGCCAAGGCCGCTGGCGCGGACGGCGGCGCTGCTCACGTTCGCCTATCTGGCGAAGCCGGTCGCGGTGCTCGCCGTCTTTCCGGTTGCGGGTATGATGTGGGAGCGCATCCGCGCGGGCAAGATCTGGAGGCCGACCGCGTACGCGGTGCTGCTCCTGATTCCGCTCTTCATCCTCTGGCTCTACGATCGCGCCGTCGCTGCGCACGCGGAATGGCATTGGACGAGCGGGATCACGCAACTGCACGTCCTGCCCTCGCTGTTCGCCGCATTCTCCAGCTCCCAAGACTTCGTCGCGAAGCTCGGGCTCTTCTTCGGCGCGCTGGGCCTCTTGCAAGCAACGATGCTCGGGACCGTCGGCTTCGCGCTTGCAATCCTCGCTTGCATTGCGGTCCCATGGACGCGTCCGCAAAGTCCGCTCCTGCTGTGGGGCTGGCTGGTCGCCGGCTTGCTCTACACGTACGTCGTCGTTACCGTCGAGCGCGTCGACTACTACTTCCTTCCCCTCCTCCCGCTCGCGGCGTTGCTCACCGGCGGTGCCGCGGCGGCGTTCGTCGATCGGGTCCGCGGCTGGGCCGCTCCGGTTTTTGTCGGCGTGCTCGCCCTCGCGGTGCTCTTCGACGGGCGCGCGGCCGTCGCGCGATACTATCATTACGATCGCACGGCGTACGCCGATGCGGTGCTCGCGGCTCGAACGTTGCCGCCGCACGCCTTGATCGTCATGGGACACTACGGGCCAGACGTGCTCTACTACATCGACCGCTTCGGCTGGGAGGAGGACCCGCTGCTCTGGACGCCCTTCGATGAAGAGAGCGCGATTCGCAAGGGGGCGCGCTATTACATCTCGGTCGAGGACAATCGCCTCCATCGCAATGCGGAGCTTTGCGCGTGGCTGCAACAATTTCCAGTCGTGCGTGTCGGAACGTGGCCGGTCTACGAAACGGACCCCGCACTCCGACGGCCGGGCGCCGATGCCTTCTGGGAGATTTTTCGTCGCGCGGAACGCGTGGGCGAGGGCCGCGCGTTCCTCGACGATCACGCGCTCTGCCGGCTCACGGCAGCGGAAGGAGCGACCCAGCCGCGCTCGGCGCCTGGACGGCCTGCGGCGCGCCCGACTGCACCAACTGCCGATAGGCGATGAGGCGATTCGTGTCTCTCGCCAGTTCGAGCTGTAACTCATAGCTCTGCTTGATCGCCGAGGTGAGATCCGCGACGTCGTACGTGTATGCGAAGCGCCGCAGACTCTTCATCAACAGGGCGTTTGCCTCGTCGAGGTGTACGTAGCCCTGCTCGAGTTCCTGCTGCGCGTGGAGATACGTCGGGTAGTTCGAACTGACAATTTCTTGCTTGAGCTTCGCGTCCTCGATCTGCGTCTTCAGCGCGTCGAGCCGCACGCTCGCCGGGTCGATCTTCAGCGCATCCGCGATCGTTGCAAGCGCTTCGTCGAACCGCCCGTGGGCGTACTCCAATTGCGCCTCGTCGGCCGCGGCGAGCACGAAGCCGTTCTGCGCGCGCGGGTTTTCCGGATCCACGCGCAGCGCGAGATTGTAGGAGAGCAGCGCGTCCGCCGCATTTCCGTTTCCAAGGGCGATATCGCCCTGATGAACGCGCGTGTTGACGATCCATTGCTCGATCGAGCCAGCGCAGCCGGTCAGCGACAAGCACGCGAGCACGAGCACGGCGCAAAGACGTTTCATTCCTCACCTACCATGATTCACGATATGGGCGACGACTTTGATGATCTCCGCGGACGGCCAGAGGATCAACTGCGAGAGCATCCAACCGATGATCGCGGTCAGCGCGAGATAGAAGACCATCGACTTCACTTCTTCGTGCGGCCGTTCGCCCTTTACCGCTTCGTCCACGATCATCGAGGACGTGGGATCGACGAAGAGCGTGAACGCGATCGTTCCGATTCCATTGATGATCCCCGAGATGCCGATCGCCGTCCGCGCCACCGCGATGTCGAGCACGCTCGCGTAATATGCGGCGACGACGCCGATCGCATAGACGCCGGTGACCAGAATGTTGAAGATCAACAACCGCTTGGGGATATGACGCGGCGAGAAACTGCGAATCTCCGACCAGCTCGGGACGCGGATATGCCGGATGATGTCGACGATGACGCGCGGGTAGAATAGCCGAGCGAGGGAGTGCGGCAACGATCGCGTGCGCTCGAAGGAACGCACCCCACGGACGTACACGTACGTGAACGTCGGCAGGAGCAGGCTGCCGAGAAGCGTGCCGACGGTTCCCGCAACGATGATCAGGCGCAGTTGCAGCTCGAACGTGTGCTGGATGGTCGCCACGGCATCGTGATGCAGACGGACGGCGTTCCCCGCACGGTCGGCAAGCGGCCCGAGCATCAACGTGTAAATCAGGGTGGCCAAGCGGCTCGCGGTCGCGAAGAGATTGAACAGCGAGATCGAGATTGCGATGCGGCCCGTGCGCACGCCCGCCAACCGGGCCGCGTAGGCCCCGACTTGCAGCGCTTGAACGACGACGTTGATGAGAAGTGCAACCCACAGCTGCCATGTCCAGAACGGCAGGATCTCCTGCCCGCTAGGCGGCAAAACGACGCCGATCGATGGCGCTTTCGTCGACCGGTCCGAGCACGCACAGGCCGAGCTGCTCTTGCGCCAACAACTCCCGCGCAAGTCCCTGCACGTCTTCCGCAGTAACCGCATCGACGCGCTCTTCGATCTCCTCCGGTGAGACGTCGCGCCCGAGCGCGAACTCGTTGCGCCCAAGGCGAATCATGCGGCTCGACGTCGACTCGAGCGAAAGCGTCAGGCCTCCCTTGATGTGCTCTTTCGCGAGGACGATCTGCTCGGGGGAAACGGGTTGCTCGCGTAGGCTCGCAAATTCGCTCGCGATCACGTCGATGCACGCCTGCACGTTTTGCGGGGACGTTCCGGCATAGGCGGCAAACAGCCCGGCGGCGCGGTATGCGGCTTGGAAGGAGTAGACCGAGTAGACCAAACCTCGCTTTTCGCGCACTTCTTGAAAGAGCCGGCTCGACATCCCGCCTCCCAACAACGTATCGAGCACGCTAAGAGCATAGCGTCGTTCGTCCCGCACCGAGAGCCCCTGGGCGCCGATCACCAGGTGCGCTTGTTCGCTATCCTTGTGTCGTATCGTCGTCGCCGGCGTGGCGCGAGGCCCTTCGGGTTGCACCGCCGGCGAGAAACCGCGAAAATCCGCGAAGCAGCGTTCGACGATCTCAACAAATCGATCGTGCTCGATGTTCCCCGCGGCGGTGACGACCACTGCGTTCGGCGCGTAGTGGAGGTGCATGTGCTCCCGAAGCTGCTCCGGCGTGATGGCGGCAACGGTTTCCGCAAAGCCGATCGTCGGGTCGCCGAGGTTCGCCCCCTTCCACATCGTTCGCGCGAAGAGATCGTGGATCGACTCGTCCGGGGAGTCGTCGTACATTTTGATCT
Source organism: Vulcanimicrobiota bacterium (assembly GCA_963838895.1). Classification (GTDB taxonomy): domain Bacteria; phylum Vulcanimicrobiota; class Vulcanimicrobiia; order Vulcanimicrobiales; family Vulcanimicrobiaceae; genus Tyrphobacter. The sequence goes on from CAWIST010000002.1 coordinate 271,167, forward strand.
CTTCCAAGATCACCTTTTGCTCCTTCGCCAACTCGACCGGATCGAACAGGGAGTGCAGGAACATGTCGGAGAGCACGTCCATCGCGAGCGGGAGATGCCGATCGATGACCTTGGCGTAATAGCAGGTCGTCTCTTTATCGGTGAAGGCGTTCAGGTTCCCGCCCACGCCGTCCATCGCTTCCGCGATTTCGCGCGCGTTGCGAAGTGGCGTTCCCTTGAAGAGCATGTGCTCGACCACGTGCGAGATGCCGCGACGCTCCGGAGCTTCCCACGAGGAGCCCACGTCGGCCCAAATGCCGATCGTCGCCGAACGGACGCCGGGCATCGACTCGGTGAGAACGCGGATTCCGCCGGGGAGCGTCGTCTTTGCGTACACTAACCGTCCTGTTTGAAAGCGCTACGCGCCCACTCCTCGTCCCAGAAGGCTCGCGCGTGGAGAAGATCGCCGCCGCGACGGACCGAGAGGGTAAAGACCGGGCGCGAGGTCGGGATCGCGAGGTCGCCGCTTACGACGACGTCCCTCCCGACGACGATCGGCACGCTCGCCCAGACGTCCACCTCCTCGATCGCGGAGTCCTCGGCGAAGCAGAGCGCGATCAAGCTTTGGACTTCGCCTTCGAATCCCGCGCGATTGAGCGCTTCGTGAAACTTTACGCCCGAGATGCGCACGCCCACGATCACGTGGCCGTCGAAGCCGTTTGCGGAAACCTGCGTCACCTGCGCCGGCCAGGGCGTAGCGAAGACGCGATCCCCGATGCGGACTGCGAGCGTCTTGAGGTTACCTGCGGCGCGTGCGCTCGCATCCAGTTCGACGACGCTCGGCATGCCGGCAAGTGCCGTGCCCTTGACCAGGAGCGCAAGCGCTAGGAAGATCTCGATGATGTTGCTGCGCATCAATACGATTGCGCGAAGTAAGCGCGCACTCGCGCAGGCTCGCCGCAGGCGACGCATCTCGCGCCACTGCCTTCGAGCGGCCGCAGGTTACGCGTGGTTGCGCCGGTTTCGCCTTTGACGAACGCTTCGCACTCCGGACGACCGCACCAGGCGATATCGATCATTCCGTCGCGATTGCGGCAGCGCTCGAAGAACTCCTCGCGGCCGGTCACGGCGAACGTGTGCGAAGCAAGGAAGGCCGCCGACTGCGAGCGCAGGTTGTCATGGACGGCAGCCAACTGCTCGCGCAGCGCCGCCCCGAGGGCCTCGACGGCAACGCTGCTCTTCGCGCCTTCTTCGCCCTTGCGCTTGTCGCGCCGCACGAGCATCACGCTGCCGGTTTCGACGTCGCGCGGACCAATTTCGATCCGCAGCGGCACGCCGCGGATCTCCCATTCCGCATACTTCCATCCCGGCGATTGATCTCGATCGTCGTGGCGGACCCGAAATCCGTCGCGCCGCAGCTGCTCCGCGATCTCGGCTCCACGCCCGAGCGCTCGCTCGTCACCGGTCTTCACGATCGGTACGATCACCGCTTCGAGCGGCGCGAGCTTCGGCGGCAAGCGCAATCCCCGATCGTCTCCATGAGCCATGATCACCGCGCCGAGCATGCGCCACGACATTCCCCAAGAAGTCGTATGGACGTGTTTGATCGCGCGGTCTGCGTCCGTGAACGTAATGTCGTACGCCTTTGCGAAATTCTGCCCGAGATCGTGCGACGTCGCCGACTGCAACGCCTTGCCGTCCGGCATCAGCGCCTCGATCGAATACGTCTCGCTGGCGCCGGGAAAGCGCTCGCTCTCGCTCTTCACCCCGGCATAGACCTCGAGCGCCGCCACGTTCTCCGCAAAGTCTCGATAGACGTCGAGGATCCGTAGCGTCTCTTCGCGCGCTTGGGCCGCGGTCGCATGCGCGGTATGGCCCTCCTGCCAGAGGAATTCCATCGTGCGAAGGAACGGCCGGGTCGCCTTTTCCCAACGCAGCACGTTGCACCACTGGTTGATGAGCAAGGGAAGGTCGCGATGCGATTGGATCCACTGCGCGTACATCGTGCCGAAGATCGCCTCGGAGGTCGGGCGGATCGCGAGGCGCTCGGTGAGTTGCTCGCTGCCGCCCTGCGTCACCCATGCGACCTCCGGAGCGAAGCCCTCGACGTGCTCCGCCTCCTTCGTCAATAGGCTTTCCGGGATCAGCAACGGGAAGTATGCGTTCTCGTGTCCCGTCGCTTTAAAGCGTGCATCCAGCTCGCGCTGCAAATTTTCCCACAGCCCGAAACCATATGGGCGAAGCACGACACAGCCGCGCACCGGCGAATACGAGACCAACTCCGCACGCAGGCAGACCGCCGTATACCACGCGGAGAGATCGTCGCCTTTGCGCGGAACGTCTTTGACGACCGGTTGGGTGAGTTCGCTGGACACGACCCGCCACGGTTCGCGTAGGTGCGCAAGAGCCCCTCGTCGGAGGTCGAATGCCCTGCGCTCATGGCGAAGCATACGCGCATCTACACCCGGACCGGTGACGACGGTACGACGGGGCTCTACAGCGGCGCTCGAGTGGCGAAAAACGATCTCCGCATCGAGGCGTACGGTACCGTTGACGAGTTATCGAGCGCAATCGGCGTGGCGAGGGCGGCCGGGATGACAGAGGGGCTCGACGGCTGGCTCGGATGGGTGCAGGACAAGCTCTTCGACCTTGGTGCGGAGCTCGCAACGCCGCTTGGGTCAAAGCGTGTGCCGGCCGTTAACGAGGATGACGTCTCGGCGCTCGAGCGCGCGATCGACGAAGCCGAAGCTGGACTCGAGCCTCTGGATACCTTCATCCATCCCGGAGGATCGCTGCCCGGCGCGCTCTTACATCTCGCGCGAACCATTTGCCGTCGTGCGGAGCGACGCGTCTTCTCGTTGCGCGAGCGCGATCCGTCGCTCGACCCGCTCGTGCCGCGTTATCTCAACCGGTTGAGCGACGCGCTCTTCGTTTGGTCGCGCGCAATCAACGCGGCGCTCGGAAAACCCGAGCGCGGCTGGAGAAAAGACGCGCAGTCGCCGGCGATTCCGGAGCCGCCCTAGGGCTGCCGTTTCAGCATGATGCGTGCGGCATTCAGCCCGGCGGCGCCCATCACGCCGCCGCCGGGATGTGCCGCCGCGCCGCAAAGAAACAGTCCGCGAATCGGAGTCCGGTAGCCCGCATGGCCCGGAATTGGGCGAAACGCGAAGAGTTGGTGCAGGCTCATCGCGCCTTGAAAAATATTTCCGCCGGTGAGATTGAAGGTCGCTTCGAGGTCCGGCGGTGCGAGCACTTGACGGTGCAGCACCGACGAAGTGAAGCCCGGCGCATACTGCTCGACGATGGCAAAGCAACGATCGGCGACCTCGCCTCTCAGCGCCTGCGTCCACGTCGCACCCTTCAGTTGATACGGCGCGTACTGCACGAACATCGAGGCTACGTACTTCCCCGGGGGCGCCAGCGTCTCGTCGACCGACGACGGAATCGTCAGCTCCACAACCGGCTCGCGCGAAGGCTTTCCGTACTTCGCATCGTCGTACGCACGCTCGATGAAGTCTTGGTTGGGGCAGAAGTGAATTGTGCCGCGATGCTGGGGCCCTATGCGGTGGTTCGACTCCGCGCCTACGGCGCTATGCTCACCATGACAAGAGCTGAACTCTGGCAAGTTGTCCAGGGCGAGGTTGATCTTCATTGAGGCGCTCGAGTAGTCGATGCGCTCGATTGCGAGGCGAAAATCCTCGGGAAGGTCGCCGGGATCGAGCATCCGCAGGAACGTGACGTTGCAGTCGGCGTTGCTGGCGATCTGCTTCGCCTCAAACTCGTCGCCGTTCGCGAGAGCGACGCCCGTCGCACCACCGTTGCGAACGAGGATGCGCGCCACCTCCGCTTGTGTGCGAATCTCGACGCCGAGATCGCGCGCCGCCGCCGCGAGCGCCTTCGTCAAGCCGCCCATGCCGCCGCGCACGTAACTCCATACGCCGCGCGCACCGTTCGTCTCGCCCATGACGTGATGAAAGAGCACGTACGCCGTCCCCGGCATCGACGGCGCGGCAAAGGCGCCGATGATCGCGTCGGTCGCAAGCGTTCCCTTGAGCTCTTCCGACTCGAACCAGCGATCGAGTATGGGACGCGCCGCGCCGGTGAGAATTTCGAGAGTCTCGCCTAGGCCTATGACTGCCCCTCGACTACGCGAGCTTCGCTCGCTACGCTCGGGGTAACAAAGGCGGTGGCGCAGCCGCCAAAGCGAGCCAAGGTCGCGCAGCGACGGGTGAAAGATGTCGGGAGGCGTTTCGTCGATCGTCGGCTCGACGACGGCGGCGACGCGCTCGAGCATCGCTTCGTACTCGGGATAGCGTTGCGCGTCGCGCGCGCTGAACTTCCCGATCTCGCGAGCGTTCGAAGCAGCATCCGCGCCGAGCATGAGATAGCGGCCGTCGGGAAACGGCGAGAAGGACGCCGGATTGCGCTCGAGCAGCTCGAAACCGTAATCGCGAAGACGGAGATCGCGCACGATTTCCGGTCGGAACAGGCTGTTGACGTACGCCGCGGTCGAAACCTTGAAGCCGGGGAACGTCTCTTCGGTGACGCAGGCGCCGCCCACGACGGAGCGCCGCTCCAGCACCAGCACGCGCCGCCCGGCGCGCGCGAGATAGCACGCCGTGACGAGGCCGTTGTGCCCCGCACCAATGACGATCGCATCGTATCTCGCGTTCACCGTTACGGCTACGTCGGTCCCTCGACTTCGCGATTCCTTCGGAATCGCTGCGCTCGGGATGACAAGAGGGACCAGCCTGCGAAGGGGGGCCCATGTCGTTCCTGAGGCAGCTCGTCGCTACGACGAACTTGGAACAGCTGCGTGCCCTCGCGCAGCGAAAGATCCTTCGCCGAGCCCTTTCCGGCCGCGACCTCATCGCCATCGGCCTCGGCACCATGATCGGAGGCGGTATCTTCACGACGATCGGCACCGCCGTGAAGGGTGCCGGGCCCGCGGTGATGGTCTCGTACCTGCTCGCCGCGCTCACCTCGTTCTTCGCGGCGCTCTGCTACGCGGAACTCGGCTCGATGGTGCCGATCGCCGGAAGTGCGTACACGTACGCATATGCGACGCTCGGCAAGCTCGTCGCATGGATCATCGGCTTCGCGCTCATCTTCGAGTACGGCATCAGCGCCGCGCCGGTGGCGCAGCAGTTTTCGGCGGCGATCCAGGACATCCTGAAGTCCGCGGGGTTTGTTGTGCCGGCGGCCGTTCAGACGTCGAACTTCGTCATGCACGGCGCATGGTGGCAGTTCTGGCAGTGGGATCTCCTGCACTCGCAGTACGACCTCGTGGCGGCGCTCTTCATTATCGTGCTCTCGCTCTTGCTCTCGATCGGCATTCGCGAGACGGCGACGACGAACAACGTCTTCGTCGTCCTGAAGATCGGCGCGCTGCTCGTCTTCATCGGCGCGGGCGCCCTCCTCTTCCATGCGGTCAACTTCCACGACTTCAACCCGATGGGCTGGGGCGGCTTGCGGCCCTTCGGCGGCATGGCCGACTTCTCGTCGTCGGCGCAACCGTACGGCATCGTCGCGATCGGAGCATTCGTCTTCTTCAGCTACATCGGGTTCGACACCGCAACCACGACCGCCGAAGAGTGCCGCAACCCGCAGCGCGACATTCCCGTCGGCGTAATCGGCTCGCTCGCGATCGGGACGGTGCTCTACTGCGCGACCGCGATCGTGCTCGTCGGGGCGATGCCTTGGAATAAAGTTCCCGTCAAGGACCCGCTCGTCGCGGCGCTCGCGCCGTTGCACATCCCGATCGTCGGCTGGATCGTGACCGTCGGCGTTCTCGCCGGAACGACGAGCGTCGCACTGGCATCGCTGCTCGGGCAGTCGCGCATCTTCTATGTCATGGCGCGCGACAAGATGCTGCCGCCGGCGGTCGCCTACGTGCACCCTCGTTTCAAGACGCCGATCATCACGACGATGCTCACGGGCGTCGCGGTCGCCGTTCTTGCGCTCATCGTGCCGCTCGTTCAGCTGCTCAATCTCGTGAACATCGGTACGCTCATCGCCTTTTCCGTCGTCTGCGCCGGCGTGCTCTACCTGCGCGCGCGGCGCCCGGACATCCCGCGCCCCTTCCGCGTGCCCTTCGTTCCGCTCTTTCCCGTACTCGGTATCGTGATGGCACTCTTCCTCGCGATCTTCGGGCTCTCGCGCATGACCTGGGAATGGTTCGCCGGCGCGCTGCTCGTGGGATTGATCTTCTTCTTCAGCTACGGCTTCTGGAAATCGAAACCGCAAGAGATCAAGCCGGTCGAGGAACCGGAGGGCCTGCGGGAATGAGCGCCTCTCGAGCGGCACGCGGCTGCCTGGCAATTCTCTTCCTCTCTATCGTCCTGGCCGGACGCTCGGCGGCCCTTGGATACGTCTGGAACCTCGGCAACCCGTCGGCTCTCGTCGCGTATCAGGCCGGCGGCGGCGTCATCACGATCGCGAGCGCGGACTTGCTCACCTGTCAGAAGAGCGAACTCGTTCCCGATTCAACGCCGTTCGTCTACGACTACAAGACCGCGTCGCCGGGCGGCGTCTTCTGCATGGTGAAGTATGCCACGCAGATCGCCGTGTATTACTCACCGGGATCTCCGTCGACGGTCGAAGTGAACACGAAGGCCGGCCCGGTGACGCTCGCCGTTCAACCAGCGCCAACGGCGACGCCGCTATAGCGCACCGTTACGGTCAACGGGTCGAGCCGCCGCTCCATTGGGCGAAGAGCGCGCCGTCGCTCGAGAGGAACAAACCAAGCCGCGCTCGGCCACCGTCGAAGGTGAGAAACGTGTTTTCGAAGACGTAGCAATCGATCGTGCGGGTGTGATGCGTCTGCGTCACGTGCTTGTCCGCCGTCTGCGTCTGAGAGTGAAACAGCTCGCTATCTCCGTGCATTCGCACGATCTCCAGCGTGAAGGGCTGACAATCGCCGGCGCCTGAGTTGTAGACTTGAATTCGATCGCCGCCGGGCAGCGTCAACGCCGCGCAGAGATCCCCCGTCCCACATTCCGCCGGCGCGTTTCCAACCGCGCCGTCCGAGAACGTGACATCGGCAGGGGTCGCGGTGCGTGCGGCGGCCGGCACCGCACACAGAAGCATCAAGAGTCCGGTTGAAGCGGCGAGGGCGCGCAATGCCATGCGAAATCTACTGCGTGGCTTCGGTAACGCTCGATGCCGGCGGAGCCTGGCCGATGCCGGGCGTCATGACGTCGATGCGCCCTGCGGCTGCATCGTAGGTGACGCGAACGCCGAAGGCGCGCGCGATCGTATTCAGCCCGACCATAACGCGGCCGCGGACGCGGAACGGGCCGCGGTCGAGCGTCATGGGCATGCCGTCCAGCTTCGCGTGGACGTCTCCGACGCGGAGCTGCAATGCGTCGCTTCCGCGCACGACGACGATGCGATCGCTCTTGCCCTCGACGATGGTCTGCGCTCCGAGCGCTTCGGCGATCGAGCGCAGCGGCACGAAGACGCGATTGGCTCCCGTCGTGACCGGGGGAACGTCGCTCTCCATGCGCGTACCGTCGACGACGACGTCGACCGGGCGCGACGCGAAGAGTCCCGCCGAGGCGAGCAGCGCCACCGCGCTCGTCAACGCGATCATCTTCCAGCTCGGCGCGCGATAGGTCATGTTTTGCTCGCGATCTCGTGAGCGTACGCCGGATACTTTTCCGCGATCACCTTCTCGATCTCGACGCGCAGCATCGCGAGCAGTTGGTCCTCGGGGTAGGTGCCGACCAACTCGCCGGCGCGGTAGATCGCGCCCTTTCCCTTGCCGCCGGCGACGCCGACATCGGCCATCTTCGATTCGCCCGGGCCGTTCACGACGCAGCCCATCACCGCAACCTTCACGGGCGCGTTGTAGGATTTTGCGATCGCTTCGACCTGTTCGCCCAACTCCAGCACCGAGATTTCGGCGCGGCCGCACGACGGACACGCCGTGATCTCGAAGCCCTTTTCACGCAAGCCGAGCGACTTGAGAATCGACCAACAGACCGGCACCTCTTCGATGGGGTCGGCGGCGAGCGAGACGCGGATCGTATCGCCGATGCCTTCGTAGAGCAGAATTCCGAGTCCGATCGAGGATTTCACCGTTCCGTCGCGCAGCATGCCCGCCTCGGTGATCCCTAAGTGCAGCGCGTACGGCGTCTCGCGCTCGCGAAGCTCTTTGTCCACGAGCCGATAGGCCTCAACCGTCGTGTTCACGTCGTGCGCCTTGAGCGAGATCGCGATATCGGTATGGCCATGCTCCTCGAGGATCTCGACGTGACGCAGTGCCGATCCGACCATCGCCTCGGGCGTATGGCCGAGCGCCTTCTCGAGATCGGGCGCGAGGGAGCCCATGTTCACGCCGATCCGAATCGGGATGCCGCGCGCTTTCGCCGCGGTCACGACCTCCGAGACCTTCTTGGGGTCGCGAATGTTTCCGGGATTCAAGCGCAGCTTCGCGACCCCCGCCTCGATCGCCGAGAGCGCCATACGATGATCGAAGTGGATGTCGGCGACGATAGGAACCGGAGAGCGCTGGACGATCGCGGGCAGGCCCGCCGCATCCGGCGGATCCTTGACCGTCACGCGGACGACTTCGCAGCCCTCCATCGCGAGGCCGTAGATCTGCTCAAGCGTCTTGTCGGCATCGGCGGTATCGGTCGTCGTCATCGATTGCACCACGACCGGATTGTCTCCGCCGATCCAGACCGATTTCGCGTCCGATTTCCCGGTCTTGTTCTGGAGGAAGATGGGCTTGCTCTTGCGGCGCAATCTGAGCACGATCTAGAAGACTCCTTGGCCGGAAGCGATGCGCGAGATGTCGTGGAACGTGATAACGATCAGAAGCATCAGGATCACTGCGAATCCGGCGAGATGGACCATACCTTCGCGCTCGGGGTCAATAGGCTTGCCGCGGATGATCTCCACGACGACGAAAGCCGCCCGGCCGCCGTCGAGCGCGGGAATGGGCAGCAGGTTGAAAAGCCCGAGCGCAAACGAGATCGTCGCCGCGAGCGAGAGGTACGGCCCCCAGCCGAAGTCTTGAATCGTCGTGGCCGCCTGCCCGATGCCGACCGGGCCCGCCACCTGACCCGAGTACTGCGTAAAGTGCGTCACCAAGAGGCCGATGCTGCTGAAGACGTTGTCCGCAACGTACGCGTACTCGTTCGCGCTTGCGACAAACGCCTCGCCCGCGCCGACGCGCGCGTATGCCGGGAAGGGGGCAAAACCGATGCACCCTTTGTCCCTGATCTGCGGTTGGATCGGCCCGGCGGTCTTGATCGAGGAACACGGGACGGGTTGCGTTTCGAACTCATAGCGAAGACCGTTGCGCAGGTAGTCGACCGTGATGGTTCTTCCGAGGGAGTCGTGAATCGCATTCATGAGCGCGTCGCCGCTCGAGATCGCGGCGCCGTCGAGCGCGATGATTCGATCGCCGGGTTTGAGACCGTTGATCGCCGCCGGTGAGCCCTGGGCCACGTCTCCGACGACGGGCTGCTCCTTGTTCGTGCTCGGTACGCCGAACGTCAGCGCGCCGAAGAGCAGGATCACGTAGGCGAGGATAAAGTTCGCGACCGGCCCGGCGACGATGATGCGCAGCCGCTGCCACGGCGTCTTCGCTTGGAAGTTCGCGTCGTCGGCCGGTTGCGGCGCGAGCGCATGATGCTCCCGGTACTCCCGCTGCTGCTCCGCTTCACCTGCCTTCGCGTCCTCGCCGTACATCGCGCAGTAGCCGCCGATCGGCAGGGCGCGAAGCGAGTACTGCGTCCCGGTTCGCGGGCTTCTCCACCCGAGGATCCGCGGGCCCATGCCGACGGAGAACTCATTGACGTGGACGCCGTTGCGCCGCGCGACGATGAAGTGCCCGAGTTCGTGCAACACGACGAGAACGGAGAGCATCACCAAGAAGGTGACGACCTTTCCGAATCCCGTGAGCGTGATGGCGGCGAGCAGCATCCTAAATTACGTGGTTACCTTTCCTACGAGTCGTTCGGCCTGGTCACGCGCGCGGCGATCTGCATCGCGCACGCCCTCCAGCGTCAGTTCCCCGAGTTCTATTTCCCCCAAGACGTTTTCGATGAGCCGAGGAATCTCGCCGAATCGCAGTCTTTCTTCTATAAAAGCCTCTACGGCAACTTCGTTGGCAGCCGAGAGCACGGCAGGCGCGGTCCCACCCCTGGCGAGCGCCTCGTAGGCGAGTCGCAGGCATGGAAAGCGCTCCGGGTCCGGTCGCTCGTACTCATAACGAAGCAAGTCGTCCCCGGGTTTTGCCCCGATCAGGACGAGGGGGTCGATACTGGGAGCGAACGGCGACCAGCTCAGGCGCTGGGGGTAGGCGAGGGCGTAGCCGATGGGCAGCCGCATATCCGGGGCGGCGAGTTGTGCTTTGACGCTCCCGTCGGTGAAAATGACGAAGCCGTGCACGATCGACTGCGGATGGATAACGACCCCGATGCGTTCGCCTTCCACGCCGAACAGCCGGCTCGCCTCGATGACCTCCAGCCCCTTGTTCATCATCGTCGCCGAATCGATCGTGTTCTTCCGGCCCATGCGCCACGTTGGATGCGCGAGCGCCGCCTCGACACCCGCGTTCTCCATCACGTCCCGCGCGACGTGGAGAAATGGGCCGCCGGAGGCCGTGAGCAGGATGCGGGCGACGCTTTCCGGGCGCTCGCCGATCAAACACTGGAAGATCGCACTGTGCTCGCTGTCGACGGGCAGAATTTGTGCGCCGCTCCGCTTCGCGCTCGCCGTCAACAACTCGCCGGCCGCAACGATCAACTCCTTGTTCGCGACCGCAACGTCGGTGCCGCGCTCGACCGCGGCAAAGACCGCGTCAAAGGCCACCGCACCGTCGGTTGCGGCGAGCACGACGTCGGGGTTGCCCTCGACCGCTACGCGACGCAGTCCCTCTAGCCCGTCCCGCTCGCTGGTCGCGATCGCGCACTCGAAGCGCTGGGCTTGCTCGCGAAGAAGTTCGACGTTCTTTCCGGCGGCTAAACCGACGACCTCGAAGCGATCGGGGAAGCGCGCGATGACGTCGAGCGCTTGCGTTCCGATCGATCCGGTCGAACCGAGAATGGCCACGCGCTTGCGCCGGATCGATTTCATCGGACTTGCAGAATCCCGATGAGGTGCAGCGTCGCGAAAAATGCCGTCCCGCCGAAAAGGTAGGAGTCGAAACGATCGAGCATGCCGCCATGGCCCTGAATCACCGAGCCGGCATCTTTCACGCCGGCATCGCGCTTCAGCGAGGATTCGACCAAGTCGCCGGCCTGCGCCGCTACGCTCGTCAGGAGGCCGAGGCACACACCTTGCCACCACAGCAGGTGCAGTTGCGGAATCCAGGTGAGCAACGCTGCGATCCCCACGACGCAGACGATCGAACCCACCGAGCCTTCCACCGTCTTCTTCGGGGAGATGCGGGTGAGCTGGTGCCGTCCGATCGCGGTCCCGATCAGCATCCCGAAGATGTCGGTCAGCGCGATCAGCACGATGGCATAGATCGTCCAAGCGAAGCCGTCGATCGGAATCTGGCGAATGAAAATGAAATAGGTCAGCAACTTGCCGATGTAGAGCACGGCAAGCAGCGTGTTGGCGGTCCGGGCGAAGTAGCCGGATTCCTCGCCATACATTCCGATGGCGAAGGCCGCCACGACGATGCCCGCGATCAGCACGCCTTCCCACTTGTGCAACATCCCGAGGCTGGCGAAAAGCGCGTACGCGAAGACGCCGAGGACCGCGATCGGATATTCGAGCGGCTGGCCTTTGACCTCGCAAAGGTTGTTCAGTTCGTAGAGACACGTCAGCGCGATGACCAGCACCAGCAGATAGAACGTCCACGGCAGAATGACGCAAGCCAGGCCCACCGCGGCCAACACGAATCCGACGATGACGCGGCGCATCGTGATCGGGTTCGCGCGCGGCGCGGTCGGCGCGAGGTTTTCTATCGCTCGACTAATGTTGCCGGTCTTCGCGTGCGGCCGTCAGGCCGCCTCGTAGGCGTCATACCCGAGGACGAGGTCGACGATTTCCCCCGCATCGCCCTGCGGTCCGGTGACCATCGCACGCAATACGCGCAACGCGCCCCGGCCCACCCAGCCCCCGAAAGGCGCCAGCACCGTATAATGGAGAAGCCGGCCGCGAAGAGCGTACCGGGCTTCGACGTCGCGCAGCAAGATGAGGTCCTCGGTCACTAGACCTCCATGATTTCCTTTTCTTTGGCCGCGGTCAGCGTGTCGATCTCTTTGACGTAGCGATCGGTCAACTTCTGGAGCTGATCGGTCATCCGTTTGTTGTCGTCTTCCGTGATCTCCCCGCGCCGCAGCTGCGTCTTGACGTCGTCGTGCGCGTGATGACGCACGTTTCTCACGGCGACGCGGCTGTCTTCCGCCTTCTTCTTCACGACCTTCACGAGGTCTTTACGCCGCTCTTCGGTCAGCGGCGGGACGATCAAGCGAATCGTCGTGCCGTCGACGTTGGGCGTCAGGCCCAAATCGCTCTTCTCGATCGCTTTTCGTATTTCAGGAACGACGTTCTTGTCCCAAGCGGTAATGACGAGCGTCCGCGCGTCCGGCGTCGAGATGCCGGCGACTTGCTTGAGCGGAACGGGTTGCCCGTAGGCTTCCACGAGAAGACGGTCGAGCAACGCCGGGGTCGCTCGCCCCGTGCGGATCGCCGAAAACTCCGATCGACACGACTCGACGCACTTGCTCATCTTAGACTCGACGTCCTTGAAAAAAGGATCGCTCATGGCGTGTTCCCTCCGACGTACGTTCCGATGCGTTCGCCATCGACGACGCGCCGGATGTTACCGGGGACCGACATGTCGAAGACGATGATCGGAAGATTGTTGTCCATGCACAACGCCATCGCCGTGGAATCCATGACGTCCAGGCTGCGCTGAAGCACTTCCATGTAGGTGACGCGCTCGAAGCGCGTGGCCGTCGGATCCTTCTTCGGATCCGCGGAGTAGATGCCGTCGACCTTCGTCGCCTTGAGGATCGCGTCGGCCCCCACCTCGACGGCACGAAGCGCCGCGGTCGTATCCGTCGTGAAGTACGGGTTGCCGGTGCCGGCTGCGAAGATGACGATTCGGCCCTTCTCGAGATGACGAATCGCCCGCCGCCGGATGTACGGCTCGGCAATTTGGTGCATCGCGATTGCGGTCTGAACGCGCGAGGGAACGCCCATCCGCTCGAGCGCGTCCTGCAGCGCCAAGGCGTTGATCACCGTGGCCAGCATGCCCATGTAGTCGGCCGTGGCGCGGTCCATGCCGGCGGCTTCGTGCATCTTGCCACGCCAGATATTCCCGCCGCCGACCACGACGGCGATGGAGATCCCGTTGCGGCTCACCTCGGCAATCTGCTCCGCCATCGCGCGGGTCGTCGCAACGTCCACGCCCTGATCGCCGTCTGCAAACGCTTCGCCCGAAAGTTTCAGGAGCACGCGTCCGTATCGCTTGCCCTCCGCGCTCAACGCGCCGTCACTCCGCACCCAAGGCAAACTTCGCAAACCGCCGCACGCGGATCTTCTCGCCCAGCGCCCCGACCGCTGCGTTGATGAGGTCGGCGACGCTGATCTCGTCGTTCTTCACGAACGGCTGATCGAGCAGGCACATCTCCTCATACCACTTGTTCAACTTGCCCTCGACGATCTTCTCGACGACCGCAGGCGGTTTGCCGGCCGGAACGCCGGCGAGCAGCTCGCGGCGCACGCTCTCCACGACCTCCGCCGGGACGCTCGCGCGATCGACGTACTTCGGCGACATCGCCGCGATGTGCATCGCGACGTCCCGCGCGAGTTCCGCAAACTTCGGATTGCGGGCGACGAAATCGGTTTCGCTGTTTACCTCCACGAGCACGCCGATCTTCCCGCCCGCATGGATGTAGCTCGCGACCAACCCTTCGTCGGCCGCGCGCTCGGCCTTCTTCTGCGCTTGCGCCGCACCCCGCTCCAGCAAGAGCGTCTTCGCACGCTCGATGTCGCCGTTTGCCTCGACGAGCACCTTGCGGCAGTCCATCATCGGCGCATCGGTCAGTTCTCGGAGGTGTTTGATCTCCTCGGCTTTTGGCTGATACGACACCGTGGTGCTATGCAGGGGTTTCGGCGTAGCCGTAGGGCTCACTGGACTCGTATCCGGCGTTATCGTAGGCGCTCTCGGTCTCCGTCTTGCCCTCGATCATCGCGTCGGCAATCTTCCCGACCATCAACTTCACGGCGCGGATCGCATCGTCGTTGCCGGGGATCGGGTAATCGATCTCCTCCGGATCGCAGTTCGTGTCGATGACCGCGATGATCGGAATCTTCAGCTTGCGGGCCTCGAGCACCGCGATGCGCTCCTTCTTCGGATCGACGATGAAGAGCGCGTCGGGAAGCTTGTGCATTTCCTTGATGCCGCCGAGGAAGCGCTCCAGCTTCGACATCTCGTCTTGCAGCTTCGCGACCTCCTTCTTCGGAAGGCGGTCGAAGTCGCCTTGAACCTTCATGTTTTCGAGTTCGCGCAGGCGATTGATGCGCTTTTGGATGGTCGCAAAGTTCGTCAGCGTGCCGCCGAGCCAGCGTTGGTTGATGAAAAACGTTCCCGCGCGTTCGGCCTCTTCGCGCACGACTTCCTGCGCCTGTTTCTTCGTACCGACGAACAGGATGACTTTGCCCTCCCGGGCCATTTGCTTGACGACCTCATAGGTTTCGCGCAGCTTCTGCACGGTGAGCGCGAGGTCGATGATGTAGATGCCGTTGCGCTCTTGGAAGATATACGGCTTCATCTTCGGATTCCAGCGGCGCGTCTGGTGGCCGAAGTGCACGCCTGCTTCCAGCAGTTCTTTCATGCTGATGACGGACACAGAGGTTCCCCTTTCTGGCCCCGGTCGCTTCGCCTCCCTGCCTTGCGACCTCGTCGGGAGCCATGGACGCCCCGCTTTCCACGGGGCGGATTTGACAGCCGGCCCACTATAGCACAAGCAGGGCGCCCCGGTCCACGCGTTTCACCTACCGCCAGCGGGGGAGAATACCGAGCATGAGAGCCATAGCCATCGCGATCCTGATCGGAACGCTCGGTCTCATGGTCCCGGCACCGCGACCCGCCCTCGCGGACGGCGCGGCAAGCACCCGCAACCTTCTGTTGCTTGGAGGTGCGGCCGCGGCCTACCTCATCATCAGGCACAATCATGATGTCCACGCGCGCGAAGCCGCGATGGCGGCCGACGAAGCGCAGGCCGCACAGCAACGCGACGACGCTTGGGCGGCATACACCGCAGAGCGGCACGCGTATCTCGAGCAACTCGCGGCCAACCGCGCGCTGGAGCAAGAGGTGGCATACCAGCACCACGTGATCGTGATGCAGCGCCTGGGGACGACTTCGCCGACGCAGCGGCCCAGCGAGGGATTCACGGCCCCCGCGCCCGCCGTGGTCGCGAACGTCGCGAGCGTCTCCTACGGTTGGGGTGACGTTTAAGCGCCTTCTCGCGCTCGCGTGCGCCGCATCCTTAATAGGCTGCGCGAGTGCGGAGGCGCGAGCGAAGTCCCAAGCCGACGCGGTGACACGCGCAGTCTATGCTGACGACGTCGCGGGGGTGGCGTCGCACCTCGATCCCGGCGTAGCCGGCGTCGTAACCCGGGCCGAAGTCGGCACCCTTTCCGACAAGATGCACGCGCTCGGAAACTATCAGGGCTTACAGAG
Organism: Vulcanimicrobiota bacterium; assembly: GCA_963838895.1. Classification (GTDB taxonomy): domain Bacteria; phylum Vulcanimicrobiota; class Vulcanimicrobiia; order Vulcanimicrobiales; family Vulcanimicrobiaceae; genus Tyrphobacter. The sequence goes on from CAWIST010000002.1 coordinate 286,807, forward strand.
CGTCGCCGGTGCGATGCCGCGCGATGAGTTTACCTATCAGGCGATCTTCGACCACGGCACGATGGTCGTCGTCGTGCGCCTCGACCCGAGCGGCAAGCTCGCCGCGTATCGCGTCGTTCCGCAAGCCCACTGAACCGGCGGCGCGCAGCAACCGTGAGTTAGAACTCTTCTTCCGGGGCGGGGTTGTCGGTGAAGACGGCCTCCTGATCCTCTTCGAATCCGGGGTGCTCCTCTTCGGACTCTTCCTCTTCTTCCTCGAGCTCGTAACCCTGAACGCCTTCGTCTTCGTCGGCAGGCGCTTCCGCGGGAGTCTCTTCGAAGGCCTCCGTTTCGACGGCCGTCCGGAAGGCGGCGGCGGTGGAAGCGGAGCAGCGGTGTCGAGCGGCTTGCTGTCGTCGATCTCTTCCTCTTCCTCTTCCTCGGCGACATCGCTCGCGCCGGCTTCGGCGACGGCTTCGCGCGCCGCAACCACGCGTCTGCGAAACGCGCGGTCTGTTCGTCGCCCATGAGCAGACCGAACTCGCGACGTTCGCGTTTCGCCCATCTCGTCTTCGGGCGTCTTGATCTCGATCTCTTCGCGGTTCTCGGTGAGCACCTTGACGTCGAGCGCGAGCGATTGCAGCTCCTTGATGAGGACCTTGAACGATTCGGGAACGCCCGGCTCCATGACGTTCTCGCCCTTGACGATCGCTTCGTACGTCTTCACGCGCCCGACGACGTCGTCGGACTTCACCGTCAGCAGCTCTTGCAGCGTGTAGGCCGCACCGTAGGCTTCGAGCGCCCAGACTTCCATTTCGCCGAAACGCTGACCGCCGAACTGCGCCTTACCGCCCAGCGGCTGCTGCGTGATCATCGAGTACGGGCCGGTCGAGCGCGCGTGGATCTTGTCGTCGACGAGGTGCGCGAGCTTGAGCATGTAGATCATGCCGACGGTGATCGGACGCGAGAAGCGCTCGCCGGTGCGGCCGTCGCGCAGCCACGTCTTGCCGTCGGCCGGCAGGCCCGCGTCTTGCAGCCACTCGGCGATGTCTTCGGCGTGCGCACCGTCGAAGACCGGCGTCGCGACGCTGCATGCCGAGCATGCGCGCCGCCCAGCCGAGATGCGTCTCCATGATCTGTCCGAGGTTCATGCGCGACGGCACGCCCAGCGGGTTGAGCACGATGTCGACCGGCGTGCCGTCTTCGAGGTACGGCATGTCCTCTTCGGGCAGCACCTTGGCGATGACGCCCTTGTTGCCGTGGCGTCCGGCCATCTTGTCGCCTTGCAGAATCTTGCGCTTCTGCGCGACGTAGACGCGCACGAGGTGGTTGACGCCGGGCGAGAGCTCGTCGCCGTTCTCGCGCGAGAAGCACCTTGACGTCGATGATCTTGCCCTTTTCGCCGTGCGGCACTTTCAGGCTCGTGTCGCGCACTTCGCGCGACTTCTCACCGAAGATCGCGCGCAGCAGCCGCTCCTCCGCGGTCAGCTCGGTCTCGCCCTTGGGCGTGACCTTGCCGACGAGAATGTCTTCCGGACGCACCTCGGCGCCGATGCGGATGATGCCGCGCTCGTCGAGATCCTTGAGCGCGTCTTCACCGACGTTGGGAATGTCGCGCGTGATCTCTTCGGGCCCGAGCTTCGTGTCGCGCGCTTCGCACTCGTACTCCTCGATGTGAATCGAGGTGAAGCGGTCTTCCTTGACCATGCGCTCGCTGATCAGGATCGCGTCTTCGTAGTTGTAGCCTTCCCACGGCATGAACGCGACGAGCACGTTCTGACCGAGCGCGAGCTCGCCCTGATCGGACGACGGTCCGTCGGCGAGCACCTGACCGGCGACGACCTCGTCGCCGACCGCGACGATCGGGCGCTGGTTGATGCACGTGCCGGCGTTGCTGCGCACGAACTTGAGCAGCTCGTACGTCTTCTCGACGCCGTCGTCGGTCGTGCACGGTGATCGCCCTTGGCGTCGACCGCGGTGACCGTGCCGGCTTCGTCGGCGACGACGCAGCGCTGCCCGAGTCCTTGGCGGCGCGATACTCCATGCCGGTGCCGACGATCGGCGCGTGCGGACGGAGCAGCGGCACGGCCTGACGCTGCATGTTCGCGCCCATGAGCGCGCGGTTCGCGTCGTCGTGCTCGAGGAACGGAATCAGCGCGGTCGCGACCGAGACGATCTGCTTCGGCGAGACGTCCATGAGCTGCACGCGCTGCGGCCGGCTCTTCGATGTACTCTTCGGCGTAGCGGCAGACGACCGAGTCCGGCCGTGATCTTGCCGTCCGCGTCGACCGGCGTGTTGGCCTGCGCGATGATGTACTCGTCTTCGCGGTCGGCGGTGAGGTAGACGATCTCGTCGGTGACGATGCCGTCGCGCACGACGCGGTACGGCGTCTCGATGAAGCCGAACTTGTTGACGCGCGCGTACGTCGCGAGCGAACCGATCAGACCGATGTTCGGGCCTTCCGGCGTTTCGATCGGGCAGATGCGGCCGTAGTGCGAGTGGTGGACGTCGCGAACTTCGAAGCCGGCGCGCTCGCGCGAGAGACCGCCCGGCCCGAGCGCCGAGAGGCGGCGCTTGTGCGTCAGCTCGGCCAGCGAGTTCGTCTGGTCCATGAACTGCGAGAGCTGCGAGGAGCCGAAGAACTCTTTGATCGCGGCGACGACCGGGCGAATGTTGATCAGCGCCTGCGGCGTGACCGTCTCGATGTCTTGCACCGTCATGCGCTCGCGCACGACGCGCTCGAGACGCAGCAGGCCGACGCGGAACTGATTCTGCAGCAGCTCGCCGACCGAACGGACGCGGCGGTTGCCGAGATGATCGATGTCGTCCTTGCGGACGATGCCGGTCGCGACCTTGATCAGGCGGCGAATGACCGCGATCATGTCGGCGCGCGTCAGGCACTGCGTCGTCGATCGACGGCATCTCGAGCCCGGCGTCGGCGTACTCGTCGATCGACGAGGTACGGCGCTCGCGCGCGCTCGTCGACGTCCGGATTCTCGATGCGGTAGTGGAACTTGCCGTTGAGCTTGTAGCGGCCGACGCCGGCGAGATCGTAGCGCTTCTCGTCGAAGAACAGCGACTCGAGCAGCTTCTCGGCGTTCTCCGCGTTCTCGGGCTCGCCCGGACGCAGCTTCTTGTAGATTTCCTTGAGCGCGTCTTCGCGCGTCTTGACGTCTTGTCTTTCTCGATCGAGTTGCGGATCAGCGGGCTAGTCGTCGAAGAGCGCGAGGATCGCTTCGTCGCTCTCCCAGTCGCAGCCGAGATCCGGGCGCGAGAGCGCGCGAATGAACGTCGAGACGTAGATCTTGCGGTTCTTGTCGATGCGGACGCCGATCGTGCCTTCGGTCTCGTCGTTCTTCGTGCCGTTGTCGGTTTCGAACTCGATCCACGCGCCGCGGTTCGGAATGATCGTCGCGTTGAACGTCGGACGGGCGTTCGTGTCGACGTCTTGGCTGTAGTAGACGCCCGGCGAGCGCACGAGCTGGCTCACGATCACGCGCTCGGCGCCGTTGATCATGAACGTGCCCTTGTCGGTCATGAGCGGGAAATCGCCCATGAAGATCTCTTGGTCCGGGATGCCCTTGATTTCGCCCGACTCGGCCGTGATCAGACGAACGCGCACGCGCAGCGGCGCGCTGTACGTCATGTCGCGCTCGCGGCATTCCTCGATCGAGTACTTCGGCTCGCCCAGCGAGTGCTCGCCGAACTCGAGGATCAGGTTGCCGGTGAAGTCCTTGATCGGCGAGATCGAGGCGAAGGCCTCCGCCGAGACCCTCGGTCTTGAACCAATCGAAGCTCGCCTTCTGCAGCTCGATGAGGTTCGGGAATCTCGAGGACGTGCGGAATCTTCGCGAACGATGTAGCGCTCGCGCTTGGGCCCCGGCTCCGGGGGCTGCTCGACCGTGAATGCGCCGGTCGGCATCGGAAAGGTCGCCGGGAGGCTCGCCCCGTCGCCTTTGGCGCCCTTCCCCGTGCGTTCGCTCGGCCGCTTCGACCTGCTCTTCGTGCCCCCACTCGCCTTTGCAGGGGACTTCGGAGCCGCCGTTTTCGCCATCAAAATTCCTTCCCTAACCTGGAAGCACGCCAAAAAGGACAAGTACGACCGGCCGGCCCGGACGCTCTCGTCCTGAAATCGGTTGTGGGATTACCCGCCCTTGGGCATCGGAAGTTACCATAGCACCAGGGTCCCGACCCGTCAAGGCGTCGAAGCCCCCCGGCCATGCCCCTGGTATCGCTCGACGAGTTCGTCGCGGCCGCCGTCGGTCTAGCCGGCGGCGATTTCGAGGTCGAGCCGATGACGCGTTTGCTCACGCAAGCGAGGCTGAGCGATGACGACGTCGCCCGCTTCCTCCGCTTCGATCCCGACCGCTACACGCGCAGCCTCGTTCATCGTACCAGCGAGGTCGAGATTCTGGCGCTCGCATGGCCGCAGGCGGCGCAGACCCCGATCCACGACCATGCCGGACAGCGTTGCTGGATGGTCGCGCAGTCGGGCGTCTTCGTCGTCGACGATTACCGGCAGATCGCCGGCGTCCGCGCGCCGGGATATGCCGTCGTCGAGCATCTCGGCACGACACCAGGCGTCACGATCGGCATGCCCGATTTCCGCGGCGAGCGCGAACGCGACATCCATCGCGTACGCGTAGCGCCGGGATGCGCGAGGGCGGTTTCCATTCACGTCTACGCCAAGCCGTACACGTCATGTTTGATGTTCGACGAGATCGCCCGCGAGGCGCGGGAGATCCCAATGGATGTGGACCTCGCGCCGCTGTGAACGCTGGAGGGCTCCGCGTCGAATTCCTCGCTTCACCGCGCAAGGGAGTCGAGCCGGGTACGATTCTCTCGCTCACGCTCTTGATCGAGAACGCTTCGCGAGCCGTAGCGCGCGGCGTTATGCTCGCCGTACCCGTTCCCCACGGAGCTTCGCAATGCCGGGGCTCGCTCTTTCACGATGCCGTCCGCAGGAGCGAAGACGAGTTCTTCAGCGACGGATTCGAACTGCCGGATTTGGGACCCGGCGCCCGGACGGCATTCATGTGGAAACTGCGCGTGGATGACGGCGACGAGCCGCTTCGGATAGTGCCCCAGCTTTGGGCCGGCCAGACGCGCGCCGTCGGAGCCGAACCGATCGAGATCGCGCGGCGTACTCATGAACGCGCGCGCGCCGAAACCTAGGATTTCGAGCGGGAGCGCTCCTCGCCGATCTCTCCGCGGATGACGCCGGATTGCGCGGCTCGCAGATCCTGCTCGTAGACCTCGGAACGCAACACCTTCAGTTCCTTCGGCGCCTGAATTCCCAGCTTGACGACGCCGGCCGCGTTGACGTCCATGACGACGATGAGAATATCCTCGCCAATCCTAATCGACTCGCGCGCCTTACGATTCAAGCACAGCACGATGAAAAAGCCCTCCCTGGCAATATTCGAGTACGGTGCGCACTCCGTGCCTCCTTGGTTCGTTCGGTCAGGCGCCCAGGGACTTTCGGACTCGCTTGCGCGTGTGGGGGTAGAGGCGCTGCTGCGCGAGCGAAGCCGCCGCCGTTGCAAACAGATCCCCGCGCTCGGCGAGCCGCACGGGAAAGCTTTCGGCACTGCAGACGACCGGCGTGCGCAACCTTTCCAGCTCCTCCCATTCCACCGGAGAACAGACCGGCAGGTTCGGCATTCCGCGCAGACTGTACGGGAGGGGGCTATAGCGTCCGGCCGCGTTCGTGGCCGTGTCGATGTGGACGTGCCGATGCGCCGCCGCCGTACGCAGGCAGAGGCGTTGGAGCTTCGTGCGGACTCGATTGGCCGGCGGCGCCTCGGAAAACGGCAGCCACAGGGCAACTCCGCCGACGCCGTCGACGAGTGGGATCGCGTCCAAGTCGGCGGCCAGCAAGTGCTCGCGCAATGCGAGCGCCCCTTCCTTCACGCGCGAGAATCCAGCGCGCCCCGTCGGTTCCAGTAGGATCCGCCCGAAGCGCAGCCGCTCGGGCTCACCCGGAAGCGGTGCCCACGAGTGAAACTCGATCGCGTACTCGCGCTGTACGAGCCAGCCCAAGCGCGCGCTCGAGAACGGGATATGGGTGACGCGAAAGCGCGGCGGCCCATGCAGACCGCGCGGAAAGTCGGCAAAGACGATCGGCGATCCCGAAAAGCTCGCCTCCAAGAGCGGAGCGGCACGGGCGTAATGGGCGAGCACGCGCGGAATAACCACCGGGTCATTGATGGGCGGCGCCATAGCTTGGTTATCGGACGGCCAAGCGCGGTAGTTTAGCGGGGCGAGCCCTTCAGCGCGTGCGAGATCACGTCGACGGCGCGCCCCCGAATCGAGGCGCCGTGTTTCAAGACGCCGTCTTCGCGAAAGCCCAGGCGGCGCAGAAGCTCGCGTGACGGCCGATTCTCGGGCAAGCAGTAGGCTCGCAGCGAGCGCAGTTTGCCCTGCACGAAGGCAACCTCGATCAAAGCGCTCACCGCTTCCGTAGCCAGACCCTTCCCGCGATGCTCTTGCAGCAAGCTGTAGCCGATCTCGCCGCTGTCGCCATTGCGCTCGCCGACCCGCAAGGAAACCCAGCCGATCGCAGCGCCATCCTCGCTGCGCTCGACGAGCCACTCGTAGCGCCCGGAGCAGCCGGGGCCAAAGCCACCGCGCGAGGACATGAGGGCGACGAACTGCGCGCAATCCATCGAAGGCAGATCCTGGAAGGTGCGCAGCTCCGCGTCCTGCATGAGGCGCCAGAGCGCCGGGGCATTCGATCGATCGATCGGAACCAGCCGTAGCCGTGTCGTGGAGATGGTGGCCATCGCGCTCGGGCCTCGTTCGCGGCCTCTCCACGGACCTCTTGTTGCCTTCGCGCATCGTGGGATGGGTGGGCGATGGACCTGCTTCGCGCCTACCACGCCGTACAGCCCGCGCAGGTCGATTTCACCGCCACGGTGAGCGGCCCGCCGCACTTCTTCTACGGCCGTCGCAGTCATGCAGAGCACGAATCATTCGACGTCCGCAGTGCCGCCGGCCCGATCGAAATCGTCGACAACGTTTCGCTCGCTCCGCCGGTCCCGGTTCGCGACGGCGATCGCGTCGAGGTTCGCGGGGAGATGGTCCACGATCCCGGGCACATTCCCGTCGTGCACTGGACGCATCACGATCCGAGCGGCAAGCACGGCGGCGGATTCATCCGCTGGCAGGGTAGAGTTTATGCGTGAAGCGCGGGCGACGGTTACCGGATCAACTCGGGCACGGTCACGAAGCCGTAACCGCGTCGTTTGAGCGCATCGACGATGATCTGCGTGGCGGCAACGCTCCCGGTGCGATCACAGAGCCGTGGCTCCGCAGCGCCGTGACCGCAAATGATTCCCTGGTTCCCGTCGTGCAACACGATGATCGAACCGTTGCGCACGTAACGCAGAATGCGCTCCGCGATGATCCGCGGCGGCGGATTCTCCCAATCTCCCGCCAAAGGCACGGACCACATCACCGGCGTGTAGCCTAACCGCCGCGCCTGCGCCAGCACGAACCAGTCTCGCGCGCCGAAGGGCGGCCGCATCAGCGTGGTGCGCGTGCCGGCGGCTTTTTCGATGGCGGCATCGGTGCGTTCGAGCGAGCGCGCAATCTGCGCCGCGCCGAGCACGAGGAGATGGGCGTGATCCCACGTGTGGTTCCCGATCGCATCGCCGTCACGAACCTCGCGCCTCACGACAGCCGGATATGCGGCGACGGCGCGGCCGACGACGAAGAACGTCGCGTGCACCCGCTCGCGCTCGAGCACGGCGAGAATGCCGTTCGTGTACGGCGGATTCGGCCCGTCGTCGAAGGTGAGCGCAACCACATGACGCGTTGCCGGACCGCTGACGAGCGTCGCGCCGAAGAGTTGGCTCGCGGGGCTCTCACCATACTCGTAGGCTCCGAACCCGAGGGCGCCGAGCAACGCAAGCGCAGCGGAGACGAGCACGGCGAAGCGGAGGATTCCCAAAGCTAGCGCGACCTCTGCGCGGATGCGCGCGCGCTTGCCACGTCTTGCCGAAATGCGTCCGGACCGAAAGCGCGAAAGTCGTCCACGATCTGTTCGTAGCGGGGGTCGCGCAACGCCGTTCCTTGCAGTTGGAGCAAGTTCGGCTCGGGCCCGGTCGGCGAGAGACGAATATGAAACTCCCGCCCTGCAGTCGTCGCCCAGTAGGCCGGGTCGGTAAAGGTCGCAGTGTGCGAACCGCTGCGATAGTCCTCGGTCTGGCGCACCGTGACCGTGTACTGGATCGCCGTATTCCCCTGCGGCGGCCGGGTCGGGATATCCCAGACCCCGTCGTTCACCAGCTTTCCGAAGAAGAAGCTCACGTCATAGCCTGCCTCGGGCGGTGCTTTGACGGTGACCTGCTTTCCGGCGAAGCTCTGGACGACGTATTGAAAGGTCGACGTGCCGTTGTTGTCCCGCATCTCGTAAGATTCACGGTAGATCGGCGGGTGCGCATAGCGCAAGGTCAGCGATGCGTAGAGGTCGCTCGGCGCGTTGCGGACCGCAATGACTTGACTGCGCTCCTGCCGGCCGAGTTCGCTCGGCCCGAAGAAATGCCAACTCAATCCCAGGGCGAGAACCACGAAGATGAAGATGACCAATCCGAGCGGAAAGCGGCGCATCATTCACCCTCCCGCTGATCGTCGAGCACGCGATTGACGACGCGGTCGGCCAAAACGTTTTGCTTGCGAGGGACGTGCTTGATATCGACATGGTCGAACCGGCGCAGCAGGGCGCGCGCGCGACGATGCAACGGTTGCAGGTCCGCGTGCTTCACGCGATACTCTCCGCACATCTGCTTGACTACCAACTCCGAATCGAGCCGAACGGCGAGGCTTCGAATCCCGTGTTCCAGCGCTGCCTCCAACCCGATACACAGCGCCGTCCATTCGGCGACGTTGTTCGTCGCCGTGCCGAGGAAGAGGCCGATCTCGGCCAGGACGTCCCCCGACTCATCGACGAGGACCGCGCCGCTCGCAGCGGGGCCGGGATTTCCGCGCGCGCCCCCATCTGCGAAGAGCGTCGCTTCCACCGGCAACGCGTGGGCATCGAAAAGCGTTACCACAATCGAAGGGATTCCCGAAGCGTGTTCCCGGACGCCTGCTAGGGAGGCCATCCGGTTGCTCGCAAGGACCGCGCGAGCGTGAGAACGAGCGCTTGCGCGGGTAGAACGAAGCATGCTGCTCTTTTCGTTCAATACTCTCCAAGGAGGCACTGGAAAATCATGAACCTCTCGTACCTGCGCCGGCTCGCGGTGGTCACCGCGGCACTGGCGGCCTTCCTCGCGCCGCAGATCGCGCTGGCCGCTTCGACCTTCTACGGCGAGGCCATCCACGTCTCGACGACCAACATCAAGGTTCGCGACCCGCGCACCGGGCAGATTCTCAGCTTCGAAATTCTGCCGCACTTCTATCGGGTCTTCTCTGCCGACGGCAAGACGACGTATCAGATGAAGGACGTCCACGACGGGCAATACGTCGCGATCATCTACGATCAGAAGTTCGTGGGGATGCGTCACGCGGACGACATCTACATTATGAACAACGCGAACCAGAGGCTGCAAAAACCCTAGTCTAGTTCAAGACCGCGTGAACTCGTAGGAACTCGAGCGCGAGCGCGAGCGCTTGCCGCGCCGCGCCCGGGTTATACGAGGGACGCTCGTCGTTGTTGAAGGCGTGATCCGCCTTGGAGAAGACGACCTGCTCGTGGTCGGCTCCCGCGCGCGTCAGCGCGTCGGCGACCGCCCGATACTGCTCGGGCGGAATATGCGCATCGAGGCCACCCCAGAACATCAGGATCGGGCCGTGCTGCTTGGCGGCGCGATCGAGCAAGCCGGGAGCGATGCCGCCGCCATAGTACGAGATTCCCGCGGCAATCGGCAACTCGGCGTTTACAAGGTAGACGCAGCGGCCGCCCATGCAATATCCGACCGCGGCGACGCGCTCGGCCGGGATACGGGCGCTCTTCGTGAGCCACTCGTACGCGGCGCGCGCGTCCGCGACGATCCCCTCGGGCGTCAGCGCGGCCATGTGCGGCTGCACGGATGCGAAATCGGTATGGGATCCCTCGAAGCCCGGCCGGGCGCTCCGATGAAAAAGCTCCGGGGCGATCGCCGTGAAGCCTAACGCCGCGTAACGCTGCGCGACGTTGCGGATGTGCCTGTTCACGCCGAAGGCCTCTTGCAAGACAAGCAGCCCGGGGCCGCTTGCCTCGTTCGGACGTGCGACGAACGCCTCCATCGTCGTCCCATCGGCAACCTGTAACTTCACGCGTTCGGATGAATCACTCATGAAACGTCGGTACGCGCTGCCTGCTGGTAAAGCCTCCGCCGAAAATCCCAGCGAGTTCTATGCGGGCAAGCGTACAACCAAGGCATGAATAGCAAGGTTCTCGCACTTCTTATCGCTCTGTCGTTTACGCCGTTGCTCGTCTCGGCGCAGACCCAGCCGCCCACGGGGGCGCCGGCCGTCAATCCCGGCGGCCCGATGCAGCCGGCCCACATGCAGATGTTCCGCCGGTTTCACGAGCAGGCGGAGCAGGCGCAGCGGGCGGCCCGCAGCCGAATGCTCGCGGCGCTGAGCGCGCAGCATCGTTTGCTCGTCGCGCACATCGTCGGCATGCTCGCGATCTCGGCGAATCCGAACCCGCGCGCCGCAGCGCAAGCGATCGACGCGGCTCTCAGCGCTTCGGAACGCGCTGCGATCCTCAACGTGCAGCACTCCGCGATGGAGCAGATGCGCGCGCAGATGGAGCAGATGCGCAGTCAGATGCAACAGATGCACCCGCAGGGCACGACGACGGCGCACAGCGGCACGATGCGCGGGCGCGGCCATCACCATCATCATCCCGACGCAGGAGAGACCCTGCTTCGCAGCCTGCTACCCGGACATTCGGAGATGCCGATGATGATGCGGATGCACCCGCATCCGATGCCGACGTAACGACGATCGACGCAGCGCCGATCATCGTCAAGGTCGGTAGGTCGCGCTGCTGTTCCCGCGCTCGAACGCGATGAGCCACGCGCGCCTTCCCTTTGGAGAAAGGCCGCGAGGCTTGCCGTCGGATCCCACGATGCGGTGCGCCGGAATCAAGAGATCGAGCGGCGACCGCCCCATCGCCCGCGCCACGCCGCGATGCGCAAAGGGGCGACCGACCGCGCGAGCGACGTCGGCATACGAGACGAACTCGCCGAAGGCCAAATCGGCGACGCATTGCCAGACGGCGCACTCGAACGGCGTCCCGTCGAGCGCTAGCGGCAGATCGAAGCGCGCGAGTTTTCGCGCGAAGTACGCGTCGACTTGACGGCGTGCTTCCTCGAGCAGAGCCTCCTGCGCGTCCCTCGACTTCTTTCGCTCCTGCTCGCTACGCGCCGGCTGACGAGAGCGTTCAAAGCGGCTGGTCACAATGCGTCCGCCGGCCGACTCGACCAGCAGATCGAGCCCGAGCGGCGTGCGGATGCGCGTGCGAGGATATCCCTTCACCCGCGTCATATTAAGGCCATCTTATGGAAGCCCCCTCTCTGGTTCGAACCGTGGGGCACTTCATTGCCGGCCAGGAACGCGGCGATGATGCAACGCGATTCGGTGACATCTACGATCCCGCGCGCGGTCGCGTGCAAGCCCGCGTCGCATTTGCCGACGATGCGGTCATCGAATCCGCCGTCGTCGCCGCGGAGGCCGCATACCCGAAATGGAGCCGCCTCGCGCTGGGAAAGCGCGCCGAGGTACTCTTCGCCTTCCGCGAACTCGTCCGCGCGCATGCCGATGAGTTTGCGAGCATCATGGCGAGCGAACACGGGAAGATCGTCACCGATGCGGCCGGCGAAGTAGCGCGGGCCCTCGAGGTCATCGACTTCGCTTGCGGCTTGCCGCAGCTGCTCAAGGGCGAGATGAGCGAGAGCGTCTCCACGAACGTCGATACGTATTCCCTTCGCCAGCCCGTCGGGATTTGCGCCGGAATCACGCCGTTCAACTTTCCGATGATGGTGCCGATCTGGATGCTGGCACCGGCACTCGCAGCCGGGAACTGCTTCATTCTCAAGCCTTCCGAACGCGACCCTTCGGCATCGCTGCTCACCGCGCGCTTGCTCCAAGAAGCCGGCTTGCCCGACGGTGCGCTGAACGTCGTGCACGGCGACAAAGTGGCCGTCGACGCATTGCTGAACCATCCACGCATCAACGCGGTCTCCTTCGTCGGCTCCACGCCGATCGCGCGCTACATCTACGAAACGGCCGCAAAGACCGGCAAACGCGTTCAGGCTTTGGGCGGCGCCAAGAACCATCTCGTCGTGATGCCCGACGCCGATCTCGACGCCGCGGCGGACGCTCTCGTCTCGAGCGGCTACGGCTCCGCCGGGCAGCGTTGCATGGCGATCTCCGCGTCCGTTACCGTCGGCGATGCCGCCGAACCGCTCATGGAGCGCATCGTCGAGCGCATCAAACGCCTGCGAATCGGCGCCGGGCATGACGCGAGCAACGACATGGGCCCGGTCGTCACGCCGGCCGCGCGCGACCGCATTCTCGGCTACATCGAGAGCGGCATCAAGGAGGGCGCGGCGTTACTGGCCGACGGACGAAATCTGCGCGTTCGCGGATATGAAGAGGGCTTTTTCATCGGGCCAACGCTCTTCGACCGCACCGCAACCACGATGTCGATCTATCGCGACGAGATCTTCGGACCCGTGCTGGTCAATGTCCGGGCGAAGACGCTCGACGAAGCATTGGCCATCGTCAATGCGAGCCCGTGGGGCAACGGCACGTCGATCTTCACGCGCAGCGGCGCGGCCGCGCGCACCTTCCAAAACGAGGTGCAGGCAGGCATGGTCGGTATCAACGTGCCGATCCCGGTGCCGGTCGGTTACTACTCGTTCGGCGGTTGGAAAGCGTCGCTCTTCGGAGATCTTCACGTCTACGGCCCCGACAGTTTCCGCTTCTACACCCGCGGCAAGGTCGTCACGAGCCGCTGGCACGAGAGCAACGCGGGGATGAACCTAGGATTCCCGACGCATAAATGAGCGCCTTTCCGGGGAGGCCCATTCAGAAGGACCTCTCCGACCTCGAAGTCTTCATCGAGGCGAACCGCTGCCTCTACTGTTACGACGCGCCGTGCACGCGCGCGTGTCCCACGCATATCGACATCCCTGCGTTCATCGCGAAGATTGCCGACGGCAATATCAAAGGAAGCGCGCGCACGATCCTCGATGCGAACGCCATGGGCGCCTCCTGTTCCCGGGTCTGCCCCGTTGAGGAGTTGTGCGAGGGAGCCTGCGTCTACAACACGGAGAGCGACACGCCGATTCGCATCGGAGATCTACAGCGCTATTCGACGGATCACGTGCGCGATCGCGGCATCACGATCTTTGCGCCCGGGACGGGGACCGGCAAGCGCGTCGCCGTCGTCGGCGGCGGCCCCGCGGGGCTCTCCGCGGCCCGCGATCTGCGCCGCCAGGGGCACGCCGTCACCATTTTCGAAGCGCACGATCGGCTCGGCGGCTTGAATACGTACGGCATCGTGCCGTTCCGACTCGCGACCGACGTCGCGTTGTGGGAGGCGCAGCAGGTAGTCGATCTCGGCTGCGAGGTGCGGACCGGCGTGCGCGTCGGCGAGGACCTGGAGGTGGAACGCCTGGTCAAAGATTTCGACGCCGTGATCCTCGCCTGCGGGATGGGCGGCGTACCCCGGCTCGGAATTCCCGGCGAAGAGCACGTCTGGAACGCTCTTTCGTTCATCGAGCGCGCGAAGATTACCGGCGACGCGCCGGGTTTGGGCAATCGCATCGCCGTCATCGGCGCCGGCAATACCGCGATCGACGCGCTCACGTGCGCGAAACGCCTCGGCGCCGATCGGGTCACCATGTACTATCGCCGCGGTGAAGCACAGATGACGGCCTATGAGTTCGAATACGATTTCGCCAAAGAAGAGGGGATCGAGTTTCGCTTCTTCTGCGCGCCGAAGCGCGTGATCGTTGAGAACGGGAACGTGGCGGGGCTCGAACTCGTGAAGACGCAGCTCAGGGACGGCAAGGTTGAAGCCGTCGCCGACAGCGAGTTCGCGGAGCCGTGCGATACCGTGATCAGCGCAATCGGCCAGAGCCGCCTGCTCGCGACCATCGAGGCGCTCGGCGTCGCGCATGACGGCGGCGTGGTCCGGGTCGACGACGGGATGCGCACGACTCGCGACGGCGTCTTTGCGGCAGGTGATGCGATCTTCGAAAAAGGTTCGCGTGAAGCGATGGTCGTGGAGGCCGCGGAGCAAGGGAAGGTCGCAGCCCGCTCCGTGCACGAGTTTCTCGGCGATCCTTCGACTCCGCACGCTAACGCTCGCTACGCTCAGGATGACAAACAATAATGGCTGATCTCTCCAGTAATCTCGCGGGCATCAAGAGTCCCAATCCCTTCTGGCTCGCCTCGGCACCGCCGACGAACAGCGGATACCAGGTGCAGCGCGCCTTCGAAGCCGGCTGGGGCGGCGCGGTCTGGAAGACGCTCGGCACGCCGATCGTCAACGTCACGTCGCGCTTCGCGGGCTTCAACTACCGCGAGCACCGCATGGTCGGAATGAACAATATCGAGTTGATCACCGATCGACCGCTCGACGAGAACCTCCAGCGAGATCGCCGAGTGCAAGAAGGCCTTTCCCGATCGGGCGATCGTCGCGTCGCTCATGGAGGTGTGCGAGCAAGAGACCATGGCATGACCTCGTCGAAGCGCGTGCAAGAAGTCGACATCGACGGCTTCGAGTTGAACTTCGGCTGCCCGCACGGAATGAGCGAGCGCGGCATGGGCTCGGCCGTCGGCCAGCATCCGGATCTCATCGAGCGCGTGACGACCTACGTGAAGGAAGCGGCACGCGTTCCCGTGATCGTCAAGCTCACCCCGAATGTGACCGATGTCCGCTTCTCCGCGCGCGGCGCCGCGCGCGGCGGTGCGGACGCGATCAGCCTCATCAATACGATCAACAGCGTGATGGGCGTCGATCTCGATTCTTGGAAGCCGATTCCGCACGTCGACGGCAAGAGTTCCCATGGCGGATACTGCGGGCCGGCCGTCAAGCCCATCGCGCTCAACATGGTCAGCGATTGCGCGCGCGATCCCGAGGTGAACGTTCCGATATCCGGGATCGGCGGCGTCGAGACGTGGCGTGACGCCGTCGAGTTCCTCCTGCTCGGCGCGACGAACGTCCAAGTCTGCACCGCGGTGATGCACCAAGGCTTCCGCATCGTGCGGGAGATGATCGACGGCTTGAACGACTATCTCGACGAAGAGGGCTTGAAATCCGCCGGCGAGCTCATCGGCAAATCGTCGCACGACCATCACGACGTGGGAAAACCTCAACCTCAACTACAAGATCGTCGCCCGGATCGATCAGAAGCGCTGCATCCACTGCAACAAGTGCTACATCGCCTGTGAAGACGCGGCTCACCAGTGCATCGATCGAGTCCCCCGCGCCGACGGCACATTCGATCTCGTGGTCGATGAATCGCATTGCGTCGGATGCAACCTCTGCATGATGGTCTGCCCGGTCGACTGCATCGATATGCTGCAAGTTCACAACGGCCTCGCATCAGAATCGTGGAAGGAGAGGAGCGCGAGTGTCGCTGCAACGTCCGGCTAACGCGTCCTTCGACAGGCTCAGGATGACACGGGACAGGCTCAGATGACACGGGATTAATGGGTACTCTCATCAAGGGCGGGACGGTCGTCACCGCCACCGATACCTTCCCAGCGGACGTGCTCGTCGAAGGCGAGTCCATCGCCGCGGTCGCGCGGAACATCCCTGCCGAGAAGCATGAAGTCGTCGACGCGAGCGACGCCTACGTCTTCCCCGGTGGGATCGATCCGCACACGCACCTCGACATGCCGTTCGGCGGAACCGTCACCGCCGACGACTTCGAAACCGGAACGCGCGCTGCAGCGATGGGTGGAACGACGACGATCGTCGATTTCGCGTTACACACGCGTGGCGACTCGTTGCTCAACGCCGTCAAGACGTGGCATGAGAAGGCTTCCGGAAAGCGCGTGCATCGATTACGCGTTTCACCTGACGATCGCGGACGGTCGCGATGAAACGATGGCCGAGATCCCCACGATGATCGCCGAGCAGGGCGTCAACTCGTTCAAGGTGTTCATGGCGTACAAGCACGTGCTCTACGTCGACGACGAGACGATCTTCAAGACGCTGCAGGCCTGCCGCGGACGCCGGCGGCCTCGTGCAGGTGCACGCAGAAAACGGCGACGTCATCGAAGTCATCACGAAGCAAGCCCTCGCGGCGGGCAAGACCGAGCCGAAATGGCACGCGCTCACGCGCCCGGTCGAGTGCGAGGGCGAGGCGACGCACCGCGCGATCCGCCTGGCGGAGATCGCCGGAGCGCCGCTGTACGTCGTGCACGTTTCCGCGCGCGATGGCCGCCGATGCCATCAGCGACGGACGCAAGCGCGGTCTTCCCATCTACGGCGAAACGTGTCCGCAATACCTCGTCTGCGACTTCAGCGACTACGAGCGGCCGAACTTCGAGGGCGCAAAGTACGTGCTCTCGCCGCCCATTCGCGAGAAATGGAACCAGAGACGTATTGCTGCGCAAGCTCAAGAACTTGGAGCTCCACGCGTTCGGCTCCGATCACTGCTCTTTCAATCTCTGCGGCCAGAAAGAACTCGGAAAAAACGACTTCTCGAAGATCCCGAACGGCGCGCCGACGATCGAGGACCGCCTCGCGATTCTTTACGAAGTCGGCGTTAACGCGCGGCGTCTTCGGGTTGAATACGTTCGTCGCGCTCGGCTCGACGAATCCGGCGAAGCTCTTCGGGCTCTTCCCGCGCAAGGGCACGATCGCCGTCGGGAGCGATGCGGACATCGTCGTGTGGGATCCCGGCGTCACGCGCACGATCTCCGCGAAGAGCCATCACATGAACGTCGACAACAACGTCTTCGAGGGCATGACCGTGAAGGGGCGCCCGCGCTACGTCTTCTCACGCGGGAAGAAAGTCGCCGACGGGGAGGCCTTCGTCGGCAGCAAAGGCGCGGGCAAGCACGTCAAGAGCGCAAGGTTTTACCCATGGCAACTCTGATATGCGGCCCTTCCACTTCGCTCCAGTTCGTAAACTCACTGTCACTACGCTCAGGATGACATGGTGGAATCTAAAGTAACGATCGGTCTGATCCAGGCGCACAACGACATCGACGGGAACCGAGCCGGTCGAGGCACACAAGAAGGCGGCGATCGAGAAGCACGAGCGCTTGATTCACGAGGCGAAAAAGAAGGGCGCGCAGATCGTCTGCCTCCAGGAGATCTTCTACGGTCCGTACTTCTGCACCGAGCAGACGCCGAAATGGTACGAAGCGACGGAACCGATTCCCGACGGTCCGACGACGAAGTTGATGCAAGGGCTCGCAAAGGAGCTGGGCATCGTGCTCGTCGTGCCGATGTACGAAGATCGAGAGCGCCGGGTGTCTATTACAACACCGCGGCCGTGATCGATGCCGACGGCGAGTATCTCGGGAAGTACCGCAAGCATCACATTCCGCAGGTGCAGGCGGGCCCCGCCGGCTGCGGCTTTTGGGAGAAGTACTACTTCCGCCCGGGCAACCTCGGCTTTCCCGTCTTCGATACGGCCTTTGCAAAGGTCGGCGTCTACATCTGCTACGATCGCCACTTCCCCGAAGGCGCGCGCATTCTCGGGCTCGCGCGGCGCGGAGATCGTTTTCAATCCGTCGGCGACCGTTGCGGGACTCTCCGAGTATCTTTGGAAGCTCGAACAGCCCGCACACGCGGTTGCGAACGGCTACTACGTCGGTGCGATCAATCGCGTCGGTATGGAGCCGCCCTGGAACATGGGCGAGTTCTACGGTCAGTCGTATCTCGTCGATCCGCGCGGCCAGATCGTTTCGATCGGTAGCCGCGACAAGGACGAGGTCGTTATCGGCGTGATGGACCGCGATCTCATCCGCCAGGTGCGCGATACCTGGCAGTTCTACCGCGACCGCCGCCCCGACGCTTACGACGAGATGGTCACGCCCTAATGTCCTTCGCCCTTCGACAAACTCAGGGTGACACTGCGTGGTAACGCAGGTTCAGGTCGGCGACGTCGTCGTCCTCACGAACGCCGCGGAGAGAGAAGCCGAGCAGAACCATTCCATGTGGAATGCGGACTTGCGGCCATGCTCGCTCGCCGAGCACTCCTGGCCCGCGTCGAAGTTTGCATCGCTCTGGATCGGAATGTGCATCTGTCTACCGACCTATTCGCTTGCCGCATCCATGATCGCGCTCGGCATGAACTGGTGGGAGGCAGTGCTCACGATTCTGTGCGGGAGCGCGATCGTCATGGGGGCGATTTTACTCGTCTCGCACGCGGGGACGAAGTTCGGCATCCCGTATCCGGTCTTCGCGCGATTGTGGTTCGGAACGCGAGGCGCACACGCTCCGGCGCTTGCGCGCGCCGTGATTGCCGCCGGATGGTTCGGCATCAACTCCTGGTTCGCGGGTCAAGCGCTCGATGCAATTCTCGTTCGGCTCGTTCCCTCCTGGTCCGGTTTCGGTTGGCACCTTGGCGTCGCGTTTGCGGTTTTCTGGGCCATCAACGTCTCGATCGCGAGGCGCGGCCCGCAGGCGATCGGCAGGCTGGCGCAGATCTCCGCGCCCACGCTCGCACTCGGCGCGATCGCACTATTCATCTGGGCAATCCACGCTGCCGGCGGCTTCGGCCCCCTGCTCGCGCGTCCGGCCACGATTCACGGCACCGCCTTCTGGATCAGTTTCCTTCCTTCGGTCGTCGGGGTCATCGCATTCTGGGCAACGCTCGCCCTCAACATTCCCGATTATACGCGCTACGCGACCTCGCAGCGCGCGCAGGTTCGCGGACAGATTCTCTCGATGCCGCTGACGATGGCGCTCTTCTCCTTCGTCGGCATCGTCGTCACGTCGGCGACGGTCGCGCTTTTCGGAACCGCGCTCTGGAACCCGGTCGAGCTGATCACGAAGTTCCCGACGCCGGTCGTGGTTATCGCGGGTATTGCGATCATTCTCTCGTCGGTGACGATCAACGTCGGGGCGAACGTCATGGCCCCCGCGCGCGCTTTCGAGAACCTGTGGCCGAAGCGCATTACCTTCGCGATGGGCGCGGTGCTAACGGGCTTGCTTTCGCTGGTCATGCAACCGTGGTACCTCCTCTCCAGCTTCACCAACTACATCTTCATCTGGCTAGGAACGTACGGCGCATTGCTCGGCGCGTTCGACGGCATTGCCATTGCCGACTACTGGCTCGTGCGAAAGCGTCGTCTCGACTTGGCGCAACTCTACGCTCCAAAGGGAACGTACGCATACGCCGGCGGCATCAATCCGTTTGCGATTGCTGCGCTTGCGGTCGGTTGGATTCTTGCCGCGGCCGGCGCCGTCGCGCTCAGCGTGCATGCGCCGTGGGCCGGCGGGTGGACGGGTTTCTTCACGCGACTTTCGTCCGGCGGTTGGGTGCTCAGCCTACTCGGCGGGCTAATCGCCTACGCCTTGCTCATGCAGGGAAGTCGCTCGGTCATCTCTCAACAACAATATGACGCGATCACGAGCGTGGAGACGCCGGCATCGCATCCGTCTGCCACCTGGACGCCACCCGCACCGGAGGTTTCTTGAATATGAAGATGCTGCAGAACAACGCCGAGCGCGCGAAGCGTCACCTCTTCGTCGCACAGCAGACCTACTACGAGCAACCGCTCACGTTGGTCGACGGCGACGGCTCGCACGTGCGCGACGACGAGGGCAACGAGTACCTCGACGGCTTTGCAGGCATCTGCACCAACACGCTCGGCTACGGCCGGACCGAAGTCGCGCAAGCCGTCGCGGATCAGGCGGGGAAGCTCATCCATACCTCGACGCTGTACTTGAACCAGCCGATGCTCGATCTCGCGGAGAAGATCGCCGAGATCGCGCCGGAGGGGATGACGAAGTCATTCTTTTCCAACTCCGGCTCGGAAGCCAACGAGATGGCGACGCTCATCGCGCGCACTTCAAAGAAATCCGTCGATTTGCTCGCGCTCGACCATGCGTATCACGGCCGCACCGCTTACACCGTCGCTCTTGCGGGGCAGAGCCAGTGGCGAAACTTCGCGACGCAGATGCCGCACGTCGCCTTCGTCCCCAATCCCTATTGCTATCGCTGTCCGCTGGGCATGACGTATCCGTCCTGCGAGGTCGCGTGTGCAAAGTACGCAAAGCGAGTCGTGGAATCGCAGACCGACGGCGCGCCCGCGGCGATGATTGCCGAAACGATCTCCGGCGTCGGCGGCATCATCACGCCGCCGCCCGAGTACTTCACGGTACTCAAGGAAACGCTCGCGCCCTACGGCACGCTGCTGATCGCCGACGAAGTGCAGACAGGCTGGGGGCGCCTGGGCGACGGTTTCTTCGGGATGGTTTCGTCCTACGGCGTCGTCCCCGACATCATCACCTCGGCCAAGGGCCTCGCAAGCGGCTTCCCGATCGGCATCACGATCACGCGCCCGGAGTTGGCCGATACGTTCAAGGGCCCGCACATCAACACGTTCGGCGGCAACCCGGTCGCCTCACGCGCCGCAAAGGTCACGATCGAAGTCATCGAAAAGCGCGATCTCATCGCCAACTGCAAACGCCAAGGCGAGGCACTCATGTCCGGCATGCGCGAGCTGGCCAAGAAACATGAGACGCTCGGAGACGTTCGCGGAAAGGGCTTGATGATCGGCGTCGAGCTGGTGCACGACCGCGCTTCGAAACGCGTTGCGCCCGATCTCGCGACGAAGATGCTCGAGGAAATGCGCAAGCGCAAAGTGCTGGTCGGCAAAGGCGGCCGCTACGGAAACGTCCTGCGCGTTCAGCCGCCGTTCATCTTCGACGACAACGATACGCGCGAGTTCCTCAAGGCCTTCGGAGAATCGCTCGCCTCCCTTTGACGCTCACTGCAAGTGCGGCTTCGGGAGATATTCGAGGTCCTCGGGATTGAAGCGATGCTCGACGAGTTCGCCGTCGGCTTTCTTGTAGCGGACGACGATCGTTCGCGTGTCCACCTCAATCACTTCGCCTTCGGCGCCGATGTTCTTGATGACGACCCGATCCCCGTGTCGAAGTTTCATGCGGCCTCCTTGGCTGGAGCGGCCGCTTGATCATGCGAGATCGCGCCGGCACCTCCGGATCCGACTCGGCCGACGCGAAGCCTTCGCTTTCGTACAGCGCGATCGCCGCGGCATTCTCAGACTCGACGAGCAAATCGACGGGGCGGTTGCCGGCATTTCTCACGATGTCGCGTAGCAGAGCCCGGGCGCAGCCTCGTCTGCGAAGGGCCGGGTGCGTCGAAAGCGATCGCACTCGGAGCATCGTCGTGCCGAAGTACGCCAGAGCCCACGCGACGACCCGATCGTCTTCCTCCACCACGGTCGCCCGAAGGGAATCGTCGCTCGGGATAGCCTCGTAGGAGGTGCTCTCATATTGATCGCCGGGGGCAAAACAGAGGCGATCGATCTCGCGAATCGCCCCAATGTCCGGTACACGCATCGCGCGGATCGTGAACACGTCAGATCGGAATGAGGTAGCGACGATGCGGGCGTCCGGCTAGCATCGTATCCGGTATGCGAACGCCGCCGGCCTTCTCGATCACGCGTGCCGAAGGGGCGTTCTCGTCATCGCACGTCACCAGAGCCTCCACCTCGCCGAGCGCTCTCAACCGCTCGATTCCGAAGCGCAGCATCGCCGACGCAACCCCGCACGAACGGAACTTCGGCTGTACGGAGTAGCCGATGTGTCCGCCGTGATGCAGCAGCGTTCGGCGAAGATAATGGCGCACGTGCAACTCGCCGGCCATCTCATCTCCGGCGAATACCCAGAAGGTGTCCGTGGGAACGAGGGAATCGACTTTGCCTCGTGCGAGACGTGCCGCTTGTTCGATGTAGGCGGCAACATCCGAGCGGCCCGATCCGAACACACCCGTCCACATATCGACGTCCGCCGGCAAGAACGCATCGCGGAAGGCCTCGAAGGCAGAACGCAGTTCCGGCGACGGACGCCGGAAGTGCAGCTCCTCCGGCGTCACGTGGTAGGCGTTGGCGACGGATGGGCGCCTTCGCCGAGATCCTCGATCGAGCCGTCGGTTTCGATCTCGTACGTATGCCCTTGTGCCGAAACGTACGAGGGAACCCTGCGAATCAACACGTCGAAGACATCGGTATCCTGCGGTACGCCCACATCGTGGATCCGGTGGCGCTCGAGAATCTGGTTGCCGTCGGCGGAGATCAGGTAACGCCCGTCGCCACCCAAAGGGTGATCGTGGACGTCCGACCATCCCGGATAGAGGTACACGTACCACTCGCCGTCGTTGCGCCGCAGCATCGCGTAATTGTAAGACTGCGGCGATTGCACGACCTGGAAGTCGCCGGATGCCAGCAGGACCGCGCGCGCGGCCTGCACGTCGAACGGGCCGTCGGCAGGCGTCATGGGCCGCGTTGCGTCGAAGGTCGGCGCGCCCGGCCCGGCCTGCACCGCGCGACACAACACGGTGAACGTCGCACGGTCGGCGCTCAACGATCCAAAATCGAATACCCAGCCGTTGAACGCAGGCTGTCCGATATAGAGGTCCCATGGAGTCTTTGCGCCGTGAGAAGCCGGCGCGCAGCCCGGCAGCTTGAGCACGGCATCGGTGGCCGCGGCGGCCGCCGTGTCGTACGCGTAGAGCGCGCGGCCGCGCGCGGTGATCTGCGCAAGCTCGGCTGCAGTATGCTCTGCGCCGACTGCGATCCCCGAAGCGGAAGCTTGAATGACCGCAAGGAGCCCGGCGCACGCTGCGCCGGAAAATATGATGCGGCGGTAATGTGACATGCTCGGCCTCACTTGGATTCTGCGACCGAGCGCCGGGCCCTCGCGGCGAGATGCGGTATACTCCAAGGTATGAACGAAGAACGAATTCCACCGGACGTGGCCACCAAGAAAGAAGAGCCCCTAAGCCCCTCCGAAGCGGTGAAACGCGAAAAGGAAAAATACGGCGAGAGTAGCTTGGACGAAAATCGAGACGATCAGTGGGACGAACACCACGGGGAGCCCGACGACATCGTTTGAGCCCGAGCCGGCGTCAGTGCGCGCGAACCGAGAAGGCTACGCGCCAGGCTTCCTCGCAGCGCCCGTCGACTTCAACTCGCCACTCGTACCGCGCTCCCGGAGTCAGCGGCATCGGTGGAAAGTTTACCGCGAAGCAGCCGTCGAGCGGCGTACCCGGAACCAGCCCGGCGGGCCTTCCGGATTCGAACTGGAACGGCACCTCGACGTTTGCTTCGCCGCCTTCCTGGGTCGTTGGTAACCGTACCGCTCTCCCGTCGGCGTCGACCAAGGCGATCTTGATGTTGAAGCGCCGGTTTGCGTCCGACCACGGGATCGAGAGCTTCAATGCCACGGCCATGGGCGCGGGCTGCGGTCCCGTGATCGACCAGCCTCCGCCGAGCACGTATAACTTCCCGCCGACGGCTTGCGCCGCATCGCAGAGGAGGATCGTAACCAGCATGCGTGCCTTGAGGAGAGGGAAGCTCTGATTAGAGTTTCCGAGATGTCACTTGCGGCGCACGCCGCCTACGGCGTCTTTCAGGGACTTGCCCGCCACGAACGCCGGGACTTTTCTTGCGGCGATCTTGATTCGCTCACCGGTTTTCGGGTTGCGTCCCTCGCGCGCTTTCCGCGACCGAACGACGAAGCTTCCGAACGGCGTGAGTGCGACGCGATCGCCCTTTTTCAACGCGGCTTTGATTTCTTCGAGGATGAGATCGACGATCTGACCGGCTTGGCGCTTCGAAATTTCGCCCTCGTCGGCAACGACGTCAACTAGATCGGCTTTCGTCAAACTTGAAATCTCCTTATGTCGTAGAACGGAGTCGGCGATGCTGCCGGCTGAAGCGTGATATACGCAGGCAAGGCACCCCCTCCTCCCGGCGATTGGCCGAAAAATTCCTATTTTTCAAGCAAATCCCGCGCGGCGCGGAGCCCGAGCAGATAGGAGCGGGCACCGAACCCAGAAATACTCCCGGCGCAGGCGGCCGCTGTAACGCTGACACGGCGGTGCGCCTCTCGCCCCGCGATGTTCGAAAGGTGGACTTCGATCACCGGAATCCGAATAGACGCGATCGCATCGGCGATCGCGTAGGAGTAATGCGCGTACGCCCCGGGATTGAGCACGACGGCGTCGTATTCATTTCGCGCAGCGTGGAGGTGGTCGATGATTCCACCCTCGCCGCTCATTTGCACGCTGTGGACCTCGACGCCCAGTTCTCGGCCGGCTCGCACTAGTGCGGCATCGATGTCGGCCAGCGATTGCGTCCCATAGATTTCAGGCTGGCGCTCGCCCAGCAAGTTGAGGTTCGGCCCGTGGATCACGAGGACGCGCATCGGCTCCCCTTCTGGAAGGGAAAGCCACGGCCCTCGAATGAGTTCGCGCGATGCCCGATCGACTTGCCCGCGCCTCCGTTCCCGCAGCCGGCATCAGCATCGTCGGCGCGGTTACGACGGATCTCGTGCGCGAGATCCGCGACCGGCACGATCTCTCACCCCTCGCGACGGCGGCCGTCGGACGCCTCGCGACGGGTGCGCTCCTCCTCGGCGCGGGGCTGAAGGGGCGCGAGCGCATCTCGATCCAGATCGCGGCCGAAGGCCCAATCGGGGCGCTATTCGCCGACGCGTGGCTCCTCGACGAGGACAGCATCGGCGCGCGCGGCTACGCGCGTAACCCGCACGTCGACCTGCCGCTCAACTCGCGCGGAAAGTTCGACGTCGCCGGCGCCCTGGGTCCGGGCTTCCTTCAGGTGACGAAAACCTACGAAGCCGCCCGGCCGTATATGGGTGTCGTGCCCTTGCAGTCGGGCGAGATCGGGGAGGATCTTACGGCCTATCTCGCCCGCTCGGAGCAGGTTCCAAGCGTCGTCGCCGTGGGCGTACTCGCCAACCCCAACGGCATCATCGCGGCCGGCGGCATTCTCGCGCAAGTCTTGCCCGGAGCCGACGAGCGCGCCGTGCTTGCGCTCGAGCGACGCGCGAAGGCACTACCTCCGGTCACGCGTTTGCTGCGGGAGGGCGCTGATGCAGACGCGCTCGTGCGCGCGCTCGCAAGCGATCTCGACGTTCACGAGCATCGCCAACTCGATATCCGATTCGCCTGTCTCTGCTCTCGCGAGAAGGTCGAAGCCGCACTCATTGGGCTCGGCGCGGACGACCTGCGGCGTCTCGCGGGCGAGCGCGACCGAATCGAGGCGACCTGCGAGTACTGCAAGCGCCTGTTCGAGTTTGCCCCCGGTGAACTGCTGCATCTGAGCAACGACATGAGCTAGAGCTGTTCGCTCAGGATGACAAGCGTACTTTCACGCGAGCAAACTTCCGAGAGCCGACCGATAGCGCGACCGGCCCCGACCACCAGGACCATCGCGCCTTCGGGTCGTCGATCACGGTCCCATCGACACGGACGGCGCCCCCTTTGATGAGGCGCTCGGCTTCGCGCCGGCTCTCGGCAAAACCGATCTCGGGCATGGCGAGCACGCTGCTTACAGGAACCGCCTTTGAGTCTACGATGACCTCGACCTCGGGCATCTCTTGCGGGAGTTCTTTGCGTTGAACCGTCGCTTCGAAGAAGGTGCGCGCGCGCTTTGCCGCCTCCGCGCCGTGGTAGCGCGCGACGATCTCCTGCGCGATCTTCTTCTTTTCGTCCATCGGATTCGCCCCGACGATCGTCGGCGTTTCCCGGAAAGCGGCGTAGCGAGCGTACATCGGAATCAACTCGTCCGGCATCGACATGAGCTTCCCAAACTGCACCTCCGGCGGCTCCGTGACGCCGACGTAGTTGCCCAGGGACTTGCTCATCTTCTGCACCCCGTCCAAGCCGAGCAGCAGCGGAACCATCGCACAGACTTGCGGCAGTTGACCGAACTCGCGCTGATAATGGCGGCCCATCAAGAGGTTGAAGAGCTGATCGACGCCGCCCAACTCGACATCGGCCTTCGTCACCACGGAGTCATACGCCATTGCCACGGGATAGAGTAGTTCGTGCAGCGAGATCGCATCGCCGGTGTCGTATCGCTCGCGAAAATCGTTGCGCTCGAGCATCTGCGCGACCGTCGTCTTCCCGGCAAGCCTGATGACGTCGGAGGATGAAAGCGCGCCGAGCCACTCCGAATTGTAACGGATCTTCACGAGGTCGAGGTCGAGCACTCGCGCCGCCTGCTCTCGGTACGTCTGCATGTTTGCTTCGATCTCTTCCGCCGTGAGTTGCGGTCGCGTGATCTTCTTCCCGCTCGGATCGCCGATCATCGCGGTGAAATCCCCGATGATCAGCGTAACGTTATGGCCGCTGACGGCGAAGCGTTGGAGGCGATTCAGCACGACCATGAAGCCGAGGTGAAGGCCGGAACTCGTCGGATCGATGCCGAGCTTCACGTTGAGCGGCCGTCCTAGCTTCAGGCGCTCGCGGAACTCCTCGATGGTTTCGACGTGCTCGAAGCCGTCGAGCAGATAGTCGGCATCGTCAAAGTGTGCGGGACGTTTCATCGAAGTTCGATCATCGTCACGCCGTGCGACCCCTCCTCCTCGTTCCCATACCGGACGCTCGCAACCGACGGGTGCCCGCGCAAGAACTCCTGCAGACCGCGTCCGAGCATCCCCGTGCCCTTGCCGTGGATCAGCCGGAGCGCGGTGTTTCCGGCGAGCGCGGCCTCGTCGATCCAGCGATCGACCAACGGCTCCGCCTCGGCATATCGTTTTCCGCGGACGTCCAACTCTGCCGAGGTTCGCAGCGCGGCATCCAGACTCGCGGTTTGCGACGCTGACGTGCGCGGCGTGCCGCCGCCGGTGCGCTCCACTTCGCGCTTGGAAACCACGGTCTTCATCGAACCGAACGCGACCAGAACGCTTTCGCCGTAGTCTTCTAGCACGGTGCCTTCGCCGCCGTACGAACGAACGCGTACGCGATCGTTGGTTTCGAGCGCACCGCTCTCCCCGGGCGCCACCGAGGCTCCCGGTTCGATGCCGAGGTCACGCCGCATCGCTTCGAGCCTCTGAGTCAATTGCGCGCTTTGCGCAGCCGAAACGCGCGGACGCGCGGCGCGCCCTTGTGCATCTCGAATCGCCGCGCGACGCTGTAGGTCACTCGTAAAATCGCGTAGCGCCTGTTGCATGCGCTCTTCGGCGTGTTGCGAGAAGCGCTCGCGTTGTGCGTCCAACTCCGCCTCTCTGCGCATGAGTTCTTCCATCTCCCGCTCTGCGGCCCGCCGCTCGCGCCCGAGCGCATCGCGTTCCGCTTGTAACTCGGCGTTTCTTAACGCCAAGTCTTCGAGCGCGCGTTCGTAGTCGCGCTCCTGCGAGTCGAGCAGGCTCTGCGCGCGTTCGACGAACCGCCGCGTCGATGCCGCGCGCACGCCCCAAGCGCAAAGGCGAGCGATTGCCCGGGGGTACCGACGTCCAGGTGGTAGGTCGGTGCGAAGGTCTGCGGGTCGAAGCGCACGCTCGCGTTCGTCGCGGCATCGGCGTCGTGCGCGAACAGCTTCAACTCGGTCGCGTGCGTCGTCACGACCGCGCGGGCGCCGGACGACAAGCAGGCGCTCCAGCATCGCGATCGCCAGCGCGGCACCCGCGGACGGCTCCGTGCCGCTTCCGATCTCGTCGACGAGCACGAGAGTCCGCTCGTCCGCCGTCTCGAGCACGCTCGCGCATCCGGTCGAGGTGCGCCGAAAAGGTCGAGGCGTTTGCCGCGATCGACTGCTCGTCGCCGATGTCGGCGACGAGCCGGCTGAAGCGCCCGACGGAGGTCCCGGAGGCCGCAGGCACCTGCATCCCGCAGTACGCCATCACGACGAAGAGCCCGAGCCATCTTCAGCGCTCACGCTTTTACCGCCCATGTTCGGGCCGCTGATCACGAGCAGACGCGTGTCTTCGTCGAGCCGAATCGATCTGCGGCACTGCGCGCTCGCCGAGCAGCGGATGGCGTCCGTCGTTCGATTCGAACGGCGGCTGCGTCGTCCAGCTCGGGCAACCGTTGCCTCCAGCGCACGGGCGAGCTGCGCTTTGGCCACGACCAGATCGAGGGCGGCGAGCATCTCGACGTTTGCCTCGATCGCATCCGCGCGCTCGCCGACGTGATGCGAGAGTTCCTCGAGGATTCGCTCGACCTCGCGCTCTTCCTCGAGGCGCAGCGTGCGTACGCGATTGTTGGTTTCGAGCGCGGCGAGCGGCTCGACGAAGAGCGTCTGGCCGCTCGCGCTCGTATCGTGCACGATTCCCGGGAAACTCGCCCGAAAACTCCGCCTTGATCGGAATGACGAAACGCCCTTCGCGAATCGTCACGACCGAGTCCTGAATCGCCTTGGCGTATTTCGCGGAGTTCAGCATGGCGGTCGACGCGCTCGCGCGCCTCGGCCTGCGACTGCGCAAGACTGCGACGGATTCGACCGAGCGCGGGAGAGGCACGGTCGAGCACCGCGTCGCGCTCGTCGATCGCCTCGCGGAGTTCGCGCCGCAGCTCCGCAGCGGCGTGTAGCCCGCGACGATTTCGCGCAAGGACCTCATCTTCGCGCACCGCGCGCTGCGCGGTGGCGGCGGCGGCGAGCGCCTCACCGATCGAGGCGCAGCTCGCGCGGTCCAAGCGCTGCGCCCTTGCGCCGCGCCTTGCGTCAGATCGGCGGTCTCGATCGCCGGCCTGCACGTGAGAGATCGCTGCCGGCGATGAGTTCCCGGACCGCGTCCGTGCGCGCTTGCTCGCGCCGCACCACAGCGAAATCCTCGTACGGCAACAACGCCTGCGCGCAAAGGCTCTCCCCGCGTTGCGTTCGCGTCGCCGCAACACGCGCTCGCGTATGCTCGCAAACTCGAGCGCCTCGAGCGTTCGCTCATCGGCCAGCATGCGGAAACCTCAACCCAAGCGCTTCTTTACCCAGCTCGTCGACGAGCGCGGATCGGCTTTGCCGCGCGATGCCTTCATCACTTGACCGACGAGAAAACCCACAACGTTCGTCTTCCCGCTGCGATAGTCGGCGACGACGCTCCTCGTTCGCCGCCGAGCACCTCGTCGACGAATCTGCTCGATCGCCGCGGGATCGCTCGTCTGCGCGAGCCCTTCGCTTCTCGACGATGGCTCTTGGGCGAGCCCGCACCGTCCCACATGCGCGCGAGCAGCTTCTTTGGCGATCTTCGAGTTGATCGTTTTCGCCTCGACCAGCGCGATCAGCTCGGCCAGATGCTCGGGCGTCACCGTCGACTCGGCCACCGGCGACGCCGTGTCTCGTTGGCGAGCCGCGAGAGCTCGCCAAGCACGAAGTTGGTCGCCTGCTGGGCGTTACCGCTCGCGCGCACGACGCGATCGAAGTACTGCGCGAGCGGCGGGTTGTCGATCAGCTGCGTTGCCTGCTTGGCGCCGAGGCCGTACTGCGCGGTGTAGCGCTCGAAGCGCTGCCACGGCAGCTCGGGAAGCGCGGCGCGCAGCCGCTCGACGTCGCGCGCGCAATCTCGAGCGGCACGAGGTCGGGATCCGGAAAGTAGCGATAGTCGTGCGCCTCCTCTTTGCTGCGCATCGAGTGCGTCACGCCGTTGACCTCGTCCCAGCCGCGCGTCTCTTGCACGATGCGCCCGCCGCTTTCGAGCAGCGCGATCTGCCGCTCGATCTCGCTCTCGATCGCGCGATGCACCGAGCGAAACGAGTTCATGTTCTTGATCTCGGTCTTCGTGCCGAGCTCCGTCGAACCGACCGGGCGAATCGAGACGTTGGCATCGCAGCGCAGCGAGCCTTCCTCCATCTTGACGTCGCTCACGCCGAGCTGCGAGCAGCGTCCGGCGCAGCGCTTCGAGATAGGCGACGGCTTCGTCGGCGCTGTGCAATCTCCGGCTCCGAGACGCACTCCATCAGCGGCACGCCGGCGCGATTGAAGTCGACGAGCGAGTACGAGCTGCCCGCGATGCGGCCGTCGCCCGAGCCCGCGTGCGTCGACTTTGCCGGTATCTTCTTCAAGATGGATGCGCGTCGAGCCGGCACGTCTTCATCGTGCCGTCCTCGCAGCCAGTACCGCACCGTCGCCGCCGAGCGTCAGCGGCATGTCGTACTGCGAGATCTGATAATTCTTGGGCATGTCCGGATAGAAATAGTTCTTGCGATCGAACTTCGAGAACGCCGGAATCTCGGCGCCGAACGCGAGACCCGCGCGTAATCATGTGCTCGATCGCTGCGCGTTCGGGCACGGGCAGCGCGCCCGGCAAGCCCAGGCAGACCGGACAGACCTTCGTGTTCGGCTCGCCGCCGAACTCGTTGAGACAGCCGCAGAACATCTTGGTCTCGGTCTTCAGCTCGACGTGACACTCGATGCCGATGACGGCTTCGTACTGCAGCTCATGCCGCGCGGCTCCCACACGTCGGCTTGCGGCGCGATGCGTGCGCGTGCTGCGTCGCGTGCTCGTAGGCGTGCGCCGCGCCGAGCAGCAGCGTCTCCGCGAAGAGCGGCGCGCCGAGCTGCAAGCCCGATCGGCATCGGGAGCTTGCCGCCTCGCGGCGTGACCCAGCCGCACGGCACCGAGAGCGCCGGCAAGCCCGGCGAGCGACATCGGGATCGTGTAGTAGTCCATCAGGTACATGCTGTACGGATCGCTCTTCGCGTTGAAGCGCGAACGCCGGCGAACTCGCCGCCGGGCACGCGATGAGGTCGCACGTCGGCAAAGGCGTCGTCGAAGTCGCGCGCGATCAGCGTGCGCGCCTTCTGCGCGCGCACGTAGTACGCGTCGTAGTAGCCGCTCGAGAGCGCGTGCGTGCCGATCAGGATGCGGCGCTTGACCTCCGGGCCGAAACCGGCCGCGCGCGTTCGCTCGTACATCTCGTCGCACGTCGGCGCCGTCGACGCGCAGGCCGTAGCGCACGCCGTCGAAGCGCGCCAGGTTCGACGAGCACTCGGCCGGCGCGATCAGATAGTACGTCGCGAGGCCGTAGTCGGCCGTCGGAAGCGAGACGTCGACGAGCTCGGCGCCGAGCGCTTCGAGATCGCGATACGCACGCTCGTAGAGCGCGTCGATCTCGGCGCCGAGCGCGCTCCGTATCGAACTCGCGCGACGATGCCGACGCGCAGGCCGCGCAGATCCGTCGCGCAGCGCGCGGCGGTGCGGCTCGACCGGCACGGTCGATCGACGTCGCGTCCATCGGATCGTACCCGGCCATCACGTCGTAGGCGAGCGCCGCGTCTTCGACCGTGCGCGTCAAGCGGACCGATCTGATCGAGGCTCGAGGCAAACGCGATCAAGCCGTAGCGCGAGACGCGCCCGTAGGTCGGCTTGAATCCGACGAGATTGCAGAAGGCGCCCGGCTCGCGAATCGAGCCGCCGGTGTCGCTGCCGAGCCCGATCGCCGCTTCGCACGCCGCGACCGCCGCCGCCGAGCCGCCGCTCGAGCCGCCCGGAACGCGCGCGAGATCGTACGGATTGCGCGTGACGCCGAGCGCCGAGTTTTCGCACGAGCTGCCCATCGCGAACTCGTCGCATGTTCGTCTTGCCGATCGGAACGCAGCCGGCATCGAGCATGCGCGCGACGGCCGTCGCCGTGTACGGCGCGATCCAGCTTTCCAGGATCTTGCTGCCGCACGTCGTGCGCGTGCCGTTCAGGCACATGTTGTCTTTGACGGCGATCGGCACGCCGGCGAGCGGCAAGCTGTTCGCCGCGCGCGACGCGTTCGTCGACGCGCGCCGCCTGCTGCGAGCGCGAGTCGTGCAGCAGCGTCAGATACGCGCCGACGCTCGTCGACGGCGTCGACGTGCGCGAGCGTCGCTTCGGTGACCTCGCGCGCGGAGACCTCGCCGGGCGTTGACCTCGCGCGCGATCTGCGCGGCGCTGCGCTTCGATCATGTCGGCCGTCATCCTACTCCGCGATGATCCGCGGCACGCGGAAGAATCCGCCCTGCCGCTGCGGTGCTTGCTCAAGACGACCGTTCGCGGTCGAGGCACGGGCGCGGCACGTCCTCGCGCACGCACGTTGCGCGACTCGACCACCTGCGCGGTCGCCGGGACGGTAGGCGATGTCGAGCTCGGCCAGCGCGTTGACGTGCTCGAGCAGGTCGCCGAGCTGCGCGCCGAAGCGTTCGACTTCCTCGTCGGTCAGCGATTGCGAGTTGCACGTAGCGACGTCAACTTTCGGATGACAAAGTCGGATACTCCGTTGATCATGCGAATGCTCGTCGGGGCCACGCACGAACGTTCGCAATGTCTGTTTCCGCTCACGGATGCGACACCAGCGTCTCGACGTGCCCGGTTTGCGGGAACATGTCGAACGGCTGCACGATCGCCGAGCCGGTATCCATTGGCTACGAGGAACTTCAAATCCCGGGCGAGCGTCGCCGGATCGCAGGACAGATACCAGAGTCCGCGCGACCCGCGCGGCGGCGATCGCGCCCAGCGTCGACCTCGTCGCTGCCCTTGCGCGGCGGATCCAGAAAGACGACGTCGGCCGCCGCAAGCGCCGGCGCGCCCCGGCTCCGGCCGAGACGCTCCTCGACTCGCGCCCGCCTGAAAGCGCACCCGCTCGTCGCAGGCCGTTGAGCGCGCGCGTTGGCCTCGGCCTCCGCGACCGCCTGCGCGGTTCTCTTCGACGCCGAGCACCTGCGCAGCCGCTGCTTGCAAAGAAGAGCGCGAACGTTCCCAGCACCGCAGTACAGATCGACGATGCGCCGCGGATGCTCGAGCCCGGCATGCAGAGCGCTCGAAGATGCGCGCGACGATCTCGACGTTGACCTGAAAGAACGAACGCGGCCGAAACGCGATAGCGGACGCCGTCGATCTTCTCCTCGATTTCGTCTCGCCCCGCGAGCAGGCGATGCCGACGACCGAGATCGCATTCACACTCGCAGGCTCGAAGGAGTTGGTGAGCCCGACGGAGCCGGGGAAGGCGCTCAGCAGCGCCGGCGCTGCGCGCGCGACGTCTCCGGACGCTGGCTGCGTCGTAATCGTGACCACCGATTCGCCGGTCGCGCTGCGCGCATGCGTGCGACCACGTGCCGCGCCTGCGCGAGCATCGCGGCTGCACCGGCGCGTTCGCTGCGCGCGTTCGCCAAGACGCCGATGTACTCGCTCAGCTGCGGGGTGACGATCGGACAACCGTCGATCGGCACGACCTCGTGCGAGCGCTGCTGATAGAAGCCGATCGCCGGCGCCCAACTCGCGGTGCTCGACGACGAGCGACATCTTGTTGCGATATGCGCGTGGATCGCTCATGCCGATCGTATCGCGCACGTCGGCCTGCGAAGCCGCCGATGCGCCGCAGCGCGTTGCGCACGACGTCGCGTCTTCCAACGCAGCTGCCCGGCGTAGGCGAGATGCTGCACCTGACAGCCGCCGCACGCGCCGAAGACGGGGCAAAACGGCTCCGTGCGTTCCGGCGACGCAGCAGTCCGCTCGACGACTTCCCCGACGGCGTAGCTTGGCTTTGACGGTCGTGATGCGGACGCGAGCGCGCTCCTGCGGCAGCGGTCCGAAGCAAAAGACGACGAGGCCGCCGGCGCGCCCGACGGCTTGCCCGTTGGCCAAGAGATCGGTGAAGAGCAGATCGACTTCGGCACCGACGCGCAGCGCCGGGAGCGCTTCGCGGCTACGCGCTGTTTCGCTGTTCGTCAAGCGTCTTGAGCAGCTGAGTTCGCCTCGTCGATCAACTGCTGGATGCGCTGGCTCGTCTCATCGGGCTTCGGCCGGTGGAGCATCACGGCGCGCACGACGGCGAAGGTCACGACGGCCGCCGCGCCGGCGGCGCCGATCCAGAGTAGGGTGCGCAAGTGATCTTGCCCTGGTTTCGCCAACTCTCTCCACCTCGAATGCTCGGGTCTCTTCGCATGGGTTCGCCATGATCTCCGATCCGGCCCTGTACCGGCGCCGCGATTCGGTGTTGCTGTGGGCCCTCGCGCTCTCGCTGCTCGTCCATCTGCTGGGCTTCTTGCTCTTCGGAGCAATCAGGGGACACCTGCCCTCGTGGCTGCATCGGCAAAACAAGCCGGAGCAAATCGTCATGCTCTCCTCGTCGACCACCATCGAGCACCGCGCCGTTCCGCAGCGACCGCAGCCGATGCGCCGCGGTTCGCATTCCGCGGCAGCGACTCGTCCGGTCGCGCCCCGGCCGCAGGTTCGTCCTCGGGTTGCGGCGGCGCCTCCGGCATTGCGCGAACTGACGCAACCGGCGCCCTCCGCCACGCCGATGCCGCAGCCGCACCGCTCCGCCGCTCCGGTTGCGCAATCGTTCGCGCAGCGGCTCGCGCGGGAGGAGGCGGCGTTCTCGAGGGAAGTCGCGCAGCTGCGCCGGCAAAACAACCCGCTCAGCGTCGCGACGATTCCCCCGCGCCCCGCTTCGGCGTATCGCCGGGTCTATATGAATGTTTCCGGCGTCAAATTCACCCAGGGAGGAGAGCATCGAGGGCATCGTTACGACCGTGCGCGATTGGGACGACGGCGCACTGCGCTGCCATTACGTGAGCTATAACGTGGAGTTCAGCACCGGGGGCAGCGAAAGCGGATACATTCCGTGGCCGCTTTGCTTGCCGCGCAGTCACGACGTGCTCTCGCTCCCGATCGGCTCGCCGGTTCCGACGGAGGACTTGCTTCCCGCTGCGGATTACACGTTGCCGCCGGGAACCTATTTGACGCCTTTTCTGCGATGGCTGTACGACCGGCGTACCGCGCACTAGCCGCTAGCGAAAGTTGCGAGCATGGATGCCGTCGACGATACCGCCAGACTCCAGATTCCAGAACTTTCGCGCCAACACGTCGATGCCGCCGCCCTCCTTCTGGAGTTTCCCTTCGATGATCAGCATCGGGGACGTATCGATCGTGCAGCGATAGCGCTGATAAATATCGGGTCGCACGATCACGTTCACCAGCCCCGTTTCGTCCTCGAGCGTGAGGAAGACGAATCCCTTCGCCGTACCCGGACGTTGCCGCGTGATGACCAGGCCGCCGACGCGACAGATCAGATTCGAAGGCATCGCCGGCAGCCGGGCCGCGGGGATGACACGGCGACGCTCCAACGCCTCCCGGAAATGTTCCACGACTTGGCCCTCCGGCGTGATGCCGGTCGACCAGAGATCGAAGGCCGTCCGCTGCCTCGGTGCGAGCGACGCGAAGCTCGTCCGCGGTTCGTCGACGTCCATGAGCTTGCCCAACTCGCCGCGTGTCTCACGCTCGTCGAGCGCACGTAACGCCCACATCGCCTCGCGGCGCGAAGCGTACCATGGCGAGAAGGCGCCGGCGATCGCGAGATTTTCCAACGCCTCCTTTTCGAGCTGCGTACGGCGCGCGAACGTCACGATATCCGCAAAGGCTCCATCGCGCAACGCAGCTTCGAGATCCGCGCGCTGCCCCGGCCCCAGCCCGCGGATGATATGGAAGCCCAAACGCAGCGCTCCTTCGCGATCGACGTGCGACCAATACTCGCTCGCGTTCACCTCGACGGGTTTGACGACGACCTCGTGACGCTTCGCGTCGTTGACGAGCACCTCGGTCGAATAGAACCCCATCGGCTGGACGTTGAGGATCGCCGCTGCGAAGATTGCGGGAAAGTGACACTTCACGTATGCCGATGCATAGGCGAGCAGCGCGAAGCTCGCCGCGTGCGACTCCGGAAACCCGTAGTCGGCAAACCCTTCGAGCATTGCAAAGAGCTGCTCTGCGGCTTCTCGTTTGATGCCGTTGCGCACCATGCCGTCGACGAGCCGGTCGTGGATCTCACGCATGCGCGCGTGCGAGCGCTTGTGCCCCATTGCGCGCCGCAAGACATCGGCTTCACCCGGCGTGAACCCCGCCGCTTCGACCGCCAGGCGCATCCCTTGCTCTTGGAAGAGCGGCACGCCGAGCGTACGCTCCAAGACCGGCTTGAGCTTCGGATGCGGGTAGGTCACCGGCTCGAGCCCCACGCGCCGACGGAGGAACGGATGGATCATCTGTCCTTGGATCGGCCCCGGCCGAATGATCGCCACCTGCATGACGATGTCGTAGAAACACGCCGGCTTCATGCGCGGCAGCATCGACTGTTGCGCGCGCGATTCGATTTGGAACACGCCGATCGTGTCCGCTCGCTGCATCATCGCATACGTCTGCGGGTCATCGGGTGGGATGGTGTGGAGCGCGAGTTCTTGATCCTCGCGCACGCGTTTGTGAATTGCGAAGGCTTCGCGGAGGAGCGAAAGCATGCCGAGGCCGAGGAGGTCGATCTTGATGAGGCCCAGTTCTTGGAGATCGTCTTTGTCCCACTGCACGATCGTACGATCGCGCATCGTCGCCCACTCCACCGGCGCGACGCGCACGAGCGGATCACGCGTGATCACCATGCCGCCGGAATGGATGCCCATGTGCCGTGGAAAGTTCTTGATGCGCTCGCACAGCGAGGGAAGCCATTCGGACGATTCACCGAGCGCCTTGCCGATGTCGCGCAGCGCGGAGCGCTCGCCGTAGGTAATGACCTCGGCGGCCATTGCGGCATTGCTGCGGCCGTAGCGCTCGTAGACGTATTGGATGACGCGTTCGCGGTCTTGATGCGCGAAATCGATGTCGATGTCCGGGATCTCGCGGCGCTCTTCGGACATGAAGCGCTCGAAGAGCAGATCCATGCCGATCGGATCCACGGCGGTGATGCCGAGCGCGTAGCAGACCGCGGAGTTGGCCGCCGAACCGCGCCCTTGACAGAGCACGCCTAACTCATCGGCAGCGCGCACGATGTCCCACACGATCAGAAAGTAACCGGCGAGATCCATCTTCGCGATGATGCCCAACTCGTATTCGAGCTGGCGTTCGACCTCCGAGCGCAGGGGCAGGCCGTACCGTTGCGCAGCGCCGAGCGCGACTAACTCGCGGAGATAAGACTGTGGCGTGGCGCCGTCGGGAATTGGGAAGGACGGAAACTGCCCGACGAGGCGTTCTAATCGAAAGGTGCAGCGCCGCGTGATCTCGAGCGTTGCTTTCAGCGCCTCGAGGTGATCCCGGAAGAGGCGGTGCATTGCACGCGGCGATTTCAGATGATACTCCGCATTCTGGCGGAGCCGGTTCTCCGCGCGCGCGCGTTCGAGCGTGACCGTCTCTTTCACACAGGTCAACACATCGGCGAGCAACGCGTCCTCTTTGCGGGCGTAGAAGACGCCGTTGGTCGCGACGACTCGCACGCCGAGTTCGCGCGCGAGGCGCAGCAGGCGCGCGTTGCAATGCGTTTCCTCTTGAACGAGATGCTGTTGCAGCTCGATATAGAGTCGATTTTGAAAAATTGCTCGCAGCGCAAGCGCGCGATCGCGCTGCGCCCACGCTCCGCCGAGCAACGCGGTGAGCCCGTCGCTCCTGGACTTCAGATCCTCGAGTCGCAGGCGCGCATCGCCCTTGCTACCGCGCAACTGTGCGCGTGAGATCAGTTCGCAAAGGTTCGCGTAGCCGGCGGAGTTCTCGACCAAGAGCACGAGCCTCGCACCGTCCTCGAAGGTCAGCTCGCTTCCGACAATCGCTTCGACGCCGCGCCGGCGCGCGTGGGCCGAGAAACGTACCGCGCCGTAGAGCCCGTCGCGATCGGTGAGCGCGATTGCCGAGAGTCCCAGCTCGGCGGCACGCTCGATCAGCTCCTCGGGATGCGATCCTCCCGCAAGAAACGTGAAGTTGGACCAGGCGTGCAACTCCGCATACTCAGTCATACGCGCCGCGGAGGTACCAATAGCGGCCCTGGCGGTAGATGCGAACGAGCGTGTCGTCGTCGAGCAAGACATCGTATTCGTCGCGCACGATCGGTGAATCGAACCAGCCCTCCTCGATGCGCCACGGACCGGCGCACATCCGCACCGCTCGATCGCCGACGAACGCCGGTGCGCCGTCGCATAACCGGACGGCGATCTCGCGCACCACGAGCAGTTGAAGTTGGGGGACGAGCGCCAGAGCCGGCGTCGGTCCCTCGACGGAGCCTGTCCTGAGCGGAGCAACGCGCAGCGTTGCTCCAGTCGAAGGGGCGACCTTCGGTCGCCTCCGCTCGGGATGACAAACAAAAGGCTCGTAGGAGAAGCGGCGCTCGAGCGCATGAGCGGCACGCGTGCGGGCACGGCGGGGCGGCTCTCCGGTTACCGCTTCGAGCCGAGCGAGCGTTACTGCAACGGAACGCGGATCGACGTCGTCCGCGGGAAAGATCGGAAGCGCTTCTCCGCCTTCCTCCATTCGCAGCGCGCGTAGGCGCAGGCCGACGATCGCGCACGGGAAGGTGCCGCCGGTCATTTTTGCTCGCACGACGTCGCCGAGCGTCTTTTCATGCGCGCTCGGTGAAGCGAGTGCGACCTCGATCCGGCGATCCGTTCCGTCTTCCAACTCGAGCACCAGCTCGAGCGCGCCCGCGCGTTTCCCGCAGCGCTCCAAATCGGCGCAGACGCGCGCGAGCACGACACGCAGCGCGAAAAAGAGCTGGGCTTCTTCCTCCACGCGCCCTTCGCCGAAAATCGAAGCCTCGATCGCAACGGCGTGGGCACGCGGCAGGAACGGCGAGCGATCCTCGCCGCACGCGCAGGCATGCCATCGGGCGGCGGCGAGGCCGAATCGTCGAACGAAGGCCCCGTGCGGCAGCCGCGCGAGCGCGCCGAGCGTCGTCACACCTAGAAGCCGCAAGCGCTCTTGCACGCGATCGTCGATCTCCAGCAGATCGATCGGAAGCGGCGCGAGAAAGGGCCGTTCCCTTCCCGCTTCGCAGATCGTACCGTCACGCACGTGGACGGCGGCATACGCGGTGAACTTGCTTGTTCCGGCGCCGATGCGTACGCTCACGCCGTGCGGCGCGAGCGTTTCGCGCGTGCGCGCGATCCACCGAGTCACTTCACCGGGCATACCGCGCATATCGAGGTAGGCGAGTCCCACGCGGACATCGTCAACGAGCGGCGAGACCGCATCGAGCGCATCGAGCATTCGCTCCCAAAGCATCGCATCGCTCGCATCGGCGAGGAGGCACAGCAGCATCGGCGCGCGTGCTACCGCAAGCATACGACACCACGATTGCGTTCGCAGCGCACGCGCATGCCGGCGACCGCTCGCAGTTCCGGCGGCGGCGATTGCGTCGCGACGACCAGCAGCAGTGCACCGCTCTTATGCGCGAGCCCGGCAAGACGTCTCCAGACCATTGACCGCAATGGCGGTGCGGCGAGCGCGATGACGGCACAGGCGCGCGAGCGCAGGAGCACGTCGGCGGCGCGCGCGGCGGCCAACGGCGTAGCAACGGGCACGATCAACAGCCGCTCGAGCGCGACTCCGGCCGCGACCAGGTCCGGCGGGTAGAGCGCTCCCGCATCGAGCACCGCCCCCAGGCTTCGCCGCGTCGCCTGCGCCAAGAGCCGCGCGGCAATCGACCATCGCCCCGAACTCTGCGCCCCCTCCAACGTCGCGAGTGCGCCGCGGGGGAAGCCCCCGCCCAGCGCGCGGTCTAGGTCCGGAATCGCGCTGGGTAGGAGCGGAGCGTCTGGGGGCATGGCGGTGGGGCGTAGGCGCTCCCGAAGCGCCTCAAAGGCCGCGCGCTTCGAAGCGACGAGGGGTTCTGGAAGGGCCGCCGCCAAAGCCATGGGCCATCATGCTAATCGAACATATGTTCGATTGTCAAGAAGGGCCGGGGCGGCTCTCTAGGGCTGCGGCGAGGGAGAGGCTGCCGGCCGTGGGAGGCACGCGCTATTCGCGTGCAAGATGGTCCGGGCTGCGTCGTTTTCACGCCGTTGCGTCTCGGCGCGGATCCATTGCAGAGCGGCAATGAGTCGGCTGAGCGGCGTGTTTCCGACCGAGCCCGTGATGCCCGGCACCGCGAGGGGATCCATCTCGTACGGATTCTGCTGAAGGCCGGCCTGATTGGGATCGACGAGCATCGGGTTCGGCGTCGTGACGGGCGGCGTGTACGTCGTCGAGCTACCCGTGATGGCGTTGATGTCGGCGCCGTGCAAACCCTCGCTTTGCATCTGAGCCAGCTGCTGCGTCTGTACGTACCCGTTGACGATATCGAGGGCGACCGCCTGGGTTGCAAGCGCCTTGAGGAGCTGGTCGCGCATCTCATCGAGCTGCCGTTGCTCGTCGGTCGTCGGGTGGGGTGGGAATACCGTCGGATCTTCAAGCTCCCTTTGCATCGCGATCACATTGTTTGCGAGCGGGCCGACAAGCTGTTCGAGATGATAGAGCGTCAAATCACGTTCGGCAGTACTCTCCGGATCGCCGGTTTGCGTGAGATTGTCCAAGTCGCGGTTGTACCGCTGGAGGAGCGGAGGGCTTTGCGAGATCGTCCGATCGTTTTCCAGCATGAGGCCGATCAGCGGCTTGATGTGCTGCGCGAGCGCAGCACAGAGCGGGCTGACCTCGGTATGGTAAATCACCGGCATGCGTATGGGCGTGGGCGTCGCCTTGACCTTCGGCGTGTGTCGCGGTTTGGGTGTCGGATTGGCCGCGGGGGCGTGCGACGGCAATGCCACGAACGCGGCGGCGAACATCACCAAGACAAGCAGGCTACGGCGCATCGTTCTTTTCTACGTCCTGGAGGCGCGTTTCTCCGCTTCGTTTCGCCCGGAATTTTCTAAAGAGAGCGGTACTGGAGGGCCGAGCAGCGTCGCTCGCCGGTGCAGGGCAACGTCTATTACGGCTCGCGTACGCGCCAACCATTCGCGCAGCGTAAGCCCAAGCATCATTCGAGGTTCGTACTTCGACCAGTCCGGCTCGGCTAGGCCGACTGCGTCGATGCCCATTGCGCGGCAGAGATAGACCGCACGCGGAAGATGAAATCCCTGCGTTACGAGCACCGCAGCCTTCACTCCAAAGATTGCTCGCGCACGGTAGCAACTGTCGAACGTGTCGAAGCCGGCGAAATCCATTGTGATCGCCCCACGAGGCGCGCCGTGCTCGAGAGCGTAGTGCAGCATCGCTGCCAGCTCGTTGTACTCCACCGTTCCGTTGTCTCCGGTAAACAGCAGCGCTCTCACGCGCCCTGCTCGCAGCAGCGCCATCGCACCGTCGATTCGGTCGGCAAGCATGCCGCTCGGCGAGCCATCGGGATTGAGCCCGGCACCGAAAACAATGGCAACGGGGCGAGCCGGCACTTCTTGGACCCGCGTCCACGTGAGGTCC
This sequence comes from Vulcanimicrobiota bacterium, assembly GCA_963838895.1. GTDB lineage: Bacteria > Vulcanimicrobiota > Vulcanimicrobiia > Vulcanimicrobiales > Vulcanimicrobiaceae > Tyrphobacter. Next base: position 327,850 of record CAWIST010000002.1, read on the forward strand.
GCACTGCCGTGCAGCACGACGGCATTGCAGGCGACGATAACCGCTACTGCGCCGAGCAGCAGAATGATCACAGCGGCGAGGCCTACGCGAAGCATACGGTATCCGGCGCTCCCTCGACTTCGCTCACTTCGTTTGCTCCGCTCGGGATGACAAAAGGCGAGGGCGCTTCGTCAGAGCGTCGACTCTTCCAGTTCGCGCCGCTGCGTGCCGGAGATCACCATCGTCAGATCTAGGAGAATGATCAGGCGGCCGCCGACTTTGCCCACGCCCTGGAGATAATCGGTGGCAACGCCCGAGATCATCTCCGGAGCCTGTTCGATGGACTCGATCGGGATGTGCAGCACCTCCAGCGCGCTGTCCACGATGATCCCGACGCGCTTCGTGCCGATCTCCGTGACGATGATGCGGGTGCTCTTCGTGGGCGCGATGCGCTCCATTCCAAAGCGAGCGCGGAGGTCGATAATCGGGATCAACTGACCCCGCAAGTTGATCACGCCCTCCATGAAATCGGGCGTCCGCGGAACGCGCGTGATCTCGACCATCCTGATGATCTCTTGGATCTGCGAAATGTCGACGCCGTACTCTTCCGATCCGAGGTGAAACGTCGCGACTTGAACGCTCTCTCCCATATCGCGCTAGACCCCCGAATATTCCGCACGAGCGACCCTGCCGGTCCCGTAGGCGTCGCTGACGATCGCGTGCACGTCGATGATGAGCGAGATCGCACCGCTGCCCAGGATGGTCGCGCCGGAGATCCCGGGGATTCTCCCGACGATATCGGAGAGCGGCTTGATGACGATCTCCTGTTCGCCCTCGAACGCATCGACGACCAGCCCGATCTGCCGCCCCTGCACGCCCACGATCACGACCATCGCCTTCTCCGGATCGCGGCTGCCGCCGAGTTCGAAGAACTCCGCAATCCGGAGCAGCGGGACGATCTGCTCGCGCAGCGTGACGACTTCGTTGCCCTGCACGGTTCGAATATCCGCGATTTCGACGCGTTGCGATTCGATCACCGCATCGAGCGGGATCGCGAAAAGCTCCTCGGAGACCCGCACGAGCAAGGCCGCGATGATTGCGAGCGTCAGCGGAAGCTTGATCGTGAAGCGCGTTCCCCGGCCGCCCTCGGTATCGACTTCGAAGACGCCCTTGAGGCGCGTGACGTTCTTCTTCACCACGTCCATGCCGACGCCGCGACCGCTCACGTCGGAGACGACGTCGGCGGTCGAGAAGCCCGGCGTGAAGATCAACTCGACGATCTCCTGTTCGGTCAGGCGCTCCTCCGTCGAGATCAGCCCCAGCGCGATACCGCGGGCGCGCACGCGCTCGAGGTCGATCCCCCGGCCGTCATCGCTGATCTCGATGATGACTTGGTTTCCGCCGTGATAGGCGTTCAACGAAATCGTCCCCGCGGGCGGCTTTCCGGCGGCCTCGCGCTCCTCCGGCGTCTCGATGCCGTGGTCGATGCAGTTGCGCAGCAAATGCATGAGCGGCTCGCCGATTTCATCGACGATCGTCTTGTCCAACTCGGTCTGCTCACCGTCGATCTGCAACCGCACCTCTTTATGCCTGGCCTTCGCAACGTCACGCACGAGGCGCGGGAAACGATCGAAGACCTGGCCGATCGGTACCATGCGCGCCTTCATCAGCGATTCTTGGATCTCGCCGCTCGTCCGGGCCAGCAGCGCGGCGCTCTCCAAGAGCGCCTTCACGAGTGCGCCGTCGGCATCCAGCCGCGCAAGCGACGCCGCGATCTCCGAGATGCGCGTTCGATTGACTACCAACTCGCCGACGAGGTTCATCAGCGTGTCGAGCCGCTCGATTTCGACACGAATCGTCGGACGGCGTCCGAGCGTTCTGGGCGACGCGTCCCGCGCCGGCGTTTGAGAACTCGAAGCTCGCTCGAGCAGGCGCGCCACCTCGGCCTCGAAGGCGTCGACATCGTCGGGATCGTGATCCGCTGCGGTATCCCGAAAGTCCACCGCCTCGTTGAGCCGATCCGAGAACTCCGTCAAGCCTCGCGGTGCTTCGCCGCCTCCGATCGCGCGGGCCACCAAGTCCGTCAGCAGATCGCGGCCGCGCAGCAGCAGGTCGGCATAGACCGCGGAGAGCGCCAGGCGTTGCGTGCGCAAGGCATCGCAGAGACTCTCCAGGCCGTGCGCGAGGCTCGCAACCTCGGTGAAGCCGAGCATTGCCGCGTTGCCTTTGATCGTATGGAGGGCCCGAAAGAGTGAGTTGACGACTTCGGCGTCATAGCCTCCGGCCGCGGCCAGTTGTTCGAGGCGAAGGGAGTCCGAATCGATCCGATGGAGCAGTTCTTCCGATTCGTCGCGGAAGTATGCGACGAACTCCGCACGGTCGAAGGGCTCGTCAGGCATGCTGGAGGGGACTTCGCCGCGTATGCCTGCGCTCCGCTTCGAGCGCGAGGCTACTCGACGCCGAAGACCGCGAGGAGCGGCTCGATCGATCCGGCGTCGGGAATGAGGATGAACTCACCGCCGATCGCCGCGTCCTTGTCGAGGAAGACGCTCTCGACCAGAAAGACGTCCTGATCGGGCAGGATGGACATCAGGCTGTGAAAGGTCGCCTGGATCGTGCCGAAGGAGAGCGTCGGCACCGAGGGTTCGAGTCGCGCGTTCGTGAGGTGGACGATCGCGGAGAGGTACGACCCCGCGACGATGTTGCCTAGCTCCTTGAGCGTCGTTTCGGAGATGGAATCAAAAATTTTGATATCCCCGATGATTCGGCGAATGAAGCGATTCACGAAATCGACCGCCTGTTCGCGGTCGAAGAGCACGACGATCTGCCCGGGGGCCTCACCCCGCACGTACATGTGGAGCGCGGCGACGGATCGGTTCAAATGCCCGACGCGGCTCGCAAGATCGCGAAACTTCACGACGTCGATCCGAGGCTGAACCAGACTGATCTTCGTGTTGAGCAACTGCGAGAGCGCGGTGGCCGCATGGCCCGCGCCGATGTTGCCGACTTCCTTGAGCGCATCTTTTTGCAACTCGTTGAGCGAGAGGGTTGCGGTCACGCGAGCACCTTCGTGAGCGTATCGACGATTTTGGGCGCTTGGAATGGCTTGGTAATGAAAGACTTCGCGCCGGCCTGAATCGCCTCGACGACGAGAGCCTGCTGTCCCATCGAGGTACACATGACGATCTTCGCCGCGGGATCGTGCGCGAGAATTTGCTTGACTGCGGCAATGCCGTCCATCTCCGGCATCACGACGTCCATCGTGACGAGATCGGGCTGCAGCGCAACGTACTTCTCTACGGCTTCGATGCCGTTCTGCGCCTCTCCGACGACGTCGAAGCCGCTCTTTGCGAGAATTCCCTTGATCATCATTCGCATCACGACGGCATCGTCGACGATGAGGACCCTCTTACTCATCCTTGCTCCCCATACTTCTAGCCCATCGGCCACAGCGGTACCCTTCTTTACCGCGGGCGCCGCGACCGCTTGTAAAGGTTGTGCAAGCGACCAACCCTGCGGCGTTTCGTGCGCCGGAGCTGGGATTCGGGGGGAACGGCGGGGCCGTCTGCCAATAAGGAAGGCTGACCACACCGAACCTCCAAGGGGGAGCATTTTGCGACGTACGCTGGGCTTGATCACCGGCGCGGTGATTGCCGCCATACTCCTGGCCGGCTGCGGCAAGACCTACCCGGTCACCGCCGCGGTGCCGACGGCAACGCCGCTGGTGCCATCGGTGACGAGCGTCTACACCATTCCGACAGGCTCGGCCTTCCCGCTCGGCATCACGTCCAGCTCGATTGCGATTTGGTTCGCCGAGGAAAGTACGGACAAAATCGGCAGCCTCGACCAGACCGCCACGTTCACCGAGTTTCTGCTGCCCAACGCCGGATCGGAACCCTACGGCATCACGTTCGGGCCCGACGACAATGTGTGGTTCACGGAGTATGCGGGAAACCGTATCGGTCGCTACGACCCGACAACGGCGAACTTCGCGGAGTTCACAATTCCTACGGCAAGCGCGGACGCGACGGCGATCGTTCTGGGATCGGACGGAGCGCTCTGGTTCACGGAGTCCGGAACCGCCCGCGTCGGCCGCGTGACGCTCGCCGGCTCGATCACCGATTACTCCGTGGGAGGCGCGGGTCCGCTCTCTGCCGCTCTGGGCTCGGACGGCTCCGTCTGGTTTACGCTCAATGGCAGCAACCAGATCGGCACCATCACGACGAACGAGACGGTCACTCGCTATACCGTTCCAACCGCCGGCTCGCAGCCCCTCGATATCATCGCGGGAACCGACGGTGCGCTCTGGTTCACCGAACATGCGACGGGAAAGCTCGGACGCATCACCGTGACCGGCAGCATCACCGAAGTCACGTTGACGGCTTGCGCGGCGCCGGGCGCATTGCAGCAGGGGGTCGACGGAGACTTCTATATCTTCTGCACCGGTGCTACGCCGACGATGCTGCAATACAATCCGCACACGGCAGCGATGAAGAGTTTCAAGCTCAAAACGGGCTCGGTTCCGCAGATGGCGGTCATCGCCTTCGACAATAAGCTGTACTTCACCGACAGCGGCCTGAACTCGATCGATCAGTTCAGCTACTAGCGACCCCTTCTTCGGGCACGTCGCCCAACGCCGTAACGGACTCGCGGGCGGCGCCGACGAGCAAGCACCGTGACCCGACCCGCACGAGGTGCAATGAAGCCTGTGGCGCGAGCATCACGCTCTCCAGCACCTCGATGCGACGCCCGCCTTTCGGCCGCCCAAGTCGCTGCAGCGAACGGCCGAGCACGGAGAAGCCGCCCAACATCAGCGCGACGACGAGCAGAGCGACGAGGTAGCGTTCCCAGAACTCCATTACGTAATCGAGTCGAGAAAGTTGCGGATCAAGCGACCGCCATGCTCGCTCAGCACGGATTCGGGGTGAAACTGCACGCCGTACACGGGGCGTTCCCGATGCGCGATCGCTTGAATCACACCGTCCTCGCTGCGTGCCGTCACGAGCAGGGACTCCGGTAGCGTCTGCGGAGCCAAGCAGAGCGAATGATAGCGCGTCGCGACGAGCGGCGAGGGCAAGCCCGTGAAGAGGCCGTTTCCGCCGTGCTCGATGCGCGAGGTCTTGCCGTGCATGATCCGCGGCGCATGGGTGACCGTCGCGCCTAGGGCTTCACCGATCGCTTGGAGGCCGAGACAGACGCCGAAGACCGGCATTCCCGCTTCTATCGCCGCGCGAAGCACGTCGAGGACCCGTGGTAGGTCGCGCGGATGTCCGGGGCCGGGTCCGACGACGAGCGCCTCGGTGCGCGCCAGCGCGCCCGGCTCCAAACGCGGATCGTCGCTCAGGAGAACGGTCGGCTGCGCGCCCTGCGCCGCGAGTAGGTGCACGACGTTATAGGCGAACGAGTCATAGTGATCGACGTAGAGCACCTTCACAGCACGATACCGAGAACGTCGCGAGCTATCCGCGTCTTGCTGAGGATCTCATCGTATTCAGAGGCGGGATCGCTGTCGGCTACAATGCCGGCCGAGGCCTGCCACCATGCGTGACCGCCTTGCACGTGGAGGCTCCGCAGCGTGATGCAGGAATCGAAATCGCCGCTGTAGCTCCATCGCCCGATGCTCCCCGCATAGAAGCCCCGCGTTACCGGTTCCAGTTCGTCGATGATTTGCATGGCGCGTATCTTCGGCGTTCCGGTAACGGTGCCGGCCGGGAAGCCGGCACGGAAGAGGTCGAGTGCGTCGCACGGCGGCCGCAACCGGCCGATGACGTCGGAGACGATGTGCATCACGTGACTGTAGCGCTCGATCTGCAGCAGCTCGTCGACTTCGACGCTGCCGTATTCGCAAACGGTGCCGAGATCGTTTCGCCCGAGGTCGACGAGCATCACGTGCTCCGCGCGCTCTTTTTCGTCGGACAGCAGCTCCCGCGCAATGCGAACGTCGTCGTCGTCACTCGCGCCGCGCGCTCGCGTCCCGGCGAGCGGGCGAATGCGTGCGCGCCGGCCTTCCAATCGCACGAGGAACTCGGGCGATGCCCCCAACAGTTCGCCGAACGGCCCTTCGACGAAGAACATGTAGGGTGACGCATTGCGCCGGCGCAATGCCCGGTAGAGGTCGAATGCGTCGCCTTCGATCGCGGCGCCGAAGCGAATCCCCAATTGCAGTTGATAGACGTCGCCGTCGTAGACGTGCCGCTTCACGCGCTCGACGAGCTCGAGGTATGCGGTACGGTCCAGCGTCGCAGAGATCGGCCCCACGGCGCGCACGGGCCGCGGGAGCGAGGGCGCTTGCCGCTGCAGCCGCTCGAGATAGCCGTCGACGCGGCGATCGAGCGCGGTCGCATCCGGCCCGCAGCTCCAGATCGTCAGCGTGTCGGTGAAGTGATCGAAGATCAGCCAGCTCGAGGGAACTGCCGCATAGGCGGCGGGCATCGACGGCTCGTCGCTTTCACGCGCCCGCAGACGCGCGAACGGGCGAGCGGCATCGTATCCAAAGGCGAGCAGCGCTCCCCCGAGCGCGCCGTCGTCGCCTGCGAGCCGATGCGGCTCGATCCAGGCGCGTACGTCGTCGAAGAGCTCCGGCTTCGCCTCGAAGCTTCGGGCATCGAGATAGTCGATTCCGATAAACGAGTAGCGCGAGATGCGCCCGCCGTGCTCGACCGATTCCAACAGGCATGACGGCGCGCCGCGCGCGAGGGCGAGATAGGCGCCGATCGGCGTGAAGACATCCGCGGGGAGGCGTCGGACTCGGACGTGCAAGGCCGCCGACTTACCGCCGGGCACGAGCATTGTCCTGCGCTTCATCCTCCTCGCGCCGCCGTTCGCGCGCGAGCCACGCCTCGCTTTGCCGCGACTGCAGTCGCGTGAGCACCGCTGCGTCCCGGGCCGCTCCTTGCAACTCCTCCGCGGCTCGCTCCCAGGCGTCGTGCGCCCGAAGGCAAGCCTGGGCGCACTCCGCGAGCCGCCGCCGCCCCCGTTCCTCGGCGGTTTTATACTGCTCCAGAAGCGGCGCGAGGGCGAATCGACGCTTTGCCATCGTCGTGCCTTCACGACGGCGTGAGGCGGTGACAAGGGCGCCGCCCCCGGCTTCTCTAGCGCGCCAGTTGTTCGCGCTCGGGGCCTACGGAAACCAACTCCACGGGCAAACCCATCAGCGTTTGGATTCGCGCGACGTACGCGCGCGCGGCGCGCGGGAGATCGGCGATCCTTCGCACGTCGTGAAGATCCTCGGACCAGCCTTCCAAATACTCGACTTCGACCGCACCGTTCTTATCGTAGCGAGTCACGACCCCGATGCGCTCGAAGCCGGAGAGCACGTCGAGCTTCGTGAGCGCAAGCGACCCCAGACCGTTCACGCGGACCGCGTACCGTCCGGCTACCGCGTCGAACCATCCGCAGCGGCGCGGCCTTCCCGTCACCGTTCCGAACTCGCGGCCACGTTCGCGTAGCCGCTCGCCGTCGGAGTCTTGGAGTTCGGAGGGAAACGGCCCCGCGCCAACGCGGGTGCAGTACGCCTTCGCGACGCCGATCACGCGCCCGATCGCCTTCGGCCCGACGCCGAGACCCGTGCAGGCGGCGCCCGCCAGCGTCTGCGAGCTGGTGACGTAGGGATAGGTGCCATACACGACGTCGAGCATCGTTCCTTGCGCGCCCTCCGCCAGAATTTTCTTGTTCTTTTCGAGTCGTTCGTGCATGTAGCCGACGCCGTCGACGACGTGCGGTGCAATGCGTTCTGCCGCGCGCGACCGCTCTTCATCGCAGAATCGCCGCACCGTCATGCCGGTGCGAGCGGCGCGATCGGCGTACGCCGGTCCGATGCCGCGTCCGGTGGTGCCGATCGCCTCACCGCCACGCTCCTGCTCCTGCAGGCGGTCGCGCTCGATCTGCCCCGATAAGACCACGTGCGCGCGATCCGAAACCGCTATGCGCGCAAGGTCCACACCGGCTTTTGCGAGCTTGTCGAACTCTTCGACGAGCGTGTTCGGGTTCACGACGCAGCCGCCGCCGACGAACAACTCGACGCGCGGCTGGAGCGCACCAGACGGCACGAGCCGCAAGGCGATCCTTTGCTCCCCGACGACGAGCGAGTGCCCGGCGTTGTCGCCTCCGCCGAAGCGAGCCACGACGTCGAAGCCGCGCGCGAAGAAATCGACGATGCGTCCTTTGCCTTCGTCTCCCCATTGGATCCCGACGACGACGTCGACGCTCACCTGGTCATGCCGTCTTCTTTAGTCTGAGCGGAACTCGAGGTCGCTGGTATCGCCCATTGGGATCTCCCGCTGTCCTTCGAACTGCGTGATGACGAACTCCGAGAAGAGCGCGTTTGGCCAACCGAAGACCTGGCGAGTGAAACGCGAGGGGTCGTCGACGTCGAACGACTCGTGAAGCAGATGATCGCCCGGATCGCTTGCGAGCAGTTCGTTCAACACGTCTTCCTTCTCGGCCCCAGAGGTCGCCGTCAGCCCTTGCATCACGAGCGCAAGCGGCCAGACCCAGTTATCGGGCGTGTGAAAACTGCCGATCCCTCTCGCGACCCTCCCTTGGTAGAACGACGGGTTGTCCTGTGAAAGCAAGAAACTGCGCGTGTTCAAGTAGTACTGGTCCGACGGCGCCGTGTAGCCGAGGTAGGGAGCGGAGAGCAGGCTCGGAATGTTCGCGTCGTCGGTCAGAATGGCGTGGCCGAGGCCGTCGACTTCGTAGGCGTACACGTAGCCGTACTTGGGGACGAGCACGAGGCCATAGGTCTGGATGCCGCGCTGCACCTCGTCGCGTAGTGCAATCGCCTCGCTGGACTTTACGACGTTGTGATAGACGCTACGCTCGATCTCGGCCATGTCGCCGAGCGCCACGACGGCGAACATCTCGGAGGGAATCAGGAAATTGTAGAAACACGCGTCGTCGGAGGGGCGGAAGCCCGTCCAAATCATGCCGGTGTAGCCGACCGGCCTCCCGGAGCCGTTGAAGATCTCGCGGTGCGTGTAGCGCGAATCGCGCGGATGGTTCTGCTCGCGCTGCATCGTCGCGAGGATCGCGTCCAACTCCTTTGAGAAGTCCTGGTTGAAGATCGAGGTATCTCCGGTCGTCTTCCAATAACTCCAGGCGAGCGTCACCGGGTACGAAAGCGAATCCAACTCGAACTTCTCTTCGAAGACTCTGTAGTCGAGCGTGAACGCATTCGCGTACGGGTCGATCTGGATGTACTTAGCCATTCGCTCGATGATGCCGCGGAGCAGTTGCCGCACGTTCGGGTCGTCTTTCGCGAAGTACAAATATGGCCGCACCTGCGCGCTCGCGTCACGCAGCCATTCCGCAGGGATGTCTCCGGTCACGACGTAGGCCGTGCCGTCGGGAGCTTGCTGCGCGAGCTTGCTCGTATCGAGCAATGCCGCGCGAAACATCAACTGCAAATGCGGGTTCGTGCTCGTGTACGTATCGGCCGCGCGGTCGATCGAAGGCAACTCAAGCGACGATGCCGAGGCCGGCACGGACGCAAGGCCGATCGCCAGAACGAGCGTTAGCGCGCGCAACGCGCTACTCCGGCCAATCGCCGTGCGCATAGAGGGCGGGAAGCTCTCGGTAGCGGCCATGATAGTCGAGGCCGTATCCGACGACGTAGACGTCGCGGATATCGAAGCCCTTGTAGGCGATCTCCATGTCGACGACGCGGCGATGCGGGCGGTCGAGGAGCACGCAGACCGCAAGCGACGCCGGTTTACGAGCACGCAGCGTTTTCACGACGTACTGTATGGTGAGGCCGGTATCGATGGTGTCCTCGACCAGCACGATGTGACGCCCTTCCACGGAATGCGACGCATCCTTCTCGAAGCGTATTCCCGAGGCGTCGCTGAACTTCGTCACGGAGATCACGTCGAACTCTGCCGGAATCGTTACCGCGCGGGAGAGATCGGCTAGAAACGGCGCCGCGGCATTGAGCACGCCGATCAGCACGGGCACCTTTCCGGCGTAGTCCCTCGAGATGCACGCACCGAGGTCGTGCACGCGCGCCGCAACCGTCTCGGCATCGAAAAGCATCTCGCCGATCGTCGACGCCGGCGTTCGCGAGGACAGATTCACCGGTGCGGGTCTACGCCGTAGTCCGGACGATCTCCGCTTTCTGCTGCGGGTGCCTGCGGCAGCAGCAGCCGCGCGCAAACACCGCCCCGCTGCGACGGATCGAGACGAACGGCGCCGCCCGCGCGCTCGGCAATGGTGCGCGCGATCGTCAAGCCGAGCCCGTGGCCCCGCGGGCGGGCGGCTCGCAAGCCCGGCCCGTCGTCGTCGACGATGACCTCGACGTAACCCTCCGCGTACGCGCACGTAATCCGCACGATGCCGTTTTCACGGCAGTACCGAACCGCGTTGTCGACGAGGTTCAAGAGCGCGTGCATGCAAGCGTCGGCATCAATTCGAACCATCGCGGCTTCGAGCACCCGGCATTCGAATCGAACGCCACGGCGCTGCGCCGCCGGTGCGAGCACATCGACCGCCGACGCAATGCAGTCGCCCGCGTCGCACGCGCGAATGCCGAGCGCCGGCGGTGACAAGTCCAGCAGCGAGAATTCGAGCATTCCGTCCACCATGCGCCCGAGACGCAACGCTTCACGCCTCGCCGTTTCGAGAAAGCGACGCGTTCGATGCGGATCGGACTCGCCCTCGAGCACGCTCTCCAGATAGCCGCGAATCGAGGCGAGCGGCGTTCGTAGCTCATGGCCGACGGCGGCCAAGAACTCGTAGCGCTCCCGCTCGCGAGCGCCGCGTTCAAGCGCGAGCGCCGTGGCCCGCTCGAGATCCGCAGTTCCGTCGACGCGCTCGACCGCCCACCATCCGCTCTCCATCCGGCGCCCGGTCTGCCGAGCGATCGTAACGGCGAGGCGTTCCAGTGCCATCCGGCAATCGGCGGCGCTCGGCCCGCGGCCTTCCCGTGAACCGGCGAGCATGGCGACGACGAAACGATCGCTCCCGCGGTCGTGGGCGAGCGCGTCTTCCGCGCGGACGATGCGCCGCGCTGCTTTGAGAAAGGCGCGCATGGTTTCGCGCTCGAGGGTTCGCGCAGCGCGCGTGCTCTTCTGCCATGCGATCTCCTCGAACTCGGGCAATCGCAGCACCAGCAGCGGCACCGCGCGCCGCCGGCTAACGGACGCCACCGCGGGCGAAGCGAGCGCGCGCAGCGGCGCAAGCTTATGCGCGGCGAAACCGGTAGCCGAAGCCATGGAGGGTTTCGACGAGCGGCCCGAGTCCGAACGGCTCCTCGAGCTTCGCGCGCAGACGCCGCACGTGCACATCGACGGTTCGTTCTTCCCCGTCGAAATCGAAGCCCCAGGCGCGCACGAGCAGTCGCTCGCGCGAGAGCGCGACGCCGGGATTCGACGCCAGCTCGCGGAGCAGCGCGTACTCCTGCGGCTTGAGAGCAACAGTACGGCCGTCGACGCGCACCTCGCGCGCCCGCTCATCGATCTCGACCCGCCCAAACGTCATCGTCCGCGGCGTCTCTGCAGTGCCGCGACGGCGCAGGAGCGCCCTCACGCGTGCGATCAACTCTCGCGGCGAGAACGGCTTACAGACGTAATCATCCGCGCCCAACTCGAAGCCGACGACGCGATCGATCTCCGACGTGCGGGCGGTGAGCATGACCGTCGGCGGCAGCCGGCCTTCGCGCTGGAGCGTTCGGGCAACATCCAGGCCGTCGATGCCGGGCAGACCGAGATCGAGGACCAGAAGGTCTGCAACCTCGCGCGCCGCCCGTAGCGCGGCATAACCGTCCTCGGCCGTAACGACAACGTAGCCTTCGCGCTGGAGAAGATCGTCGAGCAATTCCCGGATCGCCGCGTCATCCTCGGCGACGACGATCTGCGTGCCGGCCATACTGGAATAGGTGCCCTCGCGAAGGGCAATCAGGCCAGTGCTTCGAGGTCGACCCCCGCGAGCGGGCCATGGCACGCCGCGTGCTCGCGTAACACGCCGTAGATCAGCGGCGCGGGAAATCCGAGGCGTGCGAGCGCCCGCGCCGTCGAAGGATAACTCGATCCCGGACGAGTGCGCACGTGCGTAGCAAGCGCGTTTTCGCAGCGCGCTCGCTCATCGCGAGCCATCGAAGAGACCGCGGTGGCGGCCGCATCACGATCGACGCCTTTTTGGATGAGTTCGCCGACGAGCCGGGCATTGCCGCACGCCTTGCGACGCCCTTCCACATACAACTGAGCGAAAAGGCGATCGTCCAGAAAGCCCGCTGTCCTGCAACGTTCGACGGCACCTCGAATCGCCTCGTCGTCGAAGTTCTTGCGCTCCAGACGCTGCCAAAGCTGCGCCTCGGTCAGCCGGCGCCGCGCGAGGACGCGCAGCGCCGTTACAAAGGCCTCCGCCACAGGCCGGTTATTCTTCGACGGTTCCGACGGTTACGGTTGCGTGGCCGTTGCGCGAAACAGTCTTGCCGAGCTGCTCCCGGATCTTCGCCTCGATCTCGCTTGCGAGTTCGCTGTGCTCCTCGAGAAAGGCCTTCGCGTTCTCGCGGCCTTGACCGATGCGTTGATCGCCGTACGTGTACCACGAGCCGCTCTTACCGAGGACGTTTTGGTCGAGCGCGACGTCGAGGATCGAGCCCATCTTGCTGATGCCGTGGCCGTACGTGATGTCGAACTCGGCCTGCCGAAACGGCGGCGCAACCTTATTCTTCACGACCTTGACGCGCGTGCGCGAGCCGACGACGTCCTGCCCGACCTTGATCTGCTCCAGCTTTCGAACGTCGAGGCGTACCGACGCGTAGAACTTCAGCGCGCGCCCGCCGGAGGTCGTTTCGGGATTTCCGAACATCACGCCGACCTTCTCCCGCAACTGGTTGATGAAAATCATCACCGTCTTGCTGCGCGAGATGGCCGCGGTGAGCTTGCGCAGCGCCTGCGACATCAAACGCGCCTGCAAGCCGACGTGCGCGTCGCCCATGTCGCCCTCCAGCTCGGCCTTGGTGACGAGCGCCGCGACGGAGTCGATGACGACGACATCCACCGCGTTGCTGCGCGTGAGCATTTCGGCGATTTCGAGCGCCTGCTCACCTGTGTCGGGCTGAGAGACGAGCAACTCTTCGAGGTTGACGCCCAGGGCCGCCGCGTAGTTCGGATCGAGCGCGTGCTCGACGTCGACGAAGGCCGCGGTACCGCCGACCTTCTGCGCCTCTGCTATTGCGTGCAGCGCGAGCGTCGTCTTGCCGCTTGATTCCGGGCCGTAGATCTCGACGATGCGCCCGCGCGGCAAACCGCCGATGCCGAGCGCGAGATCGAGCGCGATCGAGCCCGTCGAGACGACTTCGACCGCCAGACGTTCTTGGAAATCCCCCATGCGCATGATCGAGCCTTTGCCGAACTGCCGCTCGATCTGCGCGAGCGCGTTGGTGAGGGCGACCTGCCGTTCGTCTTGCGCCATCTCTTTACTCCATTCTTCAGCGTTGTTGCGTGACGCCCATCACGCTACCAGCTTGCGGTGCCAAGGGGGTGGCCCTTTCGATCTCCTGGAAACGGCCCCGCGTCTGCCGGAAGGGTTCCTCCTTGGCCATCGAACTCCTGTTCGGTCTAGCGGCTCAGCCCGCGAGCGCCCGGCCATCATCAAAGAGGGCGTCCACGAAGGCGGCGGGATCGAAGGGCGCCAGGTCATCCACCCCTTCACCGAGGCCGACAAAGAGAATCGGAATCTCCAGCTCCTCGACGATCGCAACGAGGATGCCGCCCTTCGCCGTGGAGTCGAGCTTCGTGACGATCGCCCCCGTCAGCGGGGTGGCGGCATGAAAGAGCCGCGCCTGCGAGAGCGCGTTTTGGCCCGTGGTGCCGTCGAGAACGAGCAGCGTCTGCGCCGGCGCCGCGCCCAGCTCGCGCTCGATGACGCGACGGATCTTCTTCAACTCTTCCATGAGGTTCGTCTTCGTTTGAAGGCGCCCGGCCGTGTCGATAAGGATAACGTCGGCGTTGCGGGCCTTTCCCGCGCGAATCCCGTCGAAGACGACCGCCGCCGGATCCGCGCCGTCGGCACCCCGGACGATCTCGCTGCCGCTGCGCTGCGCCCAGATTTCGAGTTGCTCCGCGGCGGCCGCGCGAAAAGTATCGGCGCCGACGAGGAGCACGCGTTTGCGTTCTCTTTGCAGGCGATGCGCGAGCTTGCCGATCGTCGTGGTCTTGCCGCTGCCGTTGACGCCGACGACGAGGATAACCGTGGGCTTCCTGTCCAGGTTCGCTTCAGCGTTATCCAAGGCGAGAAAACGTTCGACGTCTTTGCGGAATCGCGCGACCGCCTGATCGCCCGTGCTCCACAGTTCCTGCGCGGCGACCGTTTGCAACCCGACCACGATCTTCTCCGTCGTCGGCACGCCGAAGTCGGCTGCGACGAGCAGATCGCTGAAGTCTTCCCAAAAGGCGGAGTCCAGCGGTCGCCCTTCCCGGCCGAGCGTCCGAATCGCCGCGAAGCCATCGCGAGCGCGCGTGAACGTTTGCTTGAGCCGCTGGAGAAAACTCATCGTACCGAGGCGCCTTCGCCTCTGAGGCAATCACGCACGCCTCAGCCTTTCTTGCAGTTCGGCGGACCGTCCGCTTATCGACAGAAGTCTAGGCCAATAGATCACGCATTTGGCAGGGCGCGCTTCTCCTCTTCTTCGGCACGTTCCTCAATTCTCGCGATTTGCCCGTTGACTTCACTAAGAGTCCCTTCCGGTAGCCACTTTCGGAGGCTTTTCTCCGCCTGTCGTAGATCCTCCGTCAGCTTCTTTGTTTGGCTTGTTGGTATGAGCGAAACTGACTTCTCTTTTTTCGAAAGCGCGTACAGGTCCCTGTCGGGCTCCGCCAGGTAAGCAGAAATACAGCAATCAGTAAGGCTAATTATCTCGTCAACGTCAGGCTGCGCATGCTTTAGGAGTTCGTTCAGCTCTCTTGTCCAATTCATGAGGAGCACGGTTTTTAAGTGTTCCAATTCGTGTATTTTATCGCGTAGCTGAAACGCGCCCGGCAGTGCGCTGCTCTCCCACGCTTCGTTATCCCGTGCCGCTTTTTTCACGCCCTGTATGATGTTCCTAAGCAAAGTGCCCGCCGAGTCTACGATCCTATAGAGAGCCGGATAATCCGCCTGTAAGAAGGAGCCATCAATGGCAAGCTCGTCGATCAGTTCGTCGCATGAACTTAGCAGCCGAGTGTGTATGGAAATCGAGATCGGCGGAAATGCTTCTCGTAGATATCTCGAAAACTCTTCTGGGGTGGCCTCAGGTTTCTGCAGCCAGTCCAGCCATACTTCGGCTAGGGGCTGTTCCAGCTCTTTCGAGTACACAAGTGCGCTGGCGATCTCGTGCGCCATTTCCGTTGTCAGTAGTCGATCTATGCGGTGTACATTTAGACAGAATTCTCGTCATCTTTGCCCGAAGATTTGTAACGTAGTCGTCTCTCCTCGCCCTTTTATAGAGAAGGAACGCTGAAACGAACGTCCCCGCCGTCGCTAGGGAGCCGATCGCCACAGCACCCTGGTACATGATGCTCCAATCGAACATTGAGCCGCCTCCAGCAAGAAAAAAATCGGATAATTGGCCTATAAGGACCAGCCTCCTTCTCGCTTGTGGGACCGAGGCCTGCCGGCTTTAGAGCACGGCTGAGATCACTCGCCTCGCTACGTCACGCAATAAGTGGCGAGCCCGGACCGCTGCCACCCGAAGCACGCAAGAAGCAATGTTTGTGACGGTCCCTCGACTTCGCGCCTCCCGCGCTCCGCTCGGGATGACAATTATGGCTTCGGCTTTCCCCAAACTTAACACGCTGCGGGCGGTCCACTTAGGCCATCGACTAGAGTCGGGGGGAGGCCCCTCCGAAAAAATATGACGTGAGGGCGTCTTCCTTATGAGCTCCGCATGAGCTCCGCATGAGTCCCACGGTCGAGACACCGGTGGGCTTCGCCGACGCGGGTGTGACGGAGCGCCAACGCGGGATCGTGCGCGGAATCGCAATCGCGATGTTGGCGCTTGCGAGCGCTGGGATCGCGTTCGGCCGCGCGCTGGGGCCCGTCGTTCCCTCCGTTCTCGCGACGCTGATGGGCGCGGTGATCGTGACGGACATCTTCTCGGCTTCACTGCTGCTCCACGAGTTTCTCGAAAGCCGGCTCGCCTCGCGCGCGATCGTCGGCGCCGGTTATCTCTTCTCTGGACTGATCGTCGTCGGTTACCTGCTGACCTTTCCACAAGTCTTCTCGCCCACCGGCTCCTTCGGCGCGAACGCGCAGACCGCCATCGCATTGTGGTGCATCTGGCATGCCTTCTTCCCGATCGCGATCATCGCCGCCGTTGTGGCGGGCGACCGTGCGTGGCGCGTCGCGCCGGCATCCGCTTGGAAAGTTCTCGGCGCGATCGTCCTAGCATGCGCGCTTGCCGTGGTCGCACTCGTCTATCTGCTCTCGCGGTGTTCGAGTGCGCTGCCCATCTTCATTGACGGCAGCGGCGGCTTCACGCCGACGCTCGTCCGCGGCCCGACACTTGCGATCTTCGCGCTCAACTTTTTCGCCTTGATTGCCCTTGCTCGGAGCCGGGTGACCAGCGCGGTCGGTTTATGGCTCCAGATCGCCGTGCTCGCCTTGCTGCTCGAAACGATCTTGGCCGTCATCTCGGTGCGTTACTCCGGTGTTTGGTACATTTCCAAGGTCTTCGCCGTCACGTCGTCCAGCGTCATGCTGGCGGTCTTCATGAGCGAGATTGCACGGGTATCCAAGGCGCTCTCGCGTGCGAACCGGGAACTCGAGGCGGTATCGGAGCACGTGACGCGGCACGACGCCGTTACCGATCTGCCCAATCGCGCGCAGCTCGAGGAACGCCTGCACGAAGCCGTGATCCGCGGCCAGGAGCGACGACAACGCACGGGCGTCCTTCACGTCAACCTCGACCGTTTCAGAACCGTGAACGAGGCCGTGGGGCTCGCGGCCGGCGACGACCTGCTGCGCGAGGTCGCGCGACGGCTCAGCGCCACCATCCGCAGTGAGGATTTCATCGCCTGCACCGGCGGCGGCGACTTCGTCATCCTGTTCGCGGATTTCGAACTCATGGACGACATCGTCGTGCTCGCTCATGCCGTCCTGGAGAGCCTTCGGGTGCCCCTTGCAGCCGGCGAGCACCGCATCTTTCCTTCAGCGAGCATCGGGGTCAGCATCTGCCCCGATGACGCCGGCAACACGCAGGCGCTCCTCGGCGCCGCCACGGCCGCGCTCGGCCTTGCGAAGAAACAGGGCGGCAACGACGTGCGCTTCTACCGTGCGGCGATGCACGACTCGGCCGTCGAGTGGATCGAGGCGGAATCGGATCTGCGCGCGGCGCTCGAACAGCGCCAGTTCCGCGTTTTCTATCAGCCGATCGTCGACGTTGCATCGGGTGAAACCATCTCCGCGGAAGCATTGCTGCGATGGCAGCACCCGCTTCGCGGGCTGATCGGCCCCGACGCATTCATTCCGATCGCCGAGCAGAGCGGACTGATGATCCCGATCGGCGCCTGGGTCCTCGACGAGGTAACCGCGCAAATGCGCCGCTGGCAAGACCGCGGCCTCGATGTGCCCGTCGCGGTCAACGTCTCCGTGAGCGAGTTCCGAGATCCGGCTTTCTTCGAGCGCCTCTCCGCCGCGCTGTGCCGCCATCTCATCAAACCCGAGATGCTCACCATCGAGGTGACCGAATCCCTCGCGATCGACTCGGCGGAGCGCACGCAGCAAACGCTCGCGCGATGCAGGGAACTCGGCGTGGGGATTTCGCTCGACGACTTCGGAACGAGCCACGCGTGCCTAGCGAACGTGAAGCGGTTGCCGATCACGACGCTGAAGATCGACAAGCTCTTCATTCGCGAGCTGACGAAGGACAGAACCGATGCCGCGATCGTGTCGGCGATCCTGAGCTTTGCGAAGGGCCTGGAACTCGAAAGTGTCGCCGAGGGCATCGAGACCGCCGAGCAACTGCGATGGCTGCGGGAAGCGGGTTGCAAGTACGGGCAGGGGTACTTTTTCGCGCGACCGCTACCGGCGGAAGACTTCGAGTCGCGCCTGCGCACGGAGTGCCGCCGGAGCGCGTAATCGCGCTAGGCGCCCTCGGCGCCGGCGCTCTTGCGGACGTACTTTCGCTTCACGGTTGGGTCGCCTTCCCGATATCCCAGCTCGGCGCGCAGTTCTTGCAGACGTCGGCGCAGATGGATGACCGCCTGTGCGTGAACCTGCGAGACGCGCGATTCCGAGACGCCGAGCACGCTCTTGATCTCTTTGAGCGTCTTCCCTTTGAAGTAGTAGAGGCGAATCACGTTTCGCTCTTGCGGAGGAAGGCTCTCCACGGCTTGCTCCAGTTCGCTGTGCATCTCGCGCTGCTCGATCTCCCCGACCACGTCCTCGCTGTCGCGCAGGGTGTCGGCGAGCGGGATCTCATAGCCTTTTTCGCTCGGGAGAAACTCCTCGAGCGAGAGCACGGCGGTGCCGCGGACGCGCTGGACGAGGCGACCCAACTCCGCGGGTGCCAAGCCCATGTGCGCGGCGAGTTCTTCGTCGGTCGGATCGCGGCCGAGGCTTGCTTCCAGGTCTCGATGCGCTCGCTCGAGTTCGCGAGCGTGCTGGCGCACTGCGCGCGGCACCCAGTCGAGCGAGCGCAGCGCGTCGAGAATCGCACCGTTGATGCGCGTGATCGCGTAGGTTTCGAACTTCACGCCGCGCGCGTCGTCGAATTTCTCGATGGCGTCGAGCAACCCCAACACGCCGTCGTTGATGAGATCGTTCAGGTCGACATTCGGCGGCAAGCCGACCGAAATGCGACCCGCCACGTACTTCACGAGGTGGAGATACTTATGAACGATCTCTTCGCGGGATAGCTCGACACCGCCGATCACATAGCGGTTCACGCAAGGCCGTTTTCACGTCGCGGTAACTGCTTCCTGGGGATTCAATCCACAGCCGCTGTGTGCAACAATCCACAAAGTATCCCCGGGATCTCGGGAAGCGGCGCAACGCGATCGACCAATCCCGCGAGCGCCGCCGCGCGCGGCATGCCGTAGACGATCGACGTCGCTTCGTCTTGGCCCACCACGTAGCCGCCCGACTCCTTGATGCGCCGCAGACCGCTGACGCCGTCGTGGCCCATTCCCGTCAAGATCACGCCCACGCTCGCGGCTCCGTACGCTTCGGCCACCTCGGAGGCGAGCACGTCGACGCTGGGCACGTGGAGAGAATCGCCGTCGTCCTCGCGCAAGTGCAACGTCACGCGCGCCCCGGAACGGCGGAGAGAAACTTGCTTGCCGGCCGGGAGAATCGTCGCGCTCCCCGGCCGCAGCGGCATGCCGTCGTACGCCTCCCGCACGCGCATCTTCGAGAGCGCGTCGAGCCGCTGCGCGAGCGCACCGGTGAAGCCCAACGGCATGTGCTGGACGATAAGAACCGGCGCGGCGAAGTCGGCTGGGAGTGCGGGCACGAGGTGCGTGAGCGCGACCGGACCGCCCGTCGATGCTCCGACCGCAACGCACGCATAGGCGCCGGGTGCCTCGCGGCGGCGCACGGGGTTCGGCGGCCGCTCGGGACCGCTCGTTTCGCTCGCTACGCTCGGGACGACCCGGGCGAGGCCGCGCACCTTTTCGATGAGGTCGCGCGCCACCGACTCGATGTTCGAATACGCCGCGTCGGGCTTTGCGATGAAATCCACCGCCCCGAGTTCGAGCGCCCGGAAGGTGACCTCGGCGCCCTCCCGCGTATGCGCGCTGACCATGATGATCGGCACGTGCGCCTGCGCGACGATGCGACGCACGGCCTCGAGGCCGTCGACGCCGGGCATGGCGACGTCCATCGTCACGACGTCGGGGTGCAGTGCGAGCGTCTTCGTCACGGCGTCCTCGCCGTTGCGCGCGGTCGCGACGACGCGAATGTCTTCCTGCGACTCGAGCATCTTCGCGATCGCGCGCCGCATGAACGCCGAATCGTCGGCGACGAGCACTTCAATGGCCCGGGGCATGATTTGCCTGTCTATAGTAGACGGTGTGCCGCGTGATCACCGGCTTCACGCTTGCTGCGTGCATGAGCGACTCCGCATGCCCGAGGAAGAGCACGCCGTGCGGCGCCAGCGCGCGCACGAGGCGTTCGCCGACCTCCAGCTGCGTCGGTTTGTCGAAGTAAATCAACACGTTCCTACAAAAAATCGCATCCTGCGTACGGACGCGTTCCACCGCTCGCGCGTCGAGGAGATTCACCCGAGAAAAGCGGACCATCGACTTCACCGGCTCTTCGATGAAGAAGCCGCCCTCGAAAGGCCGGAAGTATTTCTCGATCAGTTCGGGCGGCGTCGCGCGAAAGGCCAACTCTCGGTAAAAGCCGGTCTGAGCGCGCTCCAACGCACGGGGGGAGAGATCGGAAGCTAGAATGGTGATCGCGTCCGGCCCGATTCGGCCGGATTCCAGTAACTTCATCGCTAGCGAATACGGCTCCTCGCCGCTCGAACAGGCTGCGGACCAGATCCGCAGAGGCCGGCGAGCTTTCAACGCTTCCTCGAGAACCGGCCCGGCGAGCACGTCGAGTTGGGCTCGCTCGCGAAAGAAGTAGGTCTCGTTGTTGGAGAGCAGCGACGCCAACTCGTCCCATTCCGACTCGTGCCCCGGCGCGCCGTCGAGATAGACGCAATACTCGGCGAAGCTCCGGACGCGGCTCTTGAGGAGCCTCCCCTGCAGCCGGCTGCGCAGCAAGTATTCCTTTGAATCGTCGAAGTAGATGCCGAAGCGGCGGCGGATCAAATCGCGAAGCGCACGAAACTCGTCGTTCGCGATCTCGATCATCGCGCCGCGCGCAACACGAAGCGCGCCATCTGCGCGTAGAGAATGCACCGGTCCCCAAACGTGCGGCGGTGATTCTCGGCGTGCAGGATCTCCGGAAGCTTCGGCGTGGCGACGAGCTGCTCGAAGAGCATGCGAAAGCGCTCCGGGCGCCGCTCGAGGAAGTGCATCAACTTCAGCCGCCGGCGGAGCCGTCGCACGAAACGCTCGGTGACGGCTCGCGCGTATCGCTGCGCCGCGCGCCGTGGATCGTTGCGATGGGCGAGCAGCGATTGCGCGGCAAATCGGCCGCTCATCGCCGCTTCGAAAATTCCTTCGCCGTTCGTCGCATCGACGAGGCCGGCGGCGGTCCCGCCGAGCATGACGCCGTCGCGCGCCAGGACCGGGCGGGGCGCGCCCATGTAGAGCAGATGTCCCTCGAGCTTTACGCGCGTCACGGCGGCACTGGGATAGAGGCGCGCGCGCACGGTTTGCGTGAACGCATCCAACTCAGAGCGCAGCTTTCCGCCTTCGATCCTTCCGATCACGCCCAGTCCGATTGCGAGATGATCGCGCTTGGGAAACATCCAGCCCACGATTTGGCGCCCGTCGAGGCCGACGTAGTAGTGCAGCTCCAGCGTTCGATACGCGATCGGTTCGGCCGGACGATCGAGGTAGACGCGATATTGCAGCGTGGTCATCAGACCGTCGCGCCAGCGTTCGAACGCGAACGGCGTCTCTTCCAGCACCGCGGTCGCGCCCTGCGCGAGAAAGACGCTGCGCGCCGAGATCTGTTTGCGCACGCCCTCGGCGGAATCCGCGTATTCGACGATGATGCGCGCGCCGTCGTGCGCAATCCCGCGAAAGAGCGCCTGCGTGCGAATTTCCGCACCCTCCGCTTCGGCAAGCCGGGCGATGGTGCCGTCGAGTTCCTCTCGTGTCGACGTGTGCCCGGGGCCGAATGCCAAGGCGTGTTCGCCGCCCTGCGCATCAAAGAGCGCAAGGCGAGGCGTGTCGTAATGCACGATCTCTCGCGGTAGATCGAACTCGGAGCAGAATCCCGGGCGCAGTCCGGCGGCGCAGACACGTTTGGCGCCGACGACCGCGTCCTTCTCGAGCGTCACGACCGCGATGCCAGCGCGAGCGGCTTCGCGCGCCGCCGTCGCGCCCGCGGGGCCGCAACCGACGATTACCAACTCTACCGATTCCGTCATGCCTGCATCGTCCTACTTCGGTCGACAGGACTCGCTCTCCGGCCCATCGTACGCACGGCCGGGTGACTCCTGAACATGCTATCCTCGCCGGCCTGATCGCCGGTCTCTTGGCCTTGCTCTACGGCATCGCGCTGATCGTCTGGGTAATCCGCCAGCCCGCCGGCAACGAGCGGATGCGCGAGATTGCCGGTGCGATTCAAGAGGGCGCGATGGCCTTCTTGCAGCGCCAATATCGCACGGTGGGAATCGTCGCGATCGTGCTCGCGATCGTTATTTATTTCGTGCCGAAGCTCGGGCTGCAAGCTGCCGTCGGCTTCCTCATCGGCGCGATCCTCTCCGGCGCGGCAGGCTTCATCGGCATGCTCGTCTCCGTGCGCGCCAACGTACGAACCGCCGAGGCTGCACGCGGTGGTCTCAAGCCCGCGCTGAACGTCGCTTTCCGCGGCGGCGCGGTGACCGGCATGCTCGTCGTCGGTCTCGGATTGCTCGCCGTCTCCGGCTACTACGGAATCCTGCTCTATTACGTCAACCACGGTGACACGTCGGCCTCTCTCGCGGCGATGATCGGCCTCGCCTTCGGCTGTTCGTTGATCTCGGTGTTCGCGCGCCTCGGCGGCGGCATCTATACGAAGGCTGCCGACGTCGGCGCCGACCTCGTCGGCAAGGTGGAGGCGGGAATCCCCGAGGACGATCCGCGTAACCCGGCGGTGATTGCCGATAACGTCGGCGATAACGTCGGCGACTGCGCGGGCATGGCCGCCGATCTCTTCGAGACCTATTGCGTCACGACGGTCGCCGCGATGCTGCTCGGCCATCTCGCCTTCGGCACCATACCCGGCGCGACGACCTTCCCGCTCTTGCTGGGCGCGGTCTCGATCCTCGCCTCGATCGTCGGTTCGCTCTTCGTCGGCATGGGAACGGTCACGAAATCGTCGATCATGGGCGCGCTCTACCGCGGCATGCTCGTTGCGGGCGCGCTAGCGCTCGTCGGCTTCTACTTCGTCTCGCGCGCGGTCTTCACCGGGAACGGTACGATCTCCGCGCTCTCCGTTTTCATCTGCGCGCTCGTCGGCATTCTCATCACGGGAGCAATCACGTTCATCACCGAGTACTTCACGGGAACGCAGTTCCCGCCGGTTCAGCGGATCGCGAAAGCTTCGACGACGGGCCACGCTACGAATATCATCGCCGGCCTCGCCGTCTCGATGCAAGGAACGGCGCTCCCGGCGATCGTCATCGTCGCCGGCATCCTCGTCAGCTACAGTTTCGCGGGCGTCTACGGCGTCGGCATCGCGGTCATGGCGATGCTCTCCATGGCGGGAATCGTCGTCGCGATCGATTCCTTCGGGCCGATCACCGATAATGCCGGCGGCATCGCCGAGATGGCGAAAATGCCCCAAGAGGTCCGCAATGTCACGGATCCGCTCGATGCGGTCGGAAACACGACGAAAGCGGTCACCAAGGGTTACGCGATCGGCTCCGCAGCGCTCGCGGCGATCGTCCTTTTCGCCTCGTTCATCCAGGAGCTGACCCAACATAGCTGTCCCGGTTTGGGCGCGGCATGTTCGAGTGCGATCACGAACCTGTTCACGATCGGCAACCCGTTCGTGCTCACCGGCCTCTTCATCGGTGCACTGCTGCCGTATCTCTTCGCCTCGCTCGCGTTGGAGGCGGTCGGACGCGCGGGCGGCGGCGTGGTCGAGGAAGTGCGGCGCCAGTTCCGCGAGATCCCCGGCATCATGGAGGGAACGGCTAAGCCCGACTACGGCACGACCGTCGATATCGTCACGCGAGCGGCGTTGCGCGAGATGATCGTGCCCGCGCTGATCCCGGTCGGCGTACCGGTCGTCGTCGTGCTGCTCTCCGTCTGGAACGTGCTGCCCGGCAATTCAGGCGCGCAAATGATGGGCGGAATCCTCGTCGGTTCGATCGTCACCGGCTTGTTCGTCGCGATCTCGATGACGACCGGCGGCGGCGCATGGGACAATGCGAAGAAGTACATCGAGGACGGACACTTCGGTGGAAAGGGTTCGGTCGCGCATGCGGCCGCCGTCACCGGCGACACGGTCGGCGACCCCTACAAAGACACGGCCGGCCCCGCCATCAATCCGATGATCAAGGTCCTGAACATCGTCGCCCTGTTGTTGGTTGGATTCTTAGTGCACTAGGTTCTCAGATCGGCGATGGGAGCCGGCGCCGTGGGCGGCGGGGCAGGCTTACCGCAACACCGAGGGGAAGGCTGCTTCTCTCCGCCCTTCTTGCTACAGGAGTCTCTGCATGCGCGTACTTTCGTCCCTTACTGCCGTGCTGGTCATCGCCGTCTTAGCGGCTTGCAGCCACGGCAGCTCGTCGACCTCGTCCTCGTCCATGAGCACCGAAGCCTCGCCCGCCGCGTCGGCGGCTGCATCCACCGGCGCGTCGACCACCTCGGGAAGCATCCCGACCTATCCAGGCGCCACGTCCGAAGCGAGCGCCACGACGGCCAACGGTTCGGGTCAAGTGCTCTCGACCGGCGATGCATTCGGCACCGTTTACAAGTGGTATCAGACCCATCTGCCCGCCGGCTCTGAAAAAGCTCACGCGACCATGGGCGGCGTCGAAACCGCGACGTTCCAAGTCGGCAACTCCACCATCGCGATCACGACCGAGGGTGGAAAGACGCAGATTACGATCGGAACGACGCCCTAAACTCTCGCGCTACAGGAGTTTCCGATTTCGTTCAGGGAGTCGCCGAGTGGGCGAAGTTTACTGCGGTAAATGAGTCCCGAGGCGACGCCGGCATGAGCGAAATGGGGAACTCCTTACCAGCCGCCGGAGGCGCCGCCGCCCCCAAAGCCGCCCCCTCCGGCCGAAAAGCCGCCCCCGAAACCACCGCCCCCGCCGCCTCCGAAGCCGCCGATGAAGGGGCCGCCCCAGAACACGCGCCCGTGCGACGTGCCCGAAGAAATCCACGTGTCGTGCCACGCCTTCGTCGCGGCCACGGGACCTTTGGTGATGAATGTGACGAGATACCGAATGCCGCCGATGAACACCACCAAGAGCACGCCCCAAAAGAAGCATAGGAAAACGATGAACGCGATGAAGGCGCCGCTGGAAGCGTTGCCTTCGTTCGCATTCGCCGCTTCCGGCACGGCTGCAACGGCGTGGCCGATTTGCGAGCTAAACGACGGCGTAATCGTCAGGAGCATGCGGTCGACTCCATCCGCGACCGCGCCGTCGACGTCGCCTGCACGCATCTTCGGTTCCATGACGTTGTGGATGATCCAGAACGACTGCGCATCGGTCAACTCCGGCTCCAAGCCGTACCCGACCTCGATGCGCATCGTGCGATCCTGCATGAAGATGAAGAGCACTGCGCCGTCGTCGTGGCCTTTGCGCCCAATTCCCCAACGTTCCGCCGTGTCGACCGTCCACTGCTCGAGCGGCTCGCCTCCGGTGGTCGCGCCGATCCAGACGATGACCTGATGCCCGGTCGCGTGCTCGTACGCGCGTAGCTCGTTCTCGACCTGGGCTGCGGTCTGCGCGGAAAGCACGCCCTGCGTGTCGGTCACGTAGTTCGTCGGCGTGGGCGGCGCCGTGGCGATCGCGACGACGGCAAGGGCTGCGTGCAGCACGCTCATCCGCGGACCGGGAAATGGGCGTGCAGCTCGCCGCCGATGCGCTCCACGGCGTGCACGATTGCGTCCGCCATCTTCCCTCGCGCGAACGCCGGCTGCATCTCGCCGACGAGGCGCTGCCAGAATGCGTCGCCGACGCGCGCGTGAAGCTCCTTGTCGCCGAGGACGGCGAACTTCTTGGCTGCGGGCGCAACGAGGACCATCCCGGCATTGCGCTCCTTCGCCGCGTGCAGCCCGGCTCTCTCGAACTCATCGCGAGCCCGCGCGAACGCATCGACCTCCGCGTCGGGGATGATTCGCACGACGATGTGCCCTGTCGTGCCGGCCTCCGCGGTGCGAATCGCGCGCTCGATGCGCGCGTGCGCGAGCCGGTTCACGGAAAGTTGACTTGCGGTGCGTTCTGCGCGGCGGGCGCGGCTTCGAAGAACGGCTTCTCGTTGAAGCGCGATCCGAACAACCCCGCGATAAAGACCGTCGGCGCCGTGTCGCGGCGCGTGTTGAAGGCTTGGGCTGCTTCGTTGTAGCGCCGGCGCTCGACCGCAATGCGGTTCTCCGTGCCCTCGATCTGCGCTTGCAGCGTCAGGAAGTCTTGATTGGCTTGCAGCTGCGGGTAATTCTCGCTCACGGCGAGCAGGCGCGAAAGCGCCGAGCCGAGCGTGTCTTGCACGTGCTGGTACTGCGCGAAGGCCTGCGGGTTGGACAGCGCGCTCTGCACGACCTGCGGCGAAATCTGCCCGACCTGGGCGCGCGCCTGCGCGACCGCGATATACGTCGACTTCTCGAAGTTCGCCGCGCCGCGAACCGTCGCGACGAGGTTCGGAATCAGATCGGCGCGCCGCTGGTACGCGGTTTGCACCTGCCCCCACTGCGCCTGCACGCTTTGGTCGAGCGTGACCAGGGCGTTGTACGTCGAGACTACCCAAAGCACGACGATAACGACGATGCCCAGGAGGATCCAAAGCGCGTAGAGAGACCGACGTTGCATGTCGTTTACCAACGATACATCTGAGAGAGATATTGCCCGCACCCGTTGTGGTACGGCACGCCGTTGCCTGCGAGCGCGTGGAACTCCTGCGCGGTGAGCGGACGGCCGGCCATAAGGCACGCGGAGCGCGCCCAGGCGCTCGGATCGAGCACGTAGACGGCGACGTAGTAGTTGTCGTCGGAGCCCATGTACGCCGCAAGCAGGTAGCGCCCGTCCCCGCTGAACTCGAAGCCCGTGAAGCCGTTCTCGATGGAACCGTCTTGATCGCGATATTCGTAGAGATCCGGCGGATTCGGTAACCATCCGCTATACGTCACTCGCGAATCCATATCGTAGAGATAGAGATGGGGCGGCGACGAGGCCTCATTCCCCGCAGCAAAGGCCACCATATTGCCGTCCGGGCTCATCCCGAGAACCGAGGCCTCGCTCGGGATGCTCGTGATGCCCGTGGACGTCCATGCCGGAAGACGGTAGATGCTCTCGACCACGTCTCCTCTATTTCGCTGGACGATCGCAAGGCGGTCGTCCCCGGAAATGCCGTCGACCGAATAGGCACGGCCGACGAGCCTTCCGTCGCTGCCAACGATCGCGTCGGGATACTTGGCGTCGTTGGTCTTGAGCGCAACATACGTTCCGCGAGCGCTCAACGCGAGGCTCGTGATCGCGCTCGACGGAATCCCCGCCGTCGCGGCGAGCTGCGCGCGAGAGCTCGTCGACAGCAGCCTGCCCTCCGCGGTGTAACGCCGAAGCTGCGCGAACGTACTGCTCGATGAGCGGTTCGATTGATTGAAGACGGTGACGATGCCGCTTCCGGGGTCGTAGCCGATCTGAACTTCGTAGGTGTAGTAATGATTCCCATTCCGGCTGACCGTCGGTACGGGCGCGAGCCTGAAGCGATGCAGCACCTTCGGCGACGCGGGGCGAACGTCGAGCACCTCGACCTCGCCGCTGACCCAGTTGAAGCTGGCGGCGTGAACGCCGTCGCCGGATCCTCGCATCCGAACGTGATAGCTCACCTCGACGACGCGGCTCCCGAAGCCGGCACGCAGATGATCCAGGTCGTACGAGATGAAGCCCGTACTTCCCGGAATCAACAAGTGATGAGCGGATACCGTGTAACTGCCGGTCCACTGCGAGCCCGCCATCCGCCCTAAGATCGGGCCCTCCATCTGCGCAAACGATTGCGCCGCGAGACCGCTGCCGAACGGATTCGGCTGACCGGCCGTCCACGGGTCGTACGGTGTGACGTACATGTTGAACTCGCGATCGAGCAGCGGCCGGCGCTGTGCGCCCGCTTGATCGTCATAGAGCTTCTTGAACGCTTTTGCGGTGCCGTCATCGTATTCCAGCACGCCACCGTCCGCGACGACGTTCGGCAGGATCGTATTAATGACGTACATCAGTGTCGGGTGCGCGCAGATGGCTTGCGGACACGTGTACGCGTCGTCGGTCGCCGCGGAGAGCGCGGCGATGTGGATCGATCCGCCATCGTACCACGCGAGCTTCTTCTCGTCGTATGTGAACGCGACCGCGCCCGCACATCCTGTGACGGCGGAGCAGTCATGCGCCGTGTCCGGCAGCAAGCGTTGAGTCTCGATGGCGCTACGTCGTTGCAAATCGTATACCGAAACCTCGCCGTTCGTCGTCGTGACCGCGCCGTAGCGCCCCGACCGAGAGAGCACGATCCCGTTCACGTTGCCGCCGATGCGCGCGATCGCTTCGGAGTCGCGCCCGTCGAATGCGGCCGTCTGCAAGACGCCGCCGTCGACGTAGGCGATGCGCTCGCTCACCGGCGAGCACGCGAGCGCGGTGACGGCGCCCGCTCCGCGCGAGCCGACACGAACGGGACCGCCGTGCGACGCGAAATCGTAGAGCCGGATGCTGCCTTGCGTCGCGACCGCGACGCGCGGCTCGCTATCGAACCCGCACATCAGCGTCGCGCTCACGTCCGGCGCTCGCCCGCGAATAGCCAGCGTCGAGGCGTCGATCGAGAGCAGCGAGCCGGTCACCGGCTGCGCGTAATAGTGCTGCCGCGCACCCGAGAGTACCGCGATCAAACGACCTCTTCCGCTAACGGAACCCAGGTCCCACGGCGGCAGCGCGACGCGTCCGAGCGCTCCGAAGACATATCCGGCGCTCAGGAGCAACGCCCTCGTATCGACGTTCGGGTCCATCGCATACGCAGCCGTTCCGATCAATCCGGCGGTGCGATTGTCGTAGTCAACGCGGTACATCGCGTGGTCGAGCTGAGCCAACTCGAGCGAGCCCGCACGGTCCGCGGCCTGACGCGCCGCGGCGGCGAGCTGCCGACCCTCCGCGAGCGCTTGCTGCGTCGCCAGCTCCGCGACGCGAGTCTGGGCGCGCGCGATTGCCGTTTCCTGTTGCGCCTTCGCTTCCGCCGATCTCGCGATCTGCGTCTCGTGATTGGCTTTCGCCTTTTGAGCCAGCGCCGCGCTTCTCTCTACGTCCGCTACGTGCGCTTCGCCGAGCGCCTGTTGCTCGGCCGCACGCGCGTGGACGGCGGCGATCGCAGCCGCTTGCTGCGCAAACAATGCCCAAATCGAAGCGACGACCGCGACCGCTGCGATCGCGCTCATCACGACCGCCAAAACGCGAGTGCGCTGCGCGAGGCTTTGCGCGAAGCGAGTGCGCTCGTGAGCGAGCCGCAGCTCGTTCTCGCGCTCGCGCCGCTCCGCTTCTTCTTTTCGCGCAGCCTCGGCATTGAGCGCCGCCCGGCTCTCGAGGATCAACTTTTGCACGCGCTCGAGGCTACCGCCGTAGCGGTCCGCCCATGCCGGCGTCGGATGATCGCGATCGCGCCATTCTTCCGCGAAGGAGAGGAGCGGATCGCCGAGGAGCGTGCCCGGCTTCTCTTCGCGCAACTCCGTATCGGAAACGAGGCGCCGGTAGAGCTTCGCCGCCTCCGCCTCCTCATCGACCCAGGCGATCAAGGCCAGCCACGTGCGCATGAGCGCTTCGTGCGAGAGATCGATGGTCGTGTTTGCTTCGATCGGAATGTCCGCGGGCGGCATCAGGAACGAAGCGCCCGGGGCGCGGAACGCCTCCAGCACCGCGCGGACCTCGTCCTCGCCGGCGTCGGCGATCGCGCAGAGCTCGGCGAAGCCCGTCGGCCTGCGAACACCGCGGTTATCGCCGCCGCGCTCCGTCAATGCTTTGAAGACGCGTTGCGCGACGAGGCGCAGACGGCTCTTCTGAAGCGCTTTGAGGATTTCGTCGCCATGGCGCGAGAGCGCCTCGGAGATTCCTCCGGTCGCGTCGTAGTGGCGCACGTCGATCGGCTCGTCCGGTTTCTTTTCTTTCGCCCACAGATCCCAGGTTCGCATGAGCGCATGCTGCAAGACGGGAAGCTGATCCGGATCGTCACCGAGTTCGTTGAGCAGTCGATTGACGAGGCGCGGCGTGATCGATGCGCCGGCCACTCCGACCGGGCCTTCGATCGCTTCGCGCAGTTGATCGCGCGTTAGGCGTGGGACGAGAAAGAGGCCCTCGTTGAGCGTCTCCGGCAGATCCCGGAACTGCGCGCACTCGCCGATGAAGTCCGAGCGCATCGTGATGAGCACGTACACTGGCACGTCACGATCCGAAGCCGCGGCGAGGGTCAACTTGGCGAACGCGGCCGCTTCATCGGAGGCGTGCGCGGCGCTCGCCCCATGGCGGAACCGGAACAACTCTTCGAACTGGTCGACGACGATGAGCACGTTTTCGTCGGAAGGCAAGTGCGCTTGCTTCACGACTTCGACGAGCCCGAGCGCGCCGCCGCAGAGGACACCCTGCGTAAGGCCAAGACGCATCGCCTCGTCATCGGCGACCTTCTCGAGCACGCCGGCGCGTTCGAGCGCGCGCGTCAAACTTTCGATCGGAGCGCTTCCCGGACGCATCACGGCGATTCGCCAGCGCGAGCCCACGCCGGCCATGAAGCCCCCGTGGAGTGCGGGCAGCAAGCCCGCGCGGACGAGCGAGGATTTTCCGCAGCCTGACTGCCCGACGATCCCGACGAAGCGCCGGTGCTGCAGGCGCGTTAGGAGTTCATCGACCTGCTCGTCGCGACCGAAAAAGACCGAGATATCGGCGGCGTCGTCTTCGAACGGGCGCAACCCCGGAAATGGATTGAAGGCTGCGGTGGTCGCGCTGCTCATGCGGAGGCTGCTTGCGGCGACTCCAAGCCGGCGACGAACTCCTCCAGGCGATCGGGCGAGAAGTCGCCGAACCCGGGGATCACGTACCGTACGAAATGGCTACGAAATCCTTCTTTATCGGGACGTTTTGGATCGGCTAGCACGACGCCGCACGGCGGTGTCCGCTTACGCCCCGTCGCAAAGACCTTGCGAAACTCAATGAGGTTCATCTGCAGCCAATCGTCGGTCGTTTCGCCGTAGTAGATCAAGACGCCGTCGCTGGCCTTTAGGAATTCCTTGTGCATCGCGAGCTGCGACCGGCCCTGCGTCTCGGGCCCACGCTTGAGCACCTCGAAGCCGTGTTCGAAGAGCCAATCGTCGACGGATTTCGCTGCGTCCTGATCCGGCATGTCGAAGATGAGATAGACGCTCTTCGGAGCGCCCTCGTCGCGCTTCGCGACCGCCGGCTTCTTCGGCTTGAGTTGGTTGTGGACGATCGTCTTGAACTCTTCCAGCGGCGTCACCACGAGCTGTGGATCGTCTTGGAGCGCGGCGACAAACTTCGCTTGCCGCTCCTCGTCGAGGTGCAGGCCGGGCGGCATCCAGACCATCCGCAAGAACTCGGGGCGTCGTACGTGCTCTTCCCCGGCGAGCTGATACTGCATCTGAACGATCGACTCCGTCGAGCGCTCGGGAATCAGGCCATAGGAATCGCCGATGAGATGAACCGAGAGGCGCGCGCCGGCGAGATCGGCCTTCACCTGCTCCGCATAGTCGGGACCGGGAAGCCGCTGTACCGAGGGTGAGATCGTGCAACCGAACTGCTCGAGTTCTTGACGGATGCGCTCGCGGTACTCCGACATATCCGAACTCGTCTCGGCCAAATAGACGGGAATCCCCGAGTCGGCGGGACCGCGCGAGCCGGCCTGACGCCGGCCCGGCAGCGCTTGCAGGATCGCGTCGATATCGTAGGCGAGCGCGTTGATCGCGCAACCGAACTCGGTTCCCATGTAATCGCCGTGCGGCGGATCCAACTCGATCGGCTTCCCGTCGGCTCGGTACTGGCAGAACGGATATCCGACCGCGTCGTCGAGTTCCGCGACGCCGGTGCGAAATGCGTTGGGCGCTACCGGCAGTTTGAGCACCTTCAGAACCCGCGTCTTCGTACCGGCGCGCAGACCCCCGGTCTTGGCCGCCGAATCGCGGAAGAACTTCAACTCGTCTGCGCACCACTTCGACGCGAGATATGCCGGCGAGACGATGATCACGAGCACGCCGCAGCCCGATAACGTCTCCTTGATCGTCGGCGTCAGCATCGAGCTGCCGGTGATCCCCGAGGGGCCTTGATCCAGAAAAACGGAGGCCTCTTCCTCGCTGCGGATGCCGCCTAGCCGGGCTTTGAGCGCCTCGTAGAAACGCTCGACCCAACCGCGAGGTCCGTAGCGCGGATACTCGTTGTCCTCGTGAGCATAACTGATGAAGACGTCGTGCATTGGCTGTGCCAACATCGTAGTACGCCCCGCCGCCGTAGCCCCCTTCCGCCAGGTCGGCCGCCCAGTGTTCTTACGGCCGCTCGCCTCGATGGCCAAGGGTTGCGTCAAGTCTGCGTCAAGACGGCCTCCGTCTCGGCATCCTGCCTACCGAAGTCGCAGCGCTTCCTTTAAGATTCTTACGTGGACGAACAATCGGCGCGCGAGATGAAACGCGTCCTCGAGTTGGTCGAATCGGTCGGAGCGATCGCGACCTTCTCCATCGACATGGAAACGGAGACGACCGAGGTGACGCCCGCGCTCCGCGCGTTCTGGGGAATCCCCAACGGTATCACCCGCGTTCCTCTCGAGGCGTTTCTGAAGCAGATCCATGTGGAAGATCGCTGCCGCGTCGCAGAAGCGAGAGAGACCGCGTTGCGCACGGGCGAGCCGTACCACATCGAGTACCGCGTCGTGCGCCGGGATGGTAGCATCCGCCATCTTCGCACCGACGGACAGTTCTTCTACGATGCCGCCGGCTGTCCCGTACGTAATGTCGGAGCCGTTATCGACTACACGGATCAGCATAACGCGCAGCACACGATCGCGCACCTCTTGGGCCATGACAAACTCACGGGCCTTCTCGACCGCGCCGCCTTCACCGAGCGCGTCACCGATGCGGCGCGTATCGCCGGGGAGAGCGAGTCCTTTACGATCGTCACCTTCGATTTGGATCGCTTCACGGCGATCAACGAAGGGTTCGGTGCGGCTGCGGGTGACGCGGTGCTGCTTGCCGTCGCAGAGCGTTTGCGCGGAATTCTACGGGACGACGAGTTCGCCGGGCGAACCGGGGGCGACGAGTTTGCGGCACTCCTTCGTCCGGAGAACGGCGATGCGAACGAGGCGCTCGCGCGCATCGTCTCGGCGGTCGCGCAGCCGGTCGTCGTGGATGGTCGCGCGATCGAGGTCACCACGACGCTCGGCGCGAGCGTCTACCCCTTCGACGCGAAGGACGAGCATCTCGTCGCCCATGCGTGGCTCGCGATGTCCTCGCTGAGGAGCCAGGGAATCGGCGGAGCCCAGCGTTACGGCGTGGAGCTGCAACGCGCCCATGCCGAACGGCATCAATTGCGATCCGGTTTGCGCACGGCCATCGACCTGCAACAGTTCGTCCTTGCCTACCAGCCGATCGTCGATGCGCGTACGCTGCGGATTTGCTCGAGCGAAGCGCTCATCCGATGGAACCATCCCGATCTCGGCACCGTGCCGCCGAGCGCGTTTCTCTCCGCGGCGCACGAAACGGGCCTGATGCGCGAGATCGACGCCTGGGTCGTACGGCGCGCCTGCCAGGACCTTAGCGAGATGCTCCAGACGGCCGGCGGGCCTCCGCGCGTCGGCGTCAACGTTTCGGCGCAGTTTCTGCTCTCGCCGGAGTTCCAGGAGGTCATCGACGACGCGCTCCGATCCAGCGGACTTCCGGCGGGCGCGCTCGTCGTCGAAATCACGGAACAATCGCTCTTGGACGATCATTCGAAGGCGCTCCAAGTCTTGACTTGGCTTCGCCGGATCGGGGTGACGATCGCCATCGACGATTTCGGAACCGGCTACAACACGCTGAGCTACTTGAAGCTCTATCCGATCGACGTGATCAAGATCGACCGCTCGTTCATCTCCGACATCGAGCGCTATCCGTACAGTCGCTCCGTCTGCGCCGGCATCCTGGCGCTCGCGTCCGAACTCGGCTTACGCGTCGTCGCCGAAGGCGTCGAAACCAAGGCGCAGGAGGCCTTCTTGACCTCGCTCGGCTGCGGACGCCTGCAGGGCCACCTCTATGGAAAGCCTATGCCGAAGGACGAGTTCCTGCATTTCATCGGCGCGCAGTCGGCGCGGCGCGCATCCTAGCCGGGCGTTAGATCTGCCCGGCCTGGTGTTCCAGCGCGCGATACTTTTGATAGATCGCCACGTAGGACGTGACGAGCATGCCCAAGGCGAAGGCGAGCAGCCCGTCGCCGAGCGGACCGGCGTAAGGACTTCCCATTAAAGCGATGCGAAGGCCCGCGCGGATCAAGAACGCGCCCAACCAAACGACCGCGACGATCCATGACGGCCCGAGATACATGATGCCGGGGCGGTCCGTTGCGCGCACGGTCGTGTGCATCCCGCGAAGTATGCCGAAGGGGATGCCGAGGACTGCGCCGATGCCGAGCGCCGAAGCGATGATCTCCGGCGGCGCCGGCGCGGCAACCTCTTCACCCCAGATGACGATTGCCGTCAGCGCGAGGAAGATCACCGGGCCGACCCACATCCGCGCGACGCTCATGCGCATCGGCCGCGAATAGCGGAAGACCAATAAGATCGCGATGACGACGTAGATACCTAGCGTCGTGAAGACCTGGCCCTGCCCGACGGGCGTGCGGGAGTTCACGGCCGGCTACTTGAGGAGGCTCTGATTTCGTTCAGG
Source organism: Vulcanimicrobiota bacterium (assembly GCA_963838895.1). Classification (GTDB taxonomy): domain Bacteria; phylum Vulcanimicrobiota; class Vulcanimicrobiia; order Vulcanimicrobiales; family Vulcanimicrobiaceae; genus Tyrphobacter. The sequence continues at coordinate 362,467 of CAWIST010000002.1, forward strand.
CCAAGGAGCCGAGTGGGTGAAGTTTACCACGGTAAATGAACCCCGAGGCGACGACGGCATGGGCGAAATCAGGGCCTCCTCACTTGATCTCGACTTTTGCGCCGGCATCTTCCAGCTTCTTCTTGACCGCCTCGGCTTCGTCTTTGGGAACGCCTTCCTTCACCGCTTTGGGAGCGCTCTCGACGAAGGCCTTGGCTTCCGTGAGGCCGAGGTTCGTGATCTCGCGCACGGCCTTGATGACCTTGATCTTCTCCGGGCCCGCTTCGGCGAGCACGACGTCGAACTCGGTCTGCGCGGCCGCGGGCGCTGCCGCGCCGGGCGCGGCGGCGGCGGCTACCGCGACCGGAGCCGCTGCGGAGACGCCGTATCTCTCTTCGAGTTGCTTGACGAGATCCGCCAGCTCCAGGACGGTGAGCTTGTCGATCTGTTCGATGATATCGGTGAGTGCCATGTCTTCCTTTCTAAATTGGCGCTGCACGTTGCGCAGCGCCTGGCGTTCCGTTTCGCTTCCGGCACTCCGCGCCGGAAACTGCACTGCACGCCCCCACTGCGACTATCGCGGTGGGCCCCCAATTATGCATGTGTAAGTTTTTTCATGCCGGTGCGAGCTTGCGCTCGCGCACGGCGTTAAGCACGCGGACGAGTCCGCTCTGATTTCCCGAGAGTACCGTGACCAAGCCACGCATCGGGCTTGCGAGGGATCCGACGAGTCTTGCGAGCAGTTCTTCCTTCGACGGCAGCGATGCGAGCACGGCGACGTGCTTGGCATCGACGATCCTGCCGTCGATGAACGCAGCTTTCACCACGATCGCCTTGACGGTATCGCCGAAGGTCTTGAGCGCCTTGGCCGGCGAGACCGGATCGCTACCGGCGAAGACGATGCCCGTGGGACCGGTGAGAAACGCGTCGAGCGCCGAACCGATCTCTTCCCCCGCGGCGATGCGGAAGAGCGTGTTCTTCACGACCGCGTACGCGTTGCCGTCCTTGCGCAGCTCGCCGCGCAGACGGGTGATCTCACCGACCGAGAGGCCCGTGTAGTCGGTGATGATGAGATTTTTCGCTCCCGCGAGCCTCTCGCGAAGCTCCGCGATCGTGGCCTCTTTTCGTGCGGTCGGCATGCCCTCGAACTCCCTCTCGAAAATAAAGACGCCCCTCCGACATCGCGAGGGGCGCTGACGCTCGAAGGCACCGCGGCGGCGGAGCCGGAGTTCTTGCGCATCCTCGGCAGGTGCTCGTTCGAGCGTTATGGCCCTTGGGCCACCTGCGGTCATCGGAACCTCGCGTAGCCTACCACATCGGGCGATCGGAAGGCAACCCTGCGCCTCGTCTAGCGAGTTCTACGCGGTTGCTTTGATGCGGTTCGGATCGATCTTGACGCCAGGGCCCATCGTCGATGCGAGCGTGACGCTGCGCAGATAGGTGCCTTTCGACGACGCCGGCTTCGCGCGCACGATAGCATCGAGCAAGGTCCGGACGTTTTCCACCAGCTGCGCTTCGTCGAAGCTCGCTTTGCCGACGATCGTGTGGATGATCGCCGTCTTGTCGAGGCGGAACTCGACCTTTCCGGCTTTGATGTCGCGGATCGCCGGACCGATATTCGGCGAAACCGTTCCGGCCTTGGGATTCGGCATCTTCGTCGCGAGCGTGCGTCCGAGTTCCTTACCGACCTGCGCCATCATGTCCGGCGTCGCGACCGCTACGTCGAAATCCGCGAAACCGGTCTTGACCTTATCGATGAGATCCTGATCGCCGACGACGTCCGCGCCCGCTTCCCGGGCTTCCTTGGCCTTGTCGCCCTTCGCAAAGGCGATGACCCGAACGACGCGACCGGTGCCGTGCGGCAGGAGGACCGTGCCGCGTACGGCCTGGTCGCCCTTCTTCGGATCGACGCCGAGCCGAATGTGCGCTTCGACGGTCTCGTTAAACTTCGCGTTCGCGTGCTTCTTGATCAAGGCGATGGCTTCGTCCGGCGTGAACTGCGCTTTTCGATCATAGTCGCCGAGCAGCGTGCGCATTCGCTTTCCGTGCGTGCGAGCCATCATTCGACCTCGACGCCCATCGAGCGTGCGGTGCCCGCGACGATGCGCTTGGCCATGCCCACGTCATTAGCGTTGAGATCGGGCATCTTCACCTTCGCGATCTCCTCCAGCTGTGCGTCGGTGATCTTCCCGACTTTCTCGCGATTGGGCTCTTTGCTCCCGGACTCGATCTTCGCCGCTTGTTTGATCAAGAAGGACGCCGGCGGCGTCTTCGTGATGAACGTGAAGGTGCGATCCTCGTAGACCGTGATCTCCACGGGGATGATCATACCGGCTTGCAATGCGGTGCGTTCGTTGTACTGCTTGCAGAAGTCCATGATGTTCAAGCTGTACGGTCCGAGCGCAGGCCCGATCGGCGGTGCAGGCGTAGCCTTGCCCGCGGGAATCTGGAGGCCGATCTTTCCGACGACTTTTTTTGCCATTCCTTATACTTTCTCCACCTGGAAGAACTCCAACTCGACCGGGGTCTCGCGGCCAAAGATCGAGATGAGAGCGCGCAGCCGTTCCTTCTCCGGTGTGATTTCGTCCACGATGCCGGTGAAATCGAAGAACGGCCCCGACGTCACCTTGACGCGATCGCCTTTCTTGAAGTCGATCTTGAGCTTCGGAGCTTCGATGCCCATCTGCTTCAGGATCGTCTTCACTTCTTTTTCTTGCAGCGCGACGGGCTTCTCGCCGGGGCCAGGGCTACCGACGAATCCGGTCACGCCTTGCGTGTTGCGGACGACGTACCACGACTGATCGTCCATGATCATTTCGACGAGCACGTAGCCCGGAAAGACTTTCTTCGGCGTGATCTTTCGCTTGCCGTCTTTGAACTCGACTTCGTCTTCCATCGGCACGAGCACGCGGAAGATCTTGTCCTGCATGCCCATCGAATGGATGCGGCGCTCGAGATTGGCTTTGACCTTGTTCTCGTATCCCGAGTACGTGTGGACCACGAACCAGTTGCGCCCGTCCTTCGCAGCCGAGGGCGCCTCCGGCTCCTCGGGTTGCTCCGGTTGCTCGACGAAGGCGTCGCCGAACGGCGTCTGCTCGGGTTCGAGTTGCTCGACGGGAGCCTCGGGCTCGAGTTGCTCGAGGGGCTGCTCCGGCTCGGCGTGCTCAACGGCGGTGTTGCTGAAGTCTTCGCGATCCATTTCCATCGCTCTATTGCGACCCTCCGGCGATCGGGTGAATCCAGCTGAAGATGTACCCGTACGCCTGATCCAGAGCCCAGGTGAAGAGGCCGATCCCGATGACCAGCGCAAGCGTCAGCAGCGTCGCGGAGATCCATTCCTCTCGCGTCGGCCACGTCACGCGCTTCAGTTCGGCGATCACGCCGCGAAAGAAGTCGGCGCCGCCGAGCGCTGCCGCTCGACGGTTCGCGGTCGCAACACTGCGGCCCATGGCACTCTTCTTCTGTTCGCTCACAATGACTCCAGATTCAATATCTTGGCAGGGCGGACAGGACTCGAACCTGCAACCCGCGGTTTTGGAGACCGCTGCGCTACCAATTACGCTACCGCCCTAAGGCAGGCTTACTTCGTCTCCCGATGCTGCCGGTGACAGCGGCAGAAACGGCAGTACTTGCTCAATTCCAGCCGCTCGGTCGTCTTCTGCTTGTTTTTTTGCGTGTGGTAGTTGCGGCGCTTGCACTCCGTGCATGCCATCACCACCATGACGCGATTCTCTTTCTTAGCCATCGAAGAAGGGCCCCTGCGCGGCTTCAAACATGAAAGAAACGGACCCCAGGTCCGTTCAACATCCCATGCTACCACGGGTTTTGGGGGGGATGCAAGGCCGGGCCTGGGTGGTGCGCTCACGCGCACGCGGGGTGGTGCGCCCGGACGGAATCGAACCGCCAACCTTGGGCTTAGGAGTCCCCTGCTCTATCCAGTTTGAGCTACGGGCGCACGGATTTCCGCGTGGGCCGCTTCGGGACGGGCGCCCCGGAACCCCCGGAGATTAGAAGGAAGCGGGCGTCGGGCCCCTAAGCGATGCTGCCAGGAGGATGACATGAAGAGAGCCGTCACTTTTGGCTTGCTATCTATTTTGTTCGCCGCAGTCCCGGCTGTCGCCGGCGCTCAGGGTAACGATTGGGGACTCTGGAACGGAGCCCATCTGGGACTGAACGTCGGCGGCGGTCTCGGAACAGATCCCGGCACGAGCCAGTGCTCGAACGCCGGAACGCCCAACGGGCCGGGGTGCCCCGTTCCCGGCTATGCCGGAGGAGCGAGCACCGGGGGAATCCTGGGTGGCGTGCAACTCGGTTGGGACACATCGGCCGATCGCCTAGTCTTCGGTGTCGAGGGCGACATCGATTATTCAGATATCCAAGGAACGCCGAGTTATAGCGGTTCGCTCAGGCTCCCGAGTGGTGTTTCAATGCCGGGCTACACCATCAGCGACAAGCAGACGCAGAACTATCTCGCCACGCTGCGCGTACGCCTCGGCTACGAACTGTCGCCACATTCGATGTTCTATCTGACCGGTGGTTATGCCGATGCGCAGGAAGCGCTTTCGGTGAAGTTGACCGACACCACAGCCCCCGGAAAATGCTACTGCGGAACGACGACCGTCGGCGCCCCCGGTTGGGTCGAAGGCGCGGGGGTGGAGTGGGGGATGGGACATCGCATGACCGCGCGCGTGGAGTTCCTGAACTATAACTTGCGCATGAACGAGTTCGAGGCGAGGCTCACCCCTCCGCCACCCGGGCCCTTTACGTACGGCAAGGACTTCTACTTCCAAGGCGACGTGGTCCGCGTCGGGGTAAACTGGAGACTCTAAGAGGCTGACCGGTGACGTTGCCGACCATCTCGCGAACGCGGCGAACCTCGCCGCGTTCGTCTTTTTCACGAGGCATGCCCCGATACTCGTACGTCGAGATTGTGGTTACATGCCGAGCGGATAGGCTTCCTCGCCGTGCAGTTCGATGTCGAGACCGCGCTCTTGTCCTTGTTGATCGACCTTCACCGGCGTCACGCGGTCGATCAGCCAGAGCATTCCGTAGGTGAAGGCGAACGCCCAGACCGCTGCCAGCAGCGCCGCCGCGCATTGCTTCTCCAAGAAACCCAGACCGCCGCGCAGCAGTCCGTCCGCGCCGTTCGGATTCCACGCCGTCGAGGCAAAGACGCCGAGCAGGACGATGCCGAGCAGGCCGCCGACGCCGTGCACGCCCCAGACGTCGAGCGCATCGTCCCAACCGCAGCCGGTTCTTCAGCGTCACGGCGAAGTAGCAGATGACACCCGACGCGATACCGATAGATGACGGCGGTCGTCGGCGAAACGTAGCCGGCCGCAGGTGTGATCGTCGCGAGGCCGGCGACCGCGCCGGTGAGCAAGCCGACGAACTTCGGTTGTCTGCCGCGCGCCCATTCGACGAGCAGCCACGTGATCGCCGCGAACGACGCCGCGATGTCGGTGTTGAGGAACGCCGACGCGGTGACGGCGTCGACGCGCAGCTCGGAGCCCGGCGTTGAAGCCGTACCAGCCGAACCACAGCAGACCCGGTGCCGAGCGCGATCAGCGGCACGTTGTGCGGTTTGTTTTCGACGACGTAACGCCGGCCGATGTAGAGCACCGACGCCAGCGCCGCGAATCCGGCGGTGCGCGTGGACGACGATGCCGCCGGCGAAGTCGAGCACGCCCCACTTCGCGAGCATGCCGTCCGGACTCCAGAGCATGTGCACGAACGGGAAGTAGACGAAGATCAGCCAGGCGGTCAGGAACAGGAAGTACGCCTTGAAGGTCACGCGGTTGGCGAACGCGCCGGTGATCAACGCCGGCGTGATGATCGCGAACATCATCTGATACGCGACGTGAACGACCAGCGGAATGCCCGGCGTCGTTGCCGGTGAACATCGTGTGCAGCGTGACGCCGTGCAGAAACGCGTAGTGGCGTGGGATTGCCGATGATGCCGTGCCAATCCGGTCCGAAGCACACCGAGTAGCCGAACGCGAACCAAAGCACGGTCGTCCAGCCGAGCGACATGAAGCTCTGGATCATGATGGTCGAGCACGTTCTTGCGGCCGACCAGGCCACCGTAGAAGAAGGCGAGGCCCGGGGTCATGAGCATGACCAGGCTCGCGCAGATCAGCATGAAGGCGGTGTTGCCGATGTTGACTACCGTGATCGTTGGACTGGGCATGCTCCCGGCTTCGCGACCGAGGCCAGGCTGCCTTGGGCCGCCGTCGCGTTGAAGGAATTTTGCGGCGTTTCGGCGAACGTCCCGATCCGGCCCCCGAATGCAAGGATGCGACGTACGCTTGTGGATAACGAGCTGTGCGACGTTCGCATCGGAAAGCGAAACCGCCATGCTGCATGCTCCCGACGACGCGCTCCGGCTCGAGTTGTCGCTCGAGATTGCCGAGGATGCCCAGCGAGCGTCGGTTGACTTCTGGAAGTGCTGGCTCTGGAGTTCGCGGGAGTGCCGCGTTCGACCGACGAGAAGGCTCTGTGCGCGGCTCGCCAGGCGGTTCGGCGTCTCAGCCGGCGAGGTCTATCGGCAATGGCTCGAATGGTACGGGCTCTTGACGAGCTGGGATCTGGCCGCCGTGCTCACCGGTCGCGACGTGCGGGTCGTCGGCGTCGTCTACGGACGCTCACACCGCCGCGCCTAGGAGCGCTTGCGCTTCGGCGCCGGCGCCGCGACGACCAAACTCGCGACCGCCGTCGTCAAGACTCCGAACCACGTCGGTGCCTTCAACAACCAGACACTCCACTGCGCAAAGACGAGATGGTTGCGCACGTATGCAGCCCACGAGGCTTGAGCGAGTGAGGGCGAGATGCTATGCAGGGACTCCACGGTGGTGGACGTCGCACCGGTCTTGAGCACGGCGAGTTCCAGCAAAATCTCCGCGACGAGCACGCAAGCGATCGCGCGCAGCGCGACGTCGAGCCTCCGCGTATATGAAATGCTCAGCCAGGCCGCAACGGCCACGGCCAGCGCCACCAGGGGAACCGAAGAGAAGAGTTCGATCGCCGGAAGGGCGAGACAGATGGCCGCCGCGAGCATCCATCCGCTCGGGCGTTTCGCGCACAGCCACAACGCCGCGGGCAACGCGAGCGCAATGTGATCGAGGTGGAGAAACGGTCCGCCCACGACCGCAAGAGCCGCCGCAGCGAGCACTGCGAAGTCTCGATGGGCCCCGCCGAATCGCGATCGCGCGACGTAGAAAGCCGCGCCCATCATCAACAGCCACTGCAATCGTCCAAGCATTAGCGCGGGGCCGCCGGCGACGCCGACGCGGTCGAGCACCCAAGAGAGGCTGAACTGAATCACCGCCGGCAGTTCTGAGAGCATGTGCGCCGGCAGCACGTCACGCACGTACGTAACGTTTTCGGCTATGCCGAGCGCCACAATGGATATTGCGGTGAGCGTCGCCAGCACTCCGGCCGCCGCAAGCGCGAATCGCCGAGAGAGTGCCGCGGAAGCAATCGCCGCCGCGAGCCCGATCTGCGGCTCGACCATTGCAAACGCGATCCCGAGTCCGAGCCATGCGGGGCGGTCCCGCGCCGCCGCCCAGGCTGCCAGCGCGATGCCGAAGAGCGCGATCGGCGCAAGTTCTCCGGTTGCGAAAGAAACCCCGATCACGGCAATTGCGAGCGCCACCGTTAGCACCCACGGGTCCCCGATCTCCAATCGCGCGAGCAAGACGATCGCGCCGGCAAACGCGGCCAGGAGGAGTGCGGCCCACAGCCATGCGGCGGCCGCGAACAGCAGCAGTGCCAGGGGCATGAACGCCGCGATGAGATACCCGGGAAGCGGCGCCGGTTCCGCCACGCGATAGCCGGCAACGAACAGCGGCGCCGGCGCGGGCGCTCGTTCGCAAGCCGCAATGGGCGCGGCTGCGTACGGATCCTGCCCTTCCATGCGAACGCGAGCGGCGCAATCGAACGCCTTGAAATCCACCATCAACGTCGAATGGGCCGGCAGTTGCGGGAAGGCCGTCCGCGTTAGCGTGAGCGCCATTGCGGCAAAGAGAACTGCGACGGCCGCCGCGGGCACGACGGCGCGCCGGAACACTAGTCGTCGCTCCGTGCCGCGGCCACGAGTTGCGCGGCGGTTGCGACAATCCCGATCCAAACCGGTGCTTTCACGAGCCAGATCGTCCAAGACGTCATCACGAAGTGCGCGCCGACGAACTGCGCCCACGAGGCCTGCGGAAGCGCCGACGACAGGGGCTGCACCGACGAGACCACCATCGCGCCGGTGCCCGTCGCAATGGTGGCAACCGCGACTACCGCCGCGACGGCGATGGCGCCCAACGCCGTGCGCAGGCCGGCGATGGCGCCGCCCCCATAGGTGCTGCCGAGCCACGCTGCGACGAACGGCAGGAGCGCAAACATTCGCAAGATCGAGAAGACGTAGAGCAGCGGCACGGCGAGCGCAACGATTGCCGTCGTGCGCAGCCAGGAAGGCTTCGCTGATGCAAGCCACAGCGCGGCGGGAATCGCCAGCGCGACGTGATCGAGATGTAAGAACGGTCCACCGACGACGGAGAAGGCCGGCGCCGCGAGCAGCACCGATTCCGGATGCCGGCGAGCAAACGCCGAGCGCGCAAACCAAATCGTCACGCCGAGCATGCCGATCCACGAAAGTCTGCCGAGGAGCAGTGCGGGCCCGACGGCCATGCCGAGACGATAGAGGACCCACGAGAGGCTATATTGCAAAACGCTCGGCAACTCGGAGATGAGATGCGCCGGCAGTACTACGCGCACGTACTCCAGATTGCCCGATATCCCGATGGCGGCTAGCGAGACGATGCCGAGAACGACGACGGCGAGAATCGCCGGAAGCGCGAAACGCCGCTGCAGCGCGATAGCGCCGAGTGCGGCAGCCGCGCCGATTTGCGGCTCGCAGAATGCCAGCGCCACGCCGATGCCCAGGAGCACGGGGCGGTCGTTCTTCGCCGACCACGCCGCAAGAGCGATCCCGAGCAGTGCGATCGGCGGAAGCTCTCCGACGGGGAAGCAGAGCGCGACGACGACGATCGCGAGCGCAATCGTGATGCTCCATGGGTCCCCCATGTCGAGCTTCGCCAGCAGGGCGATGGCCAAGATCGTCGCTGCGACCAGAATGAGAAACCAGAGCATCGACGCGACCGCGAACGGCAGCAGCGCCAGCGGAACGAATGCGGCGATGACATAGCCGGGGAGCGGCGCGGGGATGATCTCTCCGGATTTCGTGACGATCAATGGCGCCGGCGCTTTCGCGGCCTCGCAACGAGCCATCGGCGCCGCGGCATACGGGTCTTCGCGCTCCAAAATCACCTGGGCGGAGCAGTAGAACGCCTTGAAGTCTCCCATCGCAAAGCGCCCGTGCACGACGGGCGCACCAGAAAGCGCGAGGGCGACGAGGACCAAAGCGATCGCCGCCGGGGCACGCACCGGACGCCAAACGCGTTGCAGCGCCTCTTCCATTCCGTCCCCCGGTTCGCAGCTTCTTTCAGATTCTCCTAATGCTCGTCTGAGCGGGCGCTAATGCGGCCGTCTCCGACGCGCGCTACGCTGATCCGGGAGCGACGCTTACGTCCTCACCAGAGAAGGAGCTTCACACCATGCGCACCCATCCCTCACTCGCCCTGGCGACGATGCTCGCGCTCGCAGCCTGCAGCGGCGGCGGAGCAGCCGGGGGCTTCTCGCCGTCCGGCGGTTCAGGCGGGACCAGCACACAGAGCATGACCGAAGGCGCGATCTCGACGGCCAATGCACTCGGCACGCCGATCAAGCAACTGACGAATTACAATACGTCGATCTCGAATGCAGCGCCTCAATTGAACGGGCGCAGCAACCCGCAGAGTTATACGCTCGGGGCCTGCTCGAACGGCGTCGAGTTCTTCGCTCCCGACAAGAACGGCGATCCGAACTCGACCGAACTCGACTACTTCTACGACGCGGCCTGCACGCAGCTCGCACGCGACATCGTGCGCATCTACTCCTCGACCGGCGCCAACTCCGAGAGCGTCGCTCGCACCGAGAGCACGTACGCCGACGGCAGCAACACCGCAAGCGCCGTCCGCACCGACACTGATGTCATCAACAACGCCACGTTCGGTGAATATGGCTACCCGGTGCCGGCCGACGGTTTCGACGGCGTGACGACCGGGGACCTCACGATCTCCGGGATAAAAACGATCGCCGAGGACGGAGAAATCGTGATGGTTGCCGGGAGCGGCACGAATGATTTCTGCGGTGATACAGCCGGATATAATGCAACCGGATTCGCATCGCTGGACGAAACCTTCGGCTGGCAAGGCGGCGAACTGTCGGGTGGAACGCGGACCGTCAACGGCGACGGTTCCGTCACCTGGAACGCGACGCACGCGGGAACGGCCTTTAAAGGCGCGATCGGCGCTCTCTCGATCGCAACCGGCACTCAGAACACGAGCTGCCCGATCTCGACGCCGATGTTCATGCTCTCCGGCGGGACCTCGACGGGAAGCTACACGATTCCGGTGACGGCGACGTACAAGCAAGGTTTGCTCGTCGGCCTTACGGTCACCAACGCCCAGCTCGCGAACGGAGATACGCTCAACGTCACGACCAACACGAGCGTCTCACCGACCAACGCGGACTTCATCAACGGGACGATTGCATCGGGCGGATCGACGATCGCCACCTTCGATACCGACGCCTTCGGCGACGGAACGCTGACGATCGCAGCCACGGGCAAGCAGTACGTCATCACGGACTGGCACGTCGTCAGGTAGGGACCATTAGAGTCTTCCTAAGGTGAGGCCTCGGGCGAGGCGGAACGCTCGATGGCCTCACGCGTGGGTGCGAGGCGCATGTAGACGACCGGAACGAGCAGCAGCGTCAGCAACAGCGAGCTGGTCAGGCCGCCGATCACGACGGTGCCCAGCGAGCGCTCCGCCTGCGGCGCCCGGATCGATCGCGAGCGCGAGCGGCGTCATACCGGCGATCATCGCGATCGTCGTCATGATGATCGGCCGGAACCGCTCGAAGGCGCTCTCGCGCACCGCGGCCGCCTCGTCGCGCCCCTCGCGCCGCAGACGGTTCGCGAAATCGACGAGCAGGATGCCGTTCTTACTGACGAGCCCGATCAGCAGCACCGAGCCGATGAACGAGAAGAGGTTGAGCGTCTGGTGCGTGATCGCCAGCGAACCGAGCGCGCCGACGACGGCGACCGGCACGCTGAACATGATGACGAACGGCGTGCGGTAGCTGTTGTAGAGCGCCACCATCAGCAGGTAGACGAGCAGGACCGAGAGCGCGAGCGACGACGATCATGCCGGCGATCGTGTTGCCCAGTGCCTCCTGGTTGCCGCCGGCGACGGGCGCGACGGTGACGTACGACGGCAGGTCCAGCGCGCGTATGCGCGCGTTGAAGTCGCGCTGCGACGTTCGAGAGCTCCGAACCCGCGGCGAGGTTCGCGCCGACGTAGACGACGCTCTGCCGATTGATGCGCGTGATGAGCGGCGGCGCAGGCGCGAGCACGATGTTCGCGACGTCGCCGACGCTGACGATCGATCCGCTGCTCGACGCGAATCGGAATCGCGGCGATCGCCGCGAGATTCGTCTGATCCGACTGCGGATAGATGACCTGCACGTCTTTGAGGCCGTCATCCGTCGGAAACTGCGTCGCGAGCGTGCCGCCGAACGCAGCGCGAATCGCGTCGCTCGCGGTTCCGATCGAGACGCCGAGCGCGCGCGCGCGCTCGCGGTCGAACTCGCACTTCGACCTGCGGCGACGGCGGGTTGTCGGACGTCGTGACGTCGATCGCGCCCGGGGTCTGCGCGAGCGCGGCGTAGACCCGAGCGGCGTACGGCGATCGGGTCGCCCAGCGGATTGCTGACGACCTCGTCGATCGGCTGTTGGATGCCGCCCGGTGATCGCGGTCGCCGGAATCGCCACCGATCTGCGCGGTCGGCGGCAAGATCTGCTGCGCTTCGCGCTGCGAATGCGTCGCCCGATTGCGCCGTCGAGTGCGAGCGGTTCGGGCTTGAGGAAGATGTGCAGCTGACCGATCGCGCCGTTGTTGACGTAGCCGCTGAGGTTGCCCTCGTAGGCGCCGGCGAGCGCCGATCTCCGACTGCACGTCGGGGATCGCATCGACCATCGCGTTCGACCGCGAGCATCGCCTTGGCGCGTCGTTTCGAGCGGCGTGCCGGTCGGATACGTGATCGTGAGGAACAGCTCGCCGCGGTCGACGCCGGGAATGTACTCGAAGCCGACGAGGCCCAGCGGAATGAGCAAGCAGCGCGAGCACCAGCGATGCCGAACGAGAACGAGCGATGACGGCGAGCTCGTTCGCGAGCCCCCACTCGAGCGCGCGGTTGACGTACCAGCGCCGCGGCGTTCGAAAGCCGCTGCGTGAAGCGTCGATGATCGTCCACGGTCGCCAGCGCGAGAAGAGCGACCAGCGGCCCGCCAGCGCCGGCGTCACCGTGAACGAGACGAAGAGCGAGGTGAGCGTCGCGACGGTGACGACCAAACCGAACTCGCGCAAGAAAAGCCCGACCGATCCCGGCAGGAACGAGATCGGCAAGAAAGACGACGACGTCGACGAGCGTGATGACGATCGCCGCGACGCCGATCTCGGTCCGGCCGCGTACCGCGGCCTCTTCGCGGCTCCTCGCCTCGTCGTAGTGGCGCTCGATGTTCTCGAGCACGACGATCGAGTCGTCGACCAGGATGCCGATGATCAGCGTCATCGCGAGCAGCGAGACCGTGTCGAGCGTGAAGTTCGCGAGCTTCATCGCCGCCAGCGTGACGAGCAGCGACGTCGGAATCGCGATCATCACGACGACCGCGTTGCGCCACGAGCGCAGGAAGAACAGCATGACGATGCCGGTGAAGAGCGATCGCTTCGAGGAGCGTGCGCATGACGCCGGAGAGCTGCTGCTGCGTGTAGGTCGCCTGCACGTTCAGCACCGTGAATGCACGTCCGGGTACTGCGCGCGCAGCTGCGGCAGCACGCGCGAGCACCGCCTTGGAGGCCTGCACTTCGCTCGTGTTCGTCGCCTTCTGCACGTCCAGCGTGATCGCGGGCTGCCCGCGCGACGTACGCGTAGACGCGCTGCGGCTCGTAGGCGTCGACGACGTTGCGCGACGTCGCCGATGCGCAGCAAGCGGCTGCGTCGTTCCGAAGGCGCTCGTCGTCGAGCCGCTCGAAGAGCCCGGCCCGAGTCCCAAGCAGCAGATCGGCGACCGTTTCGCGGCGTCTGAATGTCGCCGCGGATGTCGATCGTCGTCTCGCGGTTCGGCGCGTAGGCGATGCCGCCCGGCGCGCGGACGTTGTTGTTCTGCGATCGCACTGACGACGTCGGTGAGCGTGAAGCCCGGACGACGCTCATCGCGTGCGGATTGACCTCGACTTGAATCGACGGCGTCACGGCGCCGTTCGCAACCGACGAACGAGATGCCGGCGACTTGCTCGATCGCCGGCACGATCTTGTTGGTCACGAGCGCAGAGAGATCGCCGGCGGCGAGCGTCGTCGAGCTGACCACGAGCGAGACGACGACGGCCTGGCTCGGATCGTAGATCGTGATCGCAGGCGTCTGCAGGTCGCTCGGCAGCTGCGCGCTGCGCGTTCTGCACGCGTCCCTGCACCTGCACGAGATCGGTGTTCTGGTCGGAGGTCAGCGAGAAGCGCGCGACGATCGTCGCTTGCCCGGGCTGAATCGCCGTTTCGATGGTCTGGAGATCGGGCGCGCCGGCGATCTGATCTTCGATCGGGCGAACGATCGCATCGCGAATCTCGGTCGTCGATGCGCCGGGATAGGTGAGCGCGATTTGGATCGTCGGCACGTCGTAGTTCGGGAACTGCTGCTTGACCAGCGTGAAGCCCGACGATCGTTCCGGCAAGCAGCACCAGCGCGAGGAAGACGGTCACCAGGGTCGGCCGCCGAACGAAGAGTCGCGTCAACCCACACCTAGGTCGGGACCTCGATGGAAGCTGCGGCGCGGACGCGTCGCGGCGTCGCCTTGCGGCGGTGATCCGAGTACGTCGGCGCAAACCGCACGAACGCGACCGGAACGAGCACGAGCGTGAGCAGCAGCGAGCTGGCAAGGCCGCCGATGACGACGACGCCGAGCGCTTGGCGCGTCGCGGCGCCCGGATCGAGCGCGAGCGCGATCGGCAGCATGCCGGCGATCATCGAGATCGTCGTCATGACGATCGGGCGGAAGCGTTCGCGCGCGCTCTCGCGAATCGCACGACGCGATCCACGCCGCGCCGCACGCGATGGTTGGCGAAATCGACCAGCAGGATGCCGTTCTTCGAGACCGAGCCCGACCAGCAGCACGGTTCCGATCAGCGAGTAGAGATTGAGCGTGAGGTGCGTGATGCCAGAGCGCGCCGAGCGCGCCGACCGCGGCGACCGGTACGGCGAACATGATGATGAACGGCAGCCGGTAGCTATCGTACAGTGCGAGCATCAAGAGGTAGACCAGGATCAGAGAAAGCGCGAGTGAGACGCCGAGACCCTGGACGGTCTGCGCAAGATTCTGCTGCTGACCGCCCGCCGTCGGAATCACGCTGACCCCGGCCGGCAAATGCAGCGCCGGCGAGGCGCTGCATGAAGGCGCTCTGCACCGTCGAGAGCGCCGCGCCCGGCGCGAGGTTCGCGCTGACGTGAACGACCGTCTGACGGTTCGTACGCGTCATCAACGGCGCGACCGGATCCTCGGCGAGCGTTGCAACATCGCCGACGTGCAGGAGCGCTCCCGTGCGCGAGCGGATCGGAATCTCCAGGATCGTGCGTACGTTCGTCTGAGCGCTTTGCGGATAGGTGACTTGCACGTACTTGATGCCCTTGACCGTGTCGAACTGCGTCGCGAGCGAGCCGCCGAATGTCGCACGCATCGCGTTGGCGGCGGTCGCGATGTCGACGTCGAGCGCGCGCGCACGTTCGCGGTCGAACGTGACGTCGACTTGCGGCGCGAGGCTCGTGCCGGAACTCGTGACGTGCGCCGCGCCCGGCGTCTGCTCGAGCGCTGCAAGTACCTGCGGGCGCGTACGTATCGGGATCGTCGTCGCTCGACTGCACGAGATAGTCGATCGGTTGCGAGTTGCCGCCGCCGGTGCCGGTCGCGGGAATCGCGACTACCTGCGCTTCGGGTGCGACGCGCTGTCCCTGCGCTCCGAGCTGCTGCGCCCACCAATCCGTCGAGTGCTTGCGCTTGAGATTGAGAAAGACGTGGATCTGCCCCGCGGATCCGAGGTTGATCTGTCCGCCGAAGCCCTGCTGTTCCGAGCCTGCGGCCGATGTGACGGACTGGATGTCGGCGATTCGTGCGCGAACTCCTGCGAAAGAGCGGCGATCGCGGCGTTGGTCTTTGCAAGCGGCGTTCCGGTGGGAAAGGTGACGCCGACGAAGATCTGCGCCGCGGTCGACGGCGGGCATGAACTCGAAGCCGATCGCACCGAGGGGAATAAGCGCGATCGCGGCGATCGTGAGCGCGGCGCTCGCCGCGAAGACCATCGCGGACGGTCGAGCGCCCAGGGCAGGATGCGGGTCGCATACAGCGTACGCGCGCGATCGAAAGCATGCGTGAAACGATCGATCAGGCGCCACGGCCTCCATTTCGAGAGCATCGACCAGTTACCGGCGAGCGACGGCGTCACGTGAACGAGACGGCCAGCGACGTCAGCGTCGCGGCGACCACGACCAACGCAAACTCGGCCAGAAAGCGGCCCGTGATGCCGGGCAGAAACGCGATCGGCAGAAAGACGACGACGTCGACCAGCGTGATCACGACGGCGGCCGGCCCGATCTCCGTGCGGCCGAGGATCGCCGCCGTGCGCGGCGCCTCGCCGTCCTCGAAGTGACGTTCGATGTTCTCGAAGACGACGATCGAGTCGTCGACGAGAATACCGATGATCAGCGTCATCGCGAGCAGCGAGACGGTATCGATCGTGAAGTTCGCGATCTTCATGATCGCAAAGGTGACGAGCAGCGACGATGGGATCGCGATCAAGACGACGATCGCAGTTGCGCCACGAGCGCATGAAAAACAGCATCACGATGCCGGTAAAGAGAACGCCCTCGGCCAGCGTGTGCCAGACCGCATCGATCTGCTGCTTCGTGTAGGTTGCCTGGACGTTCAGGACGCTGAAGGTCACCGCCGGATACTCCAGCTCCAGCTTCGGCAGCGATCGCGAGCACGCCGTTCGATGCGGCGACCTCGCTCGCGCCGGTCGTTTTCTGCACGTTCAGCGTGATCGCCGATCGCCGTTGACGTACGAGTAGACGCGCTTAGTTCGTAGGCATCGACGACGTTCGCGACGTCTCCGACGTGAAGATAGCGCGGCGCGACGCTCCACTGGTTGAAGTTCGAGCTGGAGGCGCTCACCAGGGAGGAAGCCGGCGCCGTGCTCTGTTGGTTCGGCGCCGCGAGGCCCGTCGGTCCGCTGTTTGTCGCGGCTCCGGTACCACCGGCGGAAGCGGCAACGAGAAGGTTCGCCACGGAATCGACGTCCGTGACGTCGCCACGAACGTCGACGCTGGTCTCGCGATCGGGCTGGTAGACGATGCCGCCCGGGGCGCGGACGTTGTTGCTGCTGATGGTTGAAACGATGT
The DNA here is from genome assembly GCA_963838895.1 of Vulcanimicrobiota bacterium. Taxonomy (GTDB): domain Bacteria; phylum Vulcanimicrobiota; class Vulcanimicrobiia; order Vulcanimicrobiales; family Vulcanimicrobiaceae; genus Tyrphobacter. The sequence continues at coordinate 379,038 of CAWIST010000002.1, forward strand.
CGGCGAGCGTGAGCCCCGAAGCGGTCAGCTTGTTCGGATCGACGTTCACCTCGATCGCCGGCGTCAGCGCGCCACCGGCATTGACGTTGGCGACACCGGGCGCTTGCTCCATCTCCGGGACGATGTTGTTGTTCACCAGCGCGGAGAGCGCCGCCGGCGTGAGCGAGTGCGACGTGACCACGAGCGTCGCGACCGTCGGCTCACTGGAATCGAACGTGCCGATCGTTGGCGCGGTCAAATCGCTGGGAAGGTTTCCCTCCGCCGATTGCACGCGCTGCTGGACTTCGACGAGATCGGTCGTCTTGTCGGAGTCGAGCGTAAACGTCGCCGAGATCGCAGCTTGACCGTTTTGGATCGTCGTCGTGATATGGTCCAAGTTGGGAGCACCGGCGATCGCGTCCTCGAGCGGCCGCACGATCGCGTCGCGAATCTCCGTCGGCGAGCCGCCGGGATAGCTAACGCGCACCGAGATCGTCGGGAAGTCGATGTTCGGAAATTGCTGGTTGACGAGCGTCGCATACGAGATGCCGCCGACGAGGGCCACGAGCGCGAGGACGACCGTGACGAGCGTCGGCCGGTGAACGAAAAGCTGGGTGATGCGCACGAGACGCGGTTCTTGAGGAACCTATTGCCGCCGGTGGTGCGCGTATCGAGCGGGCGACGCGCTCGCGCCCGGCGACGCGCTCGCGCCCGGCGACGCGCTCGCGCCCGGCGGCGCGTTCGCAGCCGGCGATCCGCTCGCAGCCGGCGATCCATTCCCCGTGACTTGCTGGCCCGCAACGATGCCGAGCTGACCGTTCGCAATCACCGTCGCTCCGGCGGAGACGCCGCGTACGATCGACGTCGTTCCATCGCTCGCGATCTCGGTCACCTTTGCGAGCTGCGCGGTTCCATTCGCATCGACCGTAAAAATGCTGGTGTGTGAATCATCGAGGAACGCCGTCGTGGGAATACCGATGCCGGTCGTCGCCGCCAGGGCGATCGTGCCGGTCACCGGAAGTCCGGCGACGAGTTGCCCGTTCGCGCTCGGAATGAGCGCCTTGACGGTGAAGTTCGTCGAGCCCGGCTGCACTTGACCGAGCACTCCGACGACGCGGCCGAAGTACGTCCGCGCCGTCTCCCCCGGGATCGAGAGCGCGACGCCTGAGTCTTTGGTAATGCGGAAGACGTCGGCACTAGACGCGTTGAGTTCCGCGTAAACCGAGTTGTCCTGCTGGACGACGAAGATCGTTCGCGATCCGGGATACTCGCCGGGGTTCAAGTTGCGGTTGACGACCGTTCCGTCGACGGGCGAATAGATCGTCGCCTTCTGGATCTGCACGCGTACTTGCTCTGCTTGCGCCCGGGCTTGCGCGACGGCCGATGCCTGGAGGCCGCTGCCGTTCATCGTGCCGTTTGCCCTCACGTTCGATTCGTCGGACTGCACTGCTTGCTCGTCGTTGTGCACAGTCTCCAGCTGCTGGTCGACGATCTGGCGCGCCACATAGCCTTGCCGCAGCAGATCCTCGTCGCGCAAGAGGTTGAGCTGGTCGGTGTGCAGCGTCACGCGGGCTTGGCGCAGGGCATCCATCCCCTGGGAGATAGAGAGTCCACCCTGATAGTACGTGTGCGTGGTGTTTGCCAGGTCGGAGGCGAGTTGGGCGTCGAGGTCCGCCGTGTCGAGTTGGGCAAGAACTTGCCCCCGGTGCACGTGATCGCCCTCGTTGACGTACACGTCGTCGGCGGGCTCGGCGAGATTGCTCGCGAGCATGACGTTTTGATAGGGCGCGATGATGCCGGAGATCGTGAGCACGGGATGGACCGTCGACTCCTTTGCGACCGCCGTCGGGATCGGCGCGGGAGAAGCGCCCGCAGCTCCGAATCCGCCGCGGCCACGCCGTGCGCCGTGCCCGCAGCCGCACAGCAGCGCTAACGCGACGGCGCACGCAATCGTGCGTCGGGTCATGCGGCTGGTACTGGAACCGGCGCGTTGACGGCGATGGGGAGGAGCACGGAGATCCGATTCCCATGGCCGGTGTGCTCGACGCGCACGTGCTGCGCAAGCGAGCGAATGAGGAAGAGCCCGCGACCCGTTTCCGACAGCACGTCGGGAACGTGCTCGCCGGTGCTGTGGAACGGTTTGCCCCGATCGCAGACGACCAGTCGCGCCGCGCGATCGTCGCACTCGATCGTGACTTCTGCCGGTCCGGGCGTATGACGCGCGACGTTGCTGACGAGTTCTCCGATGATCGCTTCGACCGCGGCAAAATCCGAAGTGGGCGACGCAATCTCGCCAAGGTGCCACAGCAGGGCGCGCTTGACGCGATGCGCGGCGTTCCCGTTCTTGGCGTCGAGCTGCCACGTGTGGCAGCGAGCCGGCGCCGGCCTGACCGCCTGGCCTGCACCGAGCCGGCGTGCGTTGGCTGCCGTCGCGAGCAACGTCACGGCGATGCCGAGAATGCCGCACAGCAGAACGATCTCCGCGTCGAGCCGGAGACCACGCGAGAAGACGAGCAGGACGAGGAATGCCAGCGGGACCGCGCCGAGCAGAAGCGCCTGGATACGAATCTTGTCGATTCGGGCGAGCATCGAGGCAACGCTTCGTGCGGGCAGGGAGACGAGCCTTCGGGGGATATCCATTTCCCATGAGCCAGCGGACGACCGCAATCGAGGTGTTGGAGACGCTTTTCGGAGACGCATATGCCCGAACGGTCGGCGCGCGACTTTGGGATGGCACCCGCATTCGAGGGACGGATGAGGCCTTCGTCGTGGTCGTCACGCAGCCGGGCTCGCTCCGAACGGCTCTCCGATCGCCGTTCGATCTCTGGGCAGGCCGCGCTTTTGCAGCCGGTTTGCTCGAATGCGAGGGCGACGTCGAAGCCGCCGTCGACGCGCTGATTCATGCCGCGACGACGCTCACCGGGAAACGAGCCGCACGCCTTTGGTGGCTCCTGCGCAGGCTACCGGCGGCGCCTCTGCCACGGCTGCGGGAAGCGCGCTTGAGCGGCGGTCTGCATTCCAAGGCGCGCGATCGCTCGGCAATCGGTTTCCACTACGGTCAGCCGTTGCCGTTCTACGAATCCTTCCTCGACGATCGCCTCGTTTATTCGTGCGCATACTACGAAGACGGGATCGCGACCCTCGATGATGCGCAACGCGCCAAGCTCGACTACACGCTGCGAAAGTTGCGTCTCGAGCCCGGGGAACGGCTGCTCGACATCGGCTGCGGATGGGGCGCCTTGGTGATTCGCGCGGCGGAACGCCATGACGTCCGCGCATTGGGGATCACGCTCAGCCACGCTCAGTTCGACGAGGCGCAACGGCGCATCGAGGCGGCCGGGCTCGGCGGCCGAGCGCGCGTCGAGCTACGCGATTATCGCGACCTGGGCAGCGAGCAGTTCGACAAGATCGCAAGCATCGGCATGTTCGAGCACGTCGGTCGCGCGAAGCTTCCCGAATATTTTGCCGCCGCATACGCCGCACTTCGACCGGGTGGGCTCTTCCTCAACCACGGCATTGCCGCGCAGGGAGCTTATCGCCTCGGCCGCGGAACGACCTTCGTCGAGCGCTTCGTTTTCCCCGACGGCGCTCTCGTCTCTATCGCCGAAGCGCTGGGCGTCGCCGAGCGCGCAGGCTTCGAGGTTCGCGACGTCGAGAACTTGCGCGATCATTACGTGCGAACGCTGCGCGCGTGGGTCGCGAACATCGAGCGAAACCGTGAAGCGGCGATCGCCGCGGCCGGCGAGCAAAGCTATCGAATATGGCGCCTCTACATGGCGGGCAGCGCGCAAGGCTTTCGATCGGGGCGTATCGGCGTTTATCAATCTCTGCTCGCGCGGGCTCGCGCGGACGGCAGCATCGACGTTCCGCCAACGCGCCGCGATCTCTATGCCGAACGAGAGGCCGAGTACGCGAGGATCTGAGGAACGACCATCACCGGCACCGGCGAGATCCGCAAGACGCCCTCCGCGACGCTCCCCATGACGAGATGCGCTAGGCCGGTGCGGCCATGGGTACCCATCACGATCATCGTCGCCTCGGATTGGACGGCAATTCGCTCGATTTCTTCCACAGGATTCCCGTAGGCGAGAATCGTGGAGGCGGCTGCAATCGTCGGCTTCACGCGGACCATGGCTTCGGCGAGTAGACGCTTCCCGTCGTCGTTCAGGACGTCGTAACAGCCGTCGATGAGCGCCGGATCGCCGAAGCTCAGGCGGGCTGCCTTGGCGCTGTCGATCACATGCGCGAGGAGGATCTCGGCGTTGAGCGTGCGAGCAAGGTCGATCGCGCTCCGGAGCGCCTGCAGCGACCCTTCCGAGCCGTCGACCGGGACGAGGATCCTTTGCTTCATAACCCCTAGAGCCTAGGCGAAGCGCGCGAAATTGCCGGGGAAGCCTTCTTCCCCGCGGAATTCTCAAAATCTCACGAAAACCCGGCCGCAGGGTGTTGCTCGCAAGCTCGCGTAAGGGCCGCCTATGAGTCGGCTGCGCGATCATGTCCGCACCCGTTGTCCGGCAGCCGAAGCCGACGCCCGGCTCGAGTCGTACTTCGCGAACCACCGAGGGGCAGACGGAGTCACCCGCTTACACTTGCGCGTACCGCTCCACGGCGTCGGGCCGTTGCCATCAGTCGATCTCGAACGTCAAATCATCGTCACCGCCGTTCGTACGCGCGATGATGAGAACCTCAACGAGCTGATTCGCATCCATTGGGAGCCGGCCGGCGGAGGCCCTTTCCCGAGCTTCAGCGGAACGCTCCTAAGCTGGGGAGAGAATGACCCGGGACACGAATCGTTTATCGAGTTGGATGGAAGTTACGATCCGCCGCTCGGCTCCGCGGGTGAAGTCTTCGACGAAGCGCTCGGGCACGAGATCGCTCGCCGTACGGCCCGCGCCCTCTTGGAAGAACTCGCCTCAGCTATCGCCGACCGGTAGCCTTCCCCCTCATGTGAAGTCGATCAGCGGCTTGATGATGCCGTCGGTCTTGTCGCGCATCATGACGAACGCCCGCTCGATTTCAGAGAACGTGAAGCGATGCGTCGTCATCGGTGTGGGATCCACGGTGCCACTGCGAATGATGCGCAGCAGACGTTCCATACGCAACCTTCCACCGGGGCAGAGGGCGCTCGTGATCGTTTTCTCCGCCATTCCCACGCCCCAACCGACGCGCGGGATGCCGATCGTCTCGCCTTCCCCGTGGTAGCCGACGTTGCAGATCGTACCCCGGCCTCGTGACGTCGATCGCCGCCGCAAATGTCGCCTCGGCTCCAAGCGCTTCGACCGCCGAATCGACGCCGATGCCGCCGGTGAGATCCAGGATCGCTTTGACCACGTCGCCTTTCGACGGGTCGACGATGATCGAGGCACCGTAACGCTTCGCTAGCTCCTGGCGTTTGGGCACCGCATCTACGCCGACAATCGTTCCGGCGCCGCGCAGGCGCGCACCGGCGACCGCCATCAAGCCCACCGGTCCGAGCGCGAAGATTGCCGCGATGCCGCCGATCGGAATGTTCGCGCTCTCCGCGCCGGCAAAGCCGGTCGAGAGCATGTCGCAGCAGTAGACGGCCTTCTCGTCGGGGACATCGGCCGGAATCAGCGCGAGGTTCGCATCGGCCTCGTTCACATGAAAGAACTCGGCGAAGACACCGTCCTTGACGTTCGAGAACTTCCAACCGCCGAGCGGTCCCGACGATTGCGACGAGTGTCCCATCTGCGACGCCGGATCGCCCCAATCGGGCGTGATCGCGCCCGCGACGACCCGGTCGCCGGGCTTGAAGTGACGCACCTCGGAGCCAACTTCTTCGACGATCCCGACTGCTTCGTGGCCGAGGGTCATCCCATGGCGTTCGCCAACCGCGCCGGCTACCGTATGCGAATCCGACGTGCAGATTAACGCCTTCGTCGTCCGGACGATCGCGTCATTGGGACCGCACGCGGGGCGAGGCTTCTGCATGAACCCGACGCTTCCGATCCCTTGCATGACAAATGCTTTCATCAGTTCGCGCTCGGCTTGTTTGCGGGTTTGTGTCTCGACTGCCGTCATGGTTGTTTACTCCTTGTACTTGCGAGTTTGCGTATCGTCGCGACGACGCTATCGGGGTTGAGACTGATCGAATCGATGCCGAGGTCTGCCAGGAACTCCGCCACCTCCGGATAATCCGACGGCGCCTGCCCGCAGATGCCTACATAACGGCCGTTGCGCTTCGCGCCGGCGATAGTCTGCCGCAACATTTCCATCACGCCCGGATCGCGCTCGTCGAATTCCGGCGCCACCAGGTCGGAGTCGCGGTCGACGCCGAGGACGAGCTGCGTGAGATCGTTCGAGCCGATCGAGAAACCGTCGAAACACCGCGCGAAGGCGTCGATCTGGATGACGTTGTTCGGTATTTCGCACATCACGTAAATCTGTAACCCCTTCTCGCCACGGCGCAGGCCCAGCTCCGCCATTCTGGCGAGGACACGCTCGGCCTCGTCGAGGCGCCGGCAGAACGGAATCATCAGGATAACGTTGGTCAAACCCATCTCCTCGCGCACGCGCCTCATTGCCGCGCATTCGAGCGCGAACCCGTCGGCATAGATCGGATGGGTATATCGTGACGCGCCCCGCAACCCCAGCATCGGATTGTCCTCGACCGGTTCGAATGCCGTGCCGCCGAGAAGCTGGGCATACTCATTACTCTTGAAATCCGACATCCGGATGACGACAGGTTTGGGATAGAAGGCCGCGGCGATCGTCGCGGCGCCCTCGGCGAGTTTGCGGACGAAGTACTCACTAGGCGTTGCATAGCCCGCGGTCAGATCGGCGATCTGACGAGAAACCTGCGGATCACCGACACGATCGGGATGCGCGAGCGCCATGGGGTGAATGCGAATCTCATCGGCGATAATGAACTCCATCCGCGCGAGTCCGACGCCGTCGTTCGGCAGCATGCTGCGCGCGAAGGCGGTGTCGGGGTCACCAAGCGTCAGCATGATCTTCGTTCTTGTCGGCGGCAGCGCGCCGACGTCGATGTGCTTGACCTCAAAAGGCACGCGCCCGAGATAGACTCGCCCTTCTTCACCCTGCGCGCACGACACGGTCACGTCGCCGCCGCTGCGTAACGCGCTCGTTCCGGTGCCGGTTCCAACGACCGCCGGGATGCCGAGTTCCCGCGCGACGATCGCGGCGTGACACGTGCGTCCGCCCCGGTCGGTCACGATCGCCGATGCAATCTTCATCACCGGCTCCCAATCAGGCGTCGTGGTTTCCGCAACGAGCACCTCGCCCGGCCGGAACCCCGCGAGATCCGCACTCGTCGAAACGGCGTGTGCCGCTCCGGCCGCGACCGCCATGCCGACGGCACGGCCGGTCACGATGGGCTTCGCGTCGGATTGCAAGACGAACTCATCGAGCGTACGCAACTCACGCCGCGATGCCACCGTTTCCGGACGCGCCTGCACGAGGTAGATCTGTCCGTCGATGCCGTCCTTCGCCCATTCGATATCCATCGGCTCCGCGTGTCCGGCGACTTCGCCGTAGTGTTTCTCGACGACGATGCACTGCTGCGCGAGCGTTACGACCTCCGCATCTTCGAGGCAAAATCGCTTGCGATCCGCAAGCGGCGTGTCGACGTTGCGCGTCGTGTCATCGAGCGTGCCTCCGCCGCCGAATATCAGCTTGCGTTCCTTCGAGCCGAGCCTGCGGCGCAGAACCTCTCGGAAGCCCGCTTCGAACGTCGGCTTGAAGACGTAGAACTCATCGGGGTCGACCGCGCCTTGGACGATGTTCTCGCCCAAGCCGTACGAGCCCGTGATGAAGACGACGTCGCGAAACCCACTCTCCGTGTCGAGCGTGAAGGCCACGCCGCTCGCCGCCTCGTCGGAGCGTACCATCTTCATGATGCCGACCGAGAGCGCGACCTTGAAGTGATCGAAGCCCTGATCGATGCGATAATGGATCGCCCGCTCGAGGAAGAGGCTCGCAATGCAGCCGCGATACGCTTCGAGGAGCATCGCCTCGCCTTGCACGTTGAGATAGCTGGCGTGCTGCCCCGCGAAGCTCGCCGTCGGCAGGTCCTCGGCGGTTGCCGAACTGCGCACGGCAACGCTCAACTCTTGCCCGTACTGCGCCTGTAGTTCGCGATAGGCGTGAAGAATCTGATCGCGCACATCCTCCGGCAGCGGCGCGGCGGCGACAGCTTCGTACGCGCGCTTTGCACGCGCTTCGAGATCGGCAACGTTCGCCGGATCGAGTGAGTCCAGCGCTGCATGCAGGGCCGGCAGCAGCTTGCCCCGCGCCAGCACGTGACGGTACGCATCGGCCGTGACCGCGAAGCCGTTCGGGATGCGCACGCCGAGCGGCGTCAGCCACCGGTACATCTCGCCGAGCGAGGCATTCTTTCCACCGACAATTGCGACGTCCGCATTCGATATCGTGCGGAAGGGTCGAATGAACGGCGCCTCGCTCAGACGATCGGCGCCGGAGGAGAGTCGTGCAAGGCTCTGCACGGTAAGAGGAGCGTTCTTCATCACTCGGCGTGCAGCGCAACGATCGGATCGAGGTGGGCTGCCTTGCGCGCAGGATAGAAACCGAACCCGATGCCGATCGCTCCCGAAAAGGCGAGCGCCAGCACGATCGTGATCAGCGAAACCGTAAACGGGAAATGGCCGAGCGAGGCCGCGATTCCCGATCCAAAGACCCCGAGCAGCGCGCCGATTGCCCCGCCGATCATCGAGAGCACCACCGCCTCCACCAAGAACTGCAACAGGATCGCAGCGTTGCGCGCGCCGACGGCCATGCGCAGCCCGATTTCACGCGTGCGCTCCGTCACGGAGACCAACATGATGTTCATGATGCCGATGCCTCCGACGATCAGCGACACCGTTGCAATCGAGGCGAGGAGAATCTGCAACATCAAGCCGGTCGACGCGGCCACCTGCGCGATATCCGCGAGATCTCGTACTTGAAAGTCGTCGTTCTGAGGCGGGACGATGCGATGGCGTTCCCGCAAGAGCGTCGACACGGCGGCGATCGTCCGCGTAATGTTCGCAGGATCGTCGATCGAGATCATCAGCGCGCTGACGACGTTCGGGCCGTTTGCCGATGCCGATAGGCGCTCGATCAGCGCGCTGTACGGGATCACGACCGTATCATCCTGATCCATTCCCATCGCGCTGTGGCCGTGTGAGACCAATACGCCGATGATCCGGAACGGCACGTTGCCGATGGTGATCATTTGGCCGATGACATTGCCTTGACCGGGGAACAACTCGCTCGCGACCGTCGTGCCGACGACTGCGACTTTCGCGCTGGTCGCGACGTCCGTATCGTTGAAGAACGTGCCGCTTTGGAGATCCCAGCTCCTCACGTACGGCCACGCCGGTGAAACGCCTGAAACGGAGGTCTGCCAGTTGTTATATTGGGAGATGACTTGCGTTCGCAGGCTCACGAGCGGCGTCACGGCGGCCACGTGCGGCACCGTGTGCGCGATTGCCAGCCCATCGGCGATCGTGAGCGTGGAGGCGGCCCCGATGCCCACGTTCACGCCGCCGGTATTGGTGCTGCCGGGAAGGATGACGATGACGTTGCTGCCGAGCCCCGCGATTCGCGCTTCGATCGAGGCTCTTGCCCCCGCGCCGATTGCCACGGTCACGATCACCGCGGCGACGCCGATGATGATGCCAAGCATCGTAAGCAGCGAGCGCTGCCGGTTGCGCATCAGTGCTCGCATCGCAATGGTGATCGCAAGCTCGAGGTTCATCCCGCTGCCACCGCTTCGAGTACCGGCTCGTCCTTGACGATCCGACCATCGAGGAACGAAACGACACGATGAGCATAGCGCGCCACGTCCAGCTCATGCGTCACCATGAGAATCGTGATTCCCCGCTCGTGATTGAGCCGCAGGAACAACTCCATGAGATCCTTCGAGTTCTTCGAGTCGAGGGCGCCGGTGGGCTCGTCGGCGAGAATCAAGCTTGGATTATTGATCAGAGCGCGCGCGATCGCGACGCGTTGCTGCTGGCCGCCGGAGAGTTCGCTCGGTAACGCGAGATGGTGCCGCTCGTCGAGTCCGACCTCGAGCAACGCGGCACGAGCGCGCTCGTGCCGCTCGTGGGAGGGAACCGACGCGTACACCATCGGCAATTCGGCGTTTTCGAGCGCGGAGGTTCTCGCCAAGAGGTTGTACTGTTGGAAGACAAAGCCGAGCTTTGTCCGGCGAAGGTCCGCAAGCTGGTCGACGTTCAAGGTGGAAATGTCCACACCGTCGAGCGCATAGGATCCGGAGGTCGCACGATCGAGGCAGCCGATAAGGTTCATGAACGTGGACTTGCCGGAGCCCGACGGGCCCATGATCGCCGTGAACTCACCGCGCTCCAACGTAAACGTGATCCCGTCAAGCGCGGCAAACATCGCGTCCCCCACCGGAAAGAGTTTGGTGAGCCGGCGGGTTTGGACCGTCGGTATCATGAGGAGGCCGGCGCTCCGGGCTCTCCGACCACGACGGTGTCGCTTTGCTCGAGCGAGCCGCTAACCGAAGAGACGCCGACATTCGTGCCGTCGATGGCGAGAATTCGCACGGCGACGGCGCGAAGCACGTTCCCGTCGAGGACATAGACGCGGCCGACGCTGCCCACGGAAACGGAAGCGTTCGACGTCGAGGTCCGGCCCCACGTCGAACTCGGGCCACCGCCATTGCCGACGTCCGGAATCGTGACGTCGTAGCGGCTACGTTCGCTTGCGCTCGGCTGCCATTGCAACGCCGCGAGCGGCACGACCAAGGCCTGTGCGTATGTGGCGACATCGATCGTCACGTTTGCGGTCATACCCGGGCGCAGCAATCCTGCGCGATTGTCGGCGTACGCGACCGTCGTATACGTGGTGACGTTGTTCACGACGGTCGGGTTTTGCCGCACTTGTGCGATCGTTGCGGTGAAGACGCGTCCGGGGTACGCAAGGACGGAAAAAGCGACATGCTGTCCGGCGTGAATCGACCCTACATCGGGTTCGCCGGCCGCGATATCCAGCTCCATCTTCCCCAGGTCCTTGGCAATCGTGAAGAGCGTCGGAGCCTGGAGCGCGGCCGCGACCGTCTGTCCGACGGAGACGTTGCGCTCGATCACGGTCCCATCGACCGGCGAGGTAATGGTCGCATGCTCCAGATTGAGTTGCGCTTGTTGAACGGCGGCCTGCGCGGCAAGGACCGCGTCGGCGCTCGCCTGCGTCGATGCGCCGGCAGCATTCACCTGAGCGGCGCTGCCGGCGGCTGCGTCGCTGCTGGCGCGAGTCACGAGACGCCCGCTCGCGGCTTGGCTTTGCGCCGCGCTCAGCGCGGCACGTGCCGCTGCCGTGTTCGAGACGTCGTTGTCGACGGTGCTGCGCGCGACGTATCCTTGCGCGAGCAAGACTTGATCGCGCCGCTGCGTGAGCAGCGCGAGGGCCAGCGCGCTCCTTGACTTGCGCACGGCCTCGTCGTTCGCGGCGATCTGCACCGCCTGCGATTGCGCGGTCTGGACCGCGGCAGCGCTCGTATCGGCCGCGCTCGATTGGTCCGCCGCGGCGGCCGCGCTCTCGCCTTCGAGCTGCGCAAGCGTCGCCCGAGCCTGGGCGAGCGCCGCGACGAACGTGCTCGGGTCGAGGCGCGCGAGGACTTGACCGCGACGGACCGGGCTATTGTAGTCGACGTAGATCTCCTGGATGCTCCCCGAGACCTGGGAACCGACGAGAATGGTGTCTTGTGGGGTTGTCGTGCCGGTTTCGATTACGCTCTGGGAGATCGGCTCGCGCACCACCGGGGCGGTGACGAGACCGCCCGAACCGTGCCCGCAGGCCTGCAATCCAACCAGCAACACGAGGAAGGCGGCTCTTCTCACGCTTCCAAGGGTAGACGGGGTGCGTTACCATCCGGAGAAGTGCTTGTGAAGCCCTGGGGAACTTGCCCGATGCATCCGGAGGTAGCCGCCGCCGGGCCCGGCGCTTGCCCAAAATGCGGAATGGCCCTCGAGCCGCTCGAACCCCCGGAGGCCGGCGAGACGAATGCCGAACTCGCCGACATGGCGCGGCGCTTTTGGGCGGGCGCGGCGCTGACGCTGCCGGTCCTGCTGCTCGCGATGAGCGACGCCGTGCCGGGTTTGCGCGGGCGCGTTCCTGCGGCGTTCGCCAAGTGGCTGGAGTTGATCCTGAGCACGCCGGTCGTGCTCTGGGCCGGTGCGCCGTTCTTCGCCCGCGCGTGGAACTCTCTGGTTACGCGCAGCCCGAATATGTTCACGCTGATCGGACTCGGCGTCGGCGTGACCTACCTATACAGCCTCTCTGCCGCGTTCACGAACCGGCCGGTCTACTTCGAAACGGCATCGGTCATCACGACGCTCGTCCTTCTCGGACAGGTGCTCGAGCTTCGCGCACGCGGCCGGACGAGCGCCGCGATTCGCTCGCTCCTCCAACTCGCGCCGAAGAGCGCGCGGCGACTACGTGCGGATGGTTCCGAAGAGGACGTTGCGTTGGATGAAATCCATCCCGGCGATCGGCTGCGCGTTCGCCCGGGCGAAAAGGTCCCGGCGGACGGAGTCGTCGTCGAGGGCTTCTCCTCCATCGACGAATCGATGATCACCGGCGAACCGATCCCAGTCGAGAGGTCCGCGGGCAGCACGCTGATCGGCGGAACGATCAACCTCAATGGGGCGCTGGTAATGGAGGCGCAGCGCGTGGGAAGCCGGACGCTGCTGTCGCAAATCGTGCGGGCGGTCGGCGAGGCCGCTCGCAGCCGCGCGCCGGTTCAAAGGCTTGCCGATGTTGCCGCGGCTTACTTCGTGCCCGCCGTCGTTGCGGCTGCGACCGTGACGTTCGTCGCATGGCTGCTCGCGGGACCGCGGCCGGCACTTCCGTTTGCGATCGTCAACGCAGTCGCCGTCTTGATCGTCGCTTGCCCTTGCGCGCTTGGGCTCGCAACGCCGATGTCGATCGTGGTTGCCTTTGGCAAAGGCGCGAGCTTCGGTGTGCTCTTCAAGAATGCCGAGGCGATCGAGAGCTTACGGCGCGTCGATACGCTGGTCGTCGACAAGACCGGGACGCTCACCGAAGGTCGTCCACGACTACGCGACGCGGTCGCGCTCGATAGCCGGAGCGAGGAGAGCGTCGTCGCGCTGGCGGCATCGCTCGAGCGCGGGAGCGAACATCCCCTCGCTGCAGCGATCGTCCAAGGAGCGCTGTCGCGCGCCGTCGAGCTGTCCGAAGTTGCGGATTTCGAAACAATCCCCGGCAACGGCGTCCGCGGCCGAATCGGCGGAACCTCCGTCGCCCTTGGAAATACCGCGCTCATGATGTCGCTCGGCATCGAGACCGCTCCGGTCCTGGAACGAGTCGAGCGTATGCGAGCGGATGGAAAGACCGTGGCTTTCCTCGCCGTCGACGGCAAACTCGCCGGCATCGTCGCGGTTGCGGATCCGATCAAAGCATCGGCACCTCGCGCGATTGGGGCGCTACACGCCGCCGGCATTCGGATCGTCATGGTGACCGGAGATCATCAAACCACCGCCAAGGCGGTCGCGGAGCAACTCGGGGTCGACGAGGTCTTTGCGGAGGTTCTTCCTATCGAGAAGGCGCGGATCGTCGAGCGCCTTCAATCGGATGGCGCGTTCGTGGCGATGGCCGGCGACGGCTTCAACGATGCACCCGCGCTCGCGCAGGCACAGGTCGGCATTGCGATGGGGACGGGAACGGACATCGCCATCGAGAGCGCGGGGATCACGCTCGTCAAAGGCGACCTGCTGGGCATCGTGCGTGCGCGGCGCTTGAGCGAAGCGACGATGCGCAACATCCGACAAAACCTCTTCTTCGCTTTCGCTTATAACGCGCTTGGGATCCCCATTGCCGCCGGTGCGCTCTACCCCGCGTTCGGGGTTCTGCTCTCACCGATGATCGCCGCCGCCGCGATGTCCTTTAGCTCGGTCAGCGTAATCGGAAATGCTCTTCGTTTGCGCGGCGCGCGGATCTAGCCTCGTCGGCTCTTCGATCGTGCGCGTTTCCGTCGAGCCGCTTCTTGAAATGTAACTCCCTCGGCACCGTCATCGCGGCGTCGAGCACCGTATAGCCGTTTTCGTGCAAGCGAACCATAAGGCGCAACTCCGTCGCGCCGGAACCCTCGAACGCCGAGGATACGCGCAGCAACAGATGTTCGAGCATGTGGTGAGCTTTTTCGCCCGAGTAGAGGTGGTGATCGCCTAGGGGTTCCAAGGCGGTGATTTGCGCACGAGAATCATCCGTCCGGCGGTGGATCATCACGTCGGTTCCGGGCCCGATCATCGTTTGGGCGAGAATCCTTCCTCCCCCAAACGCAAGGCGCGCATAGGCTCTCCGGATCGCCTCTTCCGTGCGCAGCGGCGTTTGGTCGGGTGGGAATACGACCGGCATCAAGCGCGGGTCTTTCGCCGTTCGCCGTTCCGCAAAGGCAATCGCATCCTCCGGAGAATCGACGAGCTTGCTCCGCGCTACGCGTATTCCATATCGCCTCAGCACCTCGAGAGCTTCGATCGTGTCGAGGTTCATTGCGGACACTCCATCTCTAGGAGCCTGGGCCCCAGGTGGGGCCGCTACCAGCCCTCATCGACGATGGCGATATCGTTGACGACGCCGATCGTGCCCGGGATCGAATAGGCCGCGGATTCCGCCTCGTCGCGTTCAGCCAAGCTATGGACGGCTCCGGAGAGCGCCACGCTTCCCTCGCTATCGACTTCGATGACGACTCTCTTCGCATCGAACGAGGCGAGGCGCTGGAAACGGCTTTCGATCAACCGGTGCAGATCCTTCGGGGTCACGGCATACGGCTTGAGACTCATGTCGTCGTAGATGCCGCGCACGCCGGTCAGCCGCCGAATCGCGTCGATCGCGTCCTCGCGCTGATAGGCCCAGTCGACCTGCCCATGCAGAGTCACATAGCCGTCGTGAACCTCCGCTTGAATCGTTTGCGGCAGCCCGGCGCTCCAACGCAGCACGTCGACGACCGTCTTGGCGATGTCTGCATCGTCGCGCCCGTGCATACCCGGAAGGTCGACGCGCAGCTCGTTCGCCAGACCGCAGACGCCTTTGATGCGCTTGACCGCCGCCTCGGCAGCCCATTTCTCGGTGAAGCTCTGGAGGGTGCCGCTCAACGTAACGACGCCGTTTTCCACGGCGATTGCGACTTTTCCGGCTTCGACTCGCGGCTCGGCTTCGAGCGCATCAAGCACCGCGGCGTGAAGCGAGCGGTTTGTGTCGATCGTCATCATGTTGCCCCAATCCCTTTCGCGCTCAACTCTAGCCCGCGGGATGGAAGGGCTCGTGAATTTTCTGAAGAAGCTCGAACGACGATGATCGGGCAGGGCGCCGCGCGCAGCACCCCTTCGGCGACGCTTCCCATAAAAAGCCGCTTGAGGCCGGAGCGCCCGTGCGTCCCGATGACGACCGCGTCGGCACCGATGCTGCGGGCATATTTGTCGATTTCGTAGGCCGGCTCGCCTGAGAGCGCCTCGACCTCCGTATCGATGCCCTGCGTTCGGGTGCGAGACGCTTCCTCGGCAAGCATTTTCTTTGCCGCATCCCCGGCTTCGGCCAGCGCCGCATCCGTCGGCAGAGCCGGCGCATGCTCTCCGGCGACTTCGATCGGATCCACAACGGTGCAGAGCACGAGCTTCGCCGACTCCGCCTTCGCGAGGCTGATGGCCACGGCGAGGGCCGACTGCGCGCACGCCGAGCCGTCGAGTGCGACGATCATCTTCTTGAACATCGTCAGCGCTCTTCAGGGGCGCTCGCGAGCGCGCCTTCCGTATCCGGCAATTCGGCGAAGTAGAGGTTCAATGGAGGGCCGCCCACACGTGCCGCGCGATCATCGCATTTTCGTCGGCCGGCACGACGCGTACCTCGACGGAGCTGTCCTTCGCGGAGATCGTCGCGTCGCTGCGCACGTTTGCCGCTTCGTCGAGCCGCAGACCGAGATAACCGAACGCCGCACACGCGCGCGCGCGAATCGCGGGAGCATGCTCGCCGATGCCGCCGGTAAAGACCAGGATGTCCAAACCGTTCAGCGCCGCGATCATCGCGCCGAGATGTTTGACCAGTTGGTGCACGAACAGCGCGAGCGCCTGCGCGGCCGCCGGATTCTCCGTCTCCGCGGCGAGCAGTTCGCGCATATCCCCGGATAGCCCGGAGATACCCCGCAGACCACTTTGGCGGTACAGCATCTCCGAGAGCGCATCGACCGAATAGCCCCGTCTCTGCAACAACTCGAGGAGTACGCCCGGATCCAAATCCCCGGGACGCGTCTCCATTACCAAGCCGCCCAGAACGCTATAGCCCATCGTCGTTTCGACCGGCGCGCCGTCGCGAACGGCGCAAAGGCTCGCTCCCGAGCCCAAGTGTGCGATCGCGATCCGCCCCGGCGGATTTCCGAGGCTTGCGAGTGCCGACTCGTACGAAAGCCCGTGGAAGCCGTAGCGACGTATCTCGGGCGGCAAATCCCGAGGAAGCGGCAACATCGTCGCGATCGCGGGGAGCCCGCGAAAGAACATCGTATCGAAGCAAAGCACTTGCGGCACACCGGGGAAGCGCCGCATCGCGGCCTTCACGATCGCCACCTCGGGGCCGAGGTGAAGCGAATCGAAATCCGCGCCGCTCTCCA
Organism: Vulcanimicrobiota bacterium; assembly: GCA_963838895.1. Lineage (GTDB taxonomy): Bacteria > Vulcanimicrobiota > Vulcanimicrobiia > Vulcanimicrobiales > Vulcanimicrobiaceae > Tyrphobacter. The sequence continues at coordinate 395,644 of CAWIST010000002.1, forward strand.
ACTCGCGTAGCAGGTGCGCATCCAGCCGAACCGGCGCTTCGCGATTCGGGCCGCCGAAGACCAGGCGATGGCCAACCGCGTCGGGCGGCGCGTCGTTCTCTAGCTTCGACCAAACGCCGCTCGCCGCTCCCGCAACGTCCTCGGCGGCGGCTTCGATCTCACCTTCGAAACATAACCGCGCTTCTTTGGGGCCGGCGAGATCGTAAAGCGCGAACTTTAGCGACGAAGACCCCGCGTCGAGACAGAGAATTCGCAACGCTTATCTCCGAGCGCGTGCGAGTAGGAGCGCAACCGCTGCCGAGGCGACGCGCGTCTCCACGCTGTCTGCACGGCTCGTTAGCGCGATCGGAATGCGCGCGCCCAGCACGATGCCCGCGAGCGCCGCTGCGGCGAGGAGACGCAGCGCTTTGACGAGCACGTTCCCGGATTCGAAATCTGGAACGATCAGGACGTTCGCGCGACCGGCAACCGATGAGTGAATGCCCTTCTCCGCCGCCGCATCCGGGCTGATTGCATCGTCGAGTGCAAGCGGCCCGTCGAGGAGCGCGTCGCGGATCTGACCGCGATCGCCCATCTTGCAGAGCGCCGCCGCATCGAGCGTCGAGCTAATCTTTGGTGAGACCGTCTCGGCCGCAGACAGGAGCGCGACGCGCGCTTCTTCCATCCCGATCGCGTGTGCTAGATCGATCGCGTTCTGCACGATGTCTCGCTTTTCGTCGAGCCCCGGATGAATGTTCACGACCGCATCGCTGATCACCAAGGGCTGCGCGTACGACGGGACGTCTACGACGAAAGCATGGCTCATACGCCGCCCCGTGTGAAGCCCCGAGTCCGGCTGCGCGATCTCATGCAGTAGTTCGTCGGAGTGAAGGCTCCCCTTCATCAGCGCCTCGACGAGGCCGTCGCGGGCCATCTGCACGCCGAGCGCGGCGGCGGCATGACTGTGCGCCGCAGTGACGATCTCGCAGCCCTCGAGGCTCAACGACTCCGCTCGAGCTACCGCACGGATCTTCTCTTCGTTTCCGATCAACACCGGAACGATCACACCGGCCGCGACGGATGCGAGCGCCCCGCGCAAGGAAATCGCATCGCAGGGGTGGATCACGCCCATCCGCAACGGGGGCAAGCGCCTAGCGCGCGAGAGCAACTCCCGATGGTGCGAAGCCAAGCCGCTGACCACGATCTCCACCTAGGAACCTAGCTGCGGCGCATCTTGTAGCCGACCCCGTAGACGGTCAGCACGTACTCTGGGTTGTGCGGGTCCGGCTCGATCTTCTTACGCAGGTTGTTGATGTGCCGGTCGAGCGTGCGCTCGTAGATTTCGCCGCCGTCCTCGAGGCGATCGAGGAGATGAGCACGCGTGAACACCTCGCCGGGGTTTTCGGCCAGGAGCGCCAGGATGCGAAACTCCGTCGCGGTCAGGTTCGCCGGGCGGCCGCCGATGTGAACTTCGTGAAACTCGTGGTCGATCTCGAGGTCGGCGACCTTCGTCTTCTTCGCCGCACGCTGCGCGGGCGTCGAGACGCGCTCTTCGAGCCGCCGAAAAAGCGCGCGCACGCGTGCGACGACCTCTCGCGGGGAGAACGGCTTGGTCACGTAATCGTCGGCACCCAGCTCGAGCCCAACGATGCGATCCGCCTCGTCGGCGCGAGCGGTGAGCATGATCGTCGGAATGCGCGCCTCGGAGTTCGTGGCCGCGCGTAGAACGTCGAGGCCGCTGCCGTCGGGAAGCGTGATGTCGAGGATCAGCAACTCCGGCCGGAATTGCTGGATGTGGCGCATTGCGCCGGCCACGTCGGCCGCCGTCTCGACCGTCAACCCTTCACGGTCAAGATAGGCTTGCAATACCTCGACGATTTGCGGCTCGTCGTCGACGACGAGCACACGCTTGCGTTCCATGGGCTACCATGTTCGCATTCCCGGGACGAGGTATCCTGGGTTGCGCAGCAGCTCGCCGATCGGTCCCGCGTATGCGAGGGCCGCAAGTGCGAGCGCGAGTGCGCCCCACCGGAAGAGGTGCTGCAGCGCCGCCGGCGTCGTTTCCGACGGCGTCGCGGGCGTCGCGAAGGTGACCTCCATGCTCTCCGTCTTCTTGTTCTGCAGCAGCGTGCCAACCGCAACTGCGACAAAAGCCAAAATGCTCAGGAAGAGGATCACGCCGCCCGCCGCGGCGGCGAGCATGTACGGCTGCCATGCCTGCGCGGTCGCGGCGCCGAGGTAGCTCACGTCCGCGGTGCGGCGCGGCGCACCGAGCAGGCCGGCGAAGTGCATCGCGAACGACATGATGAGCATCCCGAGAAACCAGAGCCGCGTCTGCAGCAGCGCCAACTCCGGTTTCCACAGCGCGCGCCCCGTCAAGCGCGGAATCATCCAATAGGCCGCGCCGACAAAGGTGAGTGCCACCGGGCCACCCACGGTGACGTGGAAGTGCCCAACGATCCAGATCGTATTATGGACCAGCGTATCCATCCCATACGACGCGTTGACCAACCCGCCGAAGCCGCCGAGGATGAACAAGAGCATGCCGTAGCCGGCGCCCGCGAAGACCGGATCGCTCCAGGGCAGCGCCTTTACCGTTGCGATGAAGCCTTTGCGGCCCTGCTTGATCGCCATCAACTCGAACGATGCAAAAATCGCAAAGGCCGTGATGAAAGACGGGATAGCGACGCCGTACGTCGTGATCGTGAAGACCATCTTCCACAGGCTCGAGATGCCGGGCTCCGTGAACTCGTGATGGATGCCGACGGGCGTCGAGAGCAGGATCAGCATGATGAACGTCAGTCGCGTCAGCCCGTCGCTGAACGTGTTGCCGCCATAACGCGTCGGAATGATATTGTACCAGATGATGTACGCGCCCATGATCCAGAAGTAGACCAGTGGGTGCCCGAAGTACCAAAAGAACAGACGCGTGAGCATCACGTTGATGCCGGGAGTCCACCCGAACGCCCACGGGATCAGCAGCACCATCTCCGCCACGACGCCAAGTGTCGCGACGATCCACATCACGAAGGTCGCAGCCGCGCAGAAAACCACGAGCGGGACCGGCTTACCAGGATTCGTCCTGCGCCAATAGACGACGTTTTCGAACAACTCGAACGCGACGACCCACGTGCCCAACACGAGAATCGTCGCGCCGACGTAGAACCATGGGCTGGCCTTGAGCGGCGCGTAGAACGTGTAGAGCACGGTCGCGTTGCCGCCGAGAATCTCGACCGCGGCCATCGCGGTGCCGGCAAGCATCGTCAACCAGCCGATCCACCCGGCGAGCAGTTTGCGTTCTCGCGGGATGGCACGATAGGTCACGAACAGCGAGAGCCCGGTGATGAAAAACGTCGTGAAGACCAGCGCCATCAAGACGCCGTGCATGGTCAGGATGCGGTAATAGTCGAACCATGGCGGCGCCGTAAGCGCACCGGCACGCGAGAAGCCTTGGAAGACGCCGAAGATCGCGCCGAGCGCAATTGCGGCGGTCGCCGTGTAGACGTGCGCGATGACGACGCGATTCTCGGCACGCAACTGCTTGTCGGCGATCACCCTTAGCGCACCTCGATCTTCCCGAACATATTCTGATGCCCGATCCCACAATATTCGTGGCAGATCAGCAGATAGGTGCCCGGATGCGAGAACACGTGCGTCTGCGTATTCACCCATCCGGGGATCGCCATCATGTTGACCGCCGTGCCCGGAATGAAGAAGCCGTGCACGACGTCGCGGCTCGTGACGTAAAACGTCACCTTACTCCCGAGCGGAACCGTCATGCTCGCCGGATCGAACGAGAAGACCTGCGCGATGTAATACGCCTCGTAAGAACCGTCGGCGAGCCTTCGGAGACCCGGCTTGTCGAATGGCGGCGTCTGCGCGATCTTCGCCGGATCGATCGGGCGCAGCCCGCTCGGAGGGTTGATGTCGTCCGCGACCGCGGCGAACGCGATGGCCGCGAGAAAAACGAGCAGCATCACGATGCCGAACGTCATCCACCATCGTTCGTACTTGTGAATGTGCAACTACCAGCGTTCCTTCAGCAGCCAGAGCATTCCGAACCAAAGCACGGCAAACGTAATTCCCATCACGATCACGAATCGCAACGTACCGACGAGCGGCGCATCGCCGCCGTTCTTATCCTTCACGTTTCTTGCCGGCTTCCTCCGCGTGATAACGCCGCTCGAACTCGTCGCCGATGGTCTTCAGTAGCGATTGTCCGGTCAAGGCGGCGATGCGCGAACCGACCACGGTATCGAAGGCCTGGCCGAGCGCTCCGCCGGGTGGGCGGTATTCGCCCTTCAACTCGAGGATCGAGGTCGTGTAGTCTTCGTCGGCGCGTACGGTCAGATCGCCGTCGAAATCCGGGTACGGTCCGCCGCCCTCCGGCGTCCAGTGCACGCGCCAAGGTTGATCCATATGCATCGGATCGACGCCCGGTGAAAATGTCACGACGACGTTCTTCTTCACGTCGACCCCCGCGATCGGGACGCGCAAGCTCATCGTGCCGCCCGTCTTCGCGCGCTCGCCGACGCCCTCGGCAAGATACCCGCGCGCACGATGATACGGGCAAGCGACGAAGACCCGTTCGATCAACTCGGACATGCTCAGTCCTTTCCGATGAGTTCCTTCAAACGTTCCGAGGCGCTCTGCAACGCGTCGCGGATGCCTTCGAGCCGTTCGAGGGTCGGCTCAACGACGCCGTCGAGCATGCCCTCGACGTTTGCCTGCGCGATCGTCAGCATGTTGCCGACCTCATGGCGGACGGTTTGCAGCGCACGCCGCTGCTCCTCCTCGCGCTGCCGGCGCACATCGAGCAGGGCGCGCGCCTCCTCCCACTTGCCCTCGGCAGCCAAGTCCAGCGCTAGGAGCGTGCGATCGTTCATTGGGCGGATCGTAGCGCGGCCGTATGAAGAACCCGCGAAGGCGGATGACGAAGGAGGTAATCGTGGAGACCGCGCTGCTCGAATCCCTGCCGGACGCAACGGTCGTCGTCGACGACCGGGGCCGCATCTGCTATGTCAACGGCCAGGCCGAGAGGCTCTTCGGGTACGGGCGCGACGAGTTGTTCGGCAAGCCGATCGAGGTTCTCGTGCCACAGCGCTTTCGCTCCCGGCACACGGACCACCGAACCGGCTATCAACACGACCCGCACGTTCGCCCGATGGGAACCGGACTCGAACTCTTCGGCGCGCGCAAGGACGGCACGGAGATTCCGGTCGAGATCATGCTCAGTCCGATAGCCGGCGAGAACCGCGGACTCGTCGCGAGCTCGATCCGCGACATCAGCGAGCGCAAGCGTTTCGAATCGGCGCTCCAAGCCAAAAATGTCGAGTTGGAGAGCGCCAATGCAGCTAAAGATCAGTTTCTCGCGTCGATGAGCCACGAACTACGCACCCCGCTCAATGCCATCATCGGCTTTACGGGAACGCTGCTCATGCAACTGCCCGGGCCGTTGACACAAGAGCAAGAAAAGCAATTACGCATCGTTCAATCGAGCGCACGGCACTTACTCTCGTTGATCGGCGATATCCTCGATCTGGCAAAGATCGAGGCTGGGAAGGTCGAGGTGCACTTCGAACGGGTTGTGGTCGACGAAGTCGTCGACGAGGTACGTGATTCGCTGCGCTCCTTTGCATCCGACAAGCGACTCGATTTCACCGTCGCGCTGCCGGATCGGCCGACGGCGGTGATCACCGATCGTCGCGCGGTGCAGCAGATCCTCCTCAATCTCGCCAACAACGCCGTGAAATACACGGACCGGGGCTCGGTCACCATCGCGGTCACGAAAGATTCACTCGAGGATGGGATGCGGGTCGTTCTCAGCGTCGCCGATACCGGGGTCGGAATCAAACCGGAGGACCGAGAGCGTCTCTTCCAGGCATTCGAACAACTCGACCCGTCGAGCACGCGCCGCATCGAAGGAGCCGGCCTCGGGCTCTACCTCTCGCAAAAACTCGCCCTCCTCATAGGCGGGCACCTGAGCTTTACGAGCGAGTTCGGCGCGGGCAGCACGTTCACGCTGTCGCTTCCCGTAGCCGAGGCGGAGCGCATATAAGCGTGGGACTGCGCATTCTCGTCGTCGACGACAACCGCGCGAACCTCGACCTCATGCTCTACCTCCTGCAAGCGTTCGGGTACGAAGCCGCCTCCTCTTCCGACGGCCTTTCAGGCTTGGCGGCCGCGAGGGACGGCCAGTTCGCTCTCGTGCTCGCCGACGTCCTGATGCCCGGCATCGACGGTTACGAGTTCGCGCGCCGCTTCAAAGCCGATTCAACGCTCGCCGGCACGCCGCTCGTCGCGGTGACCGCGCTCGCCATGACCGGAGATCGCGACCGTATCACCAAAGCCGGCTTCGACGGATACATTCCCAAGCCGATCGATCCCGAACGTTTCGTGCAGCAAATCGAAGCGCATCTTCCCAAAGGCGTCCGGAGAGGCTCGCCCGACCGGCCGTCACATCCCGAGTCGGCGCAGCCCCACGAGGGCCCGATCGTTCTAGCCGTCGACGATCTGCAACTCAACTTGGACGTCATTCGCGCCTCGCTCGCACCCTTCGGCTACCGCGTCATGGACGCGCGCAGCATGCAAGAGGCGTTCACGCTGTTGGAGAGGCAGCGCCCCGCGCTCATTCTCTGCGATCTCCACATGCCGGCGGGAGACGGTCTCGAGTTCATCAAGAACGTTCGTGCGCGCCGGGAGTTACGCGACATTCCGTTCATCTTTCTCTCCTCGACGGCATGGCAGAGCAAGGATCGCTTGCGCGGAATGGAGCTGGGCGCTCAGAAGTTCATTCTGCGCCCGATCGAGCCGCAGCGGCTCCGGCAAGAAATCGAGGAGTTGATCGGACATGGCGACGATTCTCATCGCTGACGATGACGCCGCGAACCGCCTTCTGGTCGTTACTCTGCTGGAGCACGCGGGGCACACCGCGTTCGAGGCTTCCGACGGCGTTGCAGCGCTGAAGAGGGTAGGCGAGCGCCGCTTCGACCTCGTGCTCGTCGACCTGTCCATGCCCGGCCTTTCCGGCGCCGACTTCATTCGGCGCGTGCGGGCCCAACCGCTTGGCGCCGACGTCGCGATCGTGCTCTACACGGGAACGCCGGAAAACGCGGCGATGCGCGACTTCATGGAAATGTACGGCATTCGCCGTGCGATCTCGAAGCCGTCGGAACCGGCCGATTTCCTGCGGGCGATCGAGAGCGCGCTGCGGGACAGCAACGTGGCGTGAACGATCTCGAGCGCGTTGACGCGTACTGGCGTGCCGCGAACTATCTCTCCGTCGGGCAGATCTACCTCATGGGGAATCCGTTGTTGCGCGAGCGCCTGCGGCCGGAGCACATCAAACCGCGGCTGCTCGGTCACTGGGGAACGACCCCGGGACTCAACTTCATCTACGCGCATCTCAACCGGCTCATCGCGGCACAGAATCTCGACATGATCTTCATCTGTGGACCGGGTCACGGCGGCCCCGCCGTCGTTGCCAACACATATCTCGAAGGAACGTATAGCGAACTGTATTCGAACGTCACACAGGACGAACGGGGGATGCAGCGCCTCTTCAAGCAGTTTTCTTTTCCCGGCGGCATTCCGAGCCACGCCTCTCCCGAGACGCCCGGATCGATTCATGAAGGCGGCGAGCTCGGGTACTCGATCGCGCACGCGTACGGCGCGGTCTTCGATAATCCCGATCTCATCGCGTGCTGTGTCGTCGGTGACGGCGAGGCGGAGACCGGTGCTTTGGCGACGAGCTGGCATTCGAACAAGTTTCTCAACCCCGAGCGCGACGGTGCCGTTCTGCCGATCCTGCACCTCAACGGCTACAAGATCGCCGGACCGACGGTGCTTGCACGGATCCCCGACGAAGAGCTGCTCGCGCTCCTGCGCGGTTACGGTTACGAACCGTACGTCGTGCAAGGTCACGATCCCGCGCCGATGCACGAGGCAATGGCCGCAGACCCTCGAACGCATCGTCGCAGAGATCCGCGCCCTACAGTCCGACGCGCGCACGAGCGGTTTCCGCGAGCGTCCCCGCTGGCCGCTGCTCGTCCTCAAGTCGCTCAAAGGCTGGACCGGGCCGAAGATCGTCGACGGCTTGCCGGTGGAGGGAACGTGGCGCGCGCATCAGGTGCCGTTGACGGGCGTGCGGACGAATCCCGCGCATCTGCTCATGCTCGAAACCTGGATGAAGAGTTATCGGCCGCAGGATCTGTTCGACCGGGAAGGCCGGCTCGTTCCCGAAATCGCGCGTCTCGCGCCGCGCGGCAACCTCCGAATGGGAGCGAATCCGCACGCGAACGGCGGCCTGCTGCTGCGCGATCTCGCGATGCCCGATTTTCGCGAGTACTCGATTGCGGTCGCCGCACCAGGCCGAGAAACGGCGGAGGCGACTCGCGTGCTCGGCGCGTTTCTGCGCGATGTCATGCGCGCCAACGACGGACGATTTCGGGTCGTCGGCCCCGACGAAACCTCCTCGAATCGGCTCGATGCACTCTTCCAGGTTACCGACCGCTGCTCGACCGCACACGTGTTGCCGACCGACGATCACGTTTCCCCGGACGGCCGCGTGCTGGAGGTGCTGAGCGAACACCTCTGCCAGGGATGGCTCGAAGGCTACCTACTCACCGGGCGCCACGGTTTCTTCTCCTGCTACGAGGCCTTCATCCACATCATCGATTCGATGTTCAATCAACACGCGAAGTGGCTGAAGGTGACGCGCGAAATCCCCTGGCGACGCCCGATCGCTTCACTGAACTATCTCCTCACGTCGCACGTCTGGCGCCAGGACCACAATGGTTTCAGCCACCAGGACCCAGGCTTCATCGATCACGTGGCCAACAAGAAGGCCGACGTCGTACGAGTCTACCTGCCGCCCGATGCGAATACGCTGCTTTCGGTGGCCGACCACTGCCTGCGCAGCCGCAATTACGTCAACGTCATCATCGCCGGCAAAGAACCCGAGCTGCAATGGTTGGGCATGGATGCGGCGATCGCGCATTGCACGGTCGGGGCGGGTATCTGGGAGTGGGCAAGCAACGACGAGAGCACCGAACCCGACGTCGTCATGGCGTGCGCGGGCGACGTCCCCACGTTGGAAACGCTCGCCGCGGTCGACTTTCTTCGCACGCACGTCCCCGATCTGCGTATACGCGTCGTGAACGTCGTCGACCTCATGACGCTCCAGCCGCAGAGCGAACATCCGCACGGCCTCCCCGACAGCGAGTTCGATTCGATGTTCACCACGAGCGTGCCGATCGTCTTCGCGTTTCACGGCTACCCATGGCTCATTCATCGGCTCACGTACCGCCGCCACAACCACGACAACCTGCACGTTCGAGGCTACAAGGAAGAGGGAACGACGACGACGCCCTTCGACATGGCGGTGCGAAACGAGATCGATCGTTTCCATTTGGCGGGCGACGCGATCGATCGCGTGGAGCGACTGGGCGACCGCGCTGCAGCCGCCAAGCAACTCATCCGCGACTCGCTAGTCGCGCACCGCCAGTACATCTGCGAGCATGGCGACGATCCGCCCGAGATCAAAGACTGGCGCTGGCCGGGGCACGCGGCGGAGATTTAGACCCTCATCAGAGCTGCGCGCGATACCGCCAAATGCTCAGGCTCACGACGGTAAGCGTGAAGGCCAGCAACGCGAGAAAATCCGGCCACAGCACATCGATACCGCTTCCCTTGATCAACGCACCACGGGCGATGGCCCCAAAGTGGGCGATCGGGTTGAAAACCGTGATCGGCTGAAGCCAACGAGGCATGGCCTCAACCGGCGTGAACGCTCCTGAGAGAGACGTCAGCGGCGGATTGAGGAAGAATATCGCCAGTTGCGCCTGGCGCGCCGTCTTCGTGATCGTCGCGATGAGCATCCCAAGACCGATGCCGCAAAGAACGCAAAGCGCGCCGCCCGAAATGACAAGAGCGATGCTTCCATTGAATGGAACACCGAAGAGATATCTGATCAAGAACAGGGCAAAGAGTCCCATGATTGAGAACGCGGTGAAGAGCGGCGTCATCTTCGCGACGATGATCTCCGTTGTGGTGGCCGGTGACATCAGCAGTTGCTCGATCGTCCCCGTCGCGCGCTCCTTGACCATCATCGCTGCGGAGAACGTGCTCCCGACGAGAATTAACAACATGCCGAGTATTCCGGTCACCATGAACCATGAGGTGACCAATCCCGGGTTGTATATGAAGGCCGGCTGCAACAGCACCCCGCCACTTCCGGAGGAGGGGAAAAGCTCCCGATCGTAGGCCTGCAGCACTCCTTCCGCGTAGGCTTGCGCGATCGTGGCGGTGTTGGCGTTGGTCGCGTTCAGCAGAAACTGAACCGTTGCCGGCCGGCGCCGTTGCAGATCCCGAGCGTAGTCATACGGGATGATCGCGCCGGCATCCAATTTTCCGGCGCCGATTGCATCACCGAGGAGATCCACAGACGGATAGTATTGCGCCAGGCGAAAGCTTCGGCTCTCCACGAGCGTGGCGACGAGTTCGCGGCTTTCCGGCGTCGCGCTCTCGTCGACGATCCCCATGGAAAGGTTCGTGACCGTCGGGCTGAGGATGAACCCAAAGATCAGCAACTCGAGTACCGGAACGATCACGAGCGCCGCGACGACGCGCCGGTCACGCAATAGCTGGCGAAACTCCTTGAGCATGAGCGCGCCGAGGCGCTGGTCGAGCAACGCAGGCATGGCGTTCATCGCTAGCCCTTGAGCTGCATGGCGCGCATGTTTCGCCAAGCAATCCCGTAGAATACGGATCCTATCGCGGCAAGAGCAGCAACCTTCGCCCACATCGCAGGCCATCCCCCACCCTGGAGGAACGCGTCGCGCACGACCTCGATGTAGTACGTCCCCCAGACGAAGTTCGACATCCAGCGCAGCGCGATGGGGATGTTGTCGATCGGGAAGAGCAGCCCGGAGAGGATGAATACCAGCAGGAATCCACCGAGTGCCACGACCTGCACCGCTGCCACCTGGTTTGGAATAGCGGCTCCTACCATCGTGCCGAACGATGCAACGCAAAAGGCATACAGGATCGAAGCGATGATGAATGGCGTCGGGTCGCCCACGAAACCCAATCCAAAGTACGTCAGCAGCAGCACGATGAGAATCACCGATTCGCACGCGAAGATGGCCATGATCGCGAAGATTTTTCCGAGCAAAAACTCGTGGGCCGAAATGCTCGACACATAAACCTGAAGAATGGTCTTCTCCTCGCCCTCCTTCGCCATGGCGAGCGCGGCCAGCAGCGTCGGAAAAAGCGTTAGCGCGAGAACGAAGATTCCCGGCCCGTAGAACTTCTTCGAATCACGCCCGGGATTGAACCATAAGCGTATGGCGGCCTCCACGGCCGGTGGATTCCCCGAGTTCGCTAGGTGCTGATCGAATGCGCGGACGATTTCGCCGGCATAGCCTGCGGCAAGCTGTGCCGTATTTGCATCAGATCCGTCAATCAACATTTGAACGGGAGCATTTTTGCCGCGCAAGAGGTTGCGGCTGAAATGAGCAGGGATGATGAGCGCGGCTCTGGCAACGTTGGACGAAAGTGCGCGCTCGGGCGACTCGCTCACCGGCCACGGCACGACGCGGAACGTCAATGAAGCCCGAAATGCATCGACGAACCGCTCCGAATCGCCGGACCCGTCGAGATTCTGGACGACGATCGGCAGCTCCGTCACGGTCAGTGAGATTGCCGTACCCATGAGCAGCAGGAGGAACGCCGGCAAGAGCAATGCGAGGACGACCGTCAATCGGTCGCGGATCGTTTCGACGATCTCCTTGCGCATTTGCGCGAGAATGCGCCTCATACGGCCGCCTCGCGCTCGACCGACGCCATAAACACGTCCTCGAGCGAAAATCGCCTTTCTCGCACATCGCGCACCGTAATGCCGTTGGCAGCGAGCATCTGCTCCGTCTCGCGCTTCCCGATCTCCGCGTCGTCGACGATCACGTGCAGGCGATCCCCGAAGAGCGCCACCCGCCAGCGCTCCTTCGGCGGACGCAGCAGTTCCGCGGCCTTCTGCGGTTGATCGACAATGTATTCGAGCAGATGTCCTTTCTGCCGCGCCTTCAGCTCACTCGGGCTCCCCTCTACAATAAGTCTTCCGGCATTCATGAGCCCCACACGGTTGCACTGCTCGGCCTCGTCGAGATAATGCGTCGTCAAAAGCACGGCCGCACCCGCATCGGCAAGCTCGTGGATCAGCCCCCATAGTGCTCGACGCGCGAGGGGGTCGACGCCGGAGGTCGGTTCGTCGAGAAACAGGATCGGCGGCTCGTGCATGATCGCCGAGCCGAACGCGACACGCTGCTTCCATCCGCCGGGCAGGCTGCCGGTGATCTGGTGGCGATGGCCTTCGAGACCGGAAAAGGCGAGCACCCAGCGTATCTTCTCCGCTCGCTCCTCCCGCGTCAATCCGTAAATCGACGAAAAGAATTCGAGGTTTTCGTCGACTGGAAGATCGTCGTAGAGCGAAAACTTCTGCGACATGTATCCTACCTGCTGATGAACGCGCGACGAGCGAACGTCGCGGTCTTGCGCCAGGCTCGCACTTCCCTCGCTTGGGCCGATCAGGCCGCAAAGCATTTTGATCGTCGTCGTCTTTCCGGCGCCATTTGCGCCGAGGAGTCCGTATATCTCACCATAAGGGATTTCGAAACTGACGCCGCCCACCGCCGTAAACGACCCAAAGCGCTTCGTAAGTCGATCGGCGGCGATCGCCGTTTGGCCTTTGAGGGCGTGATGGTCGCGACGCGTGGGAAACGCTACATTGCGCACCTGGTCGCCTCGAGCACGCATCGACGCCACGAACACATTCTCCAGGATCGGATCGTCAGCGAGAAGCTCCTCAACCTCCAAGCCGCTTTGTTGCATGGCGGCAACGATCGCCCCACGCGCCGCTCCGACGTCGGTCGCAAGCACGTCGAGATGATCCCCATACCGCTGAACATCGAGAATCGCCGCGGTCGGGCCGACTCGAGCGAGGGCTCCCTGCGCCGCGCTCAAGTCGCTCGTACGAAGTTCGAGCCGGCGCGCGTGCAGGCTCGCTCGCAATTCATCGGGCGTTCCAAGCTGCGTGATCTCACCACGGTCCATGAACGCGACGCGGTTGCAACGCTCGGCCTCGTCCATGTAGGGCGTCGCAACGAGGATGGTCAGTCCGTCGAGCGAGAGGCGAACGAGCGTATCCCAGAACTCTCGGCGCGAGACCGGATCCACGCCGGTCGTCGGCTCGTCAAGAAGCAACACTCGAGGCTCGGAGACGAGCGCGCACACTAGGGAAAGTTTTTGCTTCATTCCGCCGCTCAAGTGGGCAGCGAGTCGATCGGCGAACTCGGCCATCCCGAACATCTCAAGGTAGCGCCGGCCGCGGGCCGCGATCTGATCGGGCGGCGTGAGGCGCAGGTCTCCCACGTATCGAATATTCTCGGCGACGCTGAGGCCTGGATACAAGCTGAACGTCTGAGTCAGGTACCCGGTTCGCAAGCGTGCGTCCCGAACCGGCTCGCCGAAGATCGTTGCGGTACCCGAGGTCGGGGGCAGGATTCCGGCAAGCATTTGAAAGGTCGACGTCTTGCCCGCTCCGTCCGGCCCAATCAACCCAAATGTTTCGCCTTTGCGCACCTCGAGAGTGAGAGCGCGCACGGCATCAACCGTTCCGTACGATTTGTGAAGATCACGCGTCCAAACTGCTTTCGGCGAGTCGCCGCCGTTCACTGGCTGCGGCCGGCGCTCGGCCAAACGTCTCCGCGAATGAGGATCTCCCCATCGGCCGGCATTCCCGGTTTGGCGAAGCCGAATCCTGCTCGCAGTCCGAGCTTGACGCCGAAGACTTCCAGCACGCGATCGCTGCGAAAGTACGTGTTCTCCGGCGTGAACGTTGCATCGGGATCGATGCGAAGCACGTACGCGTCGATCGGCCGATTCGGATTCGAATCGAGATAGACACGCGCGGGCTCTCCGATCTTGACGTCGCCGATCTCGCCTTCCGGGATGAAGCCGCGCAGATACACGGCGTTCAGATCCAGCAGCGTTACGATCGGCGTGCCCGCAGCAACGACTTCCCCCGGTTCCACCGCGCGGGTAACGATGGTGCCCGAAAACGGCGCCTTTACGACGAGATCACGCCGATCGGCTTGCGCTTCGTCAAGCTGCGCTAATGCCTGCCGAGTCTCGGCCTCTGCGGCCGCGATCGTGGCCTCCTGCTGCACGATCTGGCCCTCGACTCCCGCTGCCTGCGCGGCATGTTGCGAAACCGCTGCCGCCGCTGCTTCCGCGGTCGAGATCGCATCGCGTTCCTCACGCTCCGGGATGTCGCCGGTTCTAAAGAGCGCGACGTCGCTTCGCTCGTTGAAGGAGGCGAGCCGATACGATGCTTGGCTTTGCGCCACGTCGGCCCGCGCGCCGCTGAGTTGCGTTTCGAGGACCGCAACCTGGTCTCGCGCGGACTGCGCTCTTTCCCGCGCCGCAAGAAGGCCCGCGCGAGCTTGCGCCTCGCGCGCGCGCACCTGCGCCCCGTCGATCGTTGCAATAACGTCTCCGGATCGCACCGTGTCGCCTTCGCGCACGCGCACGTCGATGACGCGTCCGCCGACGTTCGGCGCGAGCGCCGAGTCGTCGCCCTCTATGCGTCCGGAAAGTGAGATAACGTTGCTCGGCGCGCCTCCCGTGAACACGAAGCGCCACGCGACAAACAACAAGACGACGGCCGCCGCTATAGCGAGTAACGCAGCAATGCGAAATCCGAAACCGCTCCTCTGAGGCACGCTGGACGGAAACGTTGCTCCCCGAGAAGAGTATTTCCCTTTTTCTAATCCAGAATCGTCGGGTAGAGGCGCGCCGCGATGAAGAGCAGGATGGCGAAGACGCCGAGTTGCATCGCGACGTCGATGGGCAGGCCGTAGGTGGTTTGATAGCCCGGCAGCATGAGCAGGCGCAATGCGTCGACTTGGTACGTCAACGGATTGACCATCGCGATCGCGTGCAGCCAACTCGGCATCAGCGCGACCGGATAGATCGCGTTGCTCGCGAAGAACAGCGGCATCGTCAGCACTTGGCCGATGCCCATGAAGCGCTCGCGCGTTTTGACGATGCAGGCGATGATCAACGAGAACGTGCAGAATAGCCCGGCGCCGAGCATGACGACCACTGCCACGCCGAGCAGGACGGGAATCGACGTCCGCAGACTGATTCCCAGGAGCAATGCTATGACGTAGACCATGACCGCCTGGGAGAGCCCGCGAACGCCGGCCGCGATCGCCTTGCCGAGCACGAGCGTCCCGCGAGGCGCCGGGCTCATCATGTACTTGTAGAGAACTCCGAGGTCTTTCTCCCAGATCGCCGAGATCCCGAAGAAGATCGCGATGAAGAGCGCGCTTTGGGCCAAGATCCCCGGTACCAGAAACGTCTGGTACGGGATGTTTCCGGTCGGAATCCCGCGCACGCGCCCGAAGACCTCGCCGAACATCAGCAGCCACAACACCGGCTGAATCACCCGAGTGAACAGCTCGACGGGGTCGTGCGCAAGTTTTTGGATCTCCGCATCGGTGATCGCGCTGATCTGCGTGAGCGTCGTGCCGATCGCGTTGATGACTCGCTCGATCACGATAGCGCGACGCCTCCGCTGAAGCGAATGAAGAGGTCATCGAGCGAGGTTTCCGGGCCGTACTGCTCGGCAACCTCACGCGGCGATATCTCCGCGACCACGTGGCCGCCGCTCATAAACGCGACCCGATCGCACAACTCGGCGGCTTCGTCCATGTAGTGCGTGGTCATGAAGATCGTCGTGCCGAAGGAGGAACGGAGCTTCTTTACGCGTTCCCACACCATGTGTCGCGCGAGCGGATCGAGGCCGAGCGTCGGCTCATCCATGAAGAGCACCTGTGGGTCGTTGAGCAATGATTGAGCGATCTCGAGGCGCCGCATCATGCCGCCCGAATAATGCCGAACCAGACGATCCTTCGCGGCGTTCAGGTCCATCAGCGCGAGCGCCTCGAGGATTCGCCGGCGACGCTCCGCGCGCGGGATGACGTAGAGCCGTGCGAAGACGAGCAGGTTTTCGAATCCCGTCAGATCCGGATCGGCAGACTGCATCTGTGGAACGTAGCCGATGCGGCGGCGAACGTCGACCGGCGACCGGCGCACGTCAAAGCCTGCGACGCGGGCCGTGCCGAAGGTCGGAGCAGTGAGCGTCGTGAGCATCTTGATCGTCGTGCTCTTCCCGGCGCCGTTGGGACCGACCAAGCCGAAGACGATCCCGTGCGGGACGGCGAGCGAAATACCGTCGACGGCCGTAACGTCGCCGAAGCGCTTCCCGAGACCCACGACCTCGATGGCAAGGTTCGGGGTATCTTCTGCAGCGGTCACGAGCGTAAGGTGAGGCGACCGCGGCCGATCTCGTAGTCCGCCATACCGTAGAAGATATCGAAGATCCGTTCGCCACGAGGATCGATTGCGGTGGGGAAAACGACGTCGCCGACGGTGCCGTGAATCTCGGCCGGAAGCTCCGGAACGAAAAGCGGTTCTCGCGAACGAAAGATCACGCGATCGATGCGCTCGGCGTCGTGGACGATGACTCCACCACAATACCGCAGTAATGGAGCGCCGCTTGGATGTTCGAGCACGTCGACGCCATGGATCACCGCAAGCCAACCTTCACGAACGCGCACCGGCGGCGTTCCTGCGCCCACCTTGACCGTACCCCATTCCGCTGCGGGCAATCGTAGGCGGTGCGACTCCGTCACGGTGCAAAGATTTGTAATGTCCGCTTGTGCGGCGGAGAGCGGGACATATCCTATGGCGATTCTTTCCCGCGAACTGGGAGCGAGATGTTCCAGTTGCGCCGCAGCGCCCGCGCCTTCGCGTACGGAAATTGGAAGCGTCGGACGATGATAGAATGCCAAGGAGATGACCCCCGACGGCGAGCGAACCGGCTCGGGGAAGAACGCGGCGTCTTTATCCGCAAACTGCGCGCGACTCTTTTGGAAGCGGACGAGACCGAGGCGCTCCCAGGCCAAGCCGTCTTGCGAGGTCGCGAGCGCGACTTCGGGCCCCCGCGGTCCAAAGGCGACGTACGCCATGACGTAGCGATCGAGCGCCTCAATGAAGGTGACGCGCGGGTCCTCGCAACCGTAACCTCCGGGTTGATCTCGCAACTCATACGGCGCTTCGGGCTCGAGCGCGAAACCGCGTTGCTCGAGTTCCAGCGTTCCGTCGGGACGCTCGCGGGCCTGAAAGGACCCGATGCGCGAAATGTTCCCGGGAGCAACCATGCGCGGATAGAGTTGCAGCGTTCCATCGCGCAAACGAGCGCAAGCCGGATTCAAGACGCCCTGCCGCTCGTACGCCACGCGATTCGGCTTCAGCGTAACGGCGAGCCTCGTAAAGCCCTCGACGGGCGACTTCATCAGGAACGAGACCTCCTTGCGACCTTTACCCAACCGGGCGGGGGAAAGCTGGTTGCGCCGAAACGCTAAGCGGTGTCCGTGCAGCGCCCCCCGGAGCGGAAATCTCCGGGATCCGACGGGAACTCCCGCACGCCCAGGCAGCAGTGGGGATGGTCCTGGTGGGTGCTCTTCGCGGTATTGCTGATCTGGAACTTTATCATCTTCTTCGCGCCGCGCGCGGGCACGCCGGCGGAGATTCCATACTCTGTCTTCGTCGGGCAAGTGCGCGCGGGAAACGTCTCGGCGGTGCGCATCATCGGCGATCAGATCAACGGCGCGTTCGTGAAGCCCTTTGCGGAGCCGCTTTCGCAAGCGGCGCGCGTGAATGCGCTCGTGTCGCCGGCGCCCTCCCCCTCGCCGTCGCCCGCGACCTCGACGTTTGTGACGACCTTCCCTGCGGTCGTCGGTGACGCCGCGCTGATGCCGCTGCTCCGCCGGCACGGCGTCGTCGCCGACGTCGCTTCTCCGGCGACGCCGTGGCTACTGCAACTGCTCGCGAGCTGGCTGCCCGCGCTGCTGCTCTTCGGCTTCTTAATTTGGATGCTCTCCGCAATGGGGCGCGGCCAAGCCGGACTCATGACCGGTTTCGGACGCGTTCGCCCGAAACGGTACGTGAGCTCGGAGGAGCCGATCACCTTCAACGACGTGGCGGGGGCTGACGAAGCGAAAGCCGAGCTGCAAGAGGAGGTCGAGTTTCTGCGCCGGCCTCAGAAATACCGCGAACTCGGCGCGCGCATTCCGCGCGGCGTGCTCTTGATCGGCGCGCCTGGAACGGGCAAGACGCTCTTGGCGCGCGCGGTGGCGGGTGAGGCGAGCGTGCCGTTTCTCAGCCTCAACGCTTCCGAGTTCGTCGAGATGTTCGTCGGCGTCGGCGCGAGCCGCGTTCGCGATCTCTTCGCGCAAGCGAAAGAGGCGGCGCCGGCGATCGTCTTCATCGACGAGCTGGATGCAGTTGGACGGCGTCGCGGCGCGGGCATCGGCACCGTGAACGACGAGCGGGAGCAGACGCTCAACCAACTCTTGGGAGAACTCGATGGGTTCGATCAGCGCTACGACGTCATCATCCTCGCGGCGACGAATCGGCCCGACGTGCTGGATCCCGCGCTCCTGCGCCCCGGGCGCTTCGATCGCCAGGTCACGATCGATCTTCCCGACAGACCCGGGCGCGAAGGTATCTTGCGCATTCACACGCGCAAGCTCAAGCTCGCTCCGGACGTCGACCTCGGCAACCTCGCCGCGCGTACCATCGGGCTCAGCGGCGCCGATCTTGCAAACCTCTGCAACGAGGCGGCGCTGGCTGCGGCGCGGCACGATCACCACGCGGTATCGCAGGCCGACTTCGAAGAGGCGCACGACAAGATTCGTCTCGGTGCCGCGCATCCACACCTCGTCGATCCCTCCGAGCGGCGCGTCGTTGCCTACCATGAGTCGGGACACGCGCTCGTCGCGTGGCTCACGCCCGGAGCGGACGCGGTCCAAAAGGTCACGATCGTCCCGCGTGGCCAGGCGCTCGGGCAAACCCAGCAACTCCCCGGCGAGGAGCGCCATAACCTTAGCCGGAGTTATCTCACCACGAAGCTCGCAGTCTTGCTCGGCGGTCGCACGGCGGAGGAAATTGCCCTCGGCGATATCTCAACCGGCGCCGAAAACGATCTCGTGCAAGCGACGAGCCTAGCGCGCCGGATGGTGACGCGCTGGGGGATGGGTGAGATCGGCCTTTTGGCCTTCAGCACCGACGAGCAGCAGCCGTTTCTCGGTTACGAGATGGCGCAGCCGCGCGATTACAGCGAGGCGACTGCGGCGCAGATCGATCGTGACGTCGCGCGTCTGCTCGACGAGGCGCACGATCTCGTGCGCCAGCGCTTGACCGGCGCGCGGGATCACCTCGACGCGCTCGCCGCAGCGCTGCTGGAACACGAAACCGTAGGGCCCGACGATTTGCAGCAGGTCCTCGGACCGCCCGCACTACCAAAGCCGGAGATTGCAACGCCGACTCACGCCTAGCAATTCCCCGCTTCTTCACCGCGAATTCCCGATGAAGGGGGAAGATCGTTGGCGTAATGTTTGGATTTCGCTATCGAGACCGGCGCGAAGCCGGGCTCATGCTTGCCGATGAACTCGCTGAATACGCCGATCGCCCTGACGTCCTCGTGCTCGCGCTTCCGCGCGGCGGCGTTCCCGTCGCGTACGAGATCGCGCGTCGGCTCCACGTCCCGTTGGACGTCTACGGCGTGCGCAAGCTGGGCGTTCCAGGGCACGAAGAGTTGGCGATGGGGGCTTTGGCAGCGGGCGGAAGCTGCGTGCTCGATCGCGAGCTGATCACGAGCTTGGGCATCCCTCCCGCCGTCCTGGAAGCTGCCGTCGAGCAGGAGCTGGCCGAACTCCGCCGGCGCGAAATCGCCTATCGCGACGGACGCCCGGAGCCGCAGATCGCGAATAAGACCGTGATCCTCGTCGATGACGGTCTTGCCACCGGCTCGACCATGCAGGCTGCGGTGCGGGCGGTGCGAGCGCACGATCCCGCAGCGGTCATCGTCGTGGTGCCGGTCGGTTCGCCCGAGGCGTGCGCCGAACTGCGTGCCGTCGCCGATCGTGTCATCTGTCCTTACCAGCCCGAATACTTCGCAGCGGTCGGCATGCACTACATCGATTTCGCGCAAACGACCGACGACGATGTGCGCCGCCTGTTGAGCGACGCTGCCGCCCTGGAAGCGAAAAGATGGCAAGCCGCGTAGTCGCCGACCTCGCCGATGCCGTCGTGCCCGTTACCGGGAGCACGCGTGACAACGACGACCTTTTTGCGATGATCGGCGACGCGCCGCTCGTGCTGATCGGCGAGGCGTCGCACGGCACGCACGAGTTCTACAAGACGCGGGCCGAGATCACGCAGCGGCTGATTGCCGAGCACGGCTTCGGCGCGGTCTGCGTCGAGGGCGATTGGCCGGATTCATATCGCGTCAATCGCTATGTCCGCGGCGCGCGTGATGATGCCGAGGCCGTGGAATCGCTCGGCGGCTTTACGCGCTTTCCGACATGGATGTGGCGCAACGGCGAAGTACTTGACTTCGTCAGTTGGTTACGGGAATACAACGATCACGCGCCACAAGGGCATCCGAAGTGCGGCTTCTACGGGCTCGACCTCTATAGTATGTACGCCTCGATCGACGCAGTCTTGGAGTATCTCGAACGAGTCGATCCGCAGGCGGCGTTTCAAGCACGCAAGCGGTACGAATGTTTGGAGCCTTTCGAGCAGCATCCGGAAGAGTATGCGACCGCGACCGGCTACGGATTGCATCCATCCTGTCGTCAGGAAGTGCTGGCGCAGCTTAGAGAGATTCAGCTACGGGCCTCACGCTATGCCCGGCTCGACGGTCAGGTAGCCGAGGATCAATATTTCTACGCCGAGCAGAACGCACGCATCGTCGCGAACGCCGAACGCTATTATGGGGCGATGCTGGACGATTCGATTTCGACGTGGAACCTGCGCGACATGCACATGGTCGATACGCTCGAGCGCCTTAGGGAACACCTCTCGCGGCATGGCAGCCCGATCAAAGCGGTGGTTTGGGCGCACAACTCGCACGTTGGCGACGCACGAGCGACGTCGATGTCATTTCGCAATGAGACCAATATCGGGGCCTTGCTCAAGCAAAGCTACGCCGACCGTGCCTTCTCGATCGGCTTCACGACCTATGTGGGAACGGTGACCGCGGCTTCGAACTGGCATGCGCCCGAAGAGCGTAAGAACGTTCGGCCGGCTCGCAGCGACAGCTACGAGCATCTCTTTCATGCGCTCGCGCTTCCGCGCTTTTGGGTGCCGCTGCGGATCAACCGGCCGGAGCTCGCCGGCTTGCCGGTGCGAGCCCGCGAGCGGGCAATCGGCGTCATCTACCGTCCCGAGACCGAACTCCAGAGCCACTACTTTACTGCGAACCTGATCAACCAGTTCGATGCCGTCTATCACTTCGACGCCACGCGGGCGGTCGAACCGCTCGAGCGCAGCGCCCGTTGGCTCCGGGGCGAACCGCCCGAGGCGTACCCAACCGGCATATGAACACGCGAAGTCGCCCGATTACCTGCGAAGAGCGCATCCGGCTAGCCGGTGAGCCGGAGGGCCTGGGTGCGACACTCTCCATTCCCGCGGATGTCGCCGGACTCGTCATCTTCGTGCACGGCAGCGGAAGCAGCCGCTTCAGCCCCCGCAACCGCTTCGTCGCAGAGCGTCTGGC
The DNA here is from genome assembly GCA_963838895.1 of Vulcanimicrobiota bacterium. GTDB lineage: Bacteria > Vulcanimicrobiota > Vulcanimicrobiia > Vulcanimicrobiales > Vulcanimicrobiaceae > Tyrphobacter. The sequence goes on from CAWIST010000002.1 coordinate 417,308, forward strand.
CGACGCGGGGTACGCAACCCTGCTCACGGACTTGCTCACGGAACGCGAAGAGAGCGTCGACCGAATCACGGCCGAATTCCGATTCGACATCCAGCTGCTCGCGCAGCGCTTGATCGTAGCGACCGAGCAGATGCGCGAACGTTTCGCCTCGGCATCGCTTCCGCTCGGCTACTTCGGCGCCAGCACCGGCGCGGCCGCCGCGCTCATCGCTGCAGCGCAACGCCCGCAGTGGGTATCCGCCGTTGTCTCACGCGGCGGGCGCCCCGATCTTGCCGGCGATGCTCTCGCGAACGTCGCCGCGCCGACGCTTCTCATCGTCGGCGAGAACGACAGGCAGGTAATCGCTCTAAACCGCAGAGCACAATCGATGATGCGCACCCAGTCGGAGCTGGCGATCGTTCCGCGGGCGACGCATCTCTTCGAGGAACCGGGAGCGCTCGAGTGCGTCGCGGACTTGGCAGCGAGATGGTTTATCCGCTATCTCGGCCGCACGGACTAACACGATGGAGGCGAAAGAGGAGTCATCGCATGGAGCCTATACCTCTCCAACAGAGCTTGGATCTCTCATCCCGAGTCGCCATTGTGACCGGAGGCGCGATGGGCATCGGTTTCGGCATCGCCTATCGGCTCGCCGAAGCACGTGCCTCCGTCGTGATCGCCGACTTACAAAAGGTCGCCGCAGATAAATCGGCCGCCAAACTCCGCGAGAAGGGTTGGAAGGCCAGCGCCGTGGCGGCCGATGTCTCCTCTGCAGAGCAAGTGGCACATATGATCGAGGCGGCAGTCAACACTTACGGCAGCGTCGATGTCTTGGTGAATAATGCGGGCATCTATCCGACCATTCCCGTGATGCAGATGCAAGAAAAGGACTTCGAGCGCATTCTGTCCGTCAATCTCGAGGGGGCCTTTCTGTGCATAAGAGCCGCCGCACAGCAAATGATCAAGCAAGGCCGAGGCGGTAAGATCATCAACATCACCTCGATCGATGCGCTGCATCCTTCCATGATTGGGCTTGCCACCTATGATGCTTCCAAGCACGGACTTTGGGGTTTTACGAAGAATGTCGCGCTTGAACTTGCAGCTCACAGGATATGGGTGAATGCGATCGCACCCGGCGGCATCAATACCCCCGGTACCGGCGCGGGTGAGGCCGGGAACAAGGCAATGGAAGAGATGCTGAAGCCCTTTATCGCCAAGATCCCGATGCGTCGCATGGGAGAACCGGACGATATCGGTAAGGTCGCGCTCTTCCTGGCATCTGATCTCTCAAGCTACATGACGGGTTCGCAAATCGTGGTCGACGGCGGCTTCTTGCTCGCCTAAAGGAAAGCGTAGCGTCGCCGCCCGCTACTCCTTTCCTCCGGACATTTCGGGAGGCGTCGCGCCCTCTCTTTCGGCAAGCTTGCCGAGGCTCTGCACGACCACGATCGCGAGGATCGTGATGATGACGGCGTAGGCCAACTCCGCGAAAACACCGCGCCCCGGCTTGAGAACGATTGCGATGAGATCGGCGATGAACTTATTCCACGCGCCCGCGGCGCTCAGGCCGAAGGCGACGGTTGCGAGCGAGATCATCGTGCCGAGGTAGGTTGGTTTGATTTCCATGCCGTCTTCTCGGATACGATCGCTCGAGAACCTGCCTACGCGAAGAACCGGCGCAAGAACGTATCGTGCTTGTACGACGCGCTCTTGCCGAGGTGAACGATCGCGAGCGACTCGGACGGCTCCAGGTAGAGGGCCTGACCGCCGGCGCCGGACGCGTAGACGAGATCGCGCGGCGCATGCGTCGTGCCCAGCCACCAGGCCAGGCCGTAGCGCGGGTTCGCGGTCGACCCCGCAAAGCACTGCGCGAGTTCGTCGCGATGTTGCAGCACCCAACGGCCGTACGCCAACCAGTTGCGCGCCGTCATTTGGGCGCCGGTGGGCAGCGGCTGCGTGCCGTCGGGCAGCGTTCGCCACGACGCGATGACGACGCCGGCCGGATCGAACACGCGTGCGCGCAGATACTCGAGCGGCGTACGCTCCTGCGATGCGAGCTTTCGCGCGAGCAATGCGCCGAAGACTTGCAGCGCGATGCCGCCGTACGTAAAACGCTCGCCGGGTTCGTTCTTGAGCGGCATGGCGAGCGCGGTATCGTAGCCCGGTACGGCCGAGCCGAGGCCCCCGAATCCGAAACCGGCCGTGAGCTGCAGGAGCATGCGCGGCGTCACCCTGCGCTTGCGCTCGTCATCCGCCCATTGCGTAAACGTCCTCGCGACCGGCTCGTCGAGATCGAGCAAGCCCTCGCGCTCCGCCAACAGCGCGGCAACGCCCCAGAAGCTTTTCGTGCCGCTGTAAAGCGGGTGCGCTTTCGAGGCGTCGTAGCCGGCGCCATAGTGCTCGGCTTCGATTTCGTCGTGGCGCGCAACGAGAAGCGCGTGCAGCTCATGCTTGCGAGCGTACTCGAGCGCCTCCGCGATCACGTTGCGCCCCGCGAGCCGGCGAAAATGGAGCCGTCGACGGGGATTGAACCCGTGGCCTCGTCCTTACCAAGGACGTGCTCTACCACTGAGCTACGACGGCACGCGATCATTCAGCTTTTGGAGCGGGCGGCGGGAATCGAACCCGCGACATCAGCTTGGAAGGCTGAGGCATTACCACTATGCAACGCCCGCAGAATATTTGGGCAGGGCTGGATTCGAACCAGCGTAGCGCTTTCGCGCGCCAGATTTACAGTCTGGTGCCATTAACCACTCGGCCACCTACCCACAGTGAGTTTTCTTGACGGCCCTTCGCGCAAAGGCAGCGGCTACCGTTAGGCGTCTCCCCGACGCTCCCCTGGCCGAGAGCGCCTCGCCTCCATCGGGCCCCGGCGTCCGACTGCCCTCCCGCAAGGTCTAGCTATATTGCTTCGCGTTGCTGTGCAAAAATGCGCCCTTGACGCCAAAGAACACACCACATTTAGACTTCTACTCTTCGTCTTCAAGCAGGTTCTTGATTTCCTTAGTCTCTTCGGCGCGGGATTTCCGGCGTTTATTCTTGTGAACACCAGCTTTGCGGCGTTTCAATAGCGTTACGCCCGGGCCCAAGACGCCTATGAGGTTTTTCACCTTATTGGTCTTCTTCCGTTGCCGCTTCTTGCGCCTCTTTGCCATGCTAGTTGAATTGTTTACGTACCCCAGCCCAGATGGGTGGTAAGGGCGCGGCTATGGGCCCCAGGGATGGAGGTACACCAGGATGAGCCCCAGCCCGATGACGACGAAAAGCCAGAGGCGCACGATTCTAGCTCGCCTTGGATTTCCGCGAAGTAGTAGGTACGTGATTTGCGCTACGAGGGCGGCTGCGACGAGGCAGGCCACGATGGCGAGCAAAACTGCGAATCGTATACTCAACAAGCGCCTCCAGCCGGCGCTGTGCGGCCGACTATCGAGCGTGCCTTCTCTCTGCGGGCGACGGCCCCTCGCTTTTAGCGGCCCAGCGGAAGGCGGCGCCGCCTGCCTGGCGAATGCTGCCGTCGATCAGCCCCGACGTGGAGGACGTTCCGCTGTATCGGTTGCTTGCCTGTGTGGTGTTGGTGCTTGCGTGCACGGGAGTTTTGTGTGCCCAGCCGCACTCTGGCCTCGCGCCCGCCGACGAATACTTCGGGCGCATGAAGATGAGCATCCTCGGCATCCGCAACGGGCTGCGGACGGAACTCTCTCGCATGAGCGATCCGCGCGGCGCCGCCTCGGGATTGAGGGCCTGCCGCTGGCTCGCCGATGCGATCGAAGACTGGGGTAACAAGTATCCCCGAGACAACTGGTTGCCGGGCATGGTCGTTTCGCTCGAGCGTCTCTACGCCCGCGTACACACGCCGACCGGCCGCGCCCAGGCTGCACACCTGCTCGCGTGGATTCAACACAATTACGGCAGTGCGCGCTTCGAGCGCGCCATGCGCATCGCCACGCGCTGAGACGAAGCCCGGGTCTAAAGCCGACGGCTGGATTCGAACCAGCGTTGCCTTTCGGTCTACATTACAGGTGTAGTGCCTTCAACCACTCGGCCACGTCGGCGGGCTTGCGAGCAAGGCCTGCAAATTCAACGGATAGCTTTCGCTCTCCTAGATTACCTCACGCATGAGTTGCGGCCAGCGGGTTTTCGCGCCCACCAGGGCGCAGTGCTCGTCCATGACCGCGATTTAGTGCCCGGAAGGTCGGTGTAAGCGAGTGGCAGTTTGGACATAGGAGGGTTAGGTTTTCCGGCCGCATGTTACGCCAGTCACCATCGATATGTTCGACCTCCAACGGTACCTTGCCGGTGATGGGGTTAGCCTCGCCCCAACCGCAGCGAGCGCATCTGTCGTTGTATTGTGCCTTCAAGTGGCGCGAAATGAAACGCTGCCCTCCGGTCCACACGCACGCGGGGTACGCGCCGGCCTCAAACAGGGCGACACGCTGTTTATTCTGCAGATCGAACTGGCATCTCAGCGAACAGTATTTTGTCGCACGACGCCCAACCTCTTTGCCGCACTCGTTCGCGCACCAACCTCTAAATCTCTTACTAGCCATGCCCCAATTGTAGCCTGAAATTGTGCCACGTGTATGGCCTTGAGAAGCCGTAACCCCCAGTCGTGGCGAAAGCCTAGTATCGATGAAAACCGTTAATCCGCCGTGGCGCGAATCGGGTGCTGCGCTCGTCTGCGAAAAGTGCTACAAGAAGCGTATCCCGGAGGAGACGCCGTGGATTGCGGAGCGGATCGGCGACTTCCAACTTCGTGATTGGCTCAAGGCGCGCTGCAAAGAAGCGGGGCTCGGGAAGCGTGTGCGGGTCATCGCCACCGGCTGCCAAGACATCTGCGCGACCGGTTTGGTCACCGTAACGATCCTTCCGATCGGGAAGGATCGCGAGATGGAAACCTTTGCCGTCGATCCGACGCAAGAACGCGAGGCGATCCTGAACGCCATCATGGAGCGCCTCGCGTAGCCGCGCTTACTGGAACTCGAACTCGGCGAGGTTCTTCTCGATCTTCCGCTTCACGCGCTGGAGCGCGTTGTCGATCGACTTCACGTGACGCCCGAGGTCGCGCGCCATCTCCTGGTAGCTCTTGCCTTCCAGGTACGATTCGAGCACCTGCGATTCGAGCTCCGAGAGATTCTGCCGAATGCGCTGGCGGATGTCGTCGGAGACTTCCTGCGTGACGACGAGCTCTTCGGGATCCGACGTCTTCTGCGACGCCATCACGTCGAGCAGCGTGCGCTCGCTGTCTTCGTCGTAGATCGGCTTGTTCAGCGAGATGTACTGGTTGAGCGGAATGTGCTTCTGCCGCGTCGCCGTCTTGATCGCGGTGATGATCTGCCGCGTGATGCAGAGCTCGGCGAAGGCACGGAAGCTCGAGAGCTTATCGGCCTTGAAGTCGCGCACGGCCTTGTAGAGGCCGATCATCCCCTCTTGGATGATGTCCTCGCGGTCGGCGCCGATGAGAAAGTAGCTCTTGGCCTTGATGCGGACGAAGTTCTTGTACTTGTTGAGCAGGTATTCCATCGCGAGGTTGTCGCCGGTCTTCGCGATCGCGACGAGGTCTTCGTCGACCCGCTGCTGGTACTCGAGTCCATCCGACACGGGATGGGTCATTGCCATAATTGTCTGTTGCCTCGTGGGAGGACGATGCCGCAAAAGCGCAGGCCGGAGCCCGTCGGACGCGGCACGTCCGGCTAAGTATAGGAGGACGCCCCTCCCCCGTCAAGGACGAAGCGAGCATTCGCGCTGCCGCAAGGCCTCGTAGAGGAGAACGCCGGCGGCAACCGAGGCGTTGAGCGAGGCGAGCTGCCCCTCGCATCGGGATCTGAACCAGGTAGTCGCACTCCCGCTTGACTAGCGGGAGCAAGCCCGGCTCCCTCGGCCCCGATGACGAGGGCGAGGTCGCCGTTCGAGGTCGGCTTCGCGCATCGTCGACGCCTCGGGCATCGGCGTCGGCGCCGACGACCCAGAATGCCCTCCTTCTTCAGGCGCCGAATCGCTGTCGGCGACGTTGGCGACCCGCACGATCGGCAAGCTGGGCGGCGGCGCCGGCCGCCGCTTTGCGCACGGTCGCGTTGACGCCCGGCGGATCGACGTTCCGGAAGGACGATCGCCGTCGGCCCCGGCGCACTCGGCGGTCCGAATGATCGCGCCGACGTTGTGCGGATCGGTGAGATGATCGAGGACGACGAAAAGCGCCGGGCGCCGTCGCGGTGCGCTTCGCATGACGTCGGAGAGACCGGCATACGGAAACGGCGGCGCGATCGCGACGACGCCTTGGTGCGCCTTGAAGGGCAAGCTCGCGAAGAAGGCGCGCTGCTCGAAGCGCACGGCGACGTTTCGCTCCTGCGCGTGCTCGAGCAGGTTGCGCAGCGCGCGGATCCTTCTTGCGGTCGCGCAGCGACGTGCAGGGCGCGCAGCGCCTCGCCGGCGGCAAGCGCCTCGTCGACCGCGTGAATGCCGTAGATGACGTCGTCGAAGTCGAGCGCCGGAGCGCGACCGCGCCGAGGGCGCTTTACTCTGCGACGCTCCACGTCGTTCCGTCCTTGCCGTCGTGAATGGCAACGCCGTTCGCCGCGAGCGCGTCGCGCAGGCGGTCGGATGCCGCAAAATCCTTGCGCGCTCGCGCCTGCGCGCGCAACGCGATCACGCGCTCGATCGCTTCTTCCGGCGTCGCCCCGTCGAGGCTCGCGCTCCGGAACGCCGCCCGAGCGAACGATCTCAGTCTTTCGACGAAATCCGCGGCTAGCGCAGGCTTCGGTTCCTGCAAGCCACGACTCGTTCGGTTCGATCGCCGAGCACGCCTCAGCGCATATTCGTAGTCACGCGCTCGCCTCCAGACGCCCCGATTCGACGGCCGCCGCAAACTGCATAGATCACCGCGAGCGCGACTGCGGTGTTCATGTCGTCGTCGAGCGCCGCCTCGATCCGCGCGATCGAGCCCGGTCGTCGCCTGCTCGCCGCCGTTGCTGCGCCAAGCACGATACGCCTTCTTCAGCCGCTCGAGCCCGACTGCTCGCCGCCGCGATCGATTCTTCGGTGAAGTTCATCACCTTGCGGTAGCCGGTTTGCAGAAAGAGCAGCCGAATCGCTTGCGGATCGTGGCGCTCGAGGACGGCGGTCAGCGGTTCGAAGTTGCCGAGCGACTTCGACATCTTTCGATTGTCGAAGAGCAGCAGGCCGCCGTGCACCCAGAAGTTCGCCATCGGCGGATGCGCCATCAGCGGTTCGCTCTGCGCGATCTCGTTCTCGTGGTGCGGGAAGATCAAGTCGGCGCCGCCGCCGTGGATGTCGAAGCCGCGCCCCGGCGGATCGAGCAGCTCGCGCGACATCGCCGAGCACTCGATGTGCCAGCCCGGCCGCCCGTCGCCATACGGCTCGAACGGCCACGACGGCTCGCCCGGCTTCGCGAACTTCCAGAGCGCAAAGTCGAGCGGATCTCTCTTGTGCTCGTCGACCTCGATGCGCGCGCCCGCCTCCAGCTCCTCGATATTCCGATCGGCCAGCTGACCGTAGCGCGGGAAGGTTTTCACCGCGTAGTAAATCGCCGTCTTGCGCGACGTACGCGTGGCCGCGCTCGATCAAGCTCGCGATCATCGCTTGAATCTGCGCGATGTAACCGCGTCGCATACGGCTCGACGTCGGGCTCGCGAACGCCGAGCCGACGCATCGGCATCTTTGAAGTCCGCGTAGTATCCTGCGACGATCGTCGCGATACGTCGTCGCCCTGCTCGCGCGCCGCTGCGATGCTGCGATCGTCAATGTCGGTCACGTTCTGCACGTACGTCACGTGGTAGCCGCGGTGCTCCAGATAGCGCCGCAGCACGTCGAAAAACAGGAACGAGCGCGCGTGGCCGAGATGCGCTTCGCGCCGACGGCGTCAGCCCGCAGACGTAGATGCCTACGTCGTGCCCGCGCAGCGGCTCGAATCGCTCTACCGCTCGCGTCCGCGTGTTATAGAGTTTCAAATGATCCAGGACCACGTTTCCACATCGCCGGGTTCCGTTGACTTGCCGTCCTGCATCACGACGCGCGCCGGTACGCCGACGACGGTCGCGTTCGCGGGCACGTCCTTCACGACGACCGAGCCGCCGCCGATGCGCGCGTTGTCGCCCACGCGGACGCCCCCAGCACGGTCGCGTTCACGCCGACGGTGACGTTCCGGCCAAGCGTCGGATGGCGCTTCCCGTGCGACCAAGGCTCGTCCCGCCCAGCGTTACGCCCTGGTAGATCGTGCAACCGTCACCGACCTCTGCCGTCTCGCCGATCACGACGCCCATACCGTGATCGATGAAGACGCCGCTGCCGATGCAGGCCGCGGGATGGATCTCGACACCCGTCAGAAAGCGCGCGATCGTGGCGAGAAAACGCGGCAACAGTGGAAGCCGCGTGCGGTTGAGCGCGTGAATGGCACGATGGGCGACGAAGCGCGTGAAAGCCGGGATACGAAAGGATGACGTCGAGCGATCCCCGCGCGGCAGGATCGCGCGCCAGCGCGGCGCGCAGATCGGCACGAATTGTCGCAAATGCTCCCATGCGTTCTTCGAGTAGTCTAGCGTCCGGTCTCGAGCAGCGCAACCGCATAAGCCGCGATGCCCGTGCCGTCGCCCGTGTACCCCATCTCTTCGCTCGTCTTCGCCTTAACAGAGACGCGGTCGATCGCCACGCCGAGCCGCTGCGCGACGTTCCGGCGCATCCGCTCGATGTGCGGCGCGAGACGAGGGCGCTGAAGGACGATCGTGGCGTCGACGTTGACGAGCACGTAGCCCGCGTCGTGCACTTCCCGCGCGCATCGTTCGAGCAACTGCATCGAGTCGGCGTCCTTCCACTTCGGATCGCTGTCCGGAAAGCGTCCACCTAAGTCGCCGAGTGCCGCCGCGCCGAGCATCGCATCTGCGAGCGCGTGCGCGAGCACGTCGGCGTCCGAGTGTCCAAGGGTTCCTTTTTCAAACGGGATCGCGACGCCGCCCAAAACGAGGCGCCGGCCCTCGACCAAACGATGGGCGTCGAATCCGTGGCCGACACGGATCATGCAATGCCGCCGACGTCATGGACCGTTAACGTTGCGCTGCCGTCGGCGAGCGGCGCGAACGAGGCCTCGAATTCGCGCAAGCGATCCGCGTCGACGTACGCCCGTACGACGGCCCCGCGGGGCAGATCGCGCTCGATCGCATCGATGCGGCCGCCGCGCAATTCGATCTCGGCACAGATCGCGTCGACGAGCTCCTGCCCGGCGAAGACCTCGACGAGCAGCGCTTCGGATTCCGGGAAGGCGCGCTCCAGGCGCTCGCGCAGCAGCAACTCCGCCGGCGCGACGTCTTCGGGAATGGTTACCTTGAAGTTCGAATGACGCGACGGAACGACGACGACCTCCACGCCGATGCGCTCGAGCAGGACCGCATCGTCGGTCGCCGCTTCGGCCGTTTTATAGGCTCGGCGGAAATCTGCGAGCATCGCGAGCTGCGGCGTCTGCGCCGCCCACAACGTCGTGCGGTCGAGCGTTCGCTCCACGCGCATCGTCGCACGATCGACGACCTTGATCGTGTCCACCACCGGCGTCGCCAGCACCGCGCCTCGTCCCGGCCGCACTTCGCGCATACCGGCGCGCACGTTCTGCTGGCGCACGAGCGGTCGCGCGCCGTCGTGCACGAGCACGGCGTCCACGCGGTCCCCGAGCGCAGCGATGCCGAGGCGCACGGACTCTTGACGCGTTCCGCCGCCGACGATCGCGATCGCCGAACGATCCGGCGCGAGTTCCGCCAACAACTCCGCCGTTCGCGGCACCAACCCGGGTTCCGTTGCGACGACGATGTCGCTGATCTCCCGCATCGAGGCGAAGGCGCGAATCGACCACCCGAGCATCGGCAGCCCGGCAATCTCGACGAACTGCTTCGGCTTCCCGAATCGCTCGCCGCGGCCGGCTGCCGCAATAACGGCTGCCCAGCGCATTAGAGAACGGTCTTCGGGCGCGCGAAGATCATGCGCCCCGCGACGGTTTGCAGCACCGAGGTGACGACCACATCGACGGTTTCTCCCATCAGGCGCCGGCCATGTTCGACGACGATCATCGTTCCGTCATCCAGATAGGCGACGCCTTGATGCGTCTCTTTTCCTTCGCGCACAACCGTGACGCGCATCTCCTCCCCTGGAAGGACGACCGCTTTCACCGCGTTGGCCAGCTCGTTGATGTTCAGCACGGCCACGCCCTCGAGATGCGCGACACGGTTGAGATTGTAGTCGTTCGTGAGCAAGCGGGCGCCGAGTTCGCGCGCGAATCGGACGAGCTTCGCGTCGACGCTGCCCGGCGGCATGTCGTCATAGTCGCGCTCGGCGATCTCGATCGCCGAAAGCTCCTGCAATCGCCCGAGGATCTCGAGACCGCGGCGGCCGCGCGTGCGTTTCAGCGGGTCCGCCGAATCCGCGATCGTCTGTAACTCTCGCAGGACGAAGCGCGGTACGACCAGCGTCCCTTCGAGAAACCCGCTCTCGACGATCTCGACGATGCGCCCGTCGACGATCACCGAGGTATCGACGACTTTTGCGAGCGCCGAGCCGGTCGCGGCGGCCAGCGGCACGGGCAGGATGCGCATTTTTGCGCCGACGCGCGCACCGAGGTAGGCGGCGAAAATCGCAACGATGAGATAGACGAGGATCGCGATGTAGCTTCCGGTGCGGCCGGCAACGGTGATGAACTCGAACACGATGCTCTTGATGAGGTATGCGATGACCAGGCCAACGATGAGGCCGATGGCACCTCCCGCCAGTTCCGAGGGCGCGAGGCGCTCGATCGCGTCCTCGACCGTCGTGAGTTGCTCTTCGAAGAGTCCCTGTGCGAGCGGCGCGATCAGGACGCCGATGAGCGCGCCCACGACGGGCGAGAGCACGAGGAATGCAACCTGCATCCACTCGTTCGCAAAATGCTGCGAAAACACGTTGATGTAGGCTTCTCGCCCGATCAGGAAACCGGCAACGCCGAAGAGCAGGCCAAAAACCGCCCGCAGCACGACGTGAGAGCGCTCTCCTACGCGAATGATAGGAACGCTCCGCACACGTCGTTGGCGAAGAACCTTCCTCGGCGCGTCAAACGCACGGCGTCCGCACTGCTCTCGAGCAAGCCCGCTTGCGTGTACTCCGCGATGACCGGTCCATAGCGTTCAAGCATATCGATCCCATACCGCTCTTTGAAGAGGCGCAGCCGGACCCCCTGCGCCGTGCGAAGGGCGAGCATGATCGCCTCACCGGCCCGCCGCTCGCCTTCCAGCCGCTCGCGCTCACCGGGAATCGGCGTCCCCGCGAGCGCCGCTTCCACGTATGGGTCCAATGCACGGGTGTGCATCGAACGCTCGCCGCCTCGATAGGACGTGGCGCCGACGCCGAATCCGAGATAATCGCCGTTGTTCCAGTAGTTCTCATTGTGCGCGCAACGATGTCCGGCGCGCGCGAAGTTGCTGATCTCGTAGTGTTCGTAGCCGGCCGCGCTCAGTGCGTCGATGGCGATCTCGTACATCTCAGCCTCCGCGTCCTCGCCCGGAAAGCGCTGCGGCTCGCGTTCTCGCAGCCTGGCATACGGCGTTCCTCCTTCGATCGTCAGTCCGTACGTCGAGACGTGATCGACGTCGAGTGCGATCGCGTGCTCGAGCGAGGCGCGCCACGACCGCGGCGTCTGCCCGGGAACGGCAAACATGAGATCCAGGCTGACGGAGGAAATCCCCGCGGCTCGCGCGTGACGAACCGCACGCTCGACCTCCGTCGCGCTGTGACGGCGGCCGAGCATCTGAATCTCGCCGTCGTCGAAGGATTGGACGCCGATCGAGAGGCGCGTGACGCCCGCACCCCGGTACGTCTCGCAATCGCCTGGCCGCACCAACTCCGGATTCAGCTCGATCGTGATCTCCGCCGTTTCGCCGTCCGGCGCTGCGAAGCGCTCGCGCAGCCCTTCGATCAGCGTCGCGAGCGTTGCCGCGTCGTAGGTGTTCGGCGTCCCGCCGCCCAGAAAGATCGTCGACGCCGTCCGCGGTGCTTCGCGTTCGATCTCGGCAACGAGCGCGTCGAGATAACGCTTCGCCGAACCGTTGCGGTACGGCCACTTCGCGAAGTCGCAATACGGGCAGATGTACGGACAGAAGGCGAGGTGGACGTAGATGCCGAGCGGCACGGTCATGCCACGCAGATGCCGACGGCGCCCGGACCGCCGTGGGTCGCGATCACCGGGCCCGCCTCCCAGACGTCGAGCAGTTCCGGCTCCACGCCGCCGAGGCGTTGCCTCAATCGCTCGACGCTCGCAGCCGCCAGCGCGGGCGCGTTGGTGTGCATCACGACGAAACGCGCCTTCGCGGGGTGGCTCAGGCCCGCAAGCGCGAGGTCGAGCATCGTTTCTTGCGCACGCGCAAACGTACGCACTTGCGCCTTTGCGACTACCTCGCCCGCCTCCAGCGATAGGACCGGCACGATGCGCATCAACGTCCCGATGGCCGCTTGCGCGCGACCGATGCGCCCTGTGCGCTGCAGGTGCGAGAGGTCGGCAATGCAGGCGTAGAGCCGTTGCTCGCGTCGCTCGCGTTCCAAAGCTTGGAGAATATCGTCCATCGGCGCCCCCGCGCCGGCCAGCTCCGCAGCGCGAAGGGCCATCAGTCCGAGCCCGCCGGCGGCGCTCTCCGAATCAAAGACCTCGATGCGGCGCCCGGGAATCTGTTGCGCGGCGACGCGCGCCGAGTTGATCGTTCCCGATAGATGCGAGGAGATCGTCAGGCAAAGGATCTCCGGCGCTTCCTGCGCGTTGAACGCCTCTTCGAACATCGCAGAGGTCGGCTGCGACGTCGTCGGAAGCTCCTTCTCTTTCGACAGCTTCGCGTAAAAATCAACGCGCGAGAGGTCGAGGTAGTCGCGGTAGCTGCGATCGCCGAAGACGACGAAGAGCGGGACGATCGCGATCCCTAGCGTCGTCGCGCGCGCAGGTTCGATGTCCGACGTGCTGTCGACGACGACCGCCACGGACCGTTGCATGACTGCTGCGGCGAGTCCCTAGACGCGCGTCAGGTGCGGCGAGACGAGATCCCCGATCTTGCCGACAACGTCGTGACGAACCTCTTCGATTGCCGCATGGATCGCATGCTTGATCGCGTTGCGGCTCGAACGCCCGTGCGTCACGAGGCAGTTGCCGCGCAGTCCCAGCAACGGCGCGGCGCCGTACGTTTCGTAATCGAATCGCCGGCGCAAGCGCCGTAGCGCGGGCGCGAGCAGCGCCGTTCCGAGCTTGGTGAGCGGATTGCCCCCGAGCAGCGTTTCGCGCAGCACCTTTCCGAGATCGGCGACGATGCCTTCGCCGGCTTTGAGCACGACGTTTCCGACGAAGCCGTCGGTAACGACGACGTCGGCAACGTTGTGAAAGAGGTCCTTGCCTTCGATGTTCCCGATGAAGTGTACCGGCGACTGATCGAGGAGCTTCGCCGCTTCGAGCACCTGCGCGTTTCCTTTGGTGCGCTCTTCGCCGATGGAGAGAATCGCAACGCGCGGCGAGGCGATCCCCAATACCTCCTGTGCGTAGGCGGAACCCATGATGCCGAACTGCGCGAGCCACTCCGGCCGGCAATCGACGTTCGCGCCGGAATCGAGCAGCACCGTCGGACCGTGCAGAGCCGGCCACACAGTCGCAATCGCCGGGCGAGCGACGCCCTCGATCGTGCGAAGCTTGATCAGAGCAATCGCGAGAAAAGCACCGCTGTTGCCGGCGGAGATCACCGCATCCGCGCCGCCGTCCTTCACGAGCGAGACAGCGACGCCGAGCGAAGTACGCTCCGCAGCGCGTAGCGCCTGCGACGCCGCCTGCTCCATCGGCACCGTTTCAGGCGCATGGAGAACGGTGATGCCCTCGGCTGCGGCGCCACGGAGCAGCACGCGTAGCCGCGGCTCGTCGCCGACGAGGATCAGTTCAGCGTCGGACTCGGCGGCTGCAAGCAACGCGCCCGCAACGATCTCCTCGGGCGCATGATCCCCGCCCATCGCGTCGATGACGATGCGGGGCTTACTCATCGAATGCGATCCAATATTCGGAGTTCTTCATCCCACCGTAATAGTATTCGACGTCCATGCCGGGGAATGCCGTTCGAACCTCCTCGCTCAATCGCTGGGCATCCTTTTCGCGTTGTGTCCCGCCGTAGTACAGCGTTACCAGGCCTTCCTCGTCCCCGCGCATCGCGCTCACCACCGCTTCCGCCGCCTCCCCCAGCGTTTCGCCGCCGAAGAGCGCGCCCCCGAAGAGCGCGACCGGCTTCCCCCGCGCCACGGCGACACCGCCGAGCGTCGCGTCCTTGCCTGCGAAGAAGAGTTGCGCGCTGCGGGTCCGCGAAACGACCGCGCGCAGGTCGTCCTCGCTCGGACGTTCGTCGACTCTCATCGCGAGCAAGCCGGAGATCCCCTCGACGATGTCGCGCGTCGGCACGACGCGAACGTTCTTTTCACAGAGCGCGGCCGCTTCGCGCGCTGCCAGCACGACGTTCGAGTCGTTCGTGAACAAGTAGACGCAATCGCTCAAGCACTTGTTCAACGCTAGGAGCAGGTCTCGCACGCTTGGGTTTTCGTCGCCCGAAATCGTTACCTCGGCGCCCAACTCTCGCGCAATCGTTTCAAATCCCGCGCCCGGTACGACCGCGACGATCGATCGCGCAACCGACGGACGGTCGATCAAGAGCACCTGATGCTGCCGTTCCATGTCGTCGACCTTCACTCGCGTGACCGTTCCATGTCGCGCGGCGATCGCCTTGACGCGCTCCGGGTCGTCGGTGTGCACGTGCACCTTGATCGTCGGCGGCGCGCCGACCACGAGCAGCGACTCGCTTCGCGGCTCGAGCGCGCGCCGTAGCTCCGGGACCGCGCAGGTCGCGCCTTCGACGATGAACTCCGTGCAGAATCTCGATTCGCCGACCCGCTGCTTCGGGCTGAAGACGACCGCGCGATCGGGCCGCCTCGGAAACGCCGTCGCGCGCACGCGCACGTCGGGAAGAAAGGCGAGCGCACCCTCCAGAAGGTAGACGAAACCGGCGCCGCCGGCGTCGACGACGCCCGCCTCGGCGAGCGCGGGCAGCTGCTCCGGCGTCCGGTCGAGTGCTTCGTTTGCGACCCGGAGAACTGCGGCGAGAAATCGCGAGAGATCACGCTCGTGCAATGCGAAGCGATAGGCCGCGTCGGCCGCGGCATCTGCAACGGAGATGATCGTCCCTTCGACCGGCTTGAGGAGTGCCTGTCGAGCCGCGATCGCCGCTTCGCGCAGTGCGGTTGCGAGCACGAACGTGTCGATCGCATCGCGATGGCGCACGTGGTGCGCGAAGCCGCGCAACATCTGAGAGAGGATCACGCCGGAGTTGCCACGCGCCCCCATGAGCGCTCCTTGGGCGGCAGCCGCGGCAACCTCGGAGAGGGGCCGCGCCCCGCTGCTGTATGCTCCGAAGGCCGCGGAGCGGAGCGTTAGGTACATGTTCGTTCCGGTGTCGCCGTCGGGGACGGGATAGACGTTGAGGTCGTTGAGGACCTGGCGATACTTTCTCAAGAAGTAGCTTCCCGCCGCGAGAAAGCGCGCGTAGCCCCGGCCGTCGAGGGCGGTGACGTCCACGTTGCGCGTCTTTTGGGGGAGGATGGGGACTCCTGGTTGCGCCTCCGCGGGGGCGCGTGCTATCATCCCGTGGTTCCTCCGGCGCTCCGGCGCCGGCGGACGACATTTTCTTCGGATGGAGTTTTCAGGTATGGCGAAGTTTTGCGAGGTTTGCGGCAAGGGGCCAAAGGCGGGCAACCGGGTCAGCCATGCCATGAACAAAACGAGGCGCCGCTGGCTGCCCAACCTACAAGCGGTCAAGATCGACGATCACGGCACGCACCGCACGGCGCGCGTCTGCACCGCTTGCTTGCGTGCAAAGAGGGTTACGCGCTCGGTTTAACCACCCGTAAAGTGGTCCCAGCCGGTGGGAAGCATCGGACGCTCTTCGCCGTTTTCCACGAGCACGATTCCCCGCTCTTTTCGTACGGCACCTATTGGGTTCAACGGTCGACCGAAGCGCGCGCGAAAACGCTGCGCGAGATGCGCAAAGGCACGCCGCTCGACGGCCACGATCAACTCGAAGTCTTCTCCGCCTGCGAGCGCGTACGCCCGCGCGTCCTCGCCGAGCGCTTGAGCCGCCGCTCGGGCCGCCTGCGCGACCGGAACCTCTTCGACGCGCGCGCCTGCGCCGCTCGCCTCACAGAGACGCAGAAGGTCGGTCGAAAGACCGTCCGAGCAATCCATCATCGCGCGCACGTTCACGCTTGCCCCAAGCCAGCGACCCTCGGCCACGCGTGGCTGTGGGCGGCGATATGCACGCAGCGCTTCTTCCCGCAGTCCCTCTTCCTTTAATACGAGGGCGCCGCGTGCGATGTCTAGTCCCGCTCGGCTTGCACCGAGCGCGCCCGTGGTTGCAAGAGTATTCCCCGGGCGCGCGCCGGCGCGCGTCTTCACATTCGACGCGCGAACTTCACCGATCGCCGTCATCGCGATTATCAGCACCGGCGAGCGGGTCAGATCGCCGCCGACAACGGCAAGCCCGGCCGTCTTCGCGCACGCCGAGATCCCGCGATACACGTCGACCAGCCGCTCCGGTTCGGAGTCGGGCGGCACGCCCATTGCGATCGTCGCGAGGACCGGGCGCGCGCCCATCGCGGCCAAATCGCTGAGATTTGCGGCGGTGGTGCGCCATCCAACGTCTTCGAACGACATCGTTTCCCGCGTGAAGTGGACGCCTTCGACCAGAGCATCCGTCGTGATCACGCTGCGATGCGAGCGCGAAGGCTGCCAGACCGCGGCGTCGTCGCCGATGCCGAGGCGAATCGCCGCATGCGCCGTCTCTGCCACGACGCTGCGCAACCGTTCGACGAGTTCGTCTTCGCGCAGCCGCCGATCGGTCACAAGAGCGAATGCAGGCGGCGCAGCGCGTCGCCCGGATCGCCGCCGTCGAAGATCGCCGAGCCCATGACGACAACGTTCGCACCCGCTGCCACGACCTCGCGCAGATTACCCGCGCCGATGCCGCCGTCGACTTCCAGTTCGCAAGACGGATTCCGGCGATCGATGAGCGCCCGCGCTTGGCGCAGCTTCTCCATCGAGCGCGGGATGAAGCGCTGTCCGGCACGCCCCGGGTTCACCGACATGACGAGCACCAGATCGCAATCGTCGATGAGATCTTCGAGCAGCGCGACCGGCGTCTGCGGGCAAATCGCTATTCCGGCCTTGGCGCCGAGCGCGCGGATCCGCCCGAGCAGGCCTTGCGCGTGGGCGGTCGCCTCGAGATGGAACGTCATGATATCGGCGCCCGCGTTGCGAAAGGCGTCGATCTGCCGTTCCGGTTCCTCGATCATCAGATGGCAATCGAGCGGAAGCTGCGCGATCCGGCGCAGATCGCCGACGATCTTCGGTCCCCACGTCAGGCTCGGGACGAAGCGGCCGTCCATAACGTCGACGTGCAGGTACGCGGCGCCCGCCGCTTCGACGCTCGCGATCTCTTGCGCGATGCGGGCAAAGTCGGCCGAAAGCAACGAAGGCGCAAGCTTGGTCAAAATCCGTCTCCGGGCGTCGGCGTCGTCGTCGCGTGCCCCTGATAGACGTCCGCCGGCTCGACGCCGAGCCGAGTCTCGCCGACGAGCACGTTGTCGACGTACATGTCCACGAGCGACGTGCCGATCGCGGTTACCGTGAAGTCGAGTTTCTGCCCCGGCTGCGCGTAGGCATCGTAGAGATTGTAGCTTCCGGTCGCGTCGTGAACGACGAGGCGCACGTGGATCTGCTCCCCGGGTCGAACTTGATCCGGTACGGGGATCGACACGAGCACGTGAACCTGCCGAATGATGTAGCCGGATTCGAACGGCCCTGCGCTGACCTGCAGCGAGACCGGATCAAAGGGAGCGATCGTCGTATCGGGATCGGGTCGCTGGCGCGCGATGACGCCGTGCGCAGGCCCCGAGAAGCCCAGCGGCGTCCACACGATCTGTCCCAGCGTGATGCCGTCGCGGCTCGCCAGGTCGCGCGCATCGTCGATCGTCATGCCGACGAAGTTCGGGACGCGCAGCGCCGAGGCGCCGCCACGGCTCAACGTCACGTTGACGACCTCGCCTTCGACGATGTTGGCGACGGGCTGCGGATGCTGTTCGATGACGCGTCCCTCGGGGACGACGTCGCTGCGCGCGTACGCGATCTTGCCTAATTGAAGATGTGCGCGCGCAAGGTCGAGCCTCACCTCTCGCATCGACTGATACCGCAGATCGGGCATCGAGCGCGCGATGATGCCGGAGCTGACGACGAACGAGATTTGCCGTCCCTGCCGCACCTGCGTGCCTGCCGCCGGCTGCTGATTGACGATCGTGTCTGCCGGGTAGCGGTCGCTGGTCAGGTGCTCGACCACCTGCGACATCAAGCCTAGGCGTGCGAGCGTTTCGTTCGCGTCGATCAACGAGTTCCCCACGAACGACGGCACCGTCACGGTGGTTGCGGGCGGAACGAGAAAATCACGAATCGCGTGACCGAACCACACGACGACCCCGACGAAGCCCGCAAAGACCAGCGTGAAAACCCAATCGCGCGGGAGATAGTCGTGCAATCCGATTCGCCGCCGTTCGGTTTGGCGGGGCTGCAACACCGGAAGCAACTCCGGCAGAGGCTCCGGCTCGGGCTCCGCTTGGGGCTCGTGCGCGGGCTGCTCCGCGGACTGCTCTATCGGTGGTTCGACGAAGGGTTCGTGCTCCACGCTCAGGCGAGCACCTCCGCCAGCGCGGCGTCGCTCAGGTCGAGATTGCTGAAAAGTCGCTGCACGTCTTCGTGTTCGTCGACGGCCTCGAGAAACGCCAACGCCCCGGACAACTCGCCGCGGCGCAACTCGACCTTCGTCTTCGCGCGCATCCCGAGATACGCATCGGAAGGCGCCAACCCCCGCTGTCGCAACGCGTCGCGCACCGCAGCGAGCGCCGCAGGCTGCGTGTAGACCATGGAGCCGGATTCGTCATAGTCGAGATCCTCGACGCCGTCGACGAGCACGTCTTCGGTAAACTGCTCTTCGGAGCGGCCCTTGGGATCGACTTCGACGATACCCACCGGGTCGAACATCCAGCCGACGCTGCCGGTCTCCCCGAGCGTGCCACCGTGCTTCAAAAAGAGGAAGCGCAGCTCGCCGGCCGTGCGATTGCGATTGTCCGTCGCCGCGTCCACGACGACCGCAACGCCGTGGGGTCCGTAGCCTTCGTAGCGCAGCTCCTCGATCTCGACCGCTTCGGCCTGCCCGGCGGCACGGGCGATCGCGCGTTTGATGTTCTCCTGCGGCATGTTGTTTTCGCGCGCTTTCTCGACCGCGATCTTCAACCGATAGTTCGCCTCCGGATCCGGTGAGCCGGAGCGCGCCGCCACGATAATCTCCTTGCTGAGCTTGGTGAAGAGGGCGCCGCGCTGTGCGTCCGCCTTACCCTTGCGAAGCTTGATATTGTGGTACTTCGAGTGCCCGGACATGGTCGAGTCGGCTTCGCCCCGCCGCCGCCGTCATCCCGGTTCCGGTTCGATTTTCTAGCGTTCGTAGACCCAACGCATCACCGCGCGTGGAACGAGCACGTGCTCGACCGCATGAAGGCGCTCGAGCGCGTGCGGTTCTTCTTCTCCAGGTTGCAACGACAGCGGAAGCCGCGCCAGCACCGGGCCCCGGTCCGCATCCGCTGTGACACGGTGCACGGTCGCGCCGATCCAGCGGCTTCCCTTAGCGATTGCATCGCGCACCGCATGCGGACCCCGAAACGCCGGGATGGTCGTGCCGTCGGGCATGCCGACCTCGTCGCGTTTGGGATCGAGCGGCAAGAACGCCGGATGGAGATTCAACAATTCCGGAAACGCTGCCACGAAGCGCGCATCGAGCAGATGCGTCCACCCCAACAGCAGCAGCAGCTCGGGTTCGAGATCCAGAACCGCGTTGCGCAACCGCTCGTCATAGCTCTCCCGCGGCTCCTCGCTGCGATTCCATCCCAGGCTGACGTCGGAGACGCTCGCGGCTCGCGCTCGCGCCATGACGCCCGCGGCGGAGCGATTGCTGACGACCGCGATCAGGTCGAGCGGCAAACGTCCCGCGTGCACCGCATCCGCCACCGCTGCGAAGTTGCTTCCGTTTCCCGATGCCATCACGACCGTGCGATATCGGCGAGCAGTCCAGAGCGACCGCTCGAAGCGCTCCACGACGCGTGCGCCGGCGCATCGCTCATAGAACGCAGCGAGTCTCTCGGCTCCGACCGCCGGAATCAGCGCGCTTACGTAGCCGCGTTGCCGCAATCCGCAGAGCGCGATCGCCAGCAGCGCCGCACCGATCGTGCCCCCGCGAATCTCCGGCAAGATGCCGATCGGTCCGAAGAGCCCGACCTCCGGCTGCGCGCCCATGCCGCGCAGCCACGCAAACCGCAGTCCGCGCGCGTCGTATGTTGCGAAACCGACCGGCTCGCCGCCGCGACGCACGACGACGTTGGCGCCTGCGAATGCTTCCGAACTCCACGTCCCGCCGAATGCAAGGTCGATCCACGCGAGCGTTCCGTCTTCCGCACCCTCGCGCTCGTCGCTCGTGAGGCCGGCGGCTTCGATTCGGGCCAACGCTTGCGCGCGCGCGCGCTCGTCGAAGCGCTCGTCGAGTTCGACCAAGAGATTTGCTAGAGGCGGCCCCGACACTACTCGCGGGCCGGGTGAACGACGACCTGCGCCTCCTCGCCGTGGCGCGCCTCGATCCAACCGACGATCTTTGCGCGCGGCGCCGCGGAGACGGCCTGCAGCGCGTCCGCCAGCGGAACGACGAGCGTGTAGCCGACGCCCATGTTGAGCGCCCGGTAGCGTTCCTCGTGCGAAAGCGCGCCGCGCCGAATCAGCTCGCGCTCAATCGCGGGAATTTCCCAACGCGCCTGTTCGAAGATCGCCTTGACCGCCGGCGGCAGCGTTCGCGGAACGTTTTCGAGTAGGCCGCCGCCGGTGATATGCGCCATCGTCTTCACGCGCACGACCGCGCGAATCGCCCGGACCGCTTCGAAGTACGAGGGATGCTCCGCGAGCAGGGCGTCTGCGTAACTCCCGCCCAGGCCGAACGGTTGCTCCCACTCCTCGCGCGCGATGAGTGCGCGAGCCAGCGAGTATCCGTTCGTGTGCAGTCCGGATGCCGGAAGCGCGACGATCGCGTCGCCGGGCTCGACGCTCGAAGGATCGGGAAGGTCGGTGAGATCGACCAATCCGACGATCGTTCCCGCGAGGTCGAAGTGCTCCGGATCGTAGACGCCCGGCATCTCCGCGGTCTCGCCACCGAGCAGCGCACAGTGATGGGCGCGACATGCCCGCGCGCAGCCTCCGACGATCTGCGCTGCGACATCCGGATCGAGTCGTCCGACCGCGAGATAATCCAAGAAGAAGAGCGGCGTTGCGTTGTGCACGAGGATGTCGTTGACGCAATGGTTCACCAGGTCGGCGCCGACGCCGTCGTACCGGTGCAACGCGGCGGCGATCAGCAGCTTGGTCCCGACGCCGTCGGTCGACGCAACCAGCGCGCGCCCCTCGTCTCCGGGCACGCGGAACAATCCGCCGAAGCCACCGATCGCGTCGAGCTGCGACGGATGCCGCCACTGCTCGAGCAGTGCCTTGTAACGCGTGACCGCTTCATTCGCGGCCGCGATGTTCACACCGGCGCGGGTATACGCGTCGCTCATGCCGAAGCCGCTCCAGCCCTCATCTGGGCACACCTTTTCACCCTCCGAAAGGAAGACCATGCAGCTTCGCATCGTTTACGATGCGCCCGAGACCGTGCGCGCCGGTGCCCTCGTCGTCCCCGTTTTTTCCGACGGGCGCCTCGACGGTGCGGCGGCGGCGGCCGACAAGGCGGTGGGCGGCGCACTCTCCGATGCAATGCAAAGCGGAGAGGTAAAGGGGAAGCTCTCCGAGACAGTCCTGATCCACGCCAAAGATTTGCCCTTCCGGCGCCTTCTCGCCGTCGGGCTCGGGGAGCGAGCGTCGTTCGAGCCGTCCGCGCTCGCCCGCTACGCGGGCGCTGCGGTTCGCGCGCTCGGCAGTAAAGGAGTCGAGGAGATCGCGATCGCACTGCCCGGCGAAGCGAAGGCGGGGACCGAAGCCTGTAGCTCGGCACTGGCCGAGGGCGCAATCAGCGGTGGCTTCGAAACATCCATCTACCAAGCACAGCCCGAGAAACGCCTCGCGGTCCGCGGCGCGATGCTGCTGCGAGGCGATTTGGACGCGAAAGCATTCGAGGCGGGCGTTGCGCGCGGCAGCATTCTTGGTGAAGCAATCAACTTCGCGCGCCGGCTCGCGGTGACGCCTAGCAACGACATGACGCCGACGCTTCTTGCGAACGAGGCGACGCGCGCCGCAAAAGAGGCGGGCATCGCGATCGAGGTGCACGATGCCGACTGGGCGCGAAGCGAGGGCATGGGCTCCTTTCTCTCCGTTGCGCAAGGAAGCGCGCAGCCGCCGAAGTTCATCGTGATGACGTACAAGGGCGACCCGTCGAGCAACGATCTGCTCGCGCTCGTCGGCAAGGGGATCACCTTCGACACCGGCGGCATCTCGATCAAGCCGGCGGAGCACATGGAGGACATGAAGTACGACATGTCCGGCGGCGCCGGTGTGATCGCCGCCATGTGGGCGATCGGAAAACGGAAGCCGCGGATCAACGTCGTCGGCATCGTTCCCGCGACGGAGAACATGCCGGGCGGGCGGGCGACCAAACCCGGCGACATCGTGAAAGCGATGAACGGCAAGACGATCGAAGTCATCAACACGGATGCCGAGGGGCGCCTCATCCTCGCGGACGGGCTCTGCTACGCGAATAAGCTCGGCGCGACGAGGATCGTCGACGCTGCGACACTCACGGGGGCGTGCGTCGTCGCGCTCGGCCACGCCGCGAGCGCAGCACTATCCAACGACGACGCGTTTCTCGAGCGCTTTCTTGCTGCAGCGAAGCCGACCGGTGAACGCTACTGGCAGATGCCGCTCTACGACGATTACGCCGAGCAGATGAAGAGCGACATCGCCGACTTGAAGAATACCGGCGGCCGCCCGGGCGGCACTTGCACCGCGGCCGCGTTCCTAAAGGCCTTCGTCGGCGAAACGCCGTGGGTGCATCTCGACGTCGCCGGCACGGCCTATCTCGACCGCGGCTCCGCCTGGTCGGCAAAGGGCCCGACGGGTGTTCCCGTTCGGGCCTTTCTCGCTCTGGTCGACAACTTGTCCTCGAAGGAAACCCATCATGCTTGAATCAGAATCCAAGACCGCTCCCTCCGAGGCGCGGCCGTACGAGCCCGCAAAGGCCGCCGTCTTCCGCCGGCTCACGGCGGGCGCAATCAAGCGACGCAAGACGAAGCACCTCTTCCCGCTCGTGACGGCGTATGATGCGCCGTTTGCGCGTTTCGCCGAGGAGGCGGGCATCGACGTGATTCTCGTCGGCGACAGCCTCGGCAACGTCGTGCTCGGATACGACGAAACTACGCCCGTGACGCTCGAACAGATGATCCATCACGCGCAAGCGGTCGTGCGCGGCACGACGCGGGCGCACGTCATCGTCGACATGCCCTTCGGCTCGTATCAAGTCAGCGACGAAGAAGCTCTCCGCAGCGCAATTCACCTGGTCAAAGAGGGTGGCGCGTGTTCGGTGAAACTGGAAGGCGGCGTCCACGAAGCCGACCGCGTGCGCGCGATCGCGCGAGCCGGTATCCCGGTCGTCGGACACATCGGCATCACGCCGCAGACTGCCGGCCTCGGGCCCGGTTACAAGATGCGCACCCATCGCGATCGGCTCATCGCCGACGCCAAAGCCATCGAGGCCGCCGGCGCTTATGCCATCGTTCTGGAGGTCGTCGACGCGGAGATCACGCGTGAGATCACGGCGATGCTCGAGATTCCTACGATCGGCATCGGCTCCGGCCCGCATTGCGACGCGCAGGTGCTCGTGTTGCACGACGTGCTCGGCATCTACGCGCACTCACCGAGCTTCGCGAAGCGTTACGCCGAACTCGGGCGCATAGCGACCGAATCACTGCGCACCTACGCCGAAGACGTCCGCGAGCGCCGATTCCCGTAGCGCGGGTGATGCGAGGCGGGGACGTTCGGGTACGCGCCCGTCAGGCAACCCAAACACATCTCTTCACGCTTGCGCCCCGTCGCCGTGATGAGGCCGTCGAGGCTCAAATAGCCGAGTGAATCTGCCCCCGTATGCTTGCGAATTTCATCAAGCGTGCTATTCGCCGCGATGAGTTCGTCGTACGTCGCCATGTCCACGCCGAGATAGCACGGGTGCTTGATCGGAGGTGAGCTAATGCGCAAATGCACTTCCAGCGCTCCGGCTTCGCGCAGCAGCGAGACGATCCGCGGCGTCGTCGTTCCGCGCACGATCGAGTCGTCCACCACGACGACGCGCCTGCCGCGCAGGTTCTCGACCAGCGGGTTGAACTTCAACTGCACGCCGCGGGCCCGCATCGGCTGATCGGGGCTGATGAACGTTCGTCCGATATAGCGATTCTTGATCAGCCCCTCGATGTAGGGCAAGCCGCTCTCCGCCGCATAACCGATGCCGGCGGGCACGGCGGAGTCCGGCACCGCCATGACGACGTCGGCCTCGACGGGATGCTCTTGCGCGAGCGCGCGCCCCATCGCGTAGCGCGCGAGGTAGATGGCTCGGCCGCCCAGTTCGGAATCGGGCCGCGCAAAATAGATGTATTCGAACATACAGAGGGCCGGATTCTCGGGTTGGTGCGCGTAACGCCGCGATTCGACGCCGTTCGAGTCGATGCGCAGGATCTCGCCCGGCTCGATTTCGCGCACGAAACGTGCGCCGACCGTACCGAGCGCGCAGGATTCCGAGGCGACCATGAACCCGCCTTCATCGAAGGCCCCCAGCGCGAGCGGCCGCACGCCCCAGGGATCGCGAAAGGCATACAGCTCGTCGCGAGTGCAGAGCACGACGGAGTACGCTCCGCGCGCTCGCTCGAGCACGTGCCCGATCCGTTCCGTGAGCGAACCTTGCCCCTCGACGAGCAGTTTCGCGAGCACTTCCGAGTCCGAACTCGCATCGAAAATCGTCGAGGAGGAAAGTTGCGCTCGAAGCTCGTCGGTATTCGTAAGGTTGCCGTTGTGAGCGAACGCGAAGTCGCCGAGGTCTGAGCGCTCGAGCAACGGTTGCGCGTTGACGACGATCGAGGATCCGCTCGTCGAATAGCGCGTGTGCCCGACCGCGATATGCCCGCTCAAATCCGCAAGCATGGATTCGTCGAAGATCGCCCCGACGAGGCCCATCGCTTTGTGCGAGCGCAATGCGGCGCCGTCCGAGGCCGCGATGCCCGCCGATTCCTGGCCGCGGTGCTGAAGCGCGTAGAGCGCGAAGAAGGCCAGGCGCGCCGCGTCACGGCCCGGGGCGAAGACGCCGGTGACGCCGCACATTAACTTCTGCGGCGCCCTCCGAAGATTTGCAACAACGCCAGGAAGATATTGAGCGCATCGAGGTAGATGCTCACCGCGAGCATCACCGGCGTCGCGCCGCCGCCGCCCGCGCGAATGCGCGCGAAGTCGATCAGCACGTAGGCGGTGAAGATCGCGAGCACCAGGTACGCGTACACCTCGGGGTGGATGAAGCGGACGAAGAGCGAGACGACGCCGAGGACGATCAACGCGAGGAGCGCTAACGTGACGTACCCCTGGAAGCGGCGGAGATCGAGGCCGGTCGCGTAGACGACCGCACCAAGGGCGAACATCCCGAGGCCGGTCGTGACCGCCGCATCGAAAACCACGCTCGGACCGATGCTCTGCACATACATCCCGATCACCGGCGCTATGCCGATGCCCTCGCAGAACGCAAACGCATAGAACAGCACGAGCGAGAGCGCTTCGTTGCGCCTCGCGGCCATCGTAGCGATGAGCAACCCGAAGCCGACGAGCATCGCGATCAGGCCGACGCCCGGCGCGAGTCCCTGGAAGAGCCACGCGCCGGATCCGGTGATGCAAAAGCCGAGCGCGGAGATGCTCAATACCTGCGCGAGCAGCGAATGCGCGGGAACGTCCGCGGCTCCGAGCTGCGGCGGGTTCTGGTATCGATACATATCTTCTACTTCAACGCGCTCCGCTTAAGCCAGGGTTACACCGCCGTAGAAATTCGGCCTGCCCTCGCCAGAGGGCGGGCGACCGCTCGCGCGAATCATGGCTAAAAGGGGGGGTACTCATGCGCTTGTCCTTGATCTGGGCCGCGTTTGTGGCATCGCTTCTTTCGCTTCCGGCGTCGGCGGTTGCCGCCGACAACGCAACGATCGACGCCCCGCCGGCCAACCTAGCGCCGACGACGGCGCATCTCGCCACAATCCTTGCCGCCCACGAGGCAGCGATAGGAAAACCTGCTGTCGGCACGCCGGACACCGTGATCCAAGACTGGCGGTATACCGACAGCGGCATCATCGGAACCGAGCACCTCGAGCGCTCCGGGACCAACTATCATTCGAGAATTACCGCGGGACCGCTCGTCGAGGAGTTCGGACAGGATAACGGCAAGCGTTGGCACCGAGATTATAACGGCTTCGTCACGCCGACGACGGACATCGACGACACGAGCTTCTTCGCCGAGCGCGTGAATGAGGATGCGGCCGACCCGAAAAACGACGCGAGCATCGTCGGCCTCACGCAGGGCAACCATCCGGCGTACGTCGTCCGGGTGAAGATCCCCGGCCAACTGCATCCGGAATGGGTCTTCTACGACGTCACGACGGGCCTCATTACTCGCGTCGAATGGATCCTCCGCGGCACGGACCGGATCGTCACCACGTTCGATGACTTTCGCACCACCGCCGGGATGACGAGCGCTTGGCACATCCACGACTATTGGCAACCCTCCGTGTATGACGACGACTATACCCGCACGTCGATGCAGGTCGGCGTTCCAGTCGACGCGTCACAGTTCGTGCAGCCGCCCAGCACATCTCAACTCCCGAACTATAGCTCGATCGGTTTTCGCATTCCCGCGAAGATCTACAACGACGGCACCATCGTCGTACGCGTGATGGTAAATGGACGCGGACTCGATATGATGCTCGATACGTTCTCCAGTGAAAACGTTCTGGACGAAGACGTCGCTCGCCAGCTCGGCCTCCCTACATATGGGCACGTCGACCGGCTCCCGAATGGAGGCGATGCGTCGTTTTATACAACGATCCCAACTGCAACGATCGGTCCTGCGGTTTACAAGAATCTCGTCGTCGACGCAATGCCTTACAATTTTCAGCACGGCAACGATACGAAGGTCGTCGGCGTACTCGGGTACGATTTCCTGGCAAACAATGTCTTCGAGATCGAGTACCATGACGGGGGTGTGCTGAGCCTTCTGCCCTCAAAAAGTTTCGATTCGGCGGACCCGGTGCCCGGCGGCGTCGTCTATCCGCTCGATCTGGATGGCGGGATCCCCTTCATGTCGGTGCAGCTCGGCAGCTCCATCAGCGACGATGTCGCTCTCGCGATCGAGTTTGATCATTCGGCCGTCTTCGGCAGTTTTATCGCGGCGCATAGCGATGACATTACGAACGCGGCGAATGGGCAGCACTATCAGCAGGACTTGCCGTTTGCCGACAACGAGTCATTCGGGAAGACCGTCGAGATTTGGAGAACTGCCATCAACAACGTCCACTTCGGCTCCGTGAACTTTCAGCAGCCGATGATTCTTGCGACGAACTACCCACTACGCTTCAGCGAAGATCGGCCGGTCGATGCGGCATTCGGGTTCGACTTTTTGAAATGGTTCGACGTCTACCTCGACTATCCGCACAATCGTATCATCGTCAAGCCGAACGATCTTCTT
The DNA here is from genome assembly GCA_963838895.1 of Vulcanimicrobiota bacterium. GTDB lineage: Bacteria > Vulcanimicrobiota > Vulcanimicrobiia > Vulcanimicrobiales > Vulcanimicrobiaceae > Tyrphobacter. The sequence goes on from CAWIST010000002.1 coordinate 445,138, forward strand.
CTGCGTATGGTACATCATGGATAAGGATGCCCGTCTCGCGGTCGCGACCGCCGCGGTCGTCGCGCTGCTGCCGGCCTTGGCCGGCGCCGATGTTTCCGGCCTCACCGACGCGCAGCCGGCCGGAATTCAGCCGCCCGCTATCAGCCTGAGAACGGCACTCGCCGCCTATCGCCGCGCACTCGGCGTCCGCGCACCGGGGACGCCGGAGACGCTGATCGAGCATCGAAGCGTGAACGACGGTAACACCACCGGCTTCGAATCGATCGTTCGGTCCGGCGACGACGAGCGCATCGACGAAACGATCGGCTCGACGAGCACCTCTTCCGGCTCGCTGGGTGGCCGCGATTGGTCCATGAACGCGAACGGCGAAGTCGTCATCGAGCAGGGCATCCACCGCGCTGTCGAGATCGACCGGGCTGCAGTACGCGCTGCTATCGGCGCACAAGCCGTTCGCGGTGTTACGCTGCTCGGCCGCATCTCGCAGCCGATCGACGCGTACGTCATCAAGGTCGACCCACCGGGCGGCGTCCTCGAGTATCTCTACATCGACGCGCACACGTGGGTGCTCGACGCAAACGTCCTGTCCTATGCCGATCACGCCGATCGATACACGTACGACGATTACCGCTCGACGCTGGGGCTGTCGCAGCCTTGGCACATCCACTTGTCCATCGACGACGTGCGTCGCGGGGAGTACCTGCAAAGCCATGAGGTCGACACGCACGTAAACGACGTCCGGGTTGGAGCGCCCGTCGACCCACGAGAAATCGCCATCCCTCAAACAAGAAGCATCGTCTCTTTCGGGCAGCCGCGCTCCACGCTTCCGGGTAAGATCATCGGCGACCGCGTCATCCTCCCGCTGCAGATCGGAGCGCGCACCGTCAACCTGCAACTCGACTCCGGCGCCGCCGGCATCTTCGTCGACGACGGCATCATCCAGGCCCTCGGCTACCCATCGACCGACAAGGACGCCACCGTTCCGTCGATGACCGTCGGTGGCTTGGCGATGCACAACGTCCACGTCACGACGCTGCCCTTCGCGGACCTCGCGGACGCGGAGACTCCGGTCGCGGGCCTGATCGGCTTTGACTTCATCGATTCCGTCGTGCTGCACGTCGACTATGCGAACGGCAGCGTCGAAGCGATCGATCCTCAGACCTTTACGCCGCCGGCCGGCGCCGTTACGATCCCAGTCACGCTCGACGACATGGTTCCCGCCATTGCCGCCGGCATCGGATCGGCCTCGCACCTGCGATTTCTCGTCGATACCGGCGCCGACAGCAGTGTCTTATTCCCGAGCTTTGCGAGCGCGCATCCCGAGGCCCTCGCCCAAAGCGCCATCGGAGCAGAGATGGAAGCGTCGTTTCCGTTCGTCGGCGCGTTCGGCGCCGTTGGAGGACTCGTGCAGTACGAAGCGGTGGAGACCGGCCCGCTCAACGTAGCGCAATGGACGTTCGCTACGTGGCCGTTCAATCTCACGCACAATGCCTCCACTTTCGAAATGGAAGATTACGACGGGATTCTCGGTCAGGATTTCCTACGGTATTACGATCTTTATCTCGACTACCCGCACGGACGCATCCTTCTCGCTCCCAACGCTCGTTACACCGAACGCTTCGGCACGTAAGCGTCTCGTTACGATGCGATGTCGGTGCGATAGGTAAGATCGCGCGTCGCAAGTTGCGATGCCAATGCGCGAACCGCGTCGTACGCACGAGCGCGAGCTCGCTCGACATCGCCGTCCGTCGCCGTCACGGTGAGGACTCTTCCGCCGGCGACATCGGCATGACCGCTGCGCAGGGTCGAAGCGCCCCAAAAGACTCGGCAATCTTTGGGGAGATCCAGCGCAACGGGCAGACCTTGCAGCGGGGTCGCCTTCGTCGGATAACCGCTCGTCGCCAGGACGATGCCGACGCAGGCGCTGCTCGAAAAGGTCACCACCCGCCCATCCAACGCACCGGTCGCGGTGGAGTACAGCAGTTGCGCGAAGTCGCCTTCGATGCGGGGAAGCAGCACTTGCGCCTCGGGATCGCCGAAACGCACGTTGAACTCGATGACCTGCGGCCCGTCCTGCGTCAACATCAATCCGCAGTACAAGACGCCGACGTAGCGTTCGCCCTCGGCGAGCAGGCCGCGCTGCACGGGCTCGAGGATGCGCTCGCGCACCAACTGCTCGAAGTCTTGCGGTAATGCGCGCGGTGGAGAATAGGCGCCCATGCCGCCGGTATTCGGGCCGGTATCGCCGTCGCCCGCGCGCTTGTAATCGCACGCCGCACCGAAGGGGACCAGTTGCTCGCCGTCACTGAGCGCGAAGAAACTGACCTCGCGTCCTTCCAAACGCTCCTCGATGAGAACGGCGTTGCCGCCGCCCGGGACGTGCCCCGCTCCGTACCACTGCGAAAGGGTCGCCTTCGCCGCGTCGAGGTCGGCCGCGACGACGACGCCCTTCCCCGACGCGAGTCCGTCTGCTTTGACGGCAATGCCGTTGCCGCGATGATGGTCGAGCGTTCGCAGCGCGGCGTCGAGCGAATGCACGACGCTTGCCCTTGCCGTCGGCACGCCGTGGCGCTGCATGAAGCGCTTGGCGAACACCTTGCTCGACTCCAACCGTCCCGCCGAGCGATCGGGTCCGAAGACGGCAATGCCGGCCTCGCGCAAGCGATCGCCGACGCCGGCCGCGATCGCCGTTTCGGGACCGAGCACGGCGAGATCGATTCGCTCCTCCGCGCATCGCCGCGCGAGCTGCTTTCCGTCGGTGGCCGGAATCGCCCACGTTCCGCCGCGTGCCGCCGTACCGGCATTTCCCGGCGCCGAAAAAACCGCTTCGCACGAAGGCGATTCGGCGATCCGCCAGGAGAGCGCGTCTTCTCGTGCTCCGCTTCCTACGACGAGGACGCGCACGTTAGGCTACTTTTTGGACCCAGGTAAGGCATGAGTCTATATCGCCATAGTGCTCCACTCCGGCCTCGCGCATAGCATTGACCAGCGACGGTTGTGCAAAGTCTAAATCTTCGGAAAGGAAGGCCATCGGGTCATCGTGGCGGTTTAGTGCGTCCTCGATCACGGACGCTGCGATCATATCGTCGGTTGGTTCGGAAAGGTAGCTATGGAGCTGTCGGGACAGCACCGCTGCCGATGATCCGATTACCCTGGCTCTCGAAAGCGTATCTCTAACTGCGTCAAGCAGTCGTTGCTCAAATTCGGCTAAGTACGCGGTGAGCGCGGCATCAGCCGCCGCTAGGTCGCGTTTGAAACTTTGGGCATGAACGCCGGGGTCGCGCCCCACATCCCCGATTTCCTGTTCGAACGGCTTCTTGAAATCTCGCTTCGCGCTCTGGATGCTGGAAAAAGCCTTATGAGCCTCCATAACACATACTGCCGGAATTGCTATCTCGAGAGCCTTCGGAGCCAACACAAGCTCAGGGGCCCGAGGCGTTCGGCCCGTGCACCGGCTGATCAGATAGTTGGTTTCGATATAGAGTCGCGGCAAACCAGCTAGGCTACGTGCACGTCGGCTTTGCTTAGGAGATCGAGGAGCCCCGGAATCTCGTCGAGCTTGCCGCGGCCGGGCGGGCTTTGCTCCTTCCAATGAGTCGTGAGGTCCCTGAGCCAAGCTTGAGTCATGCCCGCGAGAAGGAACTCGCTCATCCGCCCGCTGACCGCTTCGCCTGCGTAGGGTCTTAGCGTATCTCGCGTATTAAACTCGGCCAGCGGCTGCGGTTTAGGCTCTGATTCTTTATAGAATCGAATCCGTTCTCCATCCACAAGTACGTAATACACAGTTTTTGGCTTTCCAAGTGCATCGGCATACAAGCGAAGTTGGCTCATGAAGAAGTCCTGATCGCCCTCTGCAATGGACTCCTTTACCTCGACGATGAGTAGTCTCGAGGTCTCGCGATCCTCGGAGATCAGATCAGGCTTCAGCATGGCATCCATCACTTCCGTTAGTACCCTGACGGTACCTATGGCATGACCAAGCGGTTTATTCCCACTCGACGGTTGCCGGCGGTTTCGAGGTGATGTCGTAGGCAACGCGGTTGACGCCGCGTACTTCGTTGACGATGCGCGTCGAGATGCGCTCGAGCAACTCGTGCGGCAGGCGCGCCCAATCGGCCGTCATGCCGTCTTCGCTCGTGATCGCGCGGATCGCGACCAGGTTCGCGTAGGTGCGGCCGTCGCCCATCACGCCGACGCTGCGCACCGGCGTCAGCACCGCGAAGTACTGCCACGGATGCGGATCCAGCGCGTGCGCGCGTCGATCTCTTCGCGGACGATCGCATCGGCGTCGCGCACGATCGCGCAGCCGCTCCGGCGTGACGTCGCCGATGATGCGCACCGCCAAGCCCGGGACCGGGAAATGGCTGGCGGCGCACGATCGCCTCCGGCAAGCCCGAGCACGCGCCCGAGCTCGCGCACTTCGTCTTTGAAGAGCGCGCGCAGCGGCTCGATCAACTCGAAGCTCCATCTGCTCGGGCAGGCCGCCGACGTTGTGATGCGACTTGATCTTGTGGCCGGCCTTGCTTTCCGGCGTCTTCGACTCGATCACGTCGGGATAGAGCGTTCCCTGCACGAGATAGCTTGCACGCCCGGAATCTTCGCGCGCTTCTTCTTCGAAGATCGCGATGAACTCGTGCCCGATGATGATCCGCTTGCGCTCGGGATCTTCGACGCCGGCCAGCTTGCTTCGAGAAATCGCTCGCGCGCATCGACCGCGACGCACGTCGAGATGCAACACGTCGCGAAACGCTGCGAGCGACTTGCTCTGCGCTTCGCCTTTGCGCAGCAGGCCGTGATCGACGAAGACGCACGTGAGCTGCTCGCCGATCGCGCGCGAGCGACCAGCGTCGCGGCGACCGCCGAATCGACGCCGCCGGAGAGCGCGCAGATCACCTCGTCGTTGCCGACCTGCGCGCGAATCTCCGCGATCGCAGCGTTCGACGAACGAGCTCCATCTCCCAGTCGGCGGGCAAGTCCGGCGATCCCGCGCAGGAAGTTTGCAAGGATCGTGCGTCCGTGCTCGGTGTGCACGACCTCGGGGTGAAACTGCACGCCGTAGATGCTTGCGCGCCGCGTCGCCCATCGCGGCGACGTCGCAGCGCGCCGTCGACGCGAGCTCGGCGAAGCCCGTCGGGAAGCTCGCACGACGGAATCGCCGTGCGACATCCACACTCGCGAATCCGACGGGACGCCGGCGAAGAGCGGCGACTCCGGCGCTTCGACGTCGCAGCGTCGCCGGGCCGTACTCGGCGTGATCGAGCTTCACGAGCTCGCGCGCCGAAGTGGCGCGCGAGCAACTGCATGCCGTAGCAGATGCCGAGCATCGGAACGCCCGCTGCGCGAGAATGGCTGCGGATCCGCGTCGGGGCGCCTCGGGGACGAGCGTGCTCTCGGGGCCGCCCGACAGAATGATCGCCTGCGGATGCGCGCGGCGCAAGCGCGCTCCACGGCGTGTCGTAGCGGAACGATCTCGCAGTAGACGCCGAGTTCGCGCGTTCGGCGCGCGATCAGTTGGCTATACTGTGCGCCGAAGTCGAGAATGCAGACGAGCCCCGGCACCGTTGAATGCTATGCCGACTTCGCTGCGGCGATCGCCTCGTCGTAATTCGGCTCGCTCGCCACTTCCTTGACGAGTTGGAAATACCGAATGCGCCCGTCCTTGCCGACGACGATCACCGCGCGAGCGAGAAGGCCCAGTTCCTCGATTTCCAGCCCCATGTTGCGTCCGAAACTATGATCGCGATAATCCGAGAGCATCTGGAGCTTGACGTCGCCCTGCTCCTTCGCCCACCGCCCCATCGCAAACGGCAGATCGCGACTCACCACGAACGCGACGACGCCGGCGGGCAGTTCACCGATGCGCGCGTTGAACGTCTGAGATTCGAGCGAGCAGACACTGGTGTCGAGCGACGGCACGACGATCAGCAGCGCCGCGCGCTTCCCTCCGTCGGTCAGCGTCTCAGGTGTGACGGTTGAGAGATCCGCCGCCGACAGGCGGAAACTCGGAAGCGCGTCCCCGACGTGCAACTCCGGGCCGACCAGCGTCTTCGGCTCGCCCTTGAACGTCACCGCACCGGCGCGCTCCTTCAATTCCCCCGTGACCATATCAACCCCCTTTCAAATGGCGGCGCACGTTGCGCGCCGCCCGGCGCTTCGCTTCGCTTTCGCCGCTTCGCGGCTTCAACTCCGCTGCGCGCCCCCACGCGGACTTCGCCGCGCGGGACCCCCCTATGTAAGAATGTCGCTTAGCCGGTTCGCGTCGCGAGCCATGACTACTTCCATTGCGATGCGTTCGCCGACGGAGAGGTCGCGCCCCCAACGATAGGCCGAGTACGGTGTAAAACGCGTGCCGGGCGAGCCGGGGATGCGCAGTGAGACATCATAGCAGACGAGCGCCTTGGGCGGCCCGGCGACGATCACGCACTGCAGCGCGAAGGGCCCGATGATGCCGGGCGGTCTCGCCTCGCTCGCTGCCTTGACGAAGGCTTCGCCCATGATGAACGCTGCCTCGAGCATCGATTCCGTCAGCGTCGCCGCAATGTGCCCGGCCTCTTCGAGACGCATCGGGACCGCCCGGACCGCCTCGAACGCCCCCGGCGGCACGTTGCGCAGCCCTTCGAGATTCGTTTGCCGCCGCGTATCGGTGCCGAGCAGCTCCAGCTCCCCAAGCAGCGGCGAATAGAAGAAATTGAGGTTGATGGAGGGCCCGAGCAGATATTCCTCGATGACCGCGCCGGCCAAGCCTTCTTCGGTAAGGCTTCCGTCGCCGATCAGCCGGGTCGCAGTCTCTGCGTACTCACGCGGAGAGGAGCAGAGAAAGAAGGCGCGCTCGAAGGTGACGCGCGCATGCGGCGCCTTGACCATCACGAGGCGATCGATCTCCTCCGGTTTATGGAATTGCAGCGGGTGCGCGATCCCGGCACGCTCCAGCAACGCATACTGGTTCTCCGCCTCGTCACGCTCCTCGGCGCGCAGCAGATGCCGATTCCCGAAAAACGGCACCCGTATTCGGCGTTCGATCTCGTCGTAGGAGAACCGCTGATGCAGGTAAACTTCGAAGGAGCGATTCGGGACGAAGATCGCGCTTTGCGCGAGCAGGCGCTCCTGCACCTCGTCGTCGAGAATCTGCGTAAAGTCCTGCAACTCGAGCACCTCGTCGACGCAGCCGCGCAGCGGAGCGGTCGTTCGACGAAAATACTCCGCGTAGGTGCGCTCGCGGCCTCGCGCCGTCACCACGAGGCTCCGCAGTCCCTGAGCGCGGGCTCCGGCCGCCACGTCGAGCGCGGAGTGGCTGCCGATGCAGCAGAGCGCGATCCGCGTGGCGTCGACGATCGAGATATCCATGGTTACCCGTGCCGCCTCACGGTTGCGCGCCGAGGAGCTGCTGGGCTTGCCGCGAGTCCTGGTACTCGACGGTCAGGATGCCGCGCAGGTGGGCCGCTTCCTGCGTCGCCGCCGGTGCCGTCATGCGCCCGAGCATCTGGATGCATTCGAGCAGGAGCTTCGCCATGTCGCGGTCGCGCGGATAGACCTCGTGCATGTCGTCGACGGCCACCGAGATGTTTACCGCTTCGTCGCTTTCGAGGTTACCGTAATTGTAGTCGAGCATGAAGTTGATGTGCTTGATCTGGTTTTCGATGCCGAGCACCGACATGCCGAACGGGCCGAAATACTCGTCGGCGGGCGCCAGGGTCGTCATGTAGACGTCGTGCGGCAGGCCGGTGGCGTGACCGATTACGACGAGCTTCCCGATGCGTTTGAGGCGCGCAACGATGTTCGCCGCGTTCGTCCGATCGGCAAGCGTGTAGCCGGGCGCATTGGCGACCGCGCTTTGGGCTGCATCGACGAAATCGCCGGCAAAAGCACCCTCCAGATTCGCAATCGGGAAATCCGGCTGTGCGACCCGCGCGAAGCGCGAGCGAACGCCAAGCGGGATCGTGCGTAAGCACCCACGCCCGCCAGTCCGCCTCGAGCGGAATCAGTTCCGCCTGCACGTCGTGCGGAAATTGCCGCGCGATCGCCACCGCGTCCGCGTCGGCTAAGCGCGCAAGCGTTTCCGGATTTCCGTCCTCGGCGTCGATGCGCTCAGTCAGCGCCTGTGCCTGGGAGATGAGCGCAAGGTCGGTTGCGTTCTTCTCGACCCACAGGCATGCCTCGCGCACGTACCACACTGCGGCATCGTGGTTAGTGAGCGGATCGTAGTGCAGCCCCGCACCGATCTGCACGGTCAGCGTCGCCAGTTCACCGTACGCCGGATCGTTCGGACGCTGCAGCGAGTAGGCGCGGCCGGCGTTGAAGATCGTCGAAAGATAGTACTACTTGATCGTCATAGGTCCAGCCGTCGGCGTCGCCCTTCGCGTACGCATCCTTCATCTGCGCGTAGAGCACTGCCGGATCGACCTCCAGCGTCGCGCTCGCACGCAACGCGGGCAGCACGCAGGCAAAAAAGACCAGTGCGACCGCAAGGCTTCGCATTGCAAGACTACCGCATGCTCGAGTCATCCAGCACCAGCGAGAGCTTGTTCGTGAGCAGAGCGTTCTTGAGCTCGCGCGCGATGCGCCGCCCCGTCGACATCGGCTCGGAGTAGTTGAGATACGAGTACGGCGATCCGTCGATGAAGAGGTTCGTGCCCGCGACGATGCGCGCGGAGATCTCCATGACGTAGAAGCTGCATGTCCGGCGTGATGATCGTTTCGATGCAGAACGCGCCGAAGAGCCCCTTCGGGCCGCAGATCTCCTGGCTGACGCGCACCACGTCGTCGCCCATGCGTAGCGCTTCGGCGAGCATCGACTCGCGCAGCGAGACCGGCTGATTGCCGACGACGACGTAGGACGGGTCGACGTCCATGCCTTCCTGCGCCGCAGCCGGGATGCGCCCGAGCGAGTCGACGTTGGTTTCGTAGCGGCGGTCCATCGACATGATCTCGAGCCGCTGCTCGAGCGGCGAGTAGAAGTAGTGAATGTAGAGCGGAACGCCGATGATGTACTCTTGGATCGTGTACGCCTCTTTCAGGCGCGCCGCCCGCGCTTCGAAGTCTGCGGCGTCACGAATGAACATGTACCCCTTGCCGCCCGCGGCTCCGTACAGCTTGACGATCACCGGGCGGTCGATCTCCGCGCCGCTGCGGAACTGCCGCGGCAACTTGAGATCCGCGCGCGTGAGCCACTCGCGCTGCAGCTCGCGGCTGGCCTCCCAATCGAGCACCGCCTTGTTTCCGAAAGTACGGGATCCGTCATGCTTCTTGTGCTCTTCGAGCGAGAGGTAGGCGACGAACGAGCCGTGCGGAACGATGATGACCTTGCGGCGTTCGAGTTCCCCGATGAGCGTCATGAAAGTCGCGAGTAACGCTCGATCGCGATGCACTTCGTCGACGAACGCGAAGGAGCGGTAGAGCCGCTCGGTGTCGCGGCTTGCGATCGCCAGCGTGTTGAAGCCTTCGTCGTGCGCGCCCTTGAGGATCTGCAGCGCCGAGTGCGAGCCGAGCGTCGCGATCGCGTATGGAAAGCTCATCCAAACTCCGCTTCTTCGATTGCGGGGTTGCAGAGGAGCGCGTCGCAGGCTTGCTCGAGCACGGCCCGGGGCGCCGGAATATCTCGTGAATCCGACAATGTCCACGAAATCACGCGACTCGCTTCTTTCACCCCCGCGATCCTCGTCGAGTTATCCGCAGGAGGGGCTTCGCGCACCCATAGCTCGCCCGCGCGCGGCGACGACTCGTGGCGCAATTCGACCTCGTGCAGCTGCGGATTGAAGATCGTTTCATCGGCGCAGACGCGCTGGACGAGCGTGGACGCCTCACCTGCATCGTCGAGAAGCCACACCTCGGCGCGTCGCACGCGCGCAACCTCGACGCCTAGGCGTTGCAACGCAACGAGCGCGGTGAAAGCCGTGTTGTCCGGGACCTTCAGGCGAATTGCGACCACCCTGCTCGCGCTCATGCCCGTTCCACCGCTTTCACGAAGCTCGCGAACAGCGGCGCCCCGCGCGCGCGCGGATAGACGCGCTCGACGTGCGGCATGATCGCGAGGACGTTTCCGGTACGGTTTGTGAGCGCGGCGCAACCCAAAGCGGAGCCGTTCGGAGTCGCGGCGGCGTCCACCGTTCCATCCGCGTGCGCGTAGACGAAGGCCGCGTAATCGCCCGCAGCGATTCCGTCGAGTTGCTCCGGGCGTGCGGCGAGCCGCCCGTCGGCGTGTGCGGCCCACGCCGGCAGCAGCGCGTTCTTCGGAAGCGAGGCCGTGATGGCGCAGCGGGAGGGCTCGATCGCGAGCTTCACGTGCACGCGCTTGCAGATGAAACGCTGCGCCGGGGCATTGTGCGTGAATGCCGCTTCCGGCTTCACGTCGCCGCGAACCCCCGGCACGAGCCCGGCTTCGAGCAAGATCTGCGCGCCGTTGCAAATTCCGAGCGCGAGCTTGCCGTTTCTCGCGCCCTCGGCTACCGCCTCCGTCATCTCGTCGCGCGCGGCAACGGCACCGGCGCGAATGCGATCCTCGTATGCAAAGCCGCCGGGCAAGACGTAGGCATCGTATCCACGCAGCGTCTCGCTCCGGCTCCAGTGCACGAGTGCGGCCTCGCCGCCGCAATCGCGCAGCAACCGCAACGTCTCTTCTTCAGAGTTCGTCCCCGGATAGACCAGCACGGCGATACGCTTCATGGATAGATCTCGGCGAGGCGTTTCTGCCAGGCATCGAAGAGATCGCCTAGATCGATTTCTTTTTCCTCCGGAAGGCAGAGTTGCACGTCATCGAATGCGCAGCCGAGGTTATGGTAGTCCTCAGGATACCTTAAGCCGTGAGCGACGGCAAAGTCGTAGAACCAGTTCAACTCAGAGACGCCCAAGAGTTCAAGAGGACTGAGGGCGATGATCCAACCGCCCGATTCGGCAAACGACGAAGTCATCGCATCGAGGTCCGGCTCGTGTGCATCGAGCCATTCCAAGCAGGGTCCCGGGCTCAATCTCGACGCAAAGGCCATCTCCGCTACAGCGGGGAGCATGCCGCCGGCACCGGTGGCCTTTGCCGCACAAACAGCGCCCGATGATATGGCATCCAGAACTGCTTCGATCCGTTTCCGCTCGGCTTCGTAATCGATGGAGAGCAAAGCTGCTCCATCCCCGCCGACAGCAGCGCCCGCCATCGCCTGCTGCATTCGCCCGACGTACACGAGTTCTGCGCCGTGCTTCAGCGAGTGCCCTACCGTTGTTCCGATGTCGCTTATCGCGCCGATGCAGGCGACGATCGCGGAGGCGGGGATCGCTTTGCCAGACGAACTCTCATTATAGAAACTGACATTGCCTGAGACAAAAGGTAAACCGAGTTCGCGAGCGGCGTGCTCCAAGCCGTCCACCGCTGCGACGAACTCGCCGTAATGCTGCGGATCGTTCGGGTTTCCGAAGTTCAAGCAATCGGTGAGGCCGATCGGCCGCGCCCCGACCGCGACGACCTTCCGCACCGCTTCCAACACCGCGTACTCGGCGGCGAGGCGGGGATCGATCGCGCCGTAGCGAGGATTGCCCGCGACGGCGACTGCAACGCCCAACGGCGAGCCGGGGATGGGGGCGATGACGCCCGCGTCCGCGTACCCTCGTGGAATCACCGTGCATCCGCGGACGACGCTATCATACCGTCGATAGAGTGGTTCGCGCGAGCAGCCGTCGAGCGACGACAGAAGCGTCGCAAGTCGTTGTAGCGGTCCCTCGACTCCGCTCGCTTCGCTCGCTGCGCTCGGGATGACAAGGTTCGGCGCATTTCCTGGTAGCGGTCCCTCGACGGAGCCTGTCCTGAGCGGAGCAACGCGCAGCGTTGCTCCAGTCGAAGGGCCCGGGATGACAAGGTTCGGCGCACTTCCCGGTGGCAGTCCCTCGACGGAGCCTGTCCTGAGCGGAGCAACGCGCAGCGTTGCTCCAGTCGAAGGGCCCGGGATGACAAGGTTCGGCGCACTTCCCGGTGGCGGTCCCTCGACTCCGCTCGCTTCGCTCGGGATGAGAAGTTCGGGCGGCGTCGCGAGCAGTTCGATGTCCACGTCCATCACGGTTTTGCCGTGGTGCGTGAGCACGTAGCGCTTCTCCGATGTCACCTCGCCGACGATCACCGCACGCGCATTGTAGGCGATCTGCGGGAGCGAGAACTCCTCGTTGTAGATGCGCATGACTTCGCCGGCCACTTGCGGCGGGACTACGAAGAGCATCCGCTCCTGCGTCTCTCCGACCGCTAATACTTCCGGAGGCAGGCCTTCTTGCGCAACGTTGAGGCGATCGAGATCGATGCGAGCGCCAAACCCCCCGGCCGCACAAATCTCGGCGCTGCAGCCCATCACCCCGCCGGCGCCCAGATCCTTGCACGCAGCCGTGACGCCGCGCTCGCGCAAAACGTCGAAGACCCGGTACGTCGCGCGCATCAGCACGTTCTTCAAGAACGGATCGGGAACCTGAACCGCGCCCTTGTTGACGCTTTCGTTTTCGACGTCGAGCGAGAGTGACGAGAATGAAGCGCCGCCAAAACCGCTGGCATCCGTCGCCTTCCCGACCAAGAGCATCGGCCAGCCCGCGCTCTGCGGCGGCGCGAAGGAGCGAACGATCTCGCTTTCCTTCACAAGGCCGAGCGCGATCACGTTGACGAGACAGTTCTCGTTGAATCCCTCGTGAAAATACACGTCTCCCGCGAGGTTCGGCACGCCGATCGCGTTGCCGTATTCGGAGATGCCGTCGACCACGGCTTGCGCGACGTGGCGCTCATGTGAATCCGGTTTCGAAACGTCACCGAAGCGCAACGCGTCGGCGATGCCGACGACCTGTGCGCCCATGCAGAGTACGTCGCGCACGATGCCGCCGACGCCGGTGGCCGCGCCTTCGAAGGGCACGACCTGCGATGGATGATTGTGCGACTCGTGCGCGACGACGACGCCGTACCGTTCGCCTTCGTGTTCCCCAAGGTGCAGGATTCCCGCATCTTCTCCCGGCCCCAGCACGACGTCCCGGCTCTGGACCGGTAAGCGCCGAAGGTGGCGGCGGCTCGACTTGTAGCTACAATGCTCGCTCCACTGTGCATCGAACGCGCGCAACTCGACCGTCGTGGGTTCACGCCCGAGCGCATCGGCAATTTGCCGCCGCTCGGCAGCACTCAACGCCGAATGCGGCGCCTCAACCATCTGCCGAGAAGCCGGCGACCATCTCCGCGACTTCCTCGTAGGCGCGCTTCACCCGTGCGAGCGCCTCGCCGTCGCGCCGATCGAGATTGCGATAGATCTGCTTGTCCAGCATCGCATCTTCCCGTCCGTTCGGCCAGATACGCCAGGAATCGTTGTCGATGACGTCGGCGATCACGATGCTCCGCCCTTTGCCGCCGGTGACGCGCCCAAACTCGACCTTCAGGTCTACGAGCATCACGTCGCGACGCTGCCATGCCTGCGCGAGGCGGCCGAAGACCGCACGGGCAAGATCGGCCATCGTCGTGATCTCCTCGGGGGACGCGATGCCGCGCGCTTCGATTTGATCCGGCGAGATCATCGGGTCGTGATGCTCGTCGTCCTTGAGAAAGAACTCGACGACGCGCGGGGAGAGCACGGAACCGCGAGGGAGCGCGGGATTGCGCTTCGCGAACGAACCCGCTACGACGCCGCGAACGACCACCTCGAGCGGGATCATCGAACAGCGGCGCACGAGCATTTCGTTGCCGTCCTCGTCCTCGCCGCCCGCCAGATAGTGGGTCGGCAATCCGCACTCGTTGAGCATGCGGAAGATGCGCGCGGTCGTCAGCGCCGCAAGCCGCCCCTTTCCGGCGATCACGTCCCGTCGCTCGCCGTCTCCCGCGGTGATCGCATCCATCTGGCTCACCACGAGCTGCTCGGGTTGGCCGGGATATTCGTAGAGGATCTTCGTCTTGCCGCGCGCGACCTCGGCTCCTTTCTTCACGCCCTCACCTCCGGCTGTTCGGGAAATCCACCGAGCGCGTCGATACGCTCGGCGACGCGGCGCGCACGCGCGGGCGCAGTGCCCACATATCGGCTCGGGTTCAAAAGGCCACGAATCTCGGCTGGGTCGATGCGCGCGGTCAACTCGGGCTCCTCCGTCAGCAACTGCGGCAAGGGGTTGTCTTCGCCGCGTTCGAGCGCCTCCCACGCGAGCATCGCCGCACGACGGATCGCTTCGTGCAGACGCTGGCGATCGCCGCCCATGCGCGCCGCCTCCATCATCACGGCCTCGGTGCCGGCAAACGGGCCGTACGTGCGGAGGTTCTGGACGATCCGCCGCTCCTCGACGTGCAGGCCGTCGATCACCCGATAAGCGAGCGAGAGGATTTCGTCGCTGCCGATCAACGCTTCCGGGAGGATCGTGCGACGGTTCGCGCTGTCGTCCAGGGTTCGTTCGAGATAATTGTTCGCGGCGTTCTGCCACGCAACATCCGCGTACGCCGGCAGCAGGCGGGCGAGCGAATCGATGCGTTCGCACAACACCGGATTACGCTTGAAGGGCATCGCCGAACTGCCGACCTGTCCCGGCTCGAAGGGTTCGGCCCACTCACCGAACGGCGGTGCGGCCAGGATGCGGACGTCGGCCGCGAACTTCGAAAGCGAGGCGCCCAAGGCCGCCAGCGCCGAGAGCACGATGTAATCGAGGGAGCGAGAGTACACCTGGCTGCCGGCGTCGCGGGCCTCGATTCCAAAACGCTCGAGGACGCGCCGTTCCATCTCCTCCGAGGCGCCGCTGCTGCGAAGGAGCGCCTCGTAGGACGCGCTCGTCCCGACTGCCCCGCGCAACCCTTTTGCCCGAACGCGTTCGAAGACGAAGCGCAGGTGCTCGAAGTCGAGCAGCAGGTCCTGCGCGTAGATCGCGAGGCGGTACCCCACGGTCGTCGGCTCCGCGGGTTGCAGGTGCGTGAAGCCCATGCACGGGAGGTCGGCGTATTGGCGCACGCGCTGCGCGAAGCGCACGAGCAGTGCGCGCACGCTCTTTCCAAGGAGCGAGAGGGCGCGGCGCACGCGGTAGATCTCCACGGTGTCCTCGATATCCATCGAGGTTGCGCCGAGGTGGATGCGCCCGCCGCCGACACGCGCTTGCGACGCGAAGAGCCGAATCTCGGCAACCAGATCGTGCTGCGTCTCGCGCTCGATCTCGTTTGCCGCAGCGACGTCGACCTCGTGCGCGTGAGCGCGAAGATCCGCCAGCTCCTCGGCGCTGACGAGGCCGGCCTCGGCCTGCGCCTGCGCGAGCGCGACCCACACGACGCGCCAAAGCCTGCGGCGCTCGGCTTCCGAAAAGAGCGTCCGAAGCTCCTCGCGCCCGTAGCGCCAGGAGAACGGCGATACGTAGTGTTCGTAGTCCATCAGTTATCGCGCGCGCGCCAGCATCGCGCACTCGGCGCTGATGCGCTCGACCAGCGCTCGGTATTCGTCGGGGTCGCTTCCCGCACGCCCCGTCACGATCGCCTCGACCCCACGAACCGCGCGCTCGTAGGCGTTGCGCGCCCGGCGCTCGCCGATGCGGCGCGCGATCGGTCGCAACGTGCGCTCGCGCCATGCAAAGCGCGCGGGCACGCTGCCGCCCACGCGCGCCAGGTCCCAGAGGAGCGCGCATTCGGTCGCCAATGCCGATAGCAGCGGAATCGCGGCCCCGCGCGGATCGAGCGCGAAGAGTTCCTCGGCGATCTGGAACGCGGCTGCCGTTTTCCCTTCGACCAATGCGCTTGCATAGCGATAGGCTTTCGGATCCTCGACAGTCAGGCTCTCGCGCTCGAGATCCGCAAGCGTGATCCGCTTTCCTAGCAGCGCGAGTTTCTCGAGATCGTTGCGGACGGCGCCGAGATCGGCGTTGCTCTCGATCAGCGCGGCGGCGACGCGCGGCTCTGCTTTGGCACCGAGCGCGCGAAGCGTCTCGTCGACGAAACGGCGGCGCGTCTCCACGTCGGCGGTCGTGTCAATGCGGAGCGCGGCGCGGCCCGCGAGCGAGCCAAGCGATTGCGGCCGCTGCGAACGCGGCGAGAGAAGATCCAGGAGAACGAGCGTGTTGCCCTCCGGCGCCGTTTGCGCGGCTTCCCACAGGCTGCGGCGCTCCTGCGCGCGCAACGTCTGTGCCTCCGTGACGATCACCACCCGTCGCTCGGCTAGAAACGGCATCGCGGCCACGGCCTCGCGCACGCACGCAGCGTCACCGACGTCCGCGGGCGCGATCCGCGTCAGATTCAAGTCGCGAACCTCGGGCGGCAGCAGCCGGTCGAGGATCGCGTCCAGCGCGCGCTCGGCGAGAAGGCGCTCGTTTCCCTCGACGACGACGAGCCGCCCAATCGTCGGCGCCTTATCGAGAAACTCGTAGTATTTCACGCATTTTCTCGAGCGCGGGAATGCTTTCGTGATACGGCGGCCGCACGACGCCGAACTCGGTGACGAAAGCCGTGATGAGATGCCGCGGCGTGACGTCGAACGCGGGATTGAACACCTGTGCCGATTCCTCCGCGACGCGTGCGCCCCCGAACGACGTCACCTCGCGAGCATCTCGCTCCTCGATGGGAATGCCCGCACCGCTCTCTAGGGCGAAGTCGAACGACGAACGCGGCGCCGCGACGTAAAACGGGATCCCGTGGTGCGCGGCCAGCACGGCCAGCGCGTAGGTTCCGATTTTGTTCGCGGTGTCGCCGTTACGCGCCACGCGGTCCGCCCCCACGAGCACGAGATCGATCTTCTTCCGCGCCATCGTCACGGCCGCCGCCGCATCTACCTGGAGGACGGCATCGACGCCGGCAAGGCGCAGCTCCAACTCGGTCAGGCGCGCTCCCTGCAACAGCGGGCGCGTTTCGCCGACATACACGTGTGGATGTTTCCCTGCGCGCTGGGCAGCCAACACGATGCCCAGCGCGGTGCCGCCCGCGCCGGTCGCAATCGGCCCCGTATGGCAATGCGTGAGAACGCGCGCTCTTTGCGGAACCAAGTCCAGGCCGTTCCGAGCGATCGCCTCATCCACCGCCTCCTGCTCGCGATGGATCGCCTGCGCCTCGGCCAGCATGTCGCCGGCGACGAGGACTCGATCGACCGCCCAGCCGAGGTTGACCGCCGTCGGGCGCGCGGCGCGGACCCGAGCCGCAGCCGCAGCGAAGGCGGCATCGTCGGGGATCGACTGCCGCAGCAGTGCGACGCCGTACGCACCAAAGATGCCGATGCACGGCGCGCCGCGAACGGCGAGCTTCTCGATCGCCCCGACGATCTCGTCGACGGTGCGCGCGGATTCGAGCCGCACCTCGAACGGCAGCGCGCGCTGGTCGAGGTAGGTTATTGCGTCGCCGCTCCAGGCGACGGCCGCGGGAAGCGGCGCGTTAGACGCCGGCGGGAACGCGGGTGGCGTAGCAGTCGCGGCAATAGACGGGTCGGTCACCGCGCGGGCGGAACGGCACCGTCGTGTTGACGCCGCAGGTGGCGCAGACGGCATCGTAGCTCGGTCGCGTCGTGCCTCGCGTCGTACCGTCGGCAGTCGCGTTGTGAGCGCGGCGCGCTTGACGGCAATCGCGGCAGCGTGCCGGCATATTCGCGAAGCCCCGCTCGGCAAAGAATTGCTGCTCTCTGACGCTGAAGACGAATTGGTTTCCGCAGTCTCTACAAGTGAGGATCTTGTCTTCCAAGGGAATCGAGCCTCCACGTCGGTGATCGAGGAAGCCTGATATGCGACCCGGGCATCGCAATCCCTTCAGGTTCGAAAACCGGCCCGCGGCAGGTCCGAAGGCGTGACCGTCAGCACCGCCGCCGCGAAGGCGGCCTCGTAGCCCTTGTCACCGCGTTCGGGATCGGCACGCTCCTCCGCTTGCGCCCGCGTCGTGGTGGTCAAGACCCCGAAGCCGATCGGCATGCCGGTTGCAAGCTGCACGTCCATGATCCCGCGGGCGCATTCCGCGGCAACGTAGGTGAAATGCGGCGTCTGCCCTCGGATGATGACGCCGAGAGCGACGAGCGCGTCGAATCGGTCGCCGTCGACGATCTTTTGGCAGACGAGCGGAATCTCGAAGCATCCGGGAACGTCGTAGACGAACACGTCTTCGTCCCGGACGCCGCAGTCACGCAGCGCATTGCGCGCGCCGCTCACGAGCGCGTCGCTCAATTCGCGATAGAAGCGGGCGGCGACGATCCCAAAGCGTTTTCCGGTGCAGTTCGGGGCGGCGATTCCTCCGCCGCGCTCCTTTTTCATGACGCGTGCTCGTCGAGCATGTGGCCGAGCTTCGTGCGTTTCGTCTCGATATATCTCGCGTTGTGCGGCGTCGGAACCGTCTGCATCGCCACCCGATCGACGATCTTGAGGCCATAGCCCTCGAGGCCGAAGATTTTCTTCGGGTTGTTGGTGATCAACCGCATCTCCCGGACCCCGAGATCGTAGAGAATCTGCGATCCGATGCCGTAATCGCGCTTGTCGACCGGCAGACCGAGCGCGACGTTCGCCTCGACGGTGTCCGCACCACGGTCCTGCAGCTCGTAGGCGCGCAGCTTGTTGGCGAGGCCGATGCCCCGGCCTTCTTGCCGCAGATAGAGAAAGACGCCCCGACCCTCCGCGGCGATCATCGCCATCGCGCCGTCCCGCTGCGCGGCGCAATCGCAGCGGATCGAGTGCAGCGCGTCGCCGGTCAGACACTCGGAGTGCACGCGCACGAGCAACTCCTTTCCGTCGCCAATCTCGCCCATGACCAGCGCAACGTGAGTGCTCTGGTCGATGGTGTTTTCATAGGCGACGCCGCGCCAGTTGCCGGTCGTCGTCGGAAGCTCGAACTCGGCGATCTTCCTGACGAGTTTTTCATTGCGCATTCGATGCGCGATCAAATCTTTGACGGTGATGAGACGCAGGCTATGGCGATCGGCAAAAGCCCGCAGTCCATCGCGACGTTCCATCGTTCCGTCGTCGGCCATGATTTCACAGATGACGCCCGCGGGATAGAGACCGGCGAGGCGCGCGAGATCGACGGCGGCCTCCGTCTGGCCCGCCCGCACGAGCACGCCGCCCTCGCGCGCTCGCAGCGGAAAGGTGTGGCCGGGGCGCAGAAAATCCGAGGGCTTCGCCTCCGGATCGAGGAGCCGCTCGATCGTCGCCGCACGATCGTGCGCCGAGATGCCGGTGGTCGTGAGACCGCGCGCCTCCACCGAGACGGTGAAAGCGGTTTCATGCACCGCCGTGTTGTCGTTGACCATTTGCGGAATCTGCAGCTCCTCGAGCCGCGCTCCCGGCATCGGGACGCAGATCAGGCCACCGCCGTGCCGCCGCATGAAGTTGATCGCGCCGGGCGTGATCATCTGCGCAGCCATGACGAGGTCGCCTTCGTTCTCGCGATCCTCGTCGTCGAGAACGACGACCATCTTGCCGGCGTGGATATCGGCGACAGCGTCCTCGATGGAATCGAAGGGCGAACGCCCGGACTCCGGCGCCGGAGCCAGGTCCTGCAAGACCGCCGTTAACAGCTGTAAAGTCCGATAGGACGGCTCTCGCTTACCGGCCCGCAGCAGCGAGAGGGCGGATTCCGTCACCCCGCTTCGATCGGCGAGTTCTGCGGCGCTGAGACCCGCACTGGTCATGGCGGCCTCCAGCCGCCGGGCAAAGCTTTTCACGCCTCCAGCCTAGGCCCGGACTTTTCAGATGTCAAGACGACGCACTTGGCCGCTTGGCCCAATCTTGCTGGGCCTACTATAGGCAGTTTACTGTTCACTAGAGATATTATAGTAACATTGGCATAACGACATAACAATGCTAAACTACCACAAAATGGACGAAATCCTGAATCCTTATTCGCCCAATGCCGGGGCGCCGCCACCGGCGCTCGTGGGGCGCGATGCCCTCCTTGAGCGCTTCCGCGTAACATTGGGACGCGTGATCAGGGGCAACAGCGCCAAAAATCTGCTTCCCACTGGTCTGCGAGGCGTTGGAAAAACCGTACTCCTCAATCGAGCGGTTGACGAGGCCCGAGCTCAGGGATTCTCGATCGCTCAACTTGAGGCATCCGACTCGGGCGATTTTCTCGCTCTGCTCGCCGCACAACTGCGCCCAATGCTCTTTTCGATGGATGCGAGTGCTCGCGCTACAAATGGTGTTAAGATCGCGCTGCGCGCGCTCAAGAGTTTTTCGCTCACGTTCAGACTTACCGACCTGTCGCTAGAGCTTGGCGTCGACCCGGAGAAGGGAACCGCTGACTCCGGAATACTTCAGGTCGACCTGATCGATCTCTTTGTGAAACTCGGCGAGGCGGCAAAAGAGCAGGCCACAGCGATTCTGATTGCTATTGACGAAGTGCAATACCTCGATGACAAGCAGCTTGAAGCAATCATCATGGCGGTACACCGCGTCACGCAATTGGTGTTGCCGCTCGTCGTGATAGGCACAGGACTCCCGCAGCTGCCGGCGCTCGCCGGAACGGCGAAGTCGTATGCTGAGCGGCTGTTTGATTATCCTAGCGTGGGTCCACTTTCGCTTGATCAAGCGATCCAAGCGATTCGAGAGCCGGCCCTCAAACTCGGGGTTGACTTTGACGACGAGGCGCTGAAGCGTCTCTATGAGATTACCAAGGGCTATCCATTTTTCATTCAAGAGTGGGCGTACCACGCGTGGAATCACGCAGATGCATCTCCGATCCAGAGAACCGATATCGACGGGGTGGCGCCACTCGTCTTGGAACGCCTCGACGAAGGATTCTTTCGGGTGCGTTTTGATCGGTTGACTCCGCGCGAGCGTGCGTATCTGAAAGCCATGGCGGAGCTTTCGCCTGGTTCGGTGCGCTCGGGGGACATCGCGTCGCGATTGCGCGTGAAGGTCGCTTCTCTTGGCCCCCTTCGCAGCGGCCTTATCAGAAAAGGGATGATTTATAGTCCTCATCACGGAGATAACGAGTTTACCGTCCCGCTCTTCGATGATTTCATGAAGCGCACGATGGGCTAGCGGAACGCGGTTGCCGTGAGCGACGCGAAACCGAGGCAAGGCGCAATCGTCTTCATCTTCGTGACGATCATGCTCGACATGCTCGCCCTGGGCATGATCGCGCCGGTTTTTGCGAAGCTCGTCATACAGTTCACGGGCAGTGCGGCAGCGGCGGCGGAGTACGTCGGCATCTTCGGCATCGTGTGGGCGGCGATGCAGTTCGTCTTTTCGCCGTTGCTCGGCATGCTCTCCGATCGCGTCGGCCGCCGGCCGGTGATCCTGATCTCCAATGCGGCGACCGCACTCGACAACGTCATCATCGCGCTTGCGCCCTCGATTCCATGGCTCTTCCTCGGCCGCATCATCTCCGGCGGCGCGACGGCTTCGATCTCTGTGGCCAGCGCGTATATCGCCGACATCACCGAGCCCGAGCAGCGAGCGAAGGCGTTCGGATTGATCGGCAGCGCCTTCGGCTTAGGATTCATTCTCGGTCCCGCCATCGGCGGATTGCTCGGCAACTTCGGCGCGCGCGTGCCGTTCTGGGCGGCCGCCGCCTTCAGCCTCTTGAACTTTCTCTACGGCCTCGTCGTTCTTCCTGAATCACTTGTCCCCGAGCACCGCACGCCGTCGCTCGATTGGAAGCGCGCAAATCCCTTCGGCTCCCTGCGCCTGCTGCGACGCCACCGTGAGCTGTACGGGCTGACCGCCGTCAAGTTCACCGACTTCATCGCGCACGAGGTCTATCCGACGATTTGGGTGCTCTATTGCATCGCCGTATTCGGCTGGACGTCCGCGCAGATCGGCCTCTCGCTCGCGCTCGTCGGCATTACCTCCTCGATTTCGTCGGCGTTTCTCGTCGGCCCGATCGTTGTGCGTTTGGGCGAGCGGAAAACCTTGCTGCTGGGATTGGCATTCGCCGCGCTCGCAAACGCGATGCTCGGAACCGCGTACGCGGTCATCTTTATCAGCGGCATCGTCGTCAGCGCGCTCGCGATCTACAGCCCGCCCGCCCTGGCATTGCTCTCGCGCCGCGTCGGGCCATCAGAGCAAGGCGAACTCCAAGGCGCGCTCTCGTGCGTGCGCGGTGTCGCGATGATGATCGGCCCCGGGCTTTTCGCGGTCGTTTTCGCTCAGTTCTTGGGCCCGTGGCGCTCCTTGCACTTGCAGGGCGCACCGTGGTTCCTCGCGTCGCTGCTGATGCTGATCGCGCTCGTCATCGCGTGGCGCGTAACGACCCGCGAAGATGACGTCGTGCTGGCACCGCAGCCGACGCCGCCGCTGCTCGTGGAGGAACCATAGCGGGCGGGGAAAAGCCTTGGCTACGCACTTTTCTCGGAGGTGACATGCACAATCGTCATATGGAACGCTCCGCCGCCTACTCCGGAATCCTCGGCGCGGTGCTCTTTGCGGCCTCGGGCGTGATCCCGGGACAGTTTCCCTCAGCCGGTTCGAGTTCGGCGACGATCACGACCTACGGCGCCACTCACCACATGGCGCTGCTCATCAGCGCGTGGATCTCCCTGCCCGCCGTGGCCTTCATCCTCTGGTTTGCCTACGGATTGTTCGATTACTTACGCGAGCCCGACGGCACCGACCGCGCCCTCCTGCAATGGGGAGCGGCCGGTGCGATTGTCTGGGCCGCGCTGGTGGTTGCAAGCTCGGCGCTGCAGGCCGGCTTGACGATGAACCCCGGCACCGACCTCGCGACGCTCTACGTCGTCGACTTGGTCCTCTTCGTCTTCGGCATGGGCGCCTTCGCGATGCTTGCCTTCGCCGGCGCCAACGCGGCGCGCCGGAGCGGCGCGCTTCCCGGATGGCTCAACCTGTTCGGCTACCTGATCTTCATCGTCGATCTGCTCTACACGCTCACGATCTTTGCCACGAATCCCGCGTACTCGATCTCCGGTCTCGGTGCGATCGTCGCGCCGGCGCTCTCGGCGCTCTGGGTCTTCGTCGCCTCGTTCGTGCTCTTGGTATCGGTTCCGAAAACCCCGTAAGCGTTATTCGAAGACGACGATCGGCTTGACGATCCGGGCCTCGGCGAGCGCGCGGTGCGCTTCGCCGATCTTTTCCAGCGTGAACGTCACCGCGCCGACCTTCTGCGCGGCGACGACGCCGCTCGCGATTAGACGGAGCGCCTCGCGCGTGTCGTCGGGACCGCAGGAGTAGCTCGCGACGAGCCGCAGATCTTTGAAGTAAAGACGCTCGGCATCGAGCGCGAGCGGTGCGCTCGGATCGAGGGGCGCGAACATCACCACGGTTCCGCCGGGGCGCACGAGTTCGAGCGCCGCGCGCAGCGCCTCCGGCGTTCCCGGGCCACAGATTACGACGTCGGCACCCGCTTGCGCACTATCCGGGTGCGTCGTGCTCGCGCCGTTGAACTCTGCGAGCGCGCGTCGATCGGCGTTGAAGTCGCTCCCAAAGACGCGCGCGCCGAGCGCGCGCGCGGCCAGGACGTGCAGCTGCCCCATCACGCCCAGCCCCATGACGTGCAGCGCATCTCCGGCACGCACGCCGCCGCGGCGCAGCGATTTCACGACGCAGGCCAGCGGCTCGACGAGGGAAGCATCCTCGAAGGAGACGGCATCGGGAAGACGCAGCGTGTCGCGCACGTTGCCACACGGCACGCGAAAGTACTCCGCCATGCCGCCGGGATCGATCTTGCTCGCTCGCCAGCGCTCGCACTGCACGTAGTCGCCGCGCCCGCAGGCGTCACAGGCAAAACAGGGCGCGTGATGGTGCACGAAGACGCGGTCGCCGGGTGCGAAGGGCCGGCCTTCATCGTCGCGACGGCGCTTCACCGGGACCGACGGATGCAATGACGCCTGCCGGCTCGTGTCCGAAGACGAGCGGCGCCTTCTTGCGCACGTACCATCCCATCACGTCGCCGCTGCAAATCCCGCCCGCGCGAGTCTTCACGAGCAGTTCGCCCTCGGAAAGCGTCGGCACCGGGCGCTCCTCGATGCGGATGTCGCCGACGTCGTACAACACGGCGCATTTCATCGTGGCGGTCCCTCGACTTCGCTCGGGATGACAAGAGCTACGCTCGTTGCGCTCGAAAGGACAAGGGCTAAGGCTCGATGCATGCCTTCAATCCATCGCCTTTGTCCAAGCATTCGAAGGCGGCAGCGATATCGTCGAGCGGGTACGAGTGCGTGACGAGCGGTGAGAGATCAAAATGCCGTTCGCACAGCAGATCGTACGCGGCTCGGACTGCGCGCGGCGTGAAGTGGAATGGACTCATCACGCGGATCTCGTCGTAATGGAGTCGTTCGGAAGAGAACGTAACCGTCGTTCCGCTAGGAAGTCCGCCGAAGAGTGAAACCGTCCCACCGCGACGCACCAGAGCGGGCGCGAGTTCCCATGCGCTCTGCGTGCCCGTGCACTCCACGACCGCGTCCGCGCCTCGGCCCGCCGTGCGCTCGCGGACGGCCGCGGCCGCATCGGACGCGCGGGCGTCGATCGGATCGAAATCGTAACGGCGCGCGACTTCGAGTCGCTCCTCGCGCCGCCCTACGAGCACCGGGCGCGCTCCGCGCTCGCGGAGCACGAGCGCGTGAAGGATGCCGAAGGCACCGTCCCCGATGACCGCGACGTCGACGTGCGGCGGCAGCGATTCGACCGAGTGGACCACGCACGAGAGCGGCTCCAAGAACGCGGCTTCGCGGTATGAAAGATGGTCGGGCTTGGGAAAACAGTTTTGCTCCACGATCGCGCGCGGAACCTCGATGAGATCCGCGTAGGCGCCGAGCAGCATCGTCGGCATGACTCGCTCGCAGAGTTCCTCCTGACGTTGCGCACACCAAAAGCACGCTCCGCACGGCGCCGTGTGCACGCACATCACCGCATCGCCGGGCGAAAACTTCTTGACGCCGGCTCCGACGGCCACGACGTCGCCTGAAAACTCGTGACCGAATCGGGTTGGTGTCGGCATCTGCGGATGCCCGCGGCGATAGGTCTTCAGATCGGTGCCGTCGGTCAGCGCCGCGCGCACGCGCACCGCGATCGCACCCGGCTGCGGGTCGCGCGCCGGCTCTTCGCGCAGCTCGATGCGACCCGGCTCGACGAGGACCGCAACGCGCGAGCGTTCGATCACGATGTTGCCCCGACCGCAGCCTGCGCGTAGCGAGCGAAAGGGTCGATCTCGAAGTTCACACGGTCCCCGGCGCGTCGCAGGCTAAGCGTCGTGCGTGCCAATGTCTCGGGGATCAGCGCGACCTCGAACCAGTTCGTTCCGACGGATGCAATCGTGAGGCTCACGCCGTCGATAGCGACGAAGGCCTTCTCGACGATTCCCGGCGCGAGTGACGCGGAAGGAGACTCGATGCGCATCCGCTTCCCCTGCCCCTCCTCGATGACCGAGATCACCCGCGGGGCCGCGTCGACGTGACCGTAGACGAAATGGCCGCCGATTCGATCGCCGAAGCGCATCGCGTATTCGATGTTCACGACGTCGTCCGGCCGACGGTCGGGCAGCGTCGTGCGTGAGAGCGTCTCCGGCACGACGTCGAACGTCACGACGTTTGCATCGACGCGCGTTACCGTGAGGCAGGCGCCATCGATCGCCATCGAATCTTTGGGCTCGGGACGTTCGGCATCAACGCCTTCGCAGGCCACGCGTAACGACGCCCCGCCCGCGTTGTCATCGAGCGCGACGATCCTGCCGCGAAAGGCAATCAACCCGCTAAACATCGCGCAACGTTCCCGAGATCATGAGGTCCCGGCCGAATCGCTCCATGCGATCGAAGCGCAGAACGCGCGGCGTGCCGCCGAGATCGGCTCCAGCGAGCACGGGAACGGCCCCGTCGCTGCAGAGCAGCACGGGTGCGATCGCCCAATAGAACCGGTCGACGAGTTTCTGCGCGACGAGGTGACCGGCGAGCGTCGGCCCTCCCTCGCAAAGCGCGCTTTGGATACCGCGCTCGCGCAGCAATCGCAACGCAGCGGGGAGATCCAGCTCATCCGCCGATTCCTCGCCCACATACAACACGTCGGCGACGGCTTCCAGAGCCGAGAAGCGCTCGCGGCCTCCGGCGGGCGCCAGCACGATCGTGCGCGCGTATCCGGGCAGCGCCGCGAAGACCCGGCGATCCGGCGGAACGCTCTCCCGCTCGCACGCCACGACCCGCACGAACTCCCGCAGACGATTCGCAGGCGGCCGAACCGTGAGCTGCGGATCGTCGACGCGCACGGTGCCGGCCCCGACCATCACCGCGTCGTAGAGAATGCGCAGGTCGCGCACGTAGAGCCGCTCCTCCTCACCGGTAAGCCATTCCTGGAGACCTGGGCGCGACGTGACGTAACCGTCGAGAGACATCGCCATCTTCAATCCGACGTACGGCCGAAGGTTTTCAACCGAGAACGAAAACATCTCGACGAGATCGCGTGCAGCTGCGTCGTCGGCGACAACGACCTCGACGCCGCGCTCGCGCAGACGATTGAGATTTCCGTGCCCGCTGCGGTCGAGCGTGCCGACGACAACCCGAGCAATGCCGGCTTTGAGCAGTGCCTGCGTGCACGCCGGCGTGCGCGCTACGTGATCGCACGGCTCCAGCGAAACATAGACGGTCGCACCGCGAGCGTCGCGCACCTGCGCGAGCGCGTTGACCTCGGCGTGAGGCTTGCCGGCACGATGGTGATAGCCTTCTCCGAGCATGCGACCGTCGCGCACGACCAACGCGCCGACCGGCGGATTCGGCGACGTGTTCCCGATGCCGCGCGCGGCGAGTTCATAGCTGCGATCGAGAAAGACTCGGTCCGTCGGGGAAAGCACGATCAGGACTGCGCGATTGCAACCACCAGCGCCTCCTGGACGCTCGCACCGGCCCCGCGTAGCGCTTGCGCGCAGTCGGCGAGCGTCGCGCCGGTCGTGCAGACGTCGTCGACGAGCACGAGCCTTTCGCCATCGAAATGCCGTTCGCAGAGGAACCGCCCGCGGGCCGAAAGACGGGCAGCGCGCGTGCGACCACGTTGCGCGTCACCGGCGCTCTGGCGCAGCACCTCCCATACGCGGGTTCCGCTGTTGGACGAGGCAATGCGCGTCATCTCGACGACGCCGTCGATGCCCCGGATGCGGCGCCGAGACGGTGTCGTCGGCACCGGAACGAGTGCGATGCCTTCCGGCAAGCACGAACCGAGCCGCTTGCCGAGCGCCCGCGCAACGTCGCGCCTTCCGTCTTTGAGCGCGAGCACCGCGGCCCGCAGGGCGCCCGCATAGGTTCCGAGCGCATGCACGAGCAAGGAGCCCTGCCTCTGCTCGAGCGGCGCCGCCTCCGCTGCGCAGAGGTCACAGAGGCCGCTGCCGATCTCCCCGCAAGCGCCGCATTGCGGAGGAAAGAGCAGGTCGATGACGGCGCCCCACATCGTCCCACCTTCCCCCGAAACATGCGGCTGCCAAGAGCGGTACACGGGCCATGAGCATCCGCATCGTGGCGGCCGCCCTTCTTCTTATGGGCTTGCCGCTCGCCGTCCAATCGGCCCCGAACTCCGCCGCCGACGTCCTCGCGCGCGTGCGCGCGGCGACGCTCTCGCGCCCACTTTCGTCCGTCCATTCATTCCGCACGACCAGCGACGTCGTCGAAGTCGGTCTGCACGGGCGCTCCGTCGAATGGGACGAGGTCACGAACGAGCGCTTCGTTCAGCGCATCACGGGCGCAAGCGCGATCTCCGGCGCGAACGGCTGGAACGGGAAGGTCGTCTTGGTCGCAAAACGAGTCGGGTATCGTCCGAATCGACGGCGGGCAAGAGACGCGGTTGCAGAACGTCGATCAGGCCTACATGTCGGCATACGCGTACCTGCGTCCCCATATGGGCGGCGCGAACGCGACCTTCCTCGGCGTTCGCCACGACGGCGCAAACATTTACGACGTCGTCGAGCTGACGCCGCCGGGCGGCACGCCACTCGACCTTTGGATCGACGCGAACACCAACCTCATCGCGAGGGTGGCCGGCAAGATCGGGGTTATCTCTCAGACGATTGCGTACGGCAACTACCACCGCGTCAGCGGGGTCGAGCTTCCCTTTCACGTGGTCGCTCAGGACTCCAACGGCAACGGTTCCACCTCCAGCGTTACCTCGGTCGCCATCAACGCGCCTGGCCTTGCGGCGGCAATGCGCATTCCGCAGTCCAGCGCCCACGATTTCTCCATCTCGGGCGGCATGTCGACGACCGTCCCGATCCAAATCATCAACAATCACATCTACGTGCACGTCATGCTCGACGGAAAAGGGCCGTACACGTTCGTCTTTGATACCGGCGGCGCATTCATCGTTACGCCCGAGGTCGCGGCAGCATTGCGCGAGCGAAGCACCGGAGGCGTGAACCTCATGGGCGTCGGCGCGAACACCGAGGCGGCGCAGTTCACGCACGTGAACTCCATCGGGATCGGCAACGCGACGATCCGCGATCAAGACTTCGTGGTGCTACCGATCGGGACGGGATTCGGGATCGCCGAGGGAACGAAGATCGACGGCATGTTCGGACCGGACATCCCCGATCGGTTTCTCACTTCCATCGACTACGCGGGACAAACGCTAACGCTCTCGCTGCCGGGAGGCGCGGCGCCGCGCGGCACGTCCGTCCCCTTCTACTTCGACGCAACGATCCCGCGCGTGCCGATCACCGTCGACGGTATCAAGGCGGACGCCGAGTTGGACACCGGCAATCGCGGTGCGCTAGATTTCTTTTCGCCCTACCTCGCGACCCATTCGGCGCTCGCGAGGGACGCGACGACGGCCGACGGCGTCACCGGCTTCGGCGTCGGCGGGCCGTCCCTCGGGAAGCTTGGCCGCGTCCGCACGCTCCGCGTCGGCTCCTTTACGATGCACGGGGTCGTGACCGGATTCTCGACGCAGAGCACCGGCGCATTTGCCGATCCGTACACGCCCGCCAACATCGGCGGCGGCGTTTGGAACCGGTTTACGCTCACGCTCGACTATCCGCATCAGCGCATCTACCTTGCGCCCAACGCCCGGTACGGCACGCCGTTCGCGTACGATCGCTCGGGTCTGTTCATCATCAACTACCACGGCGGCGTAATGGTGCTCGACGCCCGCGCCGGTACGCCGGCCGCGGTCGCCGGACTGCACAAGGGCGACATGCTGATCAGCGTCGACGGAAAGTCCGCGTCGTCGTACACGCTCCCGCAACTGCGCACGCTGTTCTCCGGTCCGGCCGGCACTGCGTTCAGCTTGCAAGTCCGCAGCGGCAGCACCGAACGCAGCGTGACGCTGACGTTACGCGACTACGTCTGATCTTCGTTCGCGACGATTGCGCCGGCGAGCTCGGCGCCCGGAGCGATGTGATACGAACGGCCGACGATCGAATCGCGTAAGCGGGCGCGGCTCCCGATCGTCGAGTTCTCCCAGACGATGCTGCGTTCGACGCGCGCGCCGGATTCCACGGTGACGCCGCCGCCGATCACGCTCGGCCCGACGATGATCGTTCCAGAGGCGATCTGGGCGCGCGCACCGATCCAGACCGCGCCTTCGATGCTCGCATCTCCTGCGACGCGCGCGCTGAGATCGGTACCCGTGGCGCGGGTCTCGGGGATTTGGAAGACGCCGTCGAGCAGGTCATTGTTAACGCGGCGGTATTCTCCAGGCGTTCCGATGTCGCACCAATACGCGCCGCGTGCCTCGAAGCCGTAGAACTCGGCGCCGTCCTCCTGCAACTTCGGGAAAACCTGTTTACCGAAGTCGACGACCTCGCCGCTTGGAATGCGCTCGAAGATGCCGGGCGAGAACACATAAACGCCGGTGTTGACGAGGCTGCTCATCTCCGTGCCGGGAGCCGGCTTCTCCTGAAAGCCCACGATCTTCCCGCGTTCGTCGAGAACGACGACGCCGTACTCGGAGACGTCGTCGCGCTCGACCAGTCCGATCGTCGCAACCGCCTTGCGGACGTGGTGAAAATCGAGCAGCCTTCCGAGATTCAAGTCCGTGAGATCGTCGCATCCGATGACGACGAACGGGTCGGCATCTGAAAAGAACGGCTCCATCAGCTTGACGGCACCGGCACTTCCGCTAAGCGCGGACTCGTCGAGATAGTGCAGGCGCACGCCGAATCGCGAGCCGTCACCGAGCGCGGCGCGGACCGCGTCCTTGTGATAGAACACATTGGTCGCAATATCGGTGAAGCCGTACTTCTTGAGGTAATGGATCACGTGCACGGCGTTGGCTTCGCCCAGAACCGGTACGAGCGGCTTCGGCACGGTCTTGGTCAGCGGATAGAGTCGCGTCGACAGGCCGCCCGCCAAAATCATTGCCTTCAGGAGTCGAGTCCTTTCTTTGCGCGCAGCCCGAGCGCTTCGAGCGCGATCAGCCAGACGAATGCCGGCAATGCGAGTTGGCGGCGCCAACGGTGCGGTTCCTTCACCAAACGGTAGAACCATTCGAGGCCGAGCCGGCGCCACGACTTGGGCGCGCGCCCGACGCGACCGCCGAGCACGTCGAAGGAGCCGCCGACGCCGATTCCCACGCCGCAGCCCGTTTCGCGAAGGTGCTCGGAGAGCCAATATTCCTGACGCGGAAAGCCGAGCCCGCAGAGCAGCAGCCTCGCACCGCTCGCACGAATCCCGGCGGCGATCGCGGGGCTCTCCACATCGTCGAAGTATCCGTGGTGCGTTCCCGCGACGAGCAAGCCGGGGCGACGCTCGCGCAGCCGCCGCGCAGCTTCTTCGGCGACGCCTTCCGCGCCGCCCAACAAATAGATACCGACGCCTTCCCGCGCGGCGCCGTCGCAGAGCAGCTCGATCAACTCGACGCCGGCGACGCGTTCTCGCAGGCGCGCGCCGCGCCGCCGCGCCGCCCAGAGCACGCCCACGGTATCGCAGAGCGAAAGCGCACTCGCGTTGACGATCGCGCGAAATCGCGAGTCGCGTTGCGCGTAGACGACCATCTCGGTGCCGAGGGTGACGACTTGCGCGCCCCCGCCATGGCGCGCCAGCGCGAGGATGCGCATTGCCGCCTCGGAAGCGTCGATGTCGTCCAGGCGGCAGCCGAGTATAGAGATCACGTCGGCCCTTCGACTTCGCTCACTTGCGTTCGCTGCGCTCAGGGTGACAAGTACTGAGTTGCGCTCACGCTAAGCTCGGGATGACAAAGCCGAAGCGTACGGCAGCAGCATTGGCTGCAGGCGCTTTGCAAGCGCCGGCGGCATTTCGTCGAGCGGCAGGCGGCACGAGCCGACGTGGAAGCCGAGTTGCGCCATCGCCCACTTGATCGGGATCGGGCTCGTCGTTGCAAAGATCGTGTCGATCAGCGGCAGCAGCGAGGCGTGGATCCGCGCCGCCTCCGCGACCTCGCCGCCGCGGTACGCTTCGATCATGCGCCGATACTCGAGCGAGCAGAGGTGCGACGCGACGCCGACGACGCCGTCGCCGCCCAGTGCGAGCGTCGGAAGAAAGAGATGGTCGTCGCCCGACCAAACGATGAACCCCTCGTCCCGATCTCGCAGAATCATGCCGATCTGCTTGAGATCTCCGCTCGATTCTTTCACGCCGACGACGTTCTTCTTCCGCCGCGCCAACTCGAGCAGCGTCTCCGGCAGCATGTTCACGCCGGTCCGGCCTGGGATATTGTAGATGACGATCGGCAGCGGCGTCGCATCCGCAATCGCACTAAAATGCGCGAGCATCCCGCTCTGCGGCGGTTTGTTGTAGTAGGGAACGACCGCGAGGATCGCGTCCACACCGGCGGCCTGCGCTTCACAAACGGAGCGCACGGAGTCCCGCGTGTCGTTCGAACCCGCGTTCGCAAGCACCGTCGCACGCTTGCCGACGGCCTCCTTCACGGCCGCGAAGAGCGCGACGCGCTCTCCGGCGTCGAGCGTCTGTCCTTCGCCGGTCGAGCCCGCGACGACGAGGCCGTCGTTTCCGCGATCGACGAGCCACGCCGCAAGGCGCTGCGCTTCGACGAGATTCACGTCGCCGCGGACGTCGAACGGCGTAATCATCGCCGTCAAAATGGTTCCAAGTTTTTTCATGCTACGGGATCTCCGACGTCCAGCTTGAATCGCCGATGCGCCGCTTCCTCCGCGCGCTCGCCATCCTCCGCGGGCACCAGCACGGAGATCGTCACGTTGCTATCGGTGCAATGAATGATTTCCACGTTCGCATCCGCGAGCGCGGAGGTCAGCTCGAAGATAACGCCGGGGGCTTCACGCATGCCGTTGCCGACGACCGAGAGTTTTGCGCAACCCTCGCGGACGCGTACTGCAAGATTGAGATCCCCGAGCAGACGCCGCACCTCACCGCCGCGATCTCCCTCCACGACGAACGCTACGCCGGCCTGGTTGATCGTCACCTGATCGATCGAGACGCCGGCTTCGGCGATGCGGTGAAACATCTCGAGTTCCGTCTCCATGCGCTTCGTCGGGTTTTCGATATCGCCGCGAATCACGCGCACCCACGTGAGGCGTCCGGAGAGCGCCACGCCCGTTACCGGACGGTGATGATCGATGGCGTCGTCAACGATCGTGCCGCGATCGCTCTCGAGATCGGCGATTCGATAGCGAGTGCCGGTGCGCCGCGCGTATTCCGCAGCCTTGTGATGCATCACCTTCGCGCCGTGCTGTGCGAGTTCGGTCATCTCCTCGAGCGTCGCCCGTTCGATCGTTCGCGCGCTGCCGATCCGGCGCGGGTCAGCGGTCATCGCGCCGCTCACGTCGGTGTAGATGTCGACGCGCGCGGCGTCGAGCGCTTCACCGATAGCGATCGCGGAGAGATCGGTGCCGCCGCGTCCGAGCGTGACGATCGTTCCGTTCTCGCTCGCGCCTTGAAAGCCGGCGACGACCGGTACAACACCTTTGGCCAGGAGCGCGCGCAGCGGCGCCGCGTCGACGCGACGGACCGCTGCGTCGCCGAAACGTTCGTCGGTGACGATCCCCGCCTGCGCGCCGGTCAGCGCGACGGCAGCAACCCCTTCCTCCTCCAACTCCTGCGCGAAGACCGCCGCGGAGATCGTTTCGCCGCTTGCCAACAGGAGGTCGGCGTTGCGAGTGTGCGTGCGACCGTCGACGAGCGCGAGAAGCGAGTCCGTCGCGTACGGCTCGGGCGCGCGCCCCATCGCCGAAACCACCGCCACAACGTCCCCATCTGCGAGCGCCTCGGTGACGCGCAGCCGCGCGATCGCGCGCTGTTCCTTCGTTGCCAGCGACGATCCTCCGAACTTGAGCACCGCGACCGGACGCGCGCTCATCCGACGTAGCCTTTCTCGAGCAGCAGCTCCAGAATTTGCTACGGCGTTCGTCGCCGCGCCCTTTCGCAACTGGTCACCCACGCACCAGAAAGTAAAAGTCTTGACACGAGGCTCCGTTCGCAGGCGGGCGACGTGCACGAGGTCGGTGCCCTCGACGTCGCGAGGCGTCACGATGCCTTCCCGATGGAAGACGATCGAAGGCGCGCGCTCGAATGCGGCGGCGAGATCGGCGACTCGCGTGTCGCGTTCGGTTTCGATGAAGACCGCCTCCGAATGCGCCGTTCGCACGGGCACACGGACGCACGTCGCGCTCACGAGGAGCGCCGGCAAGCCGAGCATCTTGCGCGTCTCCTCGCGAACTTTGCGCTCCTCGGTGCTCTGGCCGTGCTCGTCGAGCGTTCCGATCTGCGGAATGACGTTGCCGACGACGCTGCCTTCCCCGCGATCGAACTCCTCCAGCACCGCTCGCCCCGCGCCGCTGATCGCCTGATAGGTCGCCACGCGCACGGCGCGTAAGCCCGCAACCGCTCGCAGCGGCGCCAGCACCGTGCAGAGGATGATCGCCGTGCAATTCGCCACTGGAAAGACGCGGTGATCGCGCACGACCGCATCCGCGTTGACTTCGGGGATCACGAGCGGCACGTTCTCGCGCATGCGAAAGGTCGCGCTGTTGTCGATGACGATCGCGCCGCGCGCTTCGAGCGCGGGCACGAAACGCTCGCTCGCGTCCTCACCGCCGGCGAAGAACACGACGTCGAAATCGCGCAGCGACTCCTCGTCGGCGACGCTCACGTCTAACGCGTCGCCGCGAAAGCGCAGCGCTGCCGAACGCGGCCGCGAGGCAAAGGCGCCGATGCCCGCAATGGGAACTCGCCGCTCTTCTAAGACGCGGAGGATCGTTTCGCCGACGACGCCGGTGGCGCCGACCACCGCTACGCGGATGGCGCCGGCTCCATTCCGCCGAGCACCTGCTCCAGGCCGATCACGAGCCGGTCGAGCGTCATGACGCTTCGCACCGCAGCGAGCATTCCGGCAACGAATGCTTCGCGCGAAAGACAATCGTGGCGTATCGTCAACACCTCACCCTCGCCGCCGAAGAGCACCTCCTGATGGGCGACGAGGCCGCGCAGACGCACGCTGTGGATCGGGACGTCGCGTCCGATGCGTTGCGCGGTCAGCGAAGCGGTGCCGGAGGGCTTGTCCTTCTTCTGATCGTGGTGCATTTCGATGATTTCGACGCTCGGAAAGAATCGCGCCGCCTCGCTTGCGAAGCGCAGCATGAGCGCAGCACCGATCGAGAAGTTCGGAACGAGCATCGCGCCGAGTCCGTGCTCTTGCGTCTCACGCGCCAGCGCCTCGCGATCGAAATCGCTCCAGCCGGTCGCGCCGATCACGGGACGCACGCCGTGCCGAAGCGCGGAGAGTGAAATCTCCACCGTCGAAGGCTGCGTCGTCAGATCGAGCATGACGTCGGGCTTCGCCTCCGCGAAGAGTTTCTCGATGTCGTCGTAGAGCAGCGCTTCCGGCGATCCCTCGACGGAGCCTGTCCTGAGCGGAGCAACGGGCAGCGTTGCTCCAGTCGAAGGGCGCGTGCCGACAGGGGAAGCGCCTCGGCGGATCAACCCGCCGACGTATTCAATTCCTTCGGCCTCTTGCAGCTCCGCAGACGCGATCTGCCCCATGCGCCCGAGCGCCCCAGCCACCGCGACGCGAATCATCGGAAGTTCCGATTCCGTTCAGGCGACGCACGCATGGGCGAAATCGGGGCTTCCGCGTTAGGCAATTTTTTCTAAAGGCGCATACTTGAGCATCAACATCTTCTGCCCGACATTCGGGAAGTCGATCGTGACCAAGCCGTCGCCGCCGGCTCCTACGATGCTCGCAATCGTTCCTTCTCCCCACTTCGGATGCCGCACTCGATCGCCGGCGCCGAGCTGCATGTGCATGCCCGCACCCGCTGACTCGTGGATTGCGACCTCGCGCCAGCGGCCACCGGCGGGCCTGGGAAGCGCGACG
>CAWIST010000003.1:0-148643 GCA_963838895.1 Vulcanimicrobiota bacterium
TGGGCCGTTACCCCGCCAACAAGCTAATGGGACGCAGTCCCCTCTTTAAGCGGATTGCTCCTTTGGATAGTAATCGATGCCGACTACTTTCCGCATGCGGTATTAGCTAATCTTTCGACTAGTTATCCCCCACTTTAAGGTAGGTTGACCACGTGTTACTCACCCGTCTGCCACTGGAGTATTGCTACTCCCGTTCGACTTGCATGTGTTAGGCACGCCGCCAGCGTTAGTCCTGAGCCAGGATCAAACTCTCCATAAAAAGTTATGGAGCCTTGATTGGATGGCTCTTATCTTCGCCGACCGTTTGCAGAACCGGATTGCGAGCCCGGATCGACTTCGCTTTCGAAGCCCGGCCAAGAAATGTACGTTCTCGACTACAAAGTAGTAGAGACCCACAGACTATTTGCGCTGCTGCACTGTTCAGTTTTCAAGGAGCGAACCCCTCAGGCCGTGCGGCTGCCAGAGACGGATCTTCCGACCGCCTTTGGACGCCGGGGGCCTAGGGTTACGACGGCCATCATAGCGTGGGCTATATGCCGTGTCAAGCAAAACCCGGCGGGCCGCCCTCGGGTTTCGCGACCCGGCCGCCCCCTTGCCTAGGGAAGCTTGCGCGAGATGGACTTCGCCTGCAGATAGAGGAGGAGGTAGTCCCGCCCGCCGGCCTTGCTGTCCGTCCCGGACATGTTGAAGCCGCCGAAGGGGTGGGCGCCCACCATGGCCCCCGTGCTCTTCCGGTTGAAGTAGAGATTTCCCACGAAGAACTCGTCGCGCGCGCGTTCGATCTTCTTCTCATCCGTCGTGTAGACGGAGCCCGTCAGTCCGAACTCGGTCCCGTTCGCGATCGCCATCGCGTCCTCGAAGTTCTTTGCCTTGATGACCGCGAGGACGGGCCCGAAGATCTCCTCCTGCGCGATGACGGCATCGGGCGCAACGTCGGCGATGACGGTCGGCTCCAGGAAGTAACCGTCGCTGTCGAGACGGTTGCCGCCGGAGAGCAGGCGCCCTTCGCGCTTGCCGATCTCGACGTAGCGCGCGATTGTTTCCAGCGCTTTGCCGTTCACGACCGGCCCCATCGTGATTGCGCGATCGCTCGGGTCACCGACCGCGATCTTCGCGACGCGCGCCTTCAGTTTTTCGAGGAACGCATCGTAAACCGGTGCTTCGACGATCGCACGAGAGCATGCCGAGCATTTCTGGCCTTGAAAACCGAACGCCGAGACCGCGACGCCTTCAACCGCGGCATCGAGATCCGCGTCGGCGGCGACGACAATCGCGTCCTTGCCGCCCATCTCGGCGACGACGCGCTTGATCCACCTCTGGCCTTTTTGCGGCTTCGCGGCGAGATCGTTGATGTGCAATCCGACTTCCTTGGAGCCCGTGAACGAGATGAAGCGGATTTTGGGGTGAGCAACGATGAGATCGCCGATCTCGCTACCCGCGCCGGGAAGAAAGTTCAAGACGCCCGGAGGTACGCCGGCCTCGTGCATGAGATCGACGAACCACGCCGCGACGATCGTCGCGTCACTCGACGGCTTGAGCACGACCGTATTGCCGGCGACGATCGCCGCCGACGTCATGCCGGCCATGATCGCTGCCGCGAAGTTCCACGGCGGAATGACGACGCCGACACCGAGCGGCACGTAGACCATCTCGTTTCGTTCGCCTTCGATCGGCGTGACCGGTTGCGGCTGCGCGTAGCGTAACATCTCGCGTCCGTAGAACTCGAGGAAATCGATGGCTTCGGCAACGTCGGCATCCGCCTCGGGCCAGCTCTTCCCGACCTCGTACACGAGAAGGGCGTCGTACTTGAACCGGCGCTCGCGCAAGAGCGCCGCCGCTCTGAAGAGCACGTCCGCGCGCGTCGGCGCCGGGGTGTGCCGCCAGCCCTCGTATGCGCGCTCGGCCGCGGCGATTGCGGTTTCCGCATCTTCCTTTGATGCCGATGACACCAGGCCGACGATCTCGCTGGGAGCCGCCGGATTCAACGAGCGGATGCGCTTCTCGCTTTCAACGCGCCGGCCGTCGATGATCAGCGGGTAGGAGCGGCCGAACTCGCCCTTTACTCCGGCAAGCGCCGTCTCCATGGCGGCGGCATCGGCAGGATCCGCGAACGTTTTGATGGGTTCGTTCTTGAAAGGGGCGATGCGGTCCAGCGTCGAGGTCATGTCGCGAGTATTATCGGCGCTGTGCGCGAATCCCGCTCCGAGCATGCGTGACGTTGCCGTCGTCGGCGGAGGTATTCTCGGCCTTGCAACCGCCCGTGAGCTTCTTCGGCGGCACGCCGGCCTCGCCGTCATCGTGCTGGAAAAAGAAGCCGCGCTCGCGACACATCAGAGCGGGCACAACAGCGGTGTCATCCACTCCGGCCTCACCTACAAACCCGGCTCGCTCAAGGCCCGTCTCTGCCGCGAAGGGCGACGCGCGCTCTGGGAGTACTGCGAAAGCAAGGGCATCGAGTATCGCAACGTCGGTAAGCTCATCGTCGCGACGCGCGAACGCGAGCTTCCGCTGCTCGACGACCTCTACCAGCGCGGCTTCGGCAACGGCATTGAAGGAATCGAGCTGCTCGACGCAGCCGGCATCCGCCGTCGCGAACCGCATTGCCGCGGAATACGCGCCCTCCTTTCGCCGGCAACCGGGATCGTCGATTACGCCGCTGTTGCCCGCAGTTACGGCGACGACGTTCGTGCCGCCGGAGGCGAGATCGTGACGGGCTGCCGCGTGACCGGCATCGTGCGAATGAGCGGCGTTATGCGCTTGCGCACGACGCAGGGACCCTACGAAGCCAAGCACGCGATCGCGTGCGCCGGCCTCCAGGCAGATCGAGTCGCACGCATGACCGGCGGGGCGCGCGATCCACGCATCGTCCCGTTTCGTGGCGACTTCATGACGCTCAAACCGGAGCGGCGCGATCTGGTCGCCGGCATGATCTACCCGGTTCCCGATCCACGCTTTCCCTTCGTGGGCGTGCACGTGACGCCACGCATGAACGACGAGGTGTGGATCGGACCCAATGCCGTACTTGCCTTCGCGCGAGAAGGTTATCGCTTCCGGACGATTGCCATGCGCGACTTCTTCGAAACGCTGAGCTCGCCCGGCTTCCTTCGCCTGGCCGCAAAGCATCCGGCGACTGGGCTGCGTGAGATCTATCGCGATCTCGTTCGCACGTCGTTCGTGAAAGAAGTGCAGCGCTATCTACCCGAGCTTCGCCGCGCAGATACGCTGCCAGGCCCGTCCGGCGTGCGCGCTCAAGCCATGTGGCCCGACGGCTCGCTCGTCGACGACTTTGTCTTCGAGGGTGGAGAGGGCGTGCTGCACGTGCGCAACGCCCCGTCGCCGGCAGCGACCTCGGCGCTTGCAATCGCGCGCGCCATCGTCGACGACGCCGACCGGCGCTTCGATCTCTAGCTCGCTCGCGCGGCGGAAACCAGCTCCCCAGCAAGGCGTGCCGCGCGCGCGGCCGCCTCGTCGCCCGTTGTTCCCTGGTACGCATCGATGAGCGCGCTGCCCACGATGACGCCGTCGCACAGCGGCGCAACGGCGCGCACGTGCTCGGGGCGGCTGATGCCGAAGCCGACCGCGAGCGGTTTCTTCGTGCGGGTTCGCAACATCGCGAGCTGCGCGCGCAGCGGCTCGGCGTTCGGCGCTTCGCCCGCGCCCGTGACGCCGAGCCGCGACACCACATAGACGAAGCCGCTCGCGCGCTCGGCGATTCGGTCCGCGCGCTCCGCCGGCGTCGTCGGTGCGATGAGGAGCGGCATGTCGAGGCCGCGCCCCTCCAGCGCTACCTTTAATGCATCGATCTCTTCGAGTGCCACGTCGGGCACGATGACGCCGGATACGCCGGCCTCGGCCGCATCCTTCGCGAAGACGTCGATGCCATATCGGTCGACCGGGTTGAAGTACGTGAAGAGCACGATGGGCGGACCGCCGGCATCACGAGCACGGCGCGCGAGTCCGAGCACGTCGCGTATCGCGACGCCTTGTCCGAGCGCACGCTGCGCGGCGGCCGCGATCGTCGGACCGTCGGCGAGTGGATCGCCGTACGGAACCCCCAACTCGATGAGATCCGCGCCGGCGCAGCCGAGCGCGGCGACGATCTTCTGCGTGGTCGCAAGGTCGGGATCACCGGCCATCAAGTACGGAATGAAGGCAGGCTTGTGCTTTGCGAAGGCGTCGCGAACGCTCATCCCACAGACAAGACGTGCGCGACGTCTTTGTCGCCACGACCGCTCAGGTTCACGAGGATGAGATCCTTTGCGTCGCGGTCGCGCGCGAGCGTCCGGGCGAACGCAAGCGCGTGTGCGCTCTCGAGCGCCGGGATGATGCCTTCGGCACGCGCGAAATCAAAGAACGCCGCCAGCGCCTCTTGGTCGGTAACCGAGACGTACTGCGCGCGCCCGCTCTCCTTCAAGTACGCATGCTCCGGCCCGACACCGGGATAGTCGAGGCCGGCGCTGACGGAATGCGTCTCGCGAACCTGTCCCTCGGGCGTTTGGAGCAGATACGAGCGCGAGCCGTGCAGCACGCCGATGCTTCCCGCGCCGAGCGACGCGGCGGTTCGGCCGCTCGCAACGCCTTCGCCCGCCGCTTCCACGCCCCAGAGCCGAA
Source organism: Vulcanimicrobiota bacterium (assembly GCA_963838895.1). Lineage (GTDB taxonomy): Bacteria > Vulcanimicrobiota > Vulcanimicrobiia > Vulcanimicrobiales > Vulcanimicrobiaceae > Tyrphobacter. The sequence goes on from CAWIST010000003.1 coordinate 4,612, forward strand.
CCTCGCCGTCGTCGAGAAAGGCGGAAAAGATTCCGATCGCGTTGCTTCCGCCACCGACGCAGGCGACGACGTCGCTTGGAAGGCGCCCGCAACGATCCAGGCATTGCCTGCGTGCCTCGTCGCCGATCACGCGCTGGAACTCGCGCACCATATACGGATACGGATGCGCGCCGACGACGCTGCCGATCACGTAGAACGCCTCCGAGACCTCCGCAGCCCAAACGCGGAAGGCTTCGTTCGTCGCGTCCTTCAGCGTCTGCGTCCCGGATTGCACGGAGTGCACGGTTGCCCCGAGCAACTTCATCAGCGCGACGTTGGGCGCTTGGCGCTCGACGTCGAGCGCACCCATGTAGACGTCGACCGGAAAGCCGAACTTCGCGCCGACCGTCGCCGTCGCAACGCCGTGCTGCCCCGCGCCCGTCTCGGCGATGAGCCGCTTCTTCCCTATACGCCGCGCCAGCAACGCCTGCCCGAGCGTGTTGTTGATTTTGTGCGAGCCCGTGTGATTGAGGTCTTCGCGCTTGACGAGCAGTGGTGCCGCGCCGGCCTCGAAACGCTCCGCGCGGTAGAGCGGCGACGGGCGGCCGACGTACTCCGCGAGCAGCCGGCGATATTCGCTCCAAAAGTCGTCGTCGTCGAACGCGACGGCCACCGCGCGTTGCAACTCGTCGAGCGCGTGCACGAGGACCTCGGGCACGAATCGCCCGCCGAACGCGCCGAAATAGCCACGGGAATCGGGACCGCGTTTCATGCCCTAGCGCTCATCCGCAGCTCGAACGGCTTGCACGAACGCCGCCATCGCCGCGGGATCTTTCCTTCCCTTGCGGTCCTCGATGCCGCTGCGCACGTCGACGGCGAACGGCCGCACCGTGTGGACGCACTGCGCGACGTTGCTCGCGTTCAAGCCGCCCGCGACGACGACCGGGCGTGCGCGCGCGATCGGCGCGATGTGCTCCCATGCGAACGGAACGCCCGGCTCCGAGCGGTCCGCTCGCGCCGTGTCGAACAGGATCAATGCATCGGGAAATTCGTCGCAGCGCTGTGCCAGACGATCGAGCAGATCGCCCGGCGCGACGTGAATCGCCTTCACGATCAGGCCGCCGAGCTCGGAAACGAACGTGCCGCTTTCATTGCCGTGCAACTGCACGACCAGGCTCGGCAGAATGTCGCGCGCCCCTTCGACCTCGGCTCGCTTCGGATCGGCAAAAACGCCGACCGGCGTGACGAACGGCGGAATGCGCCGAGCGATTTCCTCGAATGCCGGCCAAGCGATGTGACGCGGCGATGCCGTAAAGATCATGCCGATGGCATCGGCGCCCGCATCGATCGCCGTCTCGGCCTCGCTCCAATCCGTGCAGCCGCAGAACTTCACGCGGGTTCTCATCCGGCGTGTTGCGCCGCAAGCGCGGCCTTCAGCGCGCCGATCATCTCCTTCGGCCGCGCAGCGCGCATGAGCGACTCTCCGATCAGGAAACCGCGAGCGCCTGCGCGACGCGCGCGCTGGAGGTCTTCGGCCTCCCGCATCCCGCTCTCGCTGATCGCGAAAACGTCCCGCGGTACCAGCGGCAGCAGCAGCTCGCTGACGGCAAGGTCGGTCGTCAACGTCCGCAGATCGCGGTTGTTCACGCCGACGAACCTTGCCCCGGCATCGAGCGCGCGGCGCAGTTCCTCGCCGTCGTGCACTTCGACGAGCGCATCGAGCGCGTAGGCTTCGGCCTCCTCTAGGCACGCGCTCAGCATCGCGTCATCGAGCGCCGAGACGATGAGCAGCACGCAGTCCGCCCCGCGCGCCGCGGAAAGCGCGACGTCGAAGGGACGGGTGAGAAAATCCTTGCGCAGGACCGGGCGCGGCTGTGCCTCGCGCACGACGTCAAGAAACTCGATGTCACCAAGAAAATGGTCCGGTTCCGTGAGCACGCTGATCGCATCGGCCCCCGCAGCATCGTAGGTTCGAGCGATTGCACCGGGATCGAAGTTTCGCGCGATCAAGCCCGCCGAGGGCGAGGCGCGTTTGATCTCCGCGATGATCGCGGTTCCGTCTGCCGAGCGCAACGCGGCAAGCAACGCCCGGCGCTCGCCGCGGCGCTCCATCGCCAACTCGCGGACCGCGCCGTACGGCTGCTCCCGTTCGGTCGCCGCGGACCGCTCCGCAGCGGCGTGAAAGATGCGTTCGAGCAAATCAGCCACGAGCAATCGCCTTCGCTCGCTCGAAAACCCGTAGCGGCTCGCCGCTTGCGATCAGCTCGCGCGCGTGCTCGAATGCGGCCCAAAGCGAAGGCTGCGCTCCAACCGATGCAATGGCGACCGCGGCATTGAGCGCGACGACGTCGGCTCGTGGCGAGCGTTCGCCGCCGAGAATAGCGAGGAACGCTTCCCGGCACGCTTCGGGCGAAGGACCCGCGAGCGTCGAGAGCGGCGCGCGCACGCCAAATGCCTCCGGATCGATCTCATGCCGGCGCAAGCCGTCGCCAAAATCGAGCAGCGTCGTCGGACCCTCGCCCGCAACTTCGTCCATACCCCCCGAGCCGTGGACGACCACGCCCCGTATCCCCAAGCGCTCGAGCACGCTTGCGACCATCTCCATCGCTTCGGGCGAAGCGACGCCGACCACCTGGTGGGTGGGGCTCGCGGGGTTCGTCAGCGGCCCGAGCAGGTTGAAGATCGTGCGTATGCCCAGCTCTCTTCGCACCGGAGCAACGACGCGCATCGCCGGATGATACTTCGGGGCACACAGAAACGTGAAGTGTGCTTCGCGCAGCATGCGCAAGCAGCATTCGGGCTCGGTATCGAGCGGGAGGCCCGCCGCCTCCAGGACGTCCGCGCTGCCGCACACGCTGGAAGCGGCGCGATTGCCGTGCTTGGCGACGGGAACGCCGGCAGCCGCCGTCGTGAGGGCCGCCATCGTCGAAATGTTGATCGTGCCGCTCCCGTCGCCGCCCGTCCCGACGACATCCAGCACCAACGGCAGGTCGTGTTCGATGCGAAGGCAGCGCGCACGCATCGCCCGCACCGCTCCGGCAACCTCGTCTCGATGTTCTCCACGGGCCGCAATCGCGACCAAGGCAGCCGCGACCTGATCCCGCGTGATCTCACCGTCGACCATCGCGCCGACGAGTTCGGCGGCCTCCGCTTCGCTCAATCGTTCGCCTGCGAGGATGCGACCGAGAAGCGCTGCGTAGCTCGTTAGCGGACCAGTGCGGTGGCCCGAGTCACCGCACTAACTCGACGACGGAGAGCTCTGCGGCGTCGCCGGAACGCACGCGCGTCTTCGTGATACGGGTAAAACCGCCGCTGCGGCCGCGCAGGGTCGGCGCGATCTGCTCGACGAGCTTCTTCACGACGGAGGGCTCGGTGAGATACTCCGCCACGCGGCGCCGCGAGGCGAGATCGCCCTTCATCGCGGTCGTGATCAATCGTTCCGCGAGGCGGCTGACCTCTTTGGCCTTCGTCGAAGTCGTTTCGATCTTCTCGTGTTTGAAAAACGACGTGGCCAGATTACGCAGCAGCGCGCGGCGATGACCGTCGGTGCGGGAGAGACGCTTGTACGCGATCTGATGCGGCATGCTTATCTCGTTACGACTGACGGAGGGAGAGGCCGCGCTCCGCGAGCACCTGCTTGATCTCGTCCAACGACTTCCTTCCGAAATTGCGCATCTTCATGATCTCGTCTTCGGTCAGGTCGAGCAGCTCCGAGATCTTCGAGATTCCGGCGCGCTTGAGGCAGTTGAACGATCTCACGGAGAGGTTAAGCGTTTCGACCGGGACGTCCCACTCGTTCGGCGGTGCCTCCGGCAACGGCTCCTCTCGCTCGGTAAACGAGACGAAGAGGTCCAGTTGGTCCTGGACGATGCGCGCCGCCGTGGCGAGCGCTTCATCCGGCGTGATCGAGCCGTTCGTCTCGATCTCGATCGTCAACCGATCGTAGTCGACGCTTTGGCCGACGCGCGTGTCGTCGACGGTGAAGCTGACCTTCCGGATCGGCGAGAACATCGAATCGAGCGGGATCAAGCCGATCATATGCTCGACGTTGCGCTGCCGATCGGCCATGACGTAGCCGCGCCCTTTCTCGACGCCGATCTCCATCGAAAGCTTTGCCTCTTTCGAGGAAAGCGTCGCCAGATGGTACGAGGCGTCCAGGATCTCCACGTCGGCATCCGGCGCGATGTCGGCCGCGGTGACGTTCTTCGGACCGGTCACGCTCAGCGTCAGCACCTTCGGTTCGTCGCTGCTCAGCCGTACGGGCAGGCCCTTGAGGTTGAGCATCAGCGCGATCGTGTCCTCGACCATCCCGGGGATCGTCGAAAACTCGTGCAGGACGCCGTTGATCTTCATATAGGTGACGGCCGCGCCGGGAATCGAGCTGAGCAAGATGCGCCGCAGCGCATTGCCCAACGTGATGCCGAAGCCGCGCTCGAGCGGCTCGATGATGAACTTCGCGTAGTTCTCCCGGCGCTCGCGAACTTCAATGCTCGCGCCGGTGGGTGCTTCCAAGGTGGTCATGTAACTTTGTTTTTGTCCTTTGTTGCCACTTACGTTATCCGGTCTCGCGTCCCCGACGCGCTCCCGATCCTACGCCTAGCGGCGAGAGAGTTGATTATCGCGAGTAGTACTCAACGATCAGTTGTTCGTCGACAGGCGTGTCGATATGCTCGCGAGCCGGAAGTTGCAGCATCTTTGCACTGTGCTCTTGCTCGTTCCACTCGAGCCAATCGGGCGGGCGGCGATTGCGCGCCACCTCGAGATTCGATTCGAACACCGGCGACTTCAGGCTGCGATCGCCGATCGAGACCACGTCGCCGGGCTTTATGATGTGCGACGGTACGTTCACGATTTTTCCGTTGATGCGAAAATGCCGGTGGGTGACCAGCTGACGGGCTTGCGCACGGCTCGCGGCCAGGTTCAGACGGTAGACGACGTTGTCGAGCCGCCGTTCGAGGAGTTGCAAGAACGTGCGCCCGGTCTGGCCCGGAACGCGTGCCGCCTCGCGGAAATAGTTTTTGAACTGTCCCTCGTGCACGCCATAGTAGCGGCGCATCTTCTGCTTCTCGCGAAGCTGGCGCCCGAACTCGGAAACCTTGGTGCGCGATTTGCCCGCGGTCTTCTGCCCCGGCGCCGTGCCGCGGCGTTCTACCGCGCATTTGCGAGAAAGGCAACGATCGCCTTTTAGGAAGAGCTTGATCTTCTCACCCGTCTTGTTCGCGGCGGTCTCGCGGCGGCAGAGCCGGCAAACCGGTCCCGTATATCTCGACATCAGACGCGTCTGCGCTTGGGCGGACGGCAGCCGTTGTGCGGGATCGGCGTCACGTCTTTGATCAGCGTGATCTCCAGCCCGGCAGCCTGCAGCGAGCGGATCGCCGCCTCGCGTCCGGCGCCCGGGCCCTTCACAAGCACCTCGGTCGTCTTCAGCCCGTGCTCCATCGCTTTGCGCGCGGCGGCCTCTGCAGCCATCTGCGCGGCAAACGGCGTGGACTTCTTCGAACCCTTGAAGCCGAGATTCCCTGCCGACGCCCAAGAGAGCACATTGCCGTGCCCGTCGGCGATCGTGACGATCGTATTGTTGAAAGAAGCGTGGATGTGCGCGACGCCCGATTGGACGTTCTTCACCTCACGCTTGCGGCGCGTCTTGGTTTGCTTCTTGGCAGCCAATAGAAAGGGTGACTCCGGGAGGGAAGGCAGTATGCCGCGTGCACCGGAGAGAGGCCGGCGCCAAGGGCCTATGTTACCGTAGGCGCCGCCCCCGGTCAAGGTCGCGGTGGCGCTCCGCCGCGAGAGAGGGGACTCGCCGGCTGCCGGACCCCCTCATCGCTTCCTAGCCTAGGTGCTTTGCTCCTAGAACTTGATGCCGAGGCCGGCGTACGGCCCGCTATGGGTGTACCCTGAGGGGTCGTTGGCATTGGCAGCGTTTCCAATGTCCCCGAGCCAGCCGAGATCCACGAAGATCGGGCTGTTCCCGATGACCCAGGTCACGCCGACTTGGTACTTGAGCACGCGATATGCCATGATCCACGGCGCACCCGTCACGTCGACGTACGTGCCGCGCACGTTCGGGTAGTAGTAGGCGCTCCCGTAGATCGAGAAGCTGTGATCGAGATCGGGTAGCTTCTCAAGCCCGACGCCCCAGCCGCTCATGTTCGGATAGCCGTAGTTGTTCGAGCGCCAGAGGTAGCCGACACCGATGTAGATTCGCGGATCGGCGATGCGAATGCCCAGGCGGGCGTCGACGTCACGATCCAGCGCCGTGAAAGCCGGCACGAACGAGAACCCGCCGCCGCCGATGTCCAAGACGTTGCACTCCGGATCGCTCACGCTCGCACAGTTATGCGGGTACTCGTACTGGCGGAAGTCGCCGGCGAGCATCCACGGGATGTGCCACGTGTCGAACTCCATGGCGCCGCGAACCGCGTACGAGGAGCGTCCGGTGTTGCCCGGGCTGAACTCGTTGTACACCTTCGGCGAGAAGATGTAGTCGCCGGCAACATAGACGTCGTTATAGCGAGCCGGCGGCGGGGGCGGCGGGGGTGGGGGCGGCGGAGCCGCACTCGGCGGCGGAGCCGGAGGCGGCGGCGGGGTCGGCGGGATGTACCGCACGACGACGACGTGCTGATCCGGAACCCACTGTACGTAGGCGCCCATGCCTTCTGAGATCACGCGAACCGGAACGAGCACCATCCCGTTGTACATGATCGGCGGAACGTCAAGGGGCCGTGACTCGCCGTTGATGACGACTTCAGGCCGGCCGACGGTGACCTGCACCTGTGCGCCAGGTTTTGAAATCGTAACCGTTTGGTTCGACGGATCGTATGAAACCGACGCGCCCATCTGCTCGAACATCGAGCGCAATGGAATGAGCACGGTGCCGTTACGGACTAACGCCGCGAGAACGCGGTTCTGCCGCAGCGTGTCGGGTTTACTGTAGACGTGGTGATCGTTATAGAGAATCGGAATCGCTCCCGATGGTGGCGAACCGAAATCGGGTGCGGGTGCCCCCGCCTGCGCAACGACAGCACTTCCAATGTTTCGCTGTGCGAATGCGGCAGACGGTAAGGCAAGCGCTGCGAGCCCGCAGCACGCCGCAACCAGCGTGGCGAGGGCTCCTGTGCCCAATCGTTTCACGAATGCCTCCTTAGATGATGACGGACGGGTCGCTTGGTTACTCTATGCGTTATCCGCCGTACGGCTTATTCCCTCAATGACGCAACCGGTAACCGCCTGAGCAGCCAGATGCCTGCCAGCATTTCGAGCGCCGCCAAGGCAAAGGCGGCAGCGGGTCCGGATCGGCTATAGGCGGCGAGACGTTCGAGCAGCATCGTCGCCAACAACGGCGCAATGATCTGCGGCACGATTACGCCCAGGTTCCAGAGAGCCATCGCGCCGGCAGCCGCGTTGATCGGGATGATGCGACACGCAAGCGCCCAATCCGCGACCAGGAAAACGCCCCAACCGAGTCCGGCCAATACGATCGCCGTTGTCGCCACGATCGGGGATCGACCGATGACGAAGAGCACCAGGGCCACGACGACGATCGCCGCACCCACGCTTGCGACGTTGCGGCGGTCGAAGCGATCGCTCGGCTTTGCCGCGATTGCCGCGCCCGCCGCCCCTGCGAGCGTGAAGATCAGCACGAAGATCCCGTCGATGACCCGGGCTCGAGCGGTATCCTGGTTGATGAACGCAAGAACGTAAAAGAACAGATAGCCGAGAAGCGTGTAGAACCCGGCGAAGAGCGCGACGCGCGAGGCAAAGAGCACTGCAAACGCGCGCGAGAGGCGCATCCCTACGACCGGAACTTGCTGGAGCACCCACCCGCGCAGCGTCGCCGTCGTGACGGCGCACGTCGTAAGGAGCAGGGCGCCGAGCATCACGGCGAGCAGCAGCGGGTTTGCGAACGCGATTGCCAGCAACGCGCCCGCGGCATTGCCGGCGCTCTGAAAGCCCGCCATCCACGCCGATGCCAAACCCGTCCGAGAGGCCTCGATCGCGTCGGGGATCGCCGCCTGATACGCTCCGATTGCCACATTGAGCCCCGCCTGCAAGGCCGCGTAGGCGAACAACAACGACGCCGCCGTCTGCGCTTCGTATAACCAGATCAACGCGGCCGCGCCGAGCAGCGCTCCCACGACGTAGAACTCCAAGCGCCGACTGCCCGCGGCACGGCGTCGATCCGACCATGGCCCGACGATGAGCTGCACGCACGCCGCAATGATCGCGCCGCTCGTCGCGACTTGCCCGTAGAGCACGATCGCATCCGAGCCAGCGATCTGCGCGCAACGCGCTTGCAGCGAGATGCCCAACAGCGCACCCCAGACCGCCTGGATACCGAACCAAAAGAGGGCGAGGCGCGCGATGCTAGCGGTGTTCGCAGGCATAACGGTACTCGGCTTCGGTGTCCGCGTCGAAGGCCAGCTCCGGCGCGCACCCGCGCACCACGCGCGCCGCTATCCCGAGAACGCTCGACGCCCGGCGCTCGAGCACCGCGATCGACAGCGTGCCGAGCGCCAAGCGCGCGAGCAGATCGAATCCGGCGATCCTTGCCATTTGCCACGGTTGCTTGCGCGCGCCGAAGAACCGTATCGCAAGCGACGCAACCTTCCCGGCTGCACCCGGCGGCACGACGAAGGCGCCGCCGTTGACGACGCGCTCGCCGGCAAGGCGAATGCCGAACGGCGGCGCGCCCGGAAAGCGCCGTGCGAACGCCTCCGCATCGCTCAGCGACATCGCGAGTTCGTCTCCCGCTCGCGTCACGAAGTCGTCGAGCGACGGCGCGTCGACGTAGGGGAGATCGCTGGTGAGATACAGCAACCGCTCGTCATCTGGCCAGGCGCGCAACGCACGCCGCAGGTTCTCTCCCCCGTCATCAGCTTCGGGGACGACGCGATCGATTTCAGCGCCGCAAGCGGCGCGTACCATCTCACCCCCGACGACGGCGATCTCGCTCGCGCCCGCGCCGCGCGCTGCGAGGATCGCCCGCGAGAGCATCGTGACGCCACGAACCGGCGCAAGCGCCTTGATCGTGGTGCCGGCGGTACGCTCGTAGGCGCCGTCGACCCGACCACCCGCCGTGATGACGGCCCTCACGCCATCCCTGGGAGGGACGGCTGATCCGGCATGCCGCCCGGCGCGCGAAGCAGTACTTCGTCCGCAGCATCACCGTACCGCTCTTCGAGCAGCGCCACGAGCACTTCCGCATTGCTTGCAGCCCGGCCACGCGCATGATTGTTGAAGAACACCAACGTCTGCTGCGTCTGCGCCTCCAGATCGGCAATCCGATCGCTCCACGGCATCAGTTCTTGAGCGGAGTAATCGTAGTCATAGCGCGTGACGTTTGTTCCCGTCCACCAGGTCTTCGCGTTGCGACCGTGCATGCGAACGTAACCAACGGAGCTCGTCGCGTCCGACGACGGCCCAAGCAGCGTCTCATAGGACGGCATGTCCACATTGCAGTACCCTGCTCCGATCGCGCGCAACAATGCCAGCGTCCGATCCGATTGCCATTCGCGCCGACGGAACTCGACCACAACCGGTATGCCCTCGAACGCCTCGACGACGCGCTCGACGTACTCCTCGTTCGTTTGTGTCGCCCCGAACCCGTTCGGAAACTGCGCGAGCACGCAGGCCAGCTTCCCAGCCTCACGTAGCGGCGTAAGCGCATCGACGAGGCGCGCCGCATCGTCGTGCACTCGCGCGCGCGTCTCCGGCGGACGCGTCACCGTCGCAGGCGCCTTTACGCTGAAGCGGAACGCAGGCGGCGTGCGCGCCCCCATCGAGGCGATGCTCCGCCGCTCCGGAACGCCATAGTAACTCGAGTCGATCTCGACGGCGGAAAATCGGGTCGCATAGAACGGGAGCATCTCCACGGAACGCACCGCCGGCGGGTAGAACGCGCCGACCCAATCTCTATATGCGAACCCGCACGTCCCGACGTAGATCATACGTTTTGAGGAAGCGAGGTGCGAAGGGTCCCCTGCTTCGAAGACGTTCGTCGCTCCATCTCGCAAGCAAGAAGGGGTGCTCCGTCGTCGAACCGCTGCTCGCTCGCCGTCCGGGCTCGCTCGCGCTGCGGCGCTTTTTTGGAGGAACAAAGTTTTGAAGTTTCACGTCCCTGTGAAAACGTCCAAAAAAGTTGCAGCTTCTCCGACGGAGCACCCCTTCTCGCCTCGCAATTCTCGCGCCCTCTCACGGGAGTCCGATCCTTGCGAGGTCCCCTTCGGAGAAGTGTGAGAGATTTGCGCAAAAGCCATGGACGGCGAACTTCCTTTGAAGTTGCGCAAATCCGATCAAGTAGGAGCGCGCATGGACGCGCGCGACGAACGTCTTCGAGGAAGGGGACCTCGTAGGGCTCGAGCTCCTGTGAACCTTTATTTCTTGGGTAGAACTTTCTTCTTGCCGGCGACGGTACGCTTAGGTCCCTTGCGCGTCCGCGCATTCGTCTTCGTCCGCTGTCCGCGAACGGGGAGGCCGCGTCGATGACGCAGGCCGCGGTAGCATCCGATGTCCATGAGGCGCTTGATGTTGCCCTGAACCTCGCGGCGCAGGTCACCCTCGACGCGCAGCTCGAGCGCGTCGATCGCGTCGCGCAGGCTCTTTTCATCTTCCTCGCCCATATCTTTGACCCGGACATCCGGGCTCACGCCGGAATGCGCGAGCAAGCGGCGCGCCGTCGACGGGCCGATGCCGAAGATGTAGGTGAGCGCAACCTCGATGCGCTTCTCGCGTGGAAGATCGATACCGGCGATACGAGCCATGCTTAACCCTGCCTCTGTTTGTGTTTCGGATTGATCTCGCAGATCACGCGCACGACTCCATTACGGCGAATGATCTTGCACTTGTCGCAAATTTTCTTAACGGACGGACGAACTTTCATAACAACTCTTCTTACGCCGGCGCCGTCAGTTCGGCGTCGGGACGGTAAGCCTCAACGGCGGGAAGTTCTCCGAACTCACGCAGCGTCAGAATCTTCGGACCCTGCTCCGTGACGACGATCGTGTGCTCGAAGTGCGCTGCGAGTTTACCATCCGCGGTCACGACTGTCCAGCCGTCCTTGCGGATCTGGACCGCCGGGTCGCCTTGGGTGACCATCGGCTCGACCGCCAACACGAGCCCCGGCCGCAGCTTCGGCCCGGTGCCGCGCCGCCCGTAGTTCGGGACCTGCGGCTCCTCGTGCATCTCGCGTCCGACCCCGTGCCCGACCAACTCGCGAACGACGCCGTAGCCATGCCGCTCGGCATGCTCCTGCACCGCGGCGCCGATGTCCCCGACATGGCCGCCCCGCTGCATCGCTCCGATTCCGAGCATTAGGCATTCCTGCGTCACGTCGAGCAGCCGCTGCGCCTCTGCCGAAACGTTGCCGATCGCTACGGTTACCGCGCTGTCGCTCACGTAGTCGTCCAGAGTCGTGCCGATATCGATCGATAGTAAATCGCCTTCGCGCAGCACGTAGCGTCCCGGAATTCCGTGCACGACTTCGTCGTTCAGCGAGACACAGATCGAGGCGGGGAAGCCCCGGTAGCCTTTGAAGGTCGGAACGCCGCCGCGCGTGCGAATGCCGCGCTCGGCCATCGCGTCCAGCTCGCGGGTCGGCATCCCCGCATGCGCTTTCTGCATGAGTTCCGTCAGCACCGCCGCGGTGATCTTGCCGCTGCGACGGATCGTCTCGATCTCGCGCGCGCTCTTGAGCGTAATCATGGCGCCGGCGCTCGCGTGGGAATCGCGGCGAGCAACTCATCCGTTACAACGTCGATCGCCGGCGAAGCATCGATACGCGACAGCCTCCCGGTGCGCGCGTAATAATCGACGAGCGGCAGCGTCTGCGCCCGGAAGACTTCGAACCGCCGATCGATCGTCTCCGGCGTATCGTCTTCGCGGTGACGTTCGCGCAGCCGCCGATCGACGTCCGCGCGCGGGATCTCGAAGAAGATCGCTTGCAGCGAACGCCTGCGCTGCGCGAGGAGTTTGTCGAGCGCCTCCGCCTGCGCCACCGTCCGCGGAAAACCGTCGAAGAGCGCCGTGCCGTTGCGCGGCAACTCCTGTTCGACCATTTTGATCATCAGATCGTCGGGAACCAGTTCGCCGCGCTGCATGAAGCCTTCCGCTTGGCGGCCGAGTTCGGTCCCGCGGGCACGATGTTCGCGCAGCATGTCTCCGGTCGCGATCGGCTGGAATCCGCAACGATCGTGAAGGATTTGCGCCTGCGTTCCCTTTCCGGAACCCGGTGAACCCAGGAAGACGATGTCGGACACTAGTCGCTCTGGGGGCTCATCGCATGAAGCCTTTGTAATCGCGCATGGCAAGACGCGCCTCGATTTGATTGATCGTGTCGAGAGCGACGCCGACGACGATCAAGAGCGACGTCGAGCCGAGGTAAAAGGTCGTCACGCTCAAGCCTTGCTGCAACACGCTGGGGAGGACGGCGAGGATGCCGAGGTAGATCGCGGCCGCGGTCGTGATGCGATAGAGAATCTTGTTCAGGTAATCGACCGTCGGCTGCCCGGGGCGGATGCCCGGGATGAACGACCCGGATTTCTTCAGGTTGTCGGCGACGTCGCGCGTGTTGAGCACGATCGAGCTGTAGAAGAACGTGAAGACCACGACCAACAAGAAGTAGACCGTGTTGTACAGCAGCGTGTTCGGAGCGAAGTAGACGCTCAACCAGTTCGAAACGGCGGCGAACGGCCCGGTCGCGCCCCCCGTGCGGCTGAACCACGAGAGCGCTTGCTGCGGCAAGAGCAGGATGGAGATCGCGAAGATGATCGAGATGACGCCCGCGTTGTTCAGACGTAACGGGATGTACGTCGAGCGCCCCGCAAACATCTTGCGCCCTACGACGCGCCTCGCCTGTTGCACCGGAACGCGCCGCTGGCCCTGGTAGAGAAAGACGATCGATACGATGATGACGATCGCCATCACCACGTAGAGGACGAGGTTCAGCAGGCTCAATCCGCCCTGGGAAGCCGTCGAGTAGGTCTGCGTCACGTACGTCGGATAGCGAAGCACGATGCCGATGAAGATGATGAGCGAGACGCCGTTCCCGATGCCCCGATCGGTGATTTGCTCGCCGAGCCACATCAGGAACATCGTGCCCGCGACCATCGCAAAAACCGCGAACAGAAAATAGGCCAGGCTCGTATCGTAGAAAACGTGGTTCGCGCGCATGGAGTTGGCCATGAACGTCGCCTGGACGGTTGCCAGGACGATCGTCAGCCAGCGCGTGTACTGACCGATTTTCTTACGGCCTTCCTCGCCGCCTTTCTTCGCCAGTTCCTCGAGGTGAGGCAACACGACCGTCATCAGTTGCATGATGATCGATGCGTTGATGAAGGGCGTGATGCCCATCGCGATGACCGAGAGCCGCTGCAACGCTCCGCCCGAGAGAAAGCCGAGCAAATTGAAAAAGATGCCGCTCTGCAGGACTTGCTGCCACGCCGCCTGGTTCACGTTCGGCAGCTGGACGTGGATCATGAAGATGAACCACGCGAAGGCAAAGAGTACGAACCCGACGCGCTTGCGAATGTCCGGAACGAGTAGCGCCGCGCGCAGGTTGTTCAGCAACTAGGCTGCCTCTTCGAACCGCGCGCCCGCGGCGACGAGCGCCTCGCGCGCGCTCTGCGAGAAGAGAACGTCGCGGAATCGCAGGCCCTGCGGTAAGGTCTTGCCCGCCTTCGAGCTGCCGAGGATCTTTACCCCGTCGCCGATGCGCTTGAGCAACCCGCGCTCGCGTAGCGACTCCGGCGAAACCTCGATCCGGGCATCCCATTGCGCGAGTTGGTGCAGATTCACAACCGCATAACGCGAGCGGAAATGTCCGATGTCGCGCGCTTTCTGCGAATATCCGCGCCGATGCGGCAGGCGCCGCGCCCACGGCGTTTGGCCGCCTTCAAAGGTACGGCCCTTCCCGCCGCCCGAGCGAACGGTCTGCCCTTTGCCGCCTTCACCGCCGGTCTTCACCATGCCGGATCCGTGCCCGCGCCCGATGCGCTGACGCTTCGGGCGGCTTCCGGGCGCGGGGCGCAACCCCCCGAGCTTCATCACGCTCGCCCCGAGTGCGGCAATGGCGCTCGCGACGGACGCTTTGGTCGCAGCCGGTTTTGCAGGAGCCTTCTTCGCGACGCTCTTCTTTGCGACGCTCTTCTTCGCCGCGCGCGGTTTCGCCGGCGCCTTCTTCATCGCGGTCGCGGGGCGCGCGGGGGCTTCCTTTGCTTTCTTTGCTTTCTTTGCTTTCTTCTTTTGCGCCATTACGCCGCAAAAATCTCCTTGACGCTCTTGCCGCGCAATGCGGCAACCCGTTCCGCAGTCTTGAGCGACCTCAACGCCTCGATCGTCGCAAGCACGACGTTGATTGGATTGTTCGTGCCGAGCGATTTCGTGAGGATATCGTGGATGCCGGCCAACTCGAGCACCGCGCGCATCGAACCACCTGCGATCACGCCGGTTCCCGGAGCAGCAGGCTTGAGCATCACGCGAGCGGAACCGACCTGATGCGTGATCGCGTGCGGAATCGTCTTCTCGACCATCGGAACCGTGACGAGCGCTCGCCGCGCCTTTTCGACGCCTTTGCGAATCGCCTCGGGCACCTCACCCGCTTTGCCGATGGCGAAACCGACGCGCCCGTTGCGGTCGCCGACGACGACCAGCGCGCTGAAACTGAAGCGTTTGCCGCCTTTGACGACCTTCGCAACGCGATTGACGCGCACGACGGTTTCTTCAAATCCACTGCCGTCGCGTTCGCGACCGCCTCGATACTGCATGTACACTAGCCTCCTAGAATTCCAATCCTGCTTCGCGTGCCGCATCCGCCAGCGCGCGCACGCGTCCGTGGTATTTGTAACCGCCGCGATCGAAGACGACCTGCGTTACGCCCGCCGCTTTGGCCTTTGCCGCAATCGCCGCTCCCACGGCCTTTGCCGCGTCGACGCTGGTATGCGAACGCGAGCCGCCGGCGACGGTCGCGTCGCGCGTCGACGCGGCAACCAGCGTATGCCCGCGGCTGTCGTCGACGACGCCGGCGTAGATGTGGTGCAGCGTGCGCCGCACGAACAAGCGTGGCCGCGCCGGCGTTCCGGCGACCTTGCGGCGAAGGCGCTCGTGACGCGAGCGGCGCGCCGTTTCTTTCGAACGTGCCATTACTTCTTGCCCGCCTTCGCAGCCTTCCCGAGCTTCTTGCGCACGATCTCGCCTTCGTACCGGATGCCCTTGCCTTTGTACGGCTCGGGCGGACGCAACGCCCGAATTTCGGCGGCGACTTGCCCCACGCGCTGCTTGTCGATGCCGTCGATGTGAATCTTGTTCTGCCCCTCGACCGAGAGCGCGATCCCTTTGGGCGGCGCAAAGACAACCGGGTGCGAGTAGCCCAGGCTCAGGTTGAGCCGTTCGCCCGCCTTGGCGGCGCGATAACCGACGCCTTGCAGCTCCAGGCTCTTACGAAAGCCCTTGCTCACGCCTTCGATCATGTTCGCGATCAACGTGCGCGTGAGGCCGTGCGCCGCGCGGTGTTCGCGCGCTTCGCCACGCTGCAGCACGTGCACCGTCGGACCGTCGATCTTCACCTCGACGATGTTGCGAAGGATTCGCTCGCTGAGTTCACCCTTCGGTCCCTTCACGTGCACTTCTCCATCGTCGACGGTGACGTTGACACCGTCAGGCACTCGAACGGGAAGCTTACCAGTGCGTGACATCTCTGATTACCACACGAAGGCGAGAACTTCGCCGCCAACGCCGAGTTTGCGCGCCCGCTTGCCGGACATGATGCCCTGCGGGGTCGAGATGATCACCAACCCGAGGCCGCCCAAGACGCGCGGGATCGCCGTTCTCGGCGTATAGACCCGCAGGCCCGGTCGCGAGATGCGGCGCAGCCCCGTGATGACCTTTTCCTTTTCGGGGCCGTATCGAAGAGCGATGCGCAGCGTGCCCTGCGGGCCTTCGCTGATGCGTTCGACGCCGTTGATGAAGCCCTCGTCCTTGAGAATCTGCGCGATCGCGTACTTCACGCGCGAAGCGGGGACGTCTACCGTCGTGTGATTGGCGGTGTTCGCATTGCGAATCCGCGTGAGCATGTCGGCGATCGGATCGGTTACTGCCATCTGTCGTTTACCTCGTCACCACGACGCCTTGGTCACGCCGGGAACAACGCCGAGATGCGCCCCCTCGCGGAAGCAGATGCGGCACATCGCAAAACGCCGCAGAAAGCCCCGCGGTCGCCCGCAGACCCTACAACGATTGTGGCGCCGAACGTTGAATTTCGGCGTACGCCGCGCTTTGACGATCATGCTGGTCTTTGCCATGCGTTACTTTCTCCCGCGTTCGGCTTGAAGCGGCAAGCCCATCGCCACGAGGAACTCCGAAGCCTCTTCGTCGGTCTTCGCCGTGGTCACGATGGTAATGTCCATGCCGCGTGCCTTGTCCACTTTGTCGTAGTTGATCTCCGGGAACACGAGCTGCTCGCGAAGCCCAAGATTGTAGTTGCCGCGGCCGTCGAACGATTTCTGTGGTAGCCCGCGAAAGTCGCGGATGCGCGGCAGCACGATATTGAACAGTTTGTCGAGGAAGATGTACATGCGGTCGCCGCGCAACGTCACCTTCGCCGCAATGTTCGTCCCTTCGCGCAGCTTGAATGCCGCGATCGACTTCTTCGCCTTGGCGACGACCGGCTTTTGGCCGGTGATCGCCGTCAACTCGGCGACGGCGGCGTCGAGCGCTTTCGGGTTCACGATCGCTTCACCGACGCTCATGTTCACGACGATCTTCTCCAGCTTCGGGATCTCGTTGACGTTGCCGTAGCCGAAGCGATCCTGCAATCGCTTGCGGATCTCGCTTTGATATCGTTCCTTCAAACGCGACGCCATGTTCTCACGCTCCCTTTGCCGACTCGCGCGCCGGTTCGCCGCATCGCACGCAGATGCGCGCGCGGCGATGTTCTTTGGTATCGCCGCGACGAAGCCGCGTCGGTGCCTTGCACGCTTCGCACACGTATTGCAGCGAGGAGAGCGGCAGCGGCGCTTCCTTCTCCACGATGCCGCCGGTTCGAGTCGAGGAGCCGATGTTTCCGGACTGCTGCTGTGGCTTGGTATGGCGCTTGACGACGTTGACGCCCTCGACGGTTGCCGCGGCGAACGCCGGGAAGATCGCCTTCACGACGCCGCGCTTCCCTTTCTCTCTGCCGCGGCGCACCATCACGGTGTCGCCTTTGACAATCTGCGCTTTCACAGCATCTCCGGAGCGAGCGAGGCGATCTTCAGGAAGCCGCGATCGCGGAGTTCCCGCATCACGGGTCCGAAGACGCGCGTCCCGCGCGGATCGAGGTTGTCCTTTTCGCCCTTGATGATAACGCACGCGTTGTCATCGCAGCGCACGACCGAGCCGTCCGAGCGGCGAATCGGCGCGGTCGTCCGCACGACGACGGCTTTGACGACCTGCCCCTTCTTTACGGCGGCGCCGGGGATCGCAGCCTTCACGGTGCCGACGACGACGTCTCCGACGTGTGCGTATTGATGCCGGCTTCCACCATGAATGTGAATCACCAGCAGTTCGCGCGCGCCGGAGTTGTCCGCAACTTTCAGACGGGTTTCTTGCTGGATCACTTGGCCTTCTCCACGATCTCCAGCAGGCGCCAGCGCTTCTCGCGCGAGAGCGGCCGGCATTCCACGATCCGCACGACGTCGCCGATCTTCGCCTCGTTGCGCTCGTCGTGGGCTTTGAAACGCGCCGACTTCCGCACGATCTTGCCGTAGACGCGGTGCGGGACGCGCTTCTCCGAAACGACCACGATCGTCTTGTCCATCTTGTCCGAAGCGACGCGTCCTTGCTTGACGCGGCGCTTGCTCGCCTCTCTACGCTGCTCCATGTTGATCCTGCGCGAGCCGTTTCTCGGAGATGATCGTCTGAATCTGCGCATACGAACGGCGCATCTCGCGGATCTTGCTGAAATCCGTCAAGTGTCCGGTGCGAAGCGCAAAACGCAGGTTGAAGAGTTCCGACTTGGTTTCTTTGGCTTTCTGCTGCAGCTCCATGTACGCTGAGCATGCGCAGCTCGGCAAGCTCGTTCTTCTTCATGCGTTCGCCTCCTCACGGGTGATGATCCCGTCCCGATCGGCAGCTTCGAGGCGGCCCGCAGCAACGCTTCGCGCGCGCGTGACCGGCTCGACGCCGGCCAACTCGAAGAGCACGCGGCCCGGACGCACGACCGCGACCCAGCACTCGGGATTTCCCTTGCCCGAGCCCATGCGCACTTCCGCCGGCTTCTTGCGTCACCGGCTTGTCGGGGAATACTTTGATCCAAACCTTTCCACCGCGTTTGATGTGCCGGGTCATCGCAATACGCGCGGCTTCGATCTGCCGGTTCGTCATCCAGCACGGTTCGAGTGCCTGCAGTCCGTACTCGCCAAATGTCAGCGAGTTGCCGCGCGTCGCCGCGCCGCGCATGCGGCCCCGTTGTGATTTGCGCCACTTCACGCGTTTGGGGGTTAGCATTATTCGCCTACCTCTCCACTCGTAGCGCTCGTATCGAGCGCGGGTTCGAGCGCCGGTTCAATCGGTGCAGGCTCCAACGCGGGCTCGATCGGAGCCGGCTCCAATGCCGGTTCCGCGGGCGCGGGCTCCAATGCCGGCTCCACCGGGGCCGGTTGCAATGCAGCTTCGACCGGCTGTGGCTCGCGCGGTGCGCCGTTTTGCGGCGCGCGCGTGCGCCTCCGGCCGCCACGTTCGCGGCGCCGCTCGGAGCGATCCATACGATTTCCCTCGCCGCGGGGCTGATCGGGCAGCACTTCGCCGCGATAGATCCACACCTTCACGCCGATCCGGCCGAAGGTCGTGAACGCTTCGACGTCCGCGTAGTCGATGTCCGCGCGCAGCGTGTGCAGCGGGACCTTGCCGTCGGGCTTCGCTCGGTGCGGGCGATCTCCGCGCCGCCGAGGCGACCTGAGACCTGCACCTTGACGCCGCGCGCACCGGCCTTCATCGAGCGCGAGATCGCCTGTTTCATCGCGCGGCGGAACGCAATGCGCTTCTCGAGCTGGTCGACGATGTTTTGGGCGACCAAACGCGCATCCAGCTCCGGATGCTTGATCTCCATCACGTTGACTTGAACGTTCTTGCGCGTCAACTGCTCGAGGCTCTTGCGGATATCCTCGATGCCGACCCCCCGCTTGCCGATGATGATGCCCGGCTTGGCGGTGTTGACGATGACGCGCGCCTGATTGGCTCGGCGCTCGATCTCGACCTTGCTGATCGCGGCCGAACGCATCCAGCGGTTGAAGAATTTGCGAATGGCAACGTCCTCGTGCAACCACTCGACATAGTGCTTTTTCTCGAACCAGCGGCTGTCCCACGTGCGCGTGATGCCCAAGCGCATGCCGACCGGGTGAATCTTCTGTCCCATTGACTTCCTTTTAAGCTCCCGCCGCGGCCGCTGCCGCCCGCTTGCGCGCGCGCGACGGCGTCCGATGCGGATGCGCGCTCGAGGAAACGGCGGCGCCGGGTCGCGCACGCCGCGTACGCTTCGGCGGCTGCTCTCCGACGACGACGGTGACGTGCGAGAGACGCTTGCGCTTGAAGTACGCTCGCCCTTGCGCGCGCGGATCGAGCCGTTTGGTAAAGCGTCCACCCGGGCCACCGTCGACGGTGATCCGGACGATGTACAGCTCGTCCGTGTTCATATTGTGGTTCGTTCCGGCGTTGGCCACCGCACTTCGCACGAGCCGTTCGATCGGCTCGGCCGCATACACGTCGGCGAACTTCAAGAGCACGAGCGCTTCGCGAACGTTCTTGCCGCGAATCGCATCGGCGATGCGGCGCAGCTTGCGAGGCGCCATGCGCACGAACCGCAGGTGCGCGACGGCTTGCGGGGCCGCGCTCGCGTCACGTCTTGACCGCCGCCTTCTCGCCGCCGTGGCTGCGGAAGACGCGCGTCGGTGCGAACTCGCCCAGCTTGTGCCCGACCATGTTCTCGGTGATGTAGACCGGTACGTGCGTCTTCCCGTTGTGCACGCCGATGGTGTGACCGACCATCGCCGGAACGATCGTCGTCGCGCGGCTCCACGTCCGAATGACGCGCCGCTCGCGAGTCTCGTTCAGTTTCTCGATCTTCTTCAACAGGTGCTCTGCGACGAAAGGTCCCTTCTTCAGCGATCGACCCACTTACGATTTCCTCTTCCGTACGATCATCGGCGTCGTGCGCTTGTTGCGCCGCGTCTTCTTGCCCATCGTCATCACGCCCCACGGCGTCGTCGGCGGACGACCCGACGTCGAGCGTGCCTCGCCGCCGCCGTGCGGATGGTCGACCGGGTTCATCGCGATGCCGCGCACGCTCGGGCGCTTGCCCAGATGACGCGAACGCCCCGCCTTCCCGATGATCTGGTTCTCGTGCTCGATGTTGCCGAGCTGGCCGATCGTCGCGCGGCAGTCGATGTGAATCTTGCGCACTTCACCGGACGGCATGCGCACCTGCGAGTACGGCTCTTCTTTTGCCATCAGCTGCG
The DNA here is from genome assembly GCA_963838895.1 of Vulcanimicrobiota bacterium. Taxonomy (GTDB): domain Bacteria; phylum Vulcanimicrobiota; class Vulcanimicrobiia; order Vulcanimicrobiales; family Vulcanimicrobiaceae; genus Tyrphobacter. The sequence continues at coordinate 25,077 of CAWIST010000003.1, forward strand.
CACCGACGCCGGCCGAGCGCACGAGCCGCCCGCCTTGGCCGGGCCGCAGCTCGATGTTGTGGATCACGGTGCCGACCGGAATGCTCTTAATCGGCAGCGCGTTGCCGGTCTTGATGTCGGCATTCGGCCCCGACTCGACGACGTCGCCGACCTGCAGGCCGAGCGGTGCGAGAATGTACCGCTTCTCGCCGTCGCGATAGTGCAGCAGCGCGATCCGGGCCGAGCGGTTCGGATCGTATTCGATCGTCGCGACCTTCGCCGGGACGCCGTCCTTACGCGCGCTTGAAATCGATCGAAACGATATTGCTTGCGCGTTCCGCCGCCTTTGTGGCGCACGGTGATGTGGCCGTTGAAGTTGCGTCCGGAATGCTTCTTGCGAACCTCGATCAGCGACCGCTCCGGCTCGACTTTGCTCAGTTCGGAAAAATCCAGCGTGGTGATGAAGCGCCGGCCCGGACTCGTTGGTCTGTACTTCTTGACGGGCATTATTGCTCGAAATAATTCACGCCGCCGAGTTCGATCTTCTGACCGCTCTTCAGCGTGACCACGGCTTTCTTGAAATCGCTCTGCCGCCCGCTCGTGCGGACGCGGCCGCGCGCGAAGTTCCGCGCCTTGCCCCGAACGTTGGCGGTGTTGACCTTGACGACGTTCACCTTGAAGATCTCTTCGATCGCGTGGCGGATCTGCGTCTTGGTCGCCTCGGGGTGCACCGCGAAGGTATATTGCGTCTCGAGCGCCTTCGACATCGACTTCTCGGTGATGCGCGGCGAGAGGATTACGTCGCGAGCGTCCATCAGCTCTTCCCCTTGGTAAGCGCATCCACGATGGCATCGTATGCCGCCGTCGTCAGCACGAGGCGCTCGAAGCGCAGCACGTCCTTGACGTCGAGGGCGCCGGTGTCCGTAACCGCGACGCGGCGCAGGTTGCGAGCCGTCCGCGCAATGGCCGCGACATTCGCCTCGCCGGGCGCGTGCACGATCAGCGTCTTAGGGCCCGACGAGGCGGCTTTGCGGCTGCCGAAGATCAGCTGCACGCAATCCACCGTCTTGGCCGGAACGAACGTCGACGCGTCCAGCAGCGTCACCGCATCGTTGCCGAAGCGCTCCGCGAGCGCGGCGATGATCGCGCTACGCCGCTCCTTCTTGTTCAAACCTTCCGCGTAGCTGCGCGGCTGCGGGCCGAACACGACGCCGCCGTGGCGCCATTGCGGGGAGCGAATCGAGCCTTGGCGCGCGCGCCCCGTTCCCTTCTGTCTCCACGGTTTCCGCCCGCCGCCCGCGACCTCGTCGCGCTTCTTGGTCGATGCGGTGCCGGCACGGGCGTTGGCAAACTCACGATGCACCGCGCGAAAAATCACGTGCCGCGGCAGCTCGTTGTTCGTGAAGATCTCGTGCGTCGGGACCTCGCGCACGACGGCCCCGCTTCCGTCGATGACGTTCGGCATCAGGCGCGCGCCCCCGCAGGTTTCCCCTTCACGCTCGACCGCACGATGACCAACCCATTCTTCGCGCCGGGAACCGGGCCGCGGACGAGCAAGAGATTTCGCTCGGAATCGGCGCGCACGACCTCCAAGTTTTGCTGGGTCGTCCGATCGCTTCCGTAGTGCCCGGGACGACGGCTACCGGGCGTCGTGCGCCCGGCGTTGGTGTCGCCGTTCGACGCCGGCTGGCGATGGATCATCGATCCATGGCTCGCGCCGCCGCCGCTGAAGTTGTGACGCTTGATGGCGCCGGAGAAGCCGTGTCCTTTGGAGACGCCGATCACGTCCACGCGGTCGCCGGGTTCGAAGCCCGAGACCGTCACTGTGGTGCCGACCTCCAGATCCTCGATGCCGTCGCGAAACTCGCGGACGAAGCGGACGGGGTCGACGCCTTGCTTCTTATAATGACCAACCAGCGCGCGCGTGACGCGGCGCCGTTTCGGCGTGCCGAATCCGAGCGCGACGGCCTCGTAGCCGTGCTTCTCTTTCGTCCGCCGCTCCACGACCGTGCAGGGACCTGCTTCGATCACCGTGACCGGCACGAAGCGCCCGTCCTCGGTAAAGTAGCTGGTCATCCCAACCTTCCGGCCCAGGATGTTCTTCATGACCCTCCAGAAACACACGGATCCAGGCGTACTGCTCGCGCCACCCCGGATCACAACCTCGGCACTATATCAAGCCGGCCTCACCCCGTCAAGCGCGGGTGGGGAGCGCAGCGGATGGTCCAGTCCCTTTTGGGGCGCCTCTTCGAGCCGCCGCCTTCGGGTACGCGTGGAGACGGAGTGTCCCAATCGGAGAAGTTGCAACTTTTTTGGACGTTTTCACACGGACGTGAAACTTCAAAACTTCGTTCTTCCAAAGGTGCCGCGTATATGCGCGAGCGAGCCCGGACGGCGAGCGAGCCGCGGTTCGACGATGGGGCGCCCCGTCTTCACGTGGACGCCGGAGGCGCTAGTAGTTTAGCCTGAGGTCGTAGCGGCAGGTGTTGAAGGCGCCTTCGGTCGCAACGTGCCCGTTGCGCCAGATGACGCGGATGTCTTCCAGGCAGCCCTCGCCGATCGTGAAGTTCGCCGATTGGCCTGAGAAGAGGAAGTTGTTGCCGAGCAGATCCGGCCCCCACATGCGGCGGTTGATCCCCGAGATATTGATGGTCTGGACGGCGTGCGAACCGGCGTTCACTACGCGCAGATTATGCGCCGCAAACGACGGAGCAGCGCACGCTAGGGTTGCAGCAGCGGCAAATGCCAGCGCGAGAGAGAGCCTTCTTAGCATGCTTTCACCTTTCGTCTTAGTACGTTAGATTCAAGTTATAGGCGCACGTGTTGATGTTGCCGCGCACGATCGTATAGCCGTTGGTGTAGATGATTCGGACATCTTCGGCGCATCCTTCGCCGATATTGAACGTGTCGCGCACGCCGGGACGCAAGACATATCTGCCGAGCAGGTCCGGCCCCCAGAGACTCCGATTCACACCCGAGATCTGAATGTGATACGCGGTGTGGCTCCCGTTGTTGAAGATAACGAACCGGTGCGAGGCATACGCCGGGGCGACCGAAGCGAGGGTCGCGGCGATGCTCAGCACGAGAAAAAGAGCGGCTTTCTTGAACATCCAGTTCCACCTTTCTATGGCGAAGAGACAGCCAGGCTGCTGCCTCTTACGCCCTTACGGTGACATGCCCCTTGCCCGGCACAGTCCCTACTCGAAGGCCGAGAGCCCCGTAATGGCCTGCCCCAGAATCAGCGTGTGCACCTCGTGGGTGCCTTCGTAGGTGGAGACCGACTCGAGGTTATTCATGTGGCGGATGACCGGATACTCGAGCGTGACGCCGTTGGCTCCGAGCAGCGCCCGCGCCGAGCGGGCGATCTCGAGGGCTGCTCGCACGTTGTTCAGTTTTCCGAAGCTCACCTGTGCCGGATGCAGGCGCCCTTCTTCCTTCATTCGCCCGAGATGCAAGGCGAGCAGCGTCCCCTTTTGCAGTTCGAGCAGCATCTCGACCAAGCGCTGCTGGATCAACTGGAATCCGGCGATCGGGCGATCGAACTGCACGCGCGTCTTCGCATACTGCAGCGCCGTCTCGTAGCAGGTTCGCGCGGCGCCCATCGAGCCCCAGATCAGACCGAAGCGCGCTTCGCTCAGACACGCAAGCGGCCCCGAGAGACCAGAAGCGCTCTCCAAAATCGCATCGGCCGGAACCCGTACGCCGGAGAGAGCGAGTTCGCTCGTCACCGACGCGCGCAGCGAGAGTTTTGGGCCCACGTCATGAATCGTGAATCCCCGAAGAGCCGTCGGAACGATGAATCCGCGGATTCCGTCCGGTGCTTGCGCCCAGACGATCGCAACGTCGGCGATCCCGCCATTGGTGATCCACATCTTGGTTCCGTCGATGATCCAATCGGCGCCGTCCCGACGCGCTCGAGTTCGCATCCCGCCTGGATCGCTGCCGAAATCCGGTTCGCTCAAGCCGAAGCAGCCGATGCGCTCGCCGCGCGCCATCGGCGGCAGCCATTCCCGTTTTTGCGCGTCGCTGCCCCAGCGATGGATTGCATACATCGCAAGCGATCCTTGCACGGATACGAGGCTCCGTACGCCCGAGTCGCCCGCTTCTAACTCCATGCAGGCCAGGCCGTAGGCAACGGCACCGCTGCCGGCGCAGCCGTACCCTTGCAGTTGCATTCCGAGCAAGCCCAGCTCGCCCAACTCGCGCACGAGTTCCTTTGGAAGAATCCCCGCCTCGAACCAGGCCGCAATCTCCGGCAGTACGCGATCGCGCACCCAGGCGCGCGCGGTGCCGCGCATCATCCGCTCCTCGTCGGAGAGCGACGCGTCGAGAGCGAGGAAGTCGAGGGGATCCGGCGCCGCCGCCATCTTAGCGGTTGACGAAGCTCATGTCCGGGTAGCGCGCACCGCTCGCGGCATCCGGCGGAAAGATTTCGTTCAGCTCCGCTACGTCGCCGGCGGAGAGATCGACCTGGAGCGCCCCGACGTTCTCCTCCAAATACTTCACGCGCTTGGTTCCCGGAATCGGCACGACGTCGTCGCCGCTTGCAAGGAGCCACGCGAGCGCAAGCTGGGAGGGGGTGCAGCCCTTGGCCTTCGCGACGCGCTCGACTTCGCGCACCAACTTCAAGTTCTTCTCGAAGTTCTCGCCTTGGAAGCGCGGCGAATGCGCTCGAAAATCGTCCGGCGTGAAGTCGCTCGGGCTCCCGATCGACCCGGTGAGAAAGCCGCGGCCGAGCGGACTATACGCGACCAGCCCGACCCCGAACTCGCGCGCGGTCTCGAGTTGACCGTTGCTCTCCAGGTCACGCGACCACAGCGACCATTCGTTCTGGAGGGCCGCGATCGCGTGGACGGCGTGAGCGCGACGGATGTTCGCGGCGCTCGCCTCCGAGAGCCCGAGGAAGCGCACCTTTCCCGCGGTGACCAACTCGGACATCGCGCCGACGGTCTCCTCGATCGGAACGCTCGTATCGACGCGATGCTGATAGTAGAGGTCGATGTGATCGACGCCAAGGCGTTGCAGCGACGCATCGCACGCGGAGTGCACGTACGCCGGGTGCCCGTCGATGCGTCGCTCCGACGAGTCGCCGGAACCGCGCACGATGCCGAATTTCGTCGCGAGCACGACGCCGTCGCGCCGGCCGCGGATCGCCTTGCCGACGAGCCGCTCGTTTTCACCGTTACCGTACATGTCGGCCGTGTCGAGGAAGGTGACGCCGAGTTCGAGTGCCCGGTGGATCGTCCGAATCGACTCGCCTTCGTCGCCGGGCCCGTAGAACTCCGACATGCCCATGCAGCCCAAGCCGAGGGCGGAGACGACCAAACCACTTTCCCCGAGTGAACGCCGTTGCATGGGACGCAAAACCACGCTGGGCGGGTCAGCGTTTCAGGACTCGATTGAGCTTGTCGAAGAGCGCCTCCGTCGAGCGCTCGAACTGATCCTCGAAACGCCGCCATAGGAGGCGCCCGTCCGTCTCCGAGAGCTTCGCCTCGATGCGGTATTCGAGCGTCGTCGTCTTGCCCTCGGTCGTGAGATAAAAGCCGTGGCGTCCGTCGACGCCCTCGTTGAGGATGCGCCAGACGATCCGCTCCTCGGGAACGACCTCGGCCAGTATGCTGTGGATCCCGAGGTGCCACTCCTCGGTCTTCCCCACGGTCAATGGCCCCGGCGAGCGCATGAACGGCTGCGAAGCGAACGGCCAGATCTGATCGCCGGACGTGCCCATCTCCTCGAGCAGATGAAAAATGCGACGTTTCGTTCCCGAGAACGTCCGGGATCTCGACTCGCGCAACTCAATGGGCATGGCCAAGCGGGTTCGCTCCTCGACCCGGGCAATCTTGTGTTAGGCCTTCAACTCGATATCTACGCCGGCAGGCAAGTCGAGGTGCATCAGCGCGTCCATCGTCTTCGGCGACGCCTGAAGGATGTCGATGAGACGCTTGTGGGTGCGCATCTCGAAATGCTCGCGGGATTTCTTGTCGTTGTTCGTCGAGCGTTGGACGCAGAAGCGATTGATCTCCGTCGGCAGCGGGACCGGCCCGCTGACGAAGGCGCCCGTGCGTTTCGCCGTTTCGACGATGCGCTCGGCGGACTGATCGAGCACCCGATGATCGTACGCCTTCAGGCGGATCCGTATCTTCTGCTTTGCCATCGCCCTAGTCTAACCGGTGACCGTGGTGACGACGCCGGCGCCCACCGTGCGTCCGCCCTCGCGGATGGCGAAGCGCAATCCTTCTTCGCACGCGATCGGCGTGATCAGTTCGACCTCCATCTGCACGTTGTCGCCCGGCATTACCATCTCGACGCCCTCCGGCAACTTGATCGTGCCCGTCACGTCCGTGGTGCGGAAGTAGAACTGGGGACGATAGTTTCCGAAGAACGGCGTGTGACGTCCGCCCTCCTCCTTCGAGAGAACGTAGACTTCGGCTTTGAACTTCTTGTGCGGCTTTACTGAGCCCGGTTTCGCGAGCACCTGTCCGCGCTCGATCTCGGTTCGCTCGATGCCGCGCAGGAGCACGCCGATGTTGTCGCCGGCGATGCCGATGTCGAGCAACTTGCGGAACATCTCGATCCCGGTCACGACGGTCTTCCGCGTCTCCTCTTTGAGACCGACGATCTCGACCTCTTCGCCGACCTTCACCTGGCCGCGCTCGACGCGCCCCGTGCCGACCGTACCGCGGCCGGTGATCGTGAAGACGTCTTCGACCGGCATGAGGAAGGGCTTGTCGATTTCACGTTGCGGCTCCGGAATGTACTGATCGACGGTGTCCATCAACGCGAAGATCGGATCCGCATCCGGGTCACCGCGCTTGCCGCTCGACTGAAGCGCCTTGAGCGCCGAACCGCGAATGATCGGCGTTTCGTCGCCGGGATACGAATACTTGTTCAGCAGCTCGCGCACTTCCAGCTCGACCAATTCGAGCAACTCCTCGTCCTGCACGAGGTCCACCTTGTTCAAGAAGACGACGACGCGGGGAACGCCGACTTGACGCATGAGCAGAATGTGCTCGCGCGTCTGCGGCATAGGGCCGTCGGTCGCAGCCACGACGAGGATCGCACCGTCCATCTGCGCCGCGCCGGTGATCATGTTCTTGATGTAGTCGGCGTGGCCCGGGCAGTCGACGTGCGCATAGTGGCGCTTGGCGGTCTCGTACTCCTGGTGCGAGATCGCGATCGTGATGCCGCGCTCTTTTTCCTCGGGCGCGTTGTCGATCTCGTCGACGCCGCGCGCGGTGGCGAGCCCCTCGGTCGCAAGGCAGTGCGTAATCGCCGCCGTCAACGTGGTTTTGCCATGGTCGATGTGACCCGTCGTGCCGATATTGACGTGCGGTTTCGTCCGCTGGAACTTTGCCTTTGCCATTATTGCCTTTCCTTGTTACTCATGCTGCCGAAGTCTTCTTGCTGCCGCCCGATTTCGCGATGATCTCCTCGGTCACGGACTTGGGTGCCTGTTGGTAGTGAGAGAACTCCATCGTGTAGGTCGCACGCCCTTGCGTTGCCGAGCGCATGTCGGTTGCGTATCCGAACATCTCGGAGAGCGGAACGTGCGCCGTGATCACTTGGGCCCCGCCCGGTGCGTCCTCCGTCGTTTGGATCATGCCCCGACGGCGGTTGAGGTCGCCCGTGATATTCCCCATGAAGTCCTTGGGGGTCGTCACCTCGACCTTCATGATCGGCTCGAGCAACACCGGCCCCGCCGTGCGGTTGGCTTCCTTGAAGCCCATCGACGCGGCAACTTTATAGGCGATCTCGGAGGAGTCGACCTCGTGGTACGAGCCGTCGATCGCCTCCGCCTTGAAGTCGAGCACCGGATAGCCCGCGAGCACCCCGCTTTGCGCGGCCTCGACGATGCCTTCCTGCACGGCCTTCGAGTACTCCTTCGGAACCGCACCGCCCCTGATGTTCCACTCGAACACGAAACCCGTCCCCGGCGGTTGCGGCCCGATCCTCAGCGTGACGTCGCCGTACTGCCCGCGTCCGCCGGTCTGGCGGATGAACTTGCCGCGCCGCTCGACGCTCTTGGTGATCGCTTCCTTATATGCAACCTGCGGTTTGCCGACGTTGGCCTCGACCTTGAACTCGCGGCGCAGGCGGTCCAGGATGATCTCCAGGTGCAGCTCGCCCATGCCCGAGATGATCGTCTGCTGCGTCTCCTCGTCGGTCCGCATGCGGAAGGTCGGGTCCTCTTGCGCCAGGCGCGCGAGCGCCGTGCCGAGCTTGTCCTGATCGGCCTTCGATTTCGGCTCGATCGCCTGCGAGATCACCGGCTCCGGGAAGGTGATCGACTCGAGCGCGATCGGAGCCTTCTCGTCGCAGAGCGTGTCGCCGGTGCGCGTGTCGGTCAAACCGACCGCCGCGGCGATGTCGCCCGCGCCGATCGAATCGATGTCCTCGCGGTGGTTCGCATGCATGCGCAGGATGCGCCCGATGCGCTCTTTGCGTCCCGAACGCGAGTTCAGCACGTAACTGCCCTTGTTCAACAGCCCCGAGTAGACGCGGAAGTACGTGAGGTTGCCGTAGGGATCGGTTGCGATCTTGAACGCCAATGCGGCAAAAGGCTCGTTGTCGTCGGGCTTGCGTGTGAGCTCGGCGCCCGTCTTCGGGTCGATGCCGACGATCGGTTTGGCCTCGAGCGGCGAGGGAAGATAGTCCACGATCGCATCGAGCAGCGGCTGAATGCCCTTGTTCTTGAACGCGGAGCCGCAGAGCACCGGCAGCACCGTTCCGGCAATCGTCGCGCGGCGCAGAGCCGCCTTCATGCGATCGACCGGTAACTCTTTGCCCTCGAAGAACATCTCGAGCAACGCGTCGTCCTGCTCGGCGATCGCCTCGACGAGTTCGTGCCGCCACTTCAGCGCGGTCTCGCGCAAGGCGCCGGGCTCGACTTCTCCCTCTTCGGTCGCGGAGCCGAGATCGTCCGTGTAAATGATCTTCTTCATCGTGAAGAGATCGACGACGCCTTTGAAGGCATCCTCGGCGCCGAGCGGCACCTGAATGGGCACCGCGCGCGCTCCGAGGCGTTCGCGAATCTTCGCGATGACGTTGAAAAAGTCGGCGCCCATCCGATCCATCTTGTTCACGAAAACGATGCGCGGAACGCGGTACTTGTTGGCTTGGCGCCACACCGTCTCCGATTGCGGCTGCACCGCGGCAACCGAGTCGAAGAGCGCGACCAACCCGTCGAGCACGCGAAGCGAGCGCTCGACCTCGACGGTAAAGTCCACGTGGCCAGGCGTATCGATGATGTTCACGCGCGTGTCACGCCACACGCAGGCAGTTGCCGCCGACGTGATCGTGATGCCGCGTTCCTGCTCTTGGACCATCCAGTCCATCGTCGCGGCGCCGTCGTGAACTTCGCCGAGCTTGTGGACGCGGCCCGTGTAGAAGAGAATGCGTTCGGTGGACGTCGTCTTGCCGGCATCGATGTGCGCGGCAATGCCGATGTTACGCGTTCGTTCGAGCGGGAAATCCCGTGTTGCCATGTCGATCTCTCGGGAACGATTACCAGCGGTAATGTGCGAAGGCTTTGTTGGCCTCGGCCATCTTGTGGGTATCGTCGCGCTTCTTGATCGTGGCGCCCGTGTTGTTTGCGGCGTCGAGCAGCTCGTTTGCGAGCTTCTCTTCCATCGAGCGGCCGCCGCGCGCACGAGCGAAGGAGATGATCCAACGCATCGCCATCGCCGGCCGGCGATCGGGACGCACTTCCATAGGCACCTGGTACGTCGCACCGCCGACGCGCCGCGGGCGCACTTCGACCAACGGCATGGCGTTGGAAAGGGCTTGCTGGAACACTTCGTAGGCGTCGCGCCCGGTCTTTTCCGCAACGATATCGAGCGCGCCATAGGTAATCCGCTCCGCGGTCGATTTCTTGCCGCGTAGCATCACCTTGTTGATGAAACGCGCCAAAATACGCGAGTTATATCTCGGATCCGGGAGAATCTGTCGCTTGGGAGCGGGACCTTTACGCGGCATTACTTCTTCTTCTCGCGCTTGGCGCCGTACTTCGAGCGCCCTTGCTTGCGGTTTGCCGTTCCGGCGGTATCGAGCGTTCCGCGAATGATATGGTAGCGCACGCCCGGGAGATCTTTGACGCGGCCGCCGCGCACGAGCACGACGGAGTGCTCTTGCAGGTTGTGGCCGATACCGGGGATATAGGCGGTGACTTCCTCACCGTTGGTCAGGCGGACGCGCGCGACCTTACGCAGCGCAGAGTTCGGCTTCTTCGGCGTGACGGTCTTGACTTGCGTGCAGACGCCGCGGCGCTGCGGGTTGCCCCGGACCTCGAACGTCCGGGTCGGCAAATCGGGATGACCCGGCTTGGGTCCGGTGAGGATCACGCGGAACGCACGGGTCTTGACCTTTCGCTCGGTCTTCTCTCGACCAGCTCGAACCAGTTGATTGATCGTCGGCAAATTTCTATCCCTAGCCACACAGTAAAAAAGAGCCGCACCCCGGGGTGGGCCTGAACCCCGGAAGTATATCAAGGCGCCTAGGGGCCGTCAACGGCGGAATACGGCGCGCAGCGGCTCGAATTCGCCGCGCTCGATAGCGGCGCAGATGCTCGACAGCGAGCCGGCGAGCAACTGCCCAGCGGCCCCGACCTCGTCGGCGTTTGCGGCGAAAATCTCCTTCCAGAGATCGAAGCTCGAGTCGCCCAGCCGCAGGAACTCCAATGCCGCCGGGCCGCAGAGGCCCTCTGCCTGAGCCCCTCGCAGCCGCATTCCGTTGGCGATCAGAACGGCCACGAGCTGCGGGAGGTGCGAGGTGGCCGCTATCGCCGCGTCGTGGGCCGCCGCCTCCACGGCTCCCGGTCGCGCACCCAGGGAGAGGATGAACGCGCGTGCGCGTTCATCCAGCGCGACGTCGCCGCTCGGCACGTACGCCCAGCTTCTTCCTTCGAAGAGGTCCTCGCGCGCCGCCGCAGGGCCGCTGCGCTCGCTACCGGCTAGCGGATGGGAGCCCACGAAATTCCTCAACCCGGCTGCCGCCGCAGCAACGACGCGTTTGACCGAAGCGACGTCCATCACGAGGTCGCAGGCGGGCGGGCGATCGCGCAGGCGTCGCAACTCCTCGCAGGTGGCGTCGATCGGCGTTGCAAGCACCACGCAAGCGCAGCGTTCGTACAACGCGTCGCGCGGGACGCGCTCGTCGATCGCTCCGAGGCCGAGCGCGGTCGAGAGGGCGGCTTCATCCACGTCAAACCCGAGCACGTGCGTCCCGTTCCTGCTAGCGCGCAGACCGATGGAGCCGCCGATCATCCCCGTGCCGAGAATGCCGAGCCTCTTCATTTATTGTGCGAGGTCGGGGCGCAAGACGACGGCCTCGTCCAGGTAGACGTGCTCGACCTTATCCTGCGCGCGCTCCGTGTTCACGTGCATGAGCACGCGGATGCACCGGCCCAGCGCCCCGGGAACGTCGATCTCGCTGAAGTGCAGCATCGGGACCGCGAGCCAGCCGAGTTCGCGCGCGCCGATCGCCGGAAATGCGGCACGCAGATCCGGCGTGAGGCTGAAAAGGATCGAGGCAATGTCGTCGGTGCGCACCGCGTTTCGTGCCGTCATCTCGCTCAGGAGCCGCTTCGTCGCCGCCAAGATCGCGTCACGATCGTCTGCGTCGACGGTGATTGCCCCGCGAATGCCGCGGATCACCGCGCGAAGGTCGTTTCCGAGATCGGAATTCGCTCCAGGTCGGCGACGATCTCGCTGAAATCGTCAAAGGTCAGCGCCTGCTCTTTGTCGCTCTTTGCCTCGGCTGGATTCGGGTGCACTTCGACGAGCAAGCCGTGCGCACCGACGGCTTTTGCCGCGCGGCAGAGCGGACGAATCCACCGGCGAACGCCGACGCCGTGGCTCGGATCGACGAGCACGGGGAGATGCGAGCGTTCGCGCAGCACCGGGACCGCGGAGAGGTCGAGCGTGTTTCGCGTCGCCGGCTCGAACGTGCGAATGCCGCGTTCGCAGAGCATGACGTTCGGGTTTCCCTCCGCTAAGATGTATTCCGCAGCGGCGAGCAACTCGTCGATCGTCGCGGAGAGCCCGCGCTTGAGCAAGACGGGGCGTCCGGCCCGGCCGACGGCTTTGAGCAGATCGAAATTCTGCATGTTGCGCGCACCGATTTGCAGGACGTCCACCTGCTCGGCGATGCGCGAAACTTGATCGGTGGTCATTACCTCGCTCACGGTCGGAAGGCCGCTCGCGCGCCCCGCCTCGGCCAGCAACGTGATGCCTTCCCACCCAAGGCCCTGAAAGGCGTACGGGCTCGTGCGCGGTTTGAACGCGCCGCCACGGAGCATCACGGCACCGCGCGCCTTGACTTCGCGCGCCGTTTCGAGGATTTGCTCGCGCGATTCGATCGAGCAAGGTCCAGCGATGATGACGAACTCGCCGTCGCCGATCCGGACGCCGCCGATCTGCAGCACGGTACCGTCCGGCTTCGTCGGTCGCGCGACCCGCGGGAAGGGCGATTCGACAGCCGGTGCGATCGGCTCGGGAGTCCGCCGCTCCGGCACGCGCTCGAGCGATGGCCGCACCACTACTTCCGGCGCGCCGATCGGATCGCCGACGTGGGCATCGTAACTTCCGGGAACGGAGAGCGCCTTGCAGGCGGCCTTCAACTCGACCAGCGCCGCCGTAACGTTTTCGTCGCGCACGTCGCCCTCGAAGTCGACATAAAAGATCCGCTCGGAGCCGTGGCCGAGATACGGCTTCGATTCCAACTTGTCGCCGTTGATCCCATGCGCGGCGAGAATCGAAAGACAACGGGCAAGCGATCCCGTGCGCTCCTCGACGGCGAAGATCAGCGACGTCTTGCGCCGTACGCCCGGACGTTCGGCGTCGAATGCCGGGTCGGGTGGCGCGTGGCGCGGGCGCACGATGAGAAACCGGGAGTAGGTCGCGGGGTGATCGGCGCAGTGCGCGGCCAACTCCACGAGGTCGTAGATCGCCGCCGCCGACGGAGGCGCCAACGCCGCGATGGAGGGGCTTCCGCTCCGCGCGACCTCGCGCGCGGCAACGCCCGTGTCTTCACACGGAATCACCCGTGCGTGCTCGAGACCGCTCAAGAACTTCCCGCATTCCGCAATCACGAGCGGATGCGCGAGCACCTCGCGGACGTCGCGTAAGGTCGCGCCGCGCACGCCGAGCAGGCGATGATCCGTTCGCCAGAGGATCTCGGCCCACGGGGCCAAGTCGAACTCGGCGATGAGATCGTACGCTTCGCGAACGGTTCCGCCGATGGCATTTTCGATAGGGATGACGCCGAGGTCGGCGCGCAAACTGGAGAGCGCCGTGACCAGCTCGCGATAACTCGGCACGCCGAGCGTGTTTGCGACGATTCCCCGTTCGCGCATGAAATGGTCGAGCACAAGCTGCGAATATGCGCCGTCGACTCCCTGGTACACCGCAACGCCGGTCTTCACGTTCCTCCGTGGCTCCGCCCGAGCAAGAGCAAACCCGTTCCAATACGAAAGCCGAAAGCCGAGGCTTTGTCAAGGCAGCCCGGCAGGAGGCGGGCAGGCATCGACGCTTTCACTCCCACGCCCGGTCCTGAAAAGGCGCCGCGGCTCGACGTTCTCGACGGCCTACGCGGCATCGCCGTGCTGCTCGTGCTTTGGTACCACATCTGGGAGATCTCGTGGCTGCCCGCACCGCTGCCCGCGTTGCAGTTCCTTCCGGAGACCGGTTTCGTCGGAGTCCATCTCTTCTTCTTTCTGAGCGGCTTCGTCATTACGTATCCGTTTCTGCGCGCACAGGTTCGCGGTACGCGGGCGCCGGCGTGGGGGCACTTTGCGTGGCGCCGTTTCATCAAAATCGTGCCTTCGTATGTGCTTTCCATCGCAGTCGCCTATGCGATCGGTTACGCGGGCATTCAGGACTCGACGCCCGCCTCGATCGCCGTGTTCACGCACCTGCTCTTCATTCACACCTGGTTCCCCGCGACGTACGGCTCGATCAACGGCGTGCTGTGGACGCTTGCGGACGAGGTCGAGTTCTACTTGATCTTTCCGCTTCTTTGGCTCGGCTTTCGACGCCATCCATGGCTGGTCGCGTCGGGTATGATCGCAGTCGCCATCCTGTGGCGCGCGGGAACCGCCGCGTGCTGCTATCACACGCTCTTCCCGATGTATTCGGAGAACCTGCCCGGGTATCTCGACATCTTCGCTTGCGGGATGCTGGCCGCGATGCTCTATTGCCGCTACACGGAACGCGTCGACGCCTCGCCGTATCGTCGTGTTGCGCCGCTGCTCGCGCTCGCGGGCGCGGTCGCGTTCGTGATGCTCCTGCAAAATCTCTTCGCCCACCGACACGACGACCAATGGGCGGTCGTGTGGCAGATATGGCGGCGAGAATGGTTCGGTGTCGCTTTCGCGGCGATCGCGCTCGGCGCCCTCTGGAGTGCCCGCGCTTGGCAGCACGTGCTCGCGAACCGCGTGCTCGTTTTCTGCGGGGTGATTTCTTACAATCTCTACCTTTATCACCAGATGCTGGCGCGCGAGTTGCTGTGGCATCACCTCCCTCCCTATCCGCCGGACTACCATCTCGATCCGCAGTGGCAGGTGACGTATACGATCGTCGCCTTCGCGGTCACGATCGCGCAAGCGTGGCTCGTGACGGTGCTCGTGGAGCGTCCGCTGCTGAAGGTGCCCGATCCGCCGCGGTTGTGGGCACTCATTCGATCGTGGGGGAACGCGGCCAAGCGCTGATCGAGAGCATCGTCGGCGCCGCGGTTGCGATCGTGATCGTGGGCGCCGTACTCGGCGGCGCGATCGTCGCAAACGCGCACTTCGGGCCGGATCCGGCGCAGGCCTCGCTTTCCGCAGCAGTTGAGCGCGAGATGGCGGTCGCGCGCGATCTCGTGAAGTACCAAGGGACGAAACTGCAACCGGTCACCGTGCAAACGAACGTGCCGCTGCCCGACGGCTCGCCGCTTCCGGCGACGCTGCAACTTCAAACGGCATCGCTGCCGAACGGGGGCGCAGGTGACGATCTCCGCTTCCGCGGCCTGGCGCAACGCGAACCTTGCGTACTCGATGACCGCTAGCGTCCTCGCGCCCGCGCCGATTCCCGGCGCGTCACTCGCGCTTCCCGGCCTAGCACCGGCGCCGACCGGAGCGCCGTAGGCTCGTGCTGATCCGCGTGATGTTCCTCGCATTTGCGCTCGCGGTGCTCGGTGAGACGCTGCTTCATGCCGCCGCAGCGCTCGCACTTGCGGCCTTCCATCGGCAGGGCGTGAGCGCAGCGCAAGCCGCGTTCGTGAACGCAGCGCAGCTTGCACAAAGCACGATCGCCGGCGCCATGGCATCGGGCGCGACACCACCCACAGTGATGCCGTCGCCCGCCCCGACCTGTGCAGCGAGCAGCGACGATGCGTGCCTGATGACGTCGAGCGTGACCCTGACGGAAGTAACGCCGGCGCCTTCGCCGTGCCCATCCCCCGGTTGCGGCACGTATCTACAAGGAAACGACGCGATCGCAGAGGGGCGGCTTGCGGTCGCGATCGATGCCGTCGTCACGAATGCAGCCGGCGAAACGATCGCCGCGCGAGGCGGCACGGTCGTCTTTCGAACCTTCCGGATTACGCCGTACGCCGTTCCGGTCGGCTCGCTCGATGCGACGCTCGACGACCTTGCGGGAAACGCAGGCGATGAGGGTGGAATCGTGCCCGCCGGTCCCGGGGCGGGAACGTTGATCGACGTCGTTTATCAGAATGCTTCGAGCGGCGCTACGATGCCGGCCAACGTGTGGAGCGGCCTCGCGCCATCAGCACCGCTCGTTCGATCCTGGACGCCCTAATGCTAACCGGCCGAAGATTTGAGGGCCGAGTCGGTGATGTTGGCGATGACCGGCACGCGAACTTCCTTGCCTTGGAAGCCGGAGATGAACGTCCACAGCCACACCGCGAGCCACGCGATGTTGAGCAGCCAGGCCAGGAACGTATGGATCGCAGAGAGGCCCGCCATGTACATCGGTATTGCGAGAAATCCCAGGGCGACGTAAAGGATCACCACCGCCACGCCGAGCACGATCGACTGCGCCGCGGCCCAGCGCACGAACGAGTTCGTGCCGCCGCCGACGAGCATGACGACCCCGCCTAGCCAACTGAAGAGATAGGCCAGACCCGCGGCAACATGGGGTTCGAGGCCGAAGGGCGTGTCATGGTTCGGCGGGCGCATAATGTTCGAACGGCGCCGCGATGCCGGCCAATTCGCAAACCGGCCCAGCACGCTCGGCGCCGCTCGTGAGGTCCTTGGGCGGCCTGGTTAGCCGATCATCGACTTGAACAGGCTCTCCGTCAATCCGGCAATGATGGGCACGCGTACTTCCTTGCCCTGGAAACCGCTGATGGTCGTCCATATCCAGAGAATGAACCATATCAATCCCAAGAGCGGAAAGATCATGAACAGGAAGTAGAAGTGCAGCAATCCCATCATCAGCTGCAATGCGAAAATGAGCACGATATACAGCCCCCACATCGTGGTTGACTGAGCTGCCGCCCACTTTACGAACTTGTTCGTGCCGCCGCCGACGAGCATGACGATGCCGCCGAGGATGCCGAGCAGGTAGGCGAGACCCGCCGCGACGTTGGGCTCCAGCCCGAAGGGCGTGTCTTTGCTGGGAGGTTGACCAACCATATGCTTGCAGTATCCTCTCTTTCCAAAAGGCTCCGAGTGCGCAATCGCTGGCACCCCCTTTCGTCGCAAGCCCGGCAAGCGCCTGGAACGGCAAGGAATCAGGGGGCGGGCACGAAAGGGCGCGCCCGATGGCCAGGCGCGCGTGGAACCTGCTCTTGCTGGTGCCGTTCGTCGCATACCTCGATCCGGTCTGGTATAACCACGCCGAGCCGCGCCTCTTCGGCTTCCCCTTCTTCTATTGGTACCAGCTCCTCTGGGTGGCGCTGACCTCGCTGATCATCGCGTCGGTCGCGCTGTTGCAGCGCCGCCGATGACCGCGGTTCGCGACGAGGTCTTCGCCGGGCTCGTTCTCTTGGTTACCCTGATGGGCTTCGTCGCCGCCCGCTGGGGCGGCGCAAACTTGCAGCGGCTCGACGAATGGGCGCTGGGCGGAGGCGCTTCGGAACCGTCGTCTCCTGGTTCCTGATCGGCGGCGACCTCTACACGGCGTACACCTTCATTGCAGTGCCGGCGCTGATCTATGGCGCCGGCGCGCTCGGCTTCTATGCCGTTCCGTACGCCGCGATCGCTTATCCGTTCGGTTTTCTCGTGCTCTCGCGCTTTTGGTCGGTCGCCCGCGCGCGTGGCTATGTCACCGCCGCCGATTTCGTCCGCGATCGTTTCGGCGACCGGGCGCTCGAGGTGGCGGTCGCGCTGACCGGCGTGCTCGCTTCGATGCCGTACGTTGCGCTGCAGGTCGTCGGAATGAAGGCGGTCTTGATGCGCTTGGGAGGCGCCTTCGCGCTCGGCAACGGCGAGTTGGCGCTGACGGTCGCGTTTGTCTTACTCGCCGCCTACACGTATACCAGCGGCCTGCGCGCGCCCGCGATGATCGCCTTCGTGAAGGACACGCTGATCTATGCCACGGTCATCGCCGCCATCGTCATCATCCCGGCAAAGCTCGGCGGCTGGGGGCACATTTTCAATGTTTCCGCGGCAGTGCTGGCGGCGCGTCCAAAGCCGTCGTCGATCTTCCTCACGCCGCAGTTGCAAGTGGCCTATGCCACGATGGCATTCGGATCGTGTCTCGCGCTTTTTATCTATCCGCACTCGATCACGGCGATTCTCGCGGCGAAGAGCAAGCAGGTCGTGCAGCGCAACATGATGTTGCTGCCGATCTACTCGCTCATGCTCGGATTCCTGGCGTTGCTCGGATACTGCGCGATCGCCGCCGGCATCAAGACCACCGACAGCAGCAGCGTCATTCCGAGGCTGCTCACCTCGTTCTTCCCGGACTGGCTCGCCGGCGCAGCATTGGCCGCCATCGTCATCGGCGCGATCGTGCCGGCGGCGATCATGGCCATCGGCTCCGCGAACCTCTTCGCGAGCAACATCTTCGGTGAGTTCCGCCCCGATCGAACGCGCGGCAGCGCTCATCTTCCCAGGTTGCTCGCGCTGGCGCTCTTGCTCTTTGCGCTCGGTTTCGTCGTCTTCGTGCCGACGGCGTACGCGATCAACTTTCAGTTGCTCGGCGTGATCTGGATGGTGCAAATCGTCCCCGCGTTCGTGCTCGGCCTCTACACGCGCGCCCTCCATCCCAAGGCGCTGCTCCTGGGATGGCTCGTCGCGATGATCGTCGCCACGACGATGGCGGCGAGCACCGCGGTCGGGGGCGGCGGCATCTCCGCAAACATCACGCTGCATCTCTTCGGGACGAGCGTTACCGGCTTCATCGCGCTGTACGGCCTCGCCGTCAACCTCGTCATTGCAATCGCGGCTTCGTTTGCGCTTTGGATGTTGCGCGTATCGCCGGGCGTCGACGCGACGCGCGCGGCGGATTACTCGTAATTTTAGTCTTTTCGCTAGTTTAGGCTTTACGCCAAGTATAAATGGTGTATTGACAAACAGGCTCATGATGGCTACGCTTTCTAGGAGGCGCCGCCTAGGTGCCGTGCCTTCGGGGAGGTCTGCCACATGGCCAATCAGTCAATAGGCCGATCTGCACGGTCTTCGATTTCATTGACCCGCGCCGAAGCACTCGGCGCATCGCTCTCGTTATTGCTGCTGCCGGCGTGCGGCGGCGCCAACGCTCTGCTCGCCTCGGCAGTACCGCGTTCCCCCTCGGCGAAGGGTGCGCGACGCCCGGCGCTCGGCAAAGTCTCGACGAAACCGACGCTCCATTTTCCGGCGTCACGTCCCGACGGCACGACGCCTGCATTGAGAAGAGCTGCTCAGTCAGAGGTCACGACCGAAGATTCCGGATCCGGTCAGGAGTTCTCTTACGAGGGCCTGACGGCGATTGCGTATGCCAGCCAGAGCTACCTGGAGCTGTACGACTCCTCGGGGAACCTCATGGCGCAGATCTCATGGAGCGTCGATGGAAATGGGGTGATGACTGCGACCGGCGTGGGTCCGTTGCAGACTGCCACGGTTACTGCGCCGAGCATCAGCAGCGTCGTCGCCGCCGGTTCCGTGCAGATCGATTCCGCCGGCGGCTCGTTCAGCGAACCGGATTCTTCACTGAGCTTCTCCGACAGCAACACGCAGCTCGGCGCACAGCAGACGGTATCCTCGTCGAACTCGACCACGATCACGCCGTCCCTGTCATCCCTTCCCACACTCACGTTCCAGCTACCCGTTTTGCACGAAGGTGGCGGCGGCGGATGCGGGAGCCACGGCTGCCCCCAAGTTATCACAGCGGGTGGCGTCCAGCCGATGTTCGCCGGGGGGGACTGCGCCGCGGCTTTGCTCGCGGCTATGCTGATCATTACCGTGATCATGGACGTGCTCGCCGACATCATCATCGCAGCCTGCCTTCCCGACGAGCCATTCGAGCCCGTAGTCTGCGGCGCGGCTTTTCTATTGGTAACAAGGATGTTGGACGCGCTGGAAAATCTCTTACAAGAACTCGTAAACGCCTACTGCGCGGATTGAGCTTGATGAAGGAACCGCAGTGTCGTTGTTGACTCGGCCTCGCAGTAAGGCGCATCTCGCGCTCTTTGCCGCTTTGATGGCGACGATGATCCTCTCGGTCGCGAGCGGCTACTTCCATGGCCCACCGCTCCTGGAGCGTGCGCCCATCGCGATCGTCTGCCTGCTCTCCTTCCCTGCCGCGTACCTCTGGGGAAAGCGGCTAGCCGCGCGCGTCATAATAAACGCCGCGCTTATGGAACTCGTGCTCGCGGCGTGTTTTGGTGCCTTCCTCTTCGTACGCTCGCCCGCAGTCAACGATGCGATATTCCTCGCAGCGGCAGCACTCCTGGTTGCCGCGCTACTGCTCAGGCGGCTGAAACGTTAGCGAATGCGAAATGGGGCGTTTTCTTCCGTGGCCGCACCTGCGGCATTTCGCGCAATGACGCGTAGACGATAGCCGCGCAGGAAGATCGGCGGCGTATCAAAGACGTCGAGGCTGAACGCGAAGCGCCCGGCCGCGATGCGCGGCACGTTGATCGCGAAGAGATTCGTGCGCACTTCCATCGCCTTCGTGTTCGTCGATACGACGAAGCTCGCGCGCCAGACCTGACCGCGGCGAACGTCCAGAGATGAAAAATGCATGGCGACAATGCGCGGTGCTGCCGCCTTAGGGAGAATCGGCGGCGTGGCCCAGGCCTTGGGCACGTTGCCGACGACGGCATTGGAGGGGATCTGTGTCGGCGGCGACGCGCACGCGGCTAGCAGCAATAGGGCAGTCATCAACAGGGGGCGCCCCATTGGAGAA
This sequence comes from Vulcanimicrobiota bacterium, assembly GCA_963838895.1. Lineage (GTDB taxonomy): Bacteria > Vulcanimicrobiota > Vulcanimicrobiia > Vulcanimicrobiales > Vulcanimicrobiaceae > Tyrphobacter. The sequence continues at coordinate 45,386 of CAWIST010000003.1, forward strand.
GCTGCAACTTTTTTGGACATTTTCACAGGGATGTGAAACTTCAAAACTTTGTTCTTCCAATAAAAGTGCCGCAGCGCGAGCGAGCCCGGACGGCGAGCGAGCAGCGGTTCGACAATGGGGTGCCCCTTGTTGATGACCCTAGTCTGCATGCCTTAACATCGTCAGCGCCAAGCGGAGTTTCCTGCCGCACCGCGTAAAGTGCCCGCATGAGGCCCGCGCAATCGCTCGCCTTCGACTATGCGGTTGGGATTTGCTGCGTTTGGATCGTTAGCGGCTTCTTCTTCGACGCATGGGCGCACGGGCACGTGCCGATCGAATCCTTTTTCACGCCTTACCATGCGGTCTTCTACTCCGGCGGGCTCGCGCTGCTCCTGATCGTCGCGGGGTACGCAATCGGAAATCGCGCTCGCGGCGCGTCGTGGCGCGATTCGGTTCCGCAGCCGTACCATTTGGCGTTGCTCGGTTTTCCGATCTTCCTCGTCGCCGGCTTCGGCGACATGCTCTGGCATCGGCTGCTCGGCCTCGAGGTCGGCGTCGATGCCCTGCTCAGCCCGACCCATCAGGCACTCGGGTTGGGCATGTTCTTCCTCGCGAGCGGGCCCATTCGCTCGGTGCTCGCCAACCGTTCGACGAGCACGACGCTCGCGCGCCAGGTTCCACTGCTGCTTGGCCTGATCGCCTGGTATGGACTCGTCCACTTCGGCACCGCCTACGCCTTCGATCCCGGAGCCGCACGGGCAGATGCGCCGCCGCCGATCGCGTTCTCTTCTCAGTACCTCACCGCGCTTGCGATCGGCTATTACAAGATCTCCGTCGGCGTCCTCATCGTGATCTTCCAGGCGACGCTGACCGCCGGCTTCGCGCTCTGGAGCGTTTCGCGCATGGCCCTGCGCCCCGGTTTCTTCACGATCCTGTACCCCTGCGCGAACGCGATGGCGGCCGCACCGTTCACGAACCAAACGCCGTTGCTCGCGATCACGCTCGTCGCCTCATTCTGCGTGGGCATCGCCGCGGACCTGCTGGTTGCGCGCACCGATCCGCAGCCGGAGTCGCCTGCAGCGTATCGCTGGTTCGCGGTGCTCGTCCCGCTCGTCTACACCGGCGTATTTCTGCTCGCAACCGCGATTCGCGCCGGGATTTGGTGGGATTGGAACATCTCGCTCGGCGCGTGCTGCTGGGCGGGAGTCGCGGGCTTTGGTTTGAGCTTCATCGGAACCGCGCGCCGCACGTAGCCATCTTGCCGGCGCGTCCAGTTCCGCTGACTTCAGGGTACTTGATCCGGCATGGATGCGCGCGAGCGCGGTTTCACGCTGCTCGAGATGACGATCGCGGTAGGAATCTTCGCCCTCCTACTCGCGACGGGCGCGTGGGCGCTCGCATCGCATCCTAACGCGCTGGCCGCTGCGACCGACGATCTCGACGCTTCGATCGCCGCGGCCCGCGCACTCGCGGCGTCCAGCGGCAACGGCGCGACGCTCGTCTTTGCGCCGCGAAGCAACTCAACGGGGAGTCCGCTTCCCGGTTTCCTGCTGCGCGTCTATCGCGGTCGCCCGAATGCCGCAAACGCGGTGAGCCCGACTTCGGCCATGCCGCTCGTTGCTGATGCGAGCGTGCGCGAGCGTACGCTCGGAGCACCGCCATTCGCAATCTTCGTCGACAGCGCGGGCAACGTGAGCGCAGAGGCGCAGTATCCCTCTTTCGATGCGAACGGAGAGGCGAGTTTCACCGTCATCGCGCAGGAGCCGGAGTGTCCCGCCGGTGGCTTCACGCTGACGCTGACCAATCCGCAGGGCAACGCCACGACGACCCGTACGCTCGCGTGTCGCGTCTCGCTCAGCGGCACACCCGCGCCGAATCCGTCGCCGACGCCGAACGTGCCGATCGTCACGCCGAGCACGCTGCTCTTTCATTGGCCCGAAGATGAGCAGCAGCAGTTTGTCGCAACCGAATGGGGTTACACGCATTGGTTTGCCTCCGCGAGCGGATTTGCGTGCGGAAACGGCATCGCCGCATTTCCTAACGTGTTGCCCTCGCCCTACAGCGCCGCGTACTCGCCCTCGGAGGCGCTACTGCCGCCTCCGCCGCCGCCGAACACGCCGTTCTCCTATCCTAACTCGAACGGCGGCAGCATGAACGACGCGCCCGCCAGCTTTCCGCTCCAGCCGCAAAGCGCGGGACTTTGCACTGCCGCCGTCCAGGACGACGGCGGACAAAATGCTTCGACGGCCGTCATCGTGATGGGCTGGCTGACGGCGACGTATGCTTCCACGAGCGCGACGCATGCGTCGGGCTCGCTCGCAATCCCCGCGAACGCACTGCCAAAAGCCGGCAGCAGCGTGACGATCGCGCTCGCGAAGAGCTTCGATGCAACCGCGCTCGCCCCGCGGGTGGCGTTTACGGGAAGCAACGCCTCCGCGTGCGCCGCCGATCTCGCGCTGACGGCCTCGAACGGGACCACGCCGAGTACGCCTTCGAGCACGCCGGCAACCGCATCGGTTACGCTGACGGTGACGGCGCTTCCGCCGTCGGCGCTTTCGTGCGCCGGCGTGATCTACAATCACTACGCGGATGCGAACGCGCCGTCGGACGCGGTCTCCGAGGCGGGCGAGGGAGTTGCCTTCACCACGTCGCTCTCGCCCGCGGAGGGACCGCTTACCGTGTGGCCCGTCGGCGTCGTCTATCCCGTCTCCGGCCAGACTCTCGACGCCGGTTGCAGCGCCGTCGCCTATAAGAACGCCTCACTCACTCAGATCGACGCGAGCGATTCGACTTACGCCTCACTCGGCGCCGGCACCGACGCCAACGGCTGCTACAGCGGCGTGGTAGTCGTAAGCGAGACGGGATACGGGGGAGCGTTTGCCCTCACTCCGGCATGCGGAAACTCTTTAGTATTAGGAATATGGTCTCCGACCGATGTTGGACCAACAGCCGACATCGAAATGAGCGGCGGCGTAACGCCCGTGGCGTCCTGTGCCGTTTCCGTCTCTTCGAGCGACCAAACCATCGTAAACGGCGGGGCGCGTAACGTCGAAGTTGCCGTTGATTCATGCTCGAGCAGCGGCGGAACAGTTACCACTGGGACGGGCTGTGAGTTCACGATGCCGGTCAGCTGGGGAGATCCACCCGATTGTGCGCCGGGCGGCGCCCAGGGTACGCTCGTCACCGTTGCCGTCATAGAGAGCCCCGATCCGATGCTCGGCACGATCGCGCAAATTAGTAATAATGGTGTAACAGGAACGTACGTTTGGACTCGGACCGCTCCCGGAACTCAGACGATCAGTTGGACTGAAATCGAGACGACCTGCCGTCACGACACCACGTCGCACGGAACTATAACGTTCGACTGAACGCGCAACTACTCTAAGGCCAGTTCGGAACATTGGGATCGACGTAACCACGCGGATCTCTCGGAAACTCGGCATCACCGTAGGCCTGCGTGCCGCCGTCGAACGTATACCACGTCCCACCAAACCAAAGTGTGTCCGAAGCCGTAGCGTATAGATTGCTGCCTCCGAAGGCGGCGTCGATTTCATTGCCACAGTCGGCGCCCCCAATCGCGAATGTGCTTCCGCTAGTGATGTAGCCGTACGGATTACTCGGCTCGGGCGTCGGCGCCGGTCCGATGCCGTTCCACGCCACTTCCTCCTCAGCTATTGCGCGCGCATTCTCCACAAGCCATTCGTCGGGGACGACCTGCGGAAGGCTGTCCGTTGTGCGTTCTGCGTTGAAGTCGGCGAGACATGGGGTTTCGTTTGCGTTGAGCGTGGTGAGCCGGTAGGCGCCGTTTGTTTCGGCGGCGGGCGGTGTAACCAGCGGAATCGGCGGCAGCACGGGCGCGTGCAACATCTGCACGCCGCCGCTCACCATGATGTCGTCGTGAATCGTGGGCCTGCCGTCGGGCGGACTGACGGAATCGGAGCCGATCACCAGCAGATAGTGACCGTTTGCCACACCGCCGAGGGTGAACGAACCGTCGGCGGCGGTCGTCGTTTGCGGCGAGGGCAGCGGCGTCGCGCCCGCGACCCAGGGCTCGAGTGTGACTCGCTCGCCCGCCAGCGCAACGCCCGACGGATCGTCGACGAGCATACCCGATAGGGTCGTGAAGCCCGGCGTCATCGTGGGCGTCGGCGGCGTCCCCCCGCCGCCGCCTCCGCCACCGCAGCCGGAGATCAACCCTAAGATCATCGCCGCCGACAGGAACCCGCTCCAAACCCGAGGCGCCATCCACCCAAACCCTCCACTCGGGATTATCGGCGTCCCTCGATCGATTGTTTAGCCCGATCTGGCCAGTCTTATCGTTTGCGGGCGATCAGGATGCCGTCACACATCGGCACGAGCGCAACGTCGACGCGCTCGTCGTGCCCTGCCTTGTGCGCAAGGGCGCGAAGAGCGCGCGTATCCCCGTCGTCGATCTTTGGATCCGCTACCGCGCCGTCCCACAGCACGTTGTCGACCAGCAGCAGGCCGCCGCGACGCAGCAGCAAGAGCGCGCGCTCGTAGTAGGCGTCGACGTTGACCTTGTCGGCGTCCACGAAGGCCATATCGAACGCGTCGCGCGTCCCGCGCTCGAGCATGTCGTCGAGCGAATCGAGCGCGGGCCCGAGAAGCAGCTCGATCTTACCGGAGACGCCCGCCCGTTCCCAGTACCGCCGCGCAATTGCCGTGTATTCGGCGCTGACGTCACAGGCGACGATGCGTCCGTCTTGCGGCAGCGCGAGCGCCATCGAGAGCGCGCTGTAGCCGGTGAAGACGCCGATCTCGAGGTACGAACGCGCGCCGATTGCGCCGGCGAGCAATCGCATGAACTGCCCCTGATCCGGTCCGATCTGCATCCGCGCGTTGGGCATACGGGCGGTCTCCTCGCGCAGCTCTTTGAGCAGCGGCTCCTCGCGCAAGGTCGCGCCGAGGATGTACTGCTGAATCTTCGGATCCAGGAAGGTGCTCTTACCGACGATCATCTATCCGTACTCATGTTCCGGCGCCGCGCGATTCTCCTCGCTACCATTCCTGTAATCGCGCTGACGATCGCCGTTCCATTCGTGAACCGTCTCGAACCCAGCGTCTTCGGACTCCCTTTCGTGCTCTTTTGGATCGTCGCGTGGGTGTTCCTCACGCCGGCGTTCCTCTGGGTTGTCGGTCGCATGGAGCATCGCTGGTGAGCGCGCCGTTCATCGCGCTCGGCATTGTCGCGGTCGTCGTGCTCGGCACGATGATCTTCGCGCTTCGCAGCGCAGGACGCATTCCGATGGATCCGCAACAATACATCGTCGGCGGACGCTCCTTCGGCACGCTCTTTCTTTGGCTGCTCCTCGCGGGCGAGGTCTACACCAGCTTCACGTTTCTCGGCGCGGCCGGCTGGGCGTACGGCCGCGGCGCGCCCGCGTATTACATCCTTGCGTACGGCACGTGTGGGTACATCATCGGCTACTTCCTGCTGCCGGCGATTTGGCGCGTCGCAAAGGAGCGCGGGCTGCTCACGGCGCCGGACTTTTTCGTCGACCGCTATGGAAGCCGCACGCTCGGAGTCGGCATCGCGCTCGCGCAGTTCGTGATGATCGTGCCGTACGTGACGCTCCAGTTGACGGGCTTGCAGATTCTGCTCACGATCGCCGGCTACGGAACGTTCCACGCGACGGCCGCGGTCGGCGCTGCCTTTCTCTTGATGGCGCTCTTCGTCTTCACTGCGGGGCTGCGCGGCACGGCGTGGGCCAGCGTAGTAAAGGATGCGCTCGTGCTTGCCGCCGTGATCTTCGCGGGCATCGCCATCCCGATCCATTTCTTCGGCTCCGTCCCCGCGATGCTCGGGCAGTTGCGCGCCGCGCATGCGGCGATGCTGACGCTCGCACCGGGGACGGCCCCGAGCGGGACGGTCTGGTACGTCTCGACCGTCCTGCTCACCGGAATCGGCTTCTACATGGGACCGCAGTCCTTTGCCGCGATCTACAGTGCGCGCAGCGAAGAGGCCCTACGGCGCAACGCGGTCTTTCTGCCGCTCTATCAGATCGTGCTGCTGCTGGTTTTCTTCGCGGGATTTTCCGCGCTCCTCATCGTGCCGGGGCTCAAAGGCGCGCAGGCGGATCAATCCTTCCTCCTGGTCGTGCAACGCTTCTATCCGCCGTGGGTGATGGGCATCATCGCAGCCGCCGGTGCGCTCGCCGCGCTCGTGCCCGCCTCGGCATTGCTGCTCGGCGCGGCGAGCGTCGTTGCAAAGAACGTGCTCAGCGACGGCTTGGGCCTTGCCCGCAGCGACCGGGCGCGCGTGGTCGCGACGCGCGTTCTCGTGCTGGTGAGCGCCGTCCTCTCGCTCGCGTTTTGGCTGGTCGAGAAGCAGACGCTGGTCGGTTTGTTGCTGATCGTCTACAGCGGCATCACGCAGTTCATGCCGGGCGTCGCTTGCGCGTTTCTGTGGCGGCGCGCGACGGCATGGGGCGTCGGCGCAGGGCTAATCTGCGGACTTGCAGCCGCGGGATGGCTGGGCGCGAGCGCGACGTCGCTCGCGGGGCTCAACACGGGCTTTGTCGCGCTGATCCTCAACGTCGTCGTGCTAGTGGCCGTCTCGCTCGCGACCAAACGCCGCGAGCCCGCCGCTTTAGACGGTCGCGCGTGAAGCGAAGCAGTCCCGACAATACACCGGCTTGTCGCCGCGTGGATTGAACGGCACCTCCGCGACGCCCCCGCATTGGGTGCAGGTCGCGGTGAACATCTCCCGTACGCGGCCGGCGCCGGGGCCCTGCCCTTGCGATCGCGACGCCTTGCGCGCGGCCCGGCAATCCGGGCAGCGGTTGGGTTTGTTTTGGAAGCCCTTCTGCTCGTAAAAGCGCTGCTCCCCGGCGGTGAATACGAACTGCCGGCCGCAGTCTACACAGTTGAGCATTTCGTCTACGTACACGGAACTCGAACTCCTGATTGCAACGGGTAATGGTCAGCGACGCACGATCGCATTCGCTCCCTCTTCGAAAATATAGAGCGGGCCGACCAAGAGGTAGATGAGGTTCTCCAGGAACTTGGGCTTGCTTCCCTCGAGCCGGTGCCCGACGAGTTGGAAGCCCCATCCGAGGATGAACGCTGCCACGTTGACGGACCACGCGAGCCTCACGCCGATTTCGTAGAGTACGACGAAAACCAGCAGCGACAGTAGCGCGCCGCGCAGGTCGATCGTCGTATAGTACGCGAGGGTGAGGACCGCGAGCACGATCGCGAGATCGATGGGGCCGAAGCGCACGCGCGCCGTCAGTCCCAAGAGGCCGAGGATGATGAGTGGGATCCCGAAGGCGTGACAGAGACGATTACGCCGATCGCTGTGATACGAGGCGTATTCGCCGAAGAGTTCAGCCTTGGTCATGCGAAGAACGTTCCTAGAGTTCCGCCCGCTTCTCGTCCAAACGGCGGCCCACCTTGCGCGGGCCCCCGGAGGGCGCTGCCGAAATCCACGCGGATGAGCGCGATTGCCGTCCCCTCCCAACTCGTCGACGACGTGGTCGCCGTGCGACGCCGCCTCCACATGCAGCCCGAACTCGGCTTCGAGGAGCACCGCACCGCCGCGTTCGTGACCGAACGCTTGCGAACGCTGGGCTTCGAAGTGTACGAACATGTCGGCAAGACCGGCGTGGTCGGCGTCATGCGGGGAGTGCGCCCGGGCCGCACGATCATGCTGCGCGCCGACATGGATGCGCTGCCCATCGTCGAGGAAACCGGGCACGCCTATCGCTCAGAGACCGAAGGCGTGATGCACGCCTGCGGGCACGACGGCCACGTCGCGATTCTGCTCGGCGCAGCAAGCCTGGTCGCAAGTGCGCGCGGTGAGTTAGCCGGAACGCTATGCCTGGTCTTCCAGCCGGCCGAAGAGGGCAAGGGTGGTGCGAAGGCGATGCTCGACGACGGGCTCATCGAGCGCTTGGGCATCGAGCGCGCCTACGGTCTGCACCTCTCTTCGAAGTACCCGACCGGAATGCTCGGGTTTCGCGAGGGCCCGATGTATGCGTCGAGCGATTCGATCGAGATCGACGTGGTCGGCGTTGGCGGACACGGGGCAGCGCCCCACGATGCCGTCGACCCGATCGTCACGGCGGCGAACTTTATCACGTCGCTCCAACAGGTCGTCTCGCGCCAAGTCGATCCCCTCGAGCCTGCGGTCGTCACGATCGGCGCAATCCACGGCGGCACGATTCACAACGTCATCCCTCGCACGTGCCGAATGCTCGGAACGGTGCGCGCCTTCTCCGACGAGGTGCGTGCTGCCATGCCGGAGCGCATCGAGCGCGTGCTGCGCGCCTGTTGCGATGCATCCGGCGCGACCTACGAGTTCGAGTATCTCTTGCGCTACCCGGTGACGGCGAACGATCCGATGCAAACGGCATACGTCAAGGCGCTCGCCACCCGCCTCGTCGGCGAAGAGCGCGTTTTCGATGCCGATCGTCTCATGGGCGCCGAAGATTTCTCGTTTTTCGCGCAGCGCGTTCCCGCGTGCTTCTATACGCTCGGCACGCGCGGCGGACCGAGCACCGCGCACCCGCACCATTCGAGCCTCTTCGACATCGACGAGGCGGCGTTGCCGACGGGCGTCGCGATGATGACCGCGCTCGCGCTCGATGCCGCACGCAACGCCCCGTAGCGTCGCATGGCCGAAACGATTCCCGAGGTCACCGAGCCGCACGGCCTCGCGGACTACCTCGAGGTCATGACCCGTGCCGTCTTTCAGGCCGGCGTGAGCTGGAAGCAAATCGCGCAGCATTGGGATGCCTACCGCGTCGTATTCGAGAACTTCGAAGTTCCGCGCGTGGCAGAATACGACGATGCCGACGTCGAGCGCATTCTTGCGACCGACGGGATTCTGCGCTCTCCGCGCAAGGTCTTAGCGACGATTCGCAACGCGCGGACGTTGCTCGAGCTGGACCGCGAGCCAGGCGGATTTCACGGCTACCTGCGAAGATTCAACGGCTACGAGCCGCTCGCGAAAGACTTGAAGCGCCGATTCGCTTTCATGGGTGAGATGAACGCCTGGTATTTTCTCTTTCGCGCCGGCGAGCCGGTGCCGCGCTTCGAGTCTTGGGTCACGACGATCGAGGGCGATCATCCGCGCATGCGCGAGATGGTCGCCTTAGCCCGTTCGCAAGGCCGCTCGCCGGAGAACGAGCGTCAGGGGCTCGCCGTCGGCGAAGGCGACGGAGCCGGCGACGGCGGCGCCCCTCGCTCCTGACCGTTGCCGCGGAACTGCGGACGCACCATGTAGATGCCCAGCGCCGGCGTGTAGTTCAGCTCCGGCACCGGTTGCCCGTCGTAGCCGCGCTGCGCCACGTCGGCGGCGCTTCCGCTCGCGACGCGCCCGCACATCAGGAGTGCGCCGATCGTCGACGGGTCGCCCGGGTTCAACTCGTACCACGTTCCGGCTTTCGCGGTGTGCGCCGTAATCGTCCAACTCGGCGTCGCGACCCCGGTTGCGAAATGCGCGCGCAGTTCGCCGAGCATTTCCGCCGCGGTGTTGTGCAGGTCGCTCGTACAAGAACCGCCGCTGCGCACTTCGAATGGTGTCGCCGGAGGCGTCGTCGGAAGCTGATAGACGCGGAAACTCTCCTGGCCGGGCTGCTGCTGCCGCATGGCGATGTACAATCCGACGGACGGCATGAACTCGAGTTGCGGAACGAGGAAGACCGCGGTGGTGCCAGGCTGATAGAGGTGCTGCGCGGTCACGTCCTGCGCCCGCGCGAGGTGAATCGTCAGGCATCCGGCGAGCATTCGCACGCGCGTGCCTGTCTTCGGCGTGACCGTGAGCGCGTACGTCGAGCCGAGGCCGTGGTAGGCAATCGTCGCGTCCGGCAGCTCCGGCACCGCGATCGTCGCCGGGTAGCCGGCAGCGGTCTTCGCCGCCTCGATGCGCGCCTGGAACGCCTTGAGCGTGCTCGTGAGCAACTGCGCCGCCGCAGCGTCGCTCGCGCTGCACGTCTGCGGATTGTTGTTGACGGCGAACGGCTCCGCCGGCGGTGAGGTAGGAAGCGCCGAGAAGAACGACCGGCTGCCGCCGCGACCCCGATTCGTTCGTGCCCCCCGGACCGCCGGGGCCGCCTTGCGCGCCGCGGGGAAGATCGAAAGCGGTTCCGCTCGGCGCCTGCTGCGCGCCTTGCCCGAATCTCACCGTGTACGTCATCGAATATTGCCGCGGAGCAAGCGGGCGCGCGAGGTTCGGCAGCACCATGCCGCCGAGGGTAACGTACGGCACCTCCCACTGCGGGCTCGCGAAGATCCCCGCATAGGCGTTCGTAATGTTGCTCGCCGCGACGGTGAGGGTTCCGTGCTGGAGCTGCGCGCTCACACCGGCATCGAAGGTCGTGTACGAAGGCAAGGCGTTCGGATTGTTGCTTCCCGTGTACTGCGCATCGAAGAGATATTCGAGCGCCGAGTTCGGGGATTTGTAATCGAACACGATTCCCGCTTTGTGCAGCGGCACGTTGGGCGTTTGCTGCCCCGAGATCACGAACGAATATGGATTATCGATGCGCGGATCGCGCGTGAAGACGACCGCCGACGTCAAGTTGTAGTACGGCTGCACGACGAGATTGCCGAAGGTCAGGTACGAGGTGATTTCGCCACCCTCGTATACGCGCTGCGTTCCCGAGATCGGGGTCATGAAGTAGAGCTGTGAGGCGCCGAAGGGCGTGCCCGGCGGCGCGTTACAGCCCGCAGGCGAATCCCAAATCGGCTCGACGAGCGCCGGGTATCCCGGCGGAACGACGCCGAGCGCGGTCAACACGGAACCGTTAACGTCGACCGGCAGCACCACGTCGCTTTGCACCTGACGGTAAAGCGAGAGCGAGACGTTGCCCCCGAAAATCGTGTGCGTGTATCCGACCCGCAACGAGCTCGAAGAGCTGGCCCCAGGCTGGTCGCCGGGCGCGCTGCCGTATGCGACGTCGCCGTTACAGTCGAAGCGCAGCGACGCAGGGTCGGTCAGAATCGTTTGGCGCGTTCCTCCCGCCGCGACGCCGCCGAGCGAGTACGACAGCGCGTAGGTGTCGCGCGCGTTCGGTCGCCACGTCGCGCCGGCGCTTCCGAGAAACGTCGACGGCGCATACGACGCGTGGCTGACGCCGAGGTTCTCGTTGAGCGTCAGTTTGTCGTTTGAATGGATCGTATCGCTGATCTGCAGCGCGTCGTACGACGACGCAGCCGCGCCGTTATAGTACGGGATCGCTTGCGGTACGAGCGGGACGTTCGACTGCGAACTCGTCGTGCCGTAGGCCTGGACGGCGATCGTGTGACGCTCGCGCGACGGGAGCGTCGCGTTGATCATGAAGCCTGAAGTCCGGCTCCGAGTCGCAAAGCCGTTGGGATCGAGCGTCCCGTTCACATAGCGATTCAGCTCGTTCTCGACGTTCCCCGAATCCATGCCGTAAATGGAGGCCTGGACGGTCGTATCGCCCAGCAACGCGTCGTCGGTGAGTGCATAGAGCGAGAAGTTGCCTTGGCTTCCGTTGTTTGGACCGTAACCGCACGGCAGTGCTCCGTCGAGGCGCAGGCAGACGAGCCCGGTGTCGACCGTCGAGCCCATGAAGGTGGCGATCAACGTCTGGGAGTCGCTGAACGCGTAGTGCAGCTTGAGCAGCTGGCCTCCGATCGAACTATCGCCCTCGTGCAGATAATCCAGGCCGCTCGTATCCAGGTAACGTTCGCCGTCGACCAAACTCGGCGCGTAACGGTCCGTGACTTCGACTGCGATGCCGAGTTTGCCGTCGGAGCCGGTTTCCGCGAGTGAGTAGTTGTATTTGCCGTACGAACCCATCGAGAGCGACGCATAACTCAGCCAGCTCAACGTCGGCTCGAGCGTCGTGAAGTTCACGCCGCCGCCGAGGCCACCGAGCTGCGGCCCGAGCCGCACGCCGGCGCCCGTGAAAAGGTCGGTCGCAAAGCCACGCAGATTGCCGGCGCTTCCCGGAGCGTTGAGCGGAATGCCGTCGAGCGAGAGCTGCGTCTGGCTCGCGTCGTGCCCTTCGAGGGAGACGGTTTGCGTGGCGTCGCTGTCGTCGCTCGACGTCGAGACGCTGACTCCGGAGAGCTTGTTGAGCGCGTCGGCAAGATCGTTGGAAAGCTTGCGTTGCACCGAATCTTGGGTGATCGTGTCGGCGGACACGATTGTCGAAGAATGCACCGTGACGTGCCCGATGACCTGGAGCTGCTGATAGTAAGCCAAGCTGACGCTGACCGTGATCGCACGGCCTTCGATGACTTCGAACTGCGGCGAGATGACGGCTTCGTAACCGTTCTTGACCACGCGCGCCCGATATATCCCGTCCGGCACGTCCGTGAAGAGGACCTCGCCGTTGCTCCCGGTGAGTTCGCTCGTGATCACCGGGCCGCTCAGGAGCACGCGGGCGAGTGCGAGCGGAGCCTTCGTGCTCGCGTCGGTCACGGCAATGCGAATCTGCCCCGAATCGCTCTGCTGCGCCACGGCGAAGGGGGAGGACATCGCAATCGCGAGCGCGGCCGTCGCGCAGGCGATCAGCCGGCGTACCATTGCTCGCGATTGTGCCCAAAATCGCTGGACCGTGCCTGGGAAATCGCGGAGCGCCGCTCCTAAATCGTGATGGTGACGGTCGTTCCGCGCCCCGGTCCGCTGTCGATGGCGATCCTTCCGCCGGCGCGCTCGACCGCCCGCTTCGCAATCGCGAGGCCGAGGCCGCTACCTGCGATCTCCCCGCGCTGATCGCCGCGGTAGAACCGCTCGAAGGCGTGCAGCCGCTCGGGCTCGGTCATGCCCGGGCCTTCGTCGCTGACCGCGATCGTCGTATGACCGTTCGTTTTGACGGCCGCAAGATGGATCGGCGATTCCGGCGCGTACTTCAGCGCGTTCTCGACGACGTTCCACAGCGCTTCGCCCAGTTCGGCGCGATCGGCGACGACCTCCGCGGTGCCCTCGACGTGGTAGTCGATGGCGCGCTGCTCGTCGTACCGGCGCGCCGCGTCACACTGCGTGCGCAGCAACTCGGCAACGTCGATCGGTTCGGGGTGCGGCTCAGTATCGGCATCGAGATGCGCTAAACGCATCAGACGATCGATGAGCCCGCGCATGTGCTCTTTTTCGAGGGCCATCGTCCCGAGAATCTGCCGCGCGATCTTCACTTCGTCGACGGCGCCGCGCCGCAGCACGTCGATGTAACCGCCGATGACGGTCAGCGGCGTCCGCAACTCGTGGCCCGCGTCCGCGACGAAGAGCCGCATCCGCTCCTCGGTTGCGCGCCGCTGCTCCATCGCCGAAGCGACCGACGCTGCCGCGTCGTTATAGGCGCCGGTCAGCGTGGCGATCTCGTCGCCGCCCGCCATCACGAAGCGCCGCTGCGTGTAATCGCCCTCGGCGAGCGCGTGCAACGAATCGGTAACGTCGTTGAGCGGGCGCAGCGCCTGCGTGGCAACGAGGCGCCCGCCGAACCATGCGATGACGATCGCCCCCACGGCGAGAGGGATGACGACGAACCAGTACGGCGAGAGCGAGCCGAGCAGGAGCCAGAACGACGGCTCGATCGCGACGAAGCCGCCGTCGACGGCCGTCAGCGTACGCGGCGGCGGCCCGAAGTGCGACGGCGGGCCCGGCGCCGGCACGACGATGCGGGGATAGTGTGTCGCGCCGCGCGCATCCTCGAGCTGCGCTATGCGCTGCGCAATGATGCGATCGAGCGCCGCAGGGTGCAGGGTACGGTCCCCGGCGATGTACGTCCCGTGCTGGTCGAAGACGGCGACGCGGGTGCCGAGGTTGCTCAACTCCTGAACGATGATCGGTGCGGCTTGCCTGAGCGAGAGCGAGTTCGCGCGATAGTCCTGCGCGATGACGCGAGCCTCCTCGCGCTTACCGATCATCAACTCGAACTCGAAACGGTACAAATCTGCGACGAGCGCAATTGCCGAGGCGAGTACGACGAGCACGATCGTTACGCCGAAGATCACGGCGTACAGCATCGACAGACGGGAGGCGATCGAGCGCTGGAAGATCACTGCGAGAGGCCGTAACCGACGCTTCGAACGGTGCGAATGAACGAGCCGGGCTCGCCGGGGCGATCGATCTTCGCGCGCAAATACGAAATGTAGGTTTCGACGATGTTGGGGCCGCCTTCGAAATCGTGTCCCCAGACGATCTCCAGAAGATGATCCTTGCTGAAGACGCGACGCGGCTCGCGCATGAAGACCGACAGCAGATCGAACTCGCGATGCGTCAAGTCGAGGCTGTCTTTGCCGCGCCGCACTTCGCGCGTGTCCTGGTTGAGCGAGACGTCGCGCCAATGCAGCACGCGCTCTTCGATCAACTGCGGGCGGCGCAACTTCGCCTGCACGCGCGCGATCAGCTCTTCGAAGACGAACGGCTTGACGAGATAGTCGTCGGCACCGGCGCCCAAACTCTGCACCTTGTCGTCCAGGCTGCCCTTCGCGGTGAGCATGAGGATCGGAACGTGACTGATCTCGCGCAGCATCGGCAGCAGCGCCAAACCGTCGATCTTCGGCATCATGATGTCGAGAATGATCACTTCGGGGTCGAAGCGGCGCACTAACTCTAGCGCCGCCTGGCCGTCGGCGGCGGTTGCCACCTCGAAGCCTTCGCGGGAGAGGCCTAGCTCGAGCATCTCGCGGACCATGCGATCGTCGTCCACGACCGCGATACGGGCGTGCTGCACACCGTTCATCTACGCGGAATACTCCGGCCGGACCCTGTGAGCGGCCTGAGGTTCGGGACGAAAGGCTTGCCTAGGCGGAGTGAATGAGGCGCGGCTTGGTTGCGGCCGCCGTGGCGCTCTTGCGCTCGAACAGGCTGTGCATCGCATCGACGACCGCCGGATCCCACTGAACGCCCTTGCCCTCCTCGAGGATCTTCAGCGCCTCTCGCGGGTTTATCGCCGCGCGATAGGGACGGTCGGTGATCATCGCGTGATAGGAGTCCGCAACCGCGACAACTCGCGCCTCGAACGGGATCGCCGTGCCCTCGAGGCGATCCGGATAGCCGGTGCCGTCGTACCGCTCGTGGTGCGATCGAACGATCGAGCTGCAGCGCCGAAGCGAAGGAATCCCCTCGATCATACGGGCCCCCGCGGCCGAGTGGTTCTTCATGACCTCCCACTCCTGCGAGGTAAGAGGGCCGGGCTTATTGAGAATCGCGTCGGGGGTGCCGATCTTGCCGACATCATGAAGCAAGCCGCAGAGTTCTACGAACTCCACGGCCTCGCCAGAAAGTCCCATCGCCGTCCCGATTCGTCGCGCCCACACCGCGGTCGCTTTTGAATGGCAGCAAGTCGCTGCATCGCGTTCGGCAAGCATCGTGAGTAGGACGTCAGTCGTTCGGTCCACTTCGGGAGCCGAAACCGGCTCTGCCAGCGGCCCAAAAGCCCCGCGCTGAACCTCGGCTGCGAGCAACTCGAGCGATGCCAGCACACGCCGGGCATCAACCGGGAAGCGTCTCGCCTCGACCGAGATCGCATGCGTCGCGGCGGAGAGCACATCGCTCGCGCCTGCGCGTCCGACTCGTTTTACCTCGCGCTCGCCCCACGTTACCAATCCGATTGGCTTGCTGAGGGTAAGCGAGAGGCACAGACGATCCAGGAGGGTCTCGAGCGACGGCTCTGTCGAGTCCAGCGCCCGGACCTCCGGGAGCGTCAAATGCTCGATCGCGCTGCGGAGCAGCGCCCCCAGGTCCCTTCCTAGGACCTCCCCGAGCTGGGAGATTGTCTGTGGTTCGAGCATCCGAGACTTCCCTTTCTCTCGGCCTCGTCGTCGGTTTGGTCTAGCCGACTGATCCTGGCGGCATGCTGTCCACCGGGGCGGATTCTAGCATTCCGGGTAGTGCGGCCACGCCGCCGTCCACGACGAGATGCGCCGCGAGAGCGAGTAGAGCAAAAAACATGTTGTGTGGGTTCTCCTGGGTATGGGTTCTCTGTACGCAGCATACCCTATGTCGCCGAACCTTGTCTCTACCCAAAAGTGGGTATGCCCGTTTTTAAAAGTGGGTAGGTTCGTTCACGCTTACTCGCTAGGCAAGTAAGCCTAAGCGCTCCGCGGCCCCGACGAGCTCGGCTTGGCCCTTGCAGCCGAGCTTTGCGATCGCGTGCTTGATGTGGGTCTGGATCGTTAGCAGGGAGCGGCCGGTTTCCACGGCTATCTGCTTGCGGCTCAGGCCGGCAGCCAGCAGCTGGAGGATCCGGATCTCGGTCTCCGTTAGGTGAACCTCGACCGAAGCCGTCTGGTCCATAGCCTCTCGAGCCCGGCTCACCAGCCGCGAGAAGCCGCCCAGTCCGTCCTGGTCCATTCGACCGAGCCAGTAGGAGATGTCCGGAATGAGCGCTCCCAGGCCGGCGGTCCGACAGAGGTTCCCCACGGCCTCCCGCATGGCGGCGGCCGCCGGGCGGCTCGAGAGTGAATCGCGCTTCAATATCCGCTTTGCGCTGGTATGACGCCCGGCGCTGCCCTCGGCGAGCGCCACCAAGAGCTGGGCGATTTCCAACAGGAGCGATCCGAAGCCGTTTCGGATTGGCGCATCCGCGTCGATCAGCTCGATGACGCGGGCAACCTCCGTCTTCGACTCCTTGCTTTGTCCGTCCAGAGCGAGGCAGAGCGCGTAGACGGCACGCAACACCGTCGCGTCGGTGGAACTCGCCTGCCGATCGATGATGCCGGCCAAGACGCTGCAGGCTTCGCCGAAGCGTCCCTCCCAGGCGTGCTGGTATGCATGGCTCTCGACGATGTAGACGCCGCGCGAGGCGTCGCTCGTCCGAAGCTCGCCCGCCTGACGCGCGAGGTCCGTAACACGATCGAGATTGCCGCGCCAGATTTCGAGCGCGAGCAGTCGCAGCGCCTCCGTGTGCATGTCAAAGACGTCGCCCGATTTCGCCGCGGCCATCGCCGCCTGTTGGGCGTACCAAACGGCGAGCGCGACGTCGTTCTCGCAGAATGCGGCCTCCATGACGAGCATGTCGAGCGCACGGCAGGCGAGGCTGTGCATCGACAGGCGATTTGCGATGTCGGCGCTCTGCGAGAGCGCGAAGCGGGCGCGCTGGTCCTCGCGCAACTCCCAGGCGACCACGCCTTGCCGCTGCCGCGTCCGAGCCAGCGACGCGTCTTCTATCGCATACGCGGTTTCCGCATCGACGCGATCGAGCAGCGCTGCGGCCTTCTCCTTCTCCCCCGAACGCGCTGCGATCACCGCGCGCAGCGCAAGGGCCTCGGCGAGGAGCGCTTGTGGAATCGATTCGCTGTCGACCATGCGATCGAGCAGCGCTTCGGCCTCCCGCGCCTTTCCCAAGTTGACATAGATGAGCGCGAGCCGCATCGCGACGCCCGCGCGCAAGGCTGCATCGCCCGTCAACTCCATGCTCCGGCGCATCAAGGGTTCCGCGTCCTCGAAGCGGCCGATGCTTGCCTCGAGGGCACCGCGCAGTGCGAGCACGACGGGATGCTCGCGCCGGTGCTCTTCCGAGATCGCGGCGATCGCCGCGAGGACGAGATCGGTGTAGCCGGTCGCGAGGAGATCGAAGCCGTGCTCCTCCGTCAGGCGAAGGACGGAGCCTTCCGCACCGGCGTCGGCATAAAGCCGCAGGGCGACCCGAACGCGCCCGATGGTCTCGAGCGCCGACGCGATCGTGCAGCGCAGGCGGTTTTTCGCGGTCGCGCCCTCGAGTTCGAGTTGGTAGAGAACGAAATCGCGGAAAAGGTCGTGACAGCGGTAGACGCCCGGGCGAACTTCATAGAGGAAGGCGACCCGCTCGCGCAGGTCGGCAATGAGTTTTTGCGCGCGGTCAAAACCGATCGCGACCATCGCCTCGCTATCGATCTCGGAGAGCAATGCCGTCGCTTCCAGGAAGCCGCGCTCCTCGTCGGAGAGCGAGCGGTACACCTGCTCCGCGAGATAATTGTAGATCATCTCGCGCGTCATCATCGTGATGCTGCGCAGGTCGACCGAACGCGTCGAGGTTCGCAACGCAAAACTCAGCGCCGTCGGCCAGCCGTCGGTGAGATCGATCAGCGAGCGTAACTCCTCTTCGCGCACGCCGAGCCGAAATGCGGATGCGGCTTGCTTTGCTTCCTCCGTCGAAAAGCGTAGGTCGCGCTCGTCGATCGTGAGATCGCAGTCGTTGTATGCGAGCCACGTTCCGACCGGGAGGCCGTCGACCGTTCGACTGGAGATGACCCAGCGAATGTGCCCCTTCGTCCGATCGATCAGCGCAACGAGGAAGCGGATGACCTCGGGATCTTTGTCGGCGACGTGCAGGTCGTCGATCGCAATCGTGCCGCGATATGCTTTCAGGTGCGCGTGCATCCATATCGCAAGGTCGGCGCCCGCCGTCGCCGAGGCGCGGTTGCGCTCGTAGGCGCCGGGGAAGGCCCGCCGCGCTTCGGGCGCCGCATCCTCCAGCGACTCGGAGAGGCCTCGCAGGAAGCCCGGCAGCGTGTCGTGCTCGGGGCGAAGGTCGAAGCGCATCCATGGCTCGTCGAGTTCCTGAAGGAACTGCGAGAGCGCGACCGATTTTCCGTAACCCGCAGGCGCCGCGATGACGACGATATGATGCTCAGCCGCGTTCGCAATGCGTTCGACGACGCGCGGACGCGGGATGGGTTTAAAGGCCCCGCCGGTTTCGATGCGGCCGTCGGGACGAACGGGACGGATCATTCCTTTACGCTACCGTACCATTGGCGGGACCTGCGCGGGCATGCTGTACGCAGACCTTTTGGTGAAACTTAACTTTTGGGGAATCGGGACGTGCCCCTTGTCGATGAGCCGGCTGATCCAATAGGCGAGGAGCGCCCCGTCCCAGCGAAGACGCGGAGCGAGCCACGCCCGCTGCCTCGGGCAGGTGATCTCGCCCAACTCGAGCACGAAAGCCCCCTGGCTTGCCCGCGTCTGTCGATAGGCGTAATACTGCCGAAGGCCGCCGGTGAAGTTGTCGGGGCGAAAGCCAAAGGGGAAGTAGCGGCCGTAGAGGCGTTTCCATGACTGGGCGGCTGCCCGATCCGTCGCGGAGGGGTAGCCGATCGAGGCCGCGCTGCTGCACGCCGGGACCGCCCCGTCAAAATGAACGAAGACCGCCGCGCGCACGGCGTAGCTGCGAGCATAATCCGCGGGCAGTCTTACCACCTTGATTCCGTGACTTCTCAGGATGCGCGTCGCGGCGTCGGCGACGATCGGCGTCCACTGCCGTTCGCCGGAGGCTCCGAGGTTACAGTGGTGCGTGGGAAAACGAGCGCAACTCTGAGGACGGCCTTCGTGTCCGGCGGAGATTAGCACGTCGTAGCCGGTCACGAGCTCCGGCGGCGGGCTTGGCGTCGAAGCGAGCATGATGAACGCGGCGGCGAGAGTCGCCGGAATGCCAGGCGTATGGCAGGAGAGTCGCATACGATATCCTCGGAATGCAACGCATCGGCGAGCGACTCATCTTCTCCGCCTCGGACCTGAACGGGTTCTTGGAATGCGAGGTTCTCACCGGCCTCGAAGAGGAGGCCGCGCGCGGCTTGCGCGTGAGGCCGGAACCCGACGAGACCACCGCGCTGATCGCTCGCAAAGGCGAGGAGCACGAGCAGCGTTACCTTGCATCGTTGCGCGCAAGCGGAGTCGACGTTCACGAGATTCCGCGCGTCGAGCACCACGATGCCGCGAGCCTGGAGGCGGCGGAACGCGCCACGCTCGCCGCCATGGAACGCGGCGCCTCCGTCATCTACCAGGCGACGTTCTTCGACGGCCAGTTCATGGGGCACGCCGATTTTCTGCGCCGCGTGGAGCGCCCTTGCGAACGCTGGGCGTGGAGCTACGAAGTTCTCGACACCAAACTCGCGCTCTCCACCAAGACGTATTTTCTGGTTCAGCTCTGCAACTACAGCGCGCACGTCGAGCGGCTTACGGGCACGATGCCGGCGCGGATGATCGTCGTTTCCGGCAGTAACGTCGAGGCGTCCTACGCGCTCGAGGACTACTTGGCCTACTACCGTCACTTGAAGGCCGCCTTCATCGCCCGCATGAGCGCGCGCGGTAACGGCGCCTATCCGCATGAGGTTCCTCACTGCAAGATCTGCCGCTGGAGCCCGATCTGCGACGCGCGACGCGACGCCGACGATTACCTCGGGCTGGTTGCGTGGATGCGACGCGATGCAATCCGCCGCCTGACAAGCGAGGGCACGACGACGATTGCGGCGTTGGCATCCGCGACCGACGCCGCGCGGCCCGCGGGTATGGCACCGGAGAGCTTCGAGCGCCTGCGCTCCCAAGCCGCGCTGCAGCACGCGCAGCGGACGACGGGCAAGCATTCCTATGAGTTGCTGCCTTTCCAAGAGCAGCGCGGTTTCGCGCTCCTGCCGCAACCCAATCCCGGCGACGTCTTCTTCGATATGGAAGGCGATCCGCTCTACAGCGCGGAGCGTGGTCTCGAATATCTCTTCGGCGTTTACTTGCCGCTCGAGCAACGATACCTCGCCTATTGGGCCAAGAACCCGAGCGAGGAGCGACAGGCATTCGAGACCTTTATCGACTTTCTCGAGCGACGCCGCGCGGCCCAACCGCAGATGCACGTCTACCACTACGCGAGCTACGAAACGTCCGCCCTGAAACGCCTTTCCGGATACTACGCCTCACGTGAAGAATCGCTCGACGCACTCCTTCGCGCACAATCATTCGTCGATCTCTTCGCGATCGTGCGCCAAGGCTTGCGGATCTCGCAACCGTCGTATTCGATCAAGAAGCTCGAGCCGTTCTACGGCTTCGCCCGCGAGACGAAGACGCGGCGCGGGGATGATTCGATCTTGATGTTCGAGTCGTGGCTCGTGGACGGCGACGAGAACGTGCTCGTCGACATCGAGAACTACAACCGCGACGACTGCCTCTCGACGCTGCGCCTGCGAGAGTGGCTCCTGAAGCTTCGTGGCGAGCTCGCCGCTCGCGATGGAGAGTTCGCGTGGCGCGCCGAGCCTGCGCCACCGCCTCCACCACAAACGCAGGACGTCGACGAGCGCGGCGCCGCCCGGGAGCGGCTCTTGGCGGGACTCGCCGTTCCGGAATCGATCGGCGCTTTGCGTGCCGCCGACGAGTCCTTTCGCGCGCGTTGGCTGCTCGGCCATCTGCTCGATTATCACCGTCGCGACGAGAAGCCGGCCTGGTGGGCGTACTTCCAGCGCTGCGAGAATCGCGACCAATTGGTCGAGTTCGATCGCGAGGCGCTTGGCGGGCTTCGGCACCGCGACGACATCGAGCCCTATAAACTGAAGGCGAGCCATTCGACCTTCGTCCACGTCTACGAGTACCCGGAGCAAGCGCATGACCTCAAGGGCGATCCCTACATTCTCGACGCCGCCAATCCGCGTAGCGCGGGCGAGATCGTCAGGATCGACGAGGACGCGCTGCAATTGCACATCAAACTCAGCGGAAAGGTCGACTCCGGCAGGCTCGATGCCCTCGCGCCCATGCCCGCGCTCGCCACGGGATCGCTGCGCGAAGCGCTCTTGCGTACCGCGCGCTCCTATCTGGACGCAACGCTCGAACGCGAGCAGCCCGCGCTCGTCGATATCTTGCTGCGCCGCCCTCCGCGTTTGCGGGGGCGGGTTTCGGGTGCGAGCGTGCAGCCGGAGGTTCCCGATGCGCGCGCTATTGCGGCGTTGGCCAGGTCGCTCGAGGGAAGCTACCTCTTCGTGCAAGGGCCCCCCGGCAGCGGAAAGAGCACGACGGGCGCCGAGGTGATCCTCGACCTGATCGGCTCGGACAACCGGGTAGCGATTCTCGCAAACCAGCACAAAGCGATTCACAATCTCCTGCACAAGATCGAGTTCGAAGCGCAGCGGCGCGGCCAGGCGTTTCACGGAATTCAGCGCTATAGCAAGAGCAACGCCGGCTCGTCATTCGAGTCGAAGCTCGAGCGATCGTACGTGACGTGCACGGACTCAAACGACGCGCTCGACGAGCCGCACGATCTCGCCGCGGGGACTGCCTGGGTATTCTCGCGGCAAGAACTCGTCGGGCGCTACGATTACCTGGTAATCGATGAAGCCGGGCAGATCGCGCTCGCGAACGCGATCGCCTGTGCGCCGTGCGCGCGCAACCTGATCCTCCTCGGCGATCCGCTGCAGCTCGCGCAGGTCTCGCAGGGCTCGCACCCACTGGGCGTGGAGCTCTCGGTCCTCGAGCACTTGCTCGGCGACGATGCGACGGTGCTGCCGGACCGCGGGGTCTTCCTCGATCGCTCGTTCCGCATGCACCCGGCGATCTGCACCTTCATCTCGGAAAGCGTCTACGAGACGCGACTGCGCGCCGGCGAAAATACGACGGCGCATCGAATCCAGACACCAGGCCTCTCCGGCAGCGGGCTACGCTACCTCCCGGTCGCGCACGAAGGCAATGCGCGCGAATCCGCAGAGGAGGCCGAACGCATCGTTTGCGAGAGCGCGCTCCTGCTGAAGGGAACGTACGAACTCAAGCCCGGCGTCGCCGAGCCGCTCGCGCAGGCGCAGATCTTGGTCGTCTCGCCATACAACGCGCAACGACGGCTTCTACGGGAGCGCCTCGCGAAAGCGGGTCTTGGCGAGATTCGGGTCGGCACCGTCGACAAGTTTCAGGGACAAGAGGCGCCGGTCGTCTTTTACTCGATGGCAACATCGAGCGGGGACGAACTGCCTCGCGACGTCGGCTTCCTCTTCGAGAAAAATCGCCTCAACGTCGCGATCTCCCGCGCGCAGTGTTTGAGCGTGCTGGTCTGCTCGCCGCGGCTGCTCGACGTCCGCTGCTCAACCCCGGAGCAGATGGCCTTAGTGAACCTCTTATGCCGCTACGCAGAAGCGGCAACGCAACAACGTCCGGGAATCACTGGTTTAGTCCAGGCGACGCCGGCATGGAAGAGGTAAGGCGCGAGGAGCTCTGAGTTTCGTTCGGGTCAAGGAGCCGAGCGGGCGAAGTGTACTAGGGTACATGAGCTCCGAGGCGACGCCGGCATGGAAGAGGTAAGGCACGAGGAGCTCTGAGTTTCGTTCAGGCCAAGGAGCCGAGCGGGCGAAGTGTACTAGGGTACATGAGCTCCGAGGCGACGCCGGCCTGGACGAAACTCAGAGCTCCTCGGGGTTGATGCCCTTTATGCGGTCGTATTGCGTCTTCTTCGCGGGCGCGTGGACGGTGGCGTGGTCCTCGTACTCGCCCTCGTACTGCACCGTTTGCGGCTCGCGATTGCGTTCGTACGCACTCATGAGCCGGCTCACGCCGTCGCCGGTGCCGCCGCCGGCCATAACCTCGGCGAAGGCCGCTTCGTCGGCGGTCATGCCTCCGAAGGCGAAGTCCACCGGCGTGCGAGCACGTCCCTCATCGTCGACGTCCTGGCCCTGCGGTTCGATCTCGATGTTGCGGTAGCGCGACATGCCGGTTCCCGCGGGAATCAGCTTGCCGATGATGACGTTTTCCTTCAGGCCGAGCAGCGGATCGTACTTTCCTTTGATCGCTGCATCGGTCAGCACGCGCGTCGTCTCTTGGAAGCGAGGCCGCCGAGAGGAACGATTCGGTCGCGAGCGATGCCTTCGTGACGCCGAGCAGCACCGGCGCCGCCGTCGGCTTGCTTGCCTGCCGTCCTTCTGCACGCGTTCGCTGACCTCGTTGAAGTGCGCCGCTTCGACGAGTTGTCCCGGAAGCATGTGCGTGTCGCCGCCTTCGATGATCTTCACCTTGCGCAGCATCGAGCGCACGATGATCTCGATGTGCTTGTCGTTGATGTCGACGCCCTGCGAACGGTAGACCTTCTGCACTTCCTGCTACGAGGTAGTTCTGCAGCGCCGTCTCGCCTTTGATGCGCAGGATGTCGTGCGGATTGAGCGAGCCTTCGTTGAGCCGATCGCCCGGCCTCGACGTGCTGCCCGTCGTGAACCGCCAAGTGCGATGCCGTGCGGGATGTCGTACTCGTGCTCCTCGCCGCTCGAATCGGTGACATGATGACGCGGCGGTTGCGTTCTCGTCGGCAATGCGAACGGTGCCGGCGACTCCTCGGTGATCGTCGCCTTGCCCCTTGGGCTTGCGCGCTTCGAAGATTTCCTCGACGCGCGGAAGACCCGTGATGATGTCTTCGGTCGCGACGCCGCCGGTGTGGAAGGTGCGCAGCGTGAGCTGCGTGCCGGGCTCGCCGATCGACTGCGCGGCGATGATGCCGACCGCCGTCGCCGATGTCGACTTTGCTGCCGGTCGCGAGATCGCGGCCGTAGCACATCGCGCAGACGCCGTACTTCGAGCTGGCACGTCAGCACCGAGCGAATCTTGACCTCTTCGATGCCGCGTCGACGATCGCCTTGGCCTTCTCTTCGTCGATCTCTTCGTCGCGCTTGACGATCGCGGTCGTCGGCTTGCGCGGGTCGAGTCGCTGACGTCTTCGGCCGCGCGGCGACCGACGATGCGGTCGATCAGCGGCTCGATGATCTCCTTGCCGACGCGAATGTCGCCGACGATGATGCCGTTGCGTCGTCCCGCAGTCTTCTTCGCGGATGATGACGTCTTGCGCGACGTCGACCAGACGCCGCGTCAGGTAACCGGAGTCGGCCGTGCGCAGCGCGGTGTCGGCCAAGACCCTTGCGCGCGCCGTGCGTCGAGATGAAGTACTCGAGAACGGTGAGGCCTTCTTTGAGCGAGGCCTTGACCGGAATCTCGAGGATGCGGCCCGACGGATCGGACATGAGCCCGCGCATGCCGCCGAGCTGCTTGACCTGTGCGATCGAGCCGCGCGCGCCCGAGGTCGCCATCATGAAGACCGGATTGAGCGGGTTCTGCGCCGCCTGCATGGCGCTCGTGACGTCGTCGCTGGCCTTCGACCAGATCTCGATCGTCTTGTTGTACTGCTCGTCATCGGAGATGAAGCCTTGCTCGAAGAGCCGGTGCAGATCGTCGACTTCCTCTTGTGCGCGTGTCGAGGATCGTCGTGCTTTTGCTCGGGAACGACGATGTCGTTGATCGAGACGGTCGTGCCGGAAAGCGTCGCGTAGTGGAAGCCGAGCATCCTTGATCGCGTCGAGGAATCGTGCCGTTTCGGCGTTGCCGTACGTACGGTAGCAGTCGGTGATGATCTTCTTCAGCGCTGCCCTTGTCGACGATCTCGTTGACGAACGGATGGTTCCAGCGCTCCGGGAAGGCGAGGTTGAAGATCACGCGCCCGACGGTCGTCTTGATCGGGCTTGCCGCGCCAGCGCACGTAGATCCACTCTTGCAGCGCGATGTTGTCCGTCTCGTAGGCGAGCACGGCTTCCTTCGCATCCGAGAACGTCGGGATGGAGCCGCGGAACGGTCCCGTTGCCTTTCGGCGCGTGCTTCTTGCGGCGCGTGCTCGATGCCGTCGTAGTCTTCGAGCATCGCCGCCTTCGCCGGGCCGGTATACTCGTCGCGTTGGAACGTGAGGTAGTACAGGCCCAAGACCATGTCTTGCGTCGGGATCGAAACCGGGTTGCCGTAGGCGCGGCAACAGGATGTTGTTGCGACGAGAGCATCAGGATGCGCGCTTCGGCTTGCGCCCCGGCGGAGAGCGGAAGGTGCACGGCCATTTGGTCGCCGTCGAAGTCGGCATTGTACGGCGTGCAGACCAGCGGATGCAGATGGATGGCCTTGCCCTCGACGAGCACCGGCTCGAATGCCTGAATGCCCAGGCGATGCAGCGTCGGCGCGCGGTTGAGGAGCACCGGATGCTCCTTGATGACCTCGTCGAGCACGTCCCAAACCTCGGGACGCACGCGCTCGACCATGCGCTTCGCGCTCTTGATGTTGTGCGCGAGCAGCGCGATCGACGAGCTTCTTCATCACGAACGGCTTGAAGAGTTCGAGCGCCATCTCTTTGGGCAGTCCGCATTGATGCAGCTTGAGCGACGGTCCGACCACGATGACCGAACGGCCGGAGTAGTCGACGCGCTTGCCGAGCAGGTTCTGACGGAAGCGCCCCTGCTTGCCTTTGAGAATGTCGGAGAGCGACTTCAGCGGACGGTTGTTGGGGCCCGTTACGGGACGGCCGCGCCGGCCGTTGTCGATCAGCGCGTCGACGGCTTCTTGCAGCATGCGCTTCTCGTTCTTGATGATGATCTCGGGCGCGTTCAACTCGAGCAACCGCTTGAGGCGGTTGTTGCGATTGATCACGCGGCGGTAGAGATCGTTGAGATCGGACGTCGCGAAGCGGCCGCCGTCGAGCTGCACCATCGGGCGCAGCTCCGGGCGCGATCACCGGGACCGCGGAGAGCACCATCCACTCCGGCTGGTTGCCGCTGGCGAGAAACGCTTCGACGACTTCGAGCCGCTTGATCGCCTTGAGGCGCTTTTGGCCGGACGTTTCCTTGAATTCCTTGCGCAGCTCTTCCTGAGTCGTTGTGCAGGTTGAGATCTCGCGCAGCAGCTCGCGGATCGCTTCCGCGCCCATGCCGGCCTTGAAACGATTACCGAACTTGTCGCGCGCTTCGCGGTACTTCTGCTCGGAGAGCACCTCGCGCTTCGCAAGCGTCGTGTCGCCCGGATCGATGACGACGTACGCGGCGAAGTAGATGACCTTCTCGAGCTGTCGCGGCGACATGTCGAGCAGGATGCCGATGCGGCTCGGAACGCCCTTGAGGTACCAAATGTGGCTCACCGGCGTCGCCAGCTCGATGTGCCCCATGCGCTCGCGGCGCACTTTCGCGCGGGTGATCTCGACGCCGCAGCGATCGCAGATCATGCCCTTTGAAGCGGATGCGCTTGTACTTGCCGCAGTGGCACTCCCAGTCTTTGGTCGGGCCGAAGATCTTCTCGCAGAAGAGACCGTCGCGCTCGGGTTTGAGCGTGCGGTAGTTGATCGTCTCCGGCTTCTTGACCTCACCGAACGACCACGCGCGAATCTGCTCGGGCGACGCGAGGCCGATGCGCATGGCGTCGAAGTTGTTGACGTCGATCAGGTTCAAGGGTTTTTCCGAATCGGACCCGCCTGGCTTACGCAGGGAACATGGCTCACGTGGTCGCGTAAGCGAGTCCCACCGTCGCACTGGTGGCTGGGGGCGCGCTCATCCAGGCGCGCAGAAGGCTATTCTACACGAGCGACGCGCTCCGGGCAAGACTGCGGGACCCGCGCCCATCGCGCAGGCCCCGCGTCGAGAGCCCTAGGCCGGCTGAGAAGCGCCTTCGGAGGGGTGCTTCCAGATCTGCTGGAGGATCGTGGCGACGAGCATCATGATGATGGCGCCCCAGAGGTCCGCCAGCCACCAGTTGACCGTCCCGGAGAGCCGGAAGGTCGGCGCGATGTGAGGCGCGATTGCGACCGTGATGATGAAGAGCAAGTAGTTGATGACGAAGCTGAAGAGCCCGTGGGTCAGGAAGTTGACCGGCCAAGCTATCAAGCGCAGGATGGGGCCGATCAGGGCGTTGACGATTCCGAAGATCAGCGCCACGATCACGGCGTCCTTGACCGTGACCGTCGGGTCGAACCCGAGGACAGCGCCGAAGTGCGCGATGCAATACAGGGCGATCGCGTTTACGATGAATCGGACGATGTGGATCATGGAGTCCTCCTAAACAAATCCGTCCGTAGCTTGGGTCGCTTTCCCGGGTGAGGGCCGAGGAATCCTGGTCCCTCCGCCCTCAACGGGGGGCAAGCAGGCGTCGAGCCTGCGGGCGGAGGGCCCGGCCGCGCCACCTTGCCTCGTAGGCGAGGCGGCGAAAGGCGTTGCGAAGCTTCGTGAAGGGCCCCAGGGAGCGGGCGATCCGGTTGGTGAGGCGGTGGTGCTCGGCTAGCGCCGGCCGCAAGCGTTCGAGGGCGGCCCTGGCCGCCGGCGGGTGTTGGCCCCGGAAGCGGATCAGTCGGTGGTAGACGGGCGCGAAGTATTCGGCTACCTCGAAGTCGTCCAGTTGGTCCTCGCGCAGGACGTTCCCCGGCGCTCCCAAGGCGGAGTAGTGACGCCCCTTTTCGGCGTGGCGCCGCGGCTCGAGCGTGTGGCCATAGTGCGCGTATACGTAAGGAAGCGCGATGCGCTCGCCCTCGACCCCCAGCAGTTGCTCGTGGACGCGCCCCTCCCAACGCACCGGCTTCGAGAAGCGAAAGAACATCATGCGCCGCTCGATCGACGTGTACCAGTCGAACGACTGAAAGAAATGCCACGTGTAACCATCTACGAAGCCGATGCCCGCCGGCAGCGTTTGCAGATGCGCGGCGACGCGGGCGGCTTGCGGTCCGTGAACCTCGTCTGCGTCGACGAAAGCCACCCAGTCGCCGGCGTCCGACTCGGCGTGCAGCCGCAAACAAACGTTGCGCGCGTCGGCAAATCCCGTGAACGGCGTCCGATCCACGATCAACCGCCCACCGATTCCAAAACGGCTCTGCTCGAGCACCCTTGCGTGCGGCGAGGCACCGATCGAGTTGTCGTTGACGATGAGCCTCTGCGCGACATCGTCGAGCGAATCGAGCAACGCGCTCAGGAACGGCTCCTCACGCGAACCGAGGATGAGGTGCGCGGCGACGGCCATGACGCTGCTTTCGCAGCATGATCGCCGCCTCCATTTGCGAAGAACGCCCCGTGGCAGCCTTGCGACTGGCGGTGGATGCGCGCACCGCGATCGAGGACACCCGCGGCATCGGCCGCTATCTTCGCGCCGTCTTACGCCGCCTCGCGCCGCACGAGGAGGTTGCACTGACGTTGATCGTCGGCGGCTTCTCGCGCCGCGCGCTGCGCGCCGCGCTCCAACAAGCCATCGGAAGCCAACGCTTTGCGTTGGCCTCTCGCGTCCCGCCCGATGCCGAAGTCGTGTGGCACCCCGCCAACGGTACCTTCCTCCGCTCCAAAGCGCCGGCGGTCGCGACGATCCACGACGCCGTGCCGTTCCGATATCCACCCGAAAATCGCGCGCGCCGGCGTCGCGATCAGGCACCTTTTCTCCGCTCGGCAAAGACGGCGTCGCGGATCATCGCCGTCTCGAACTTCGGCGCCGACGAGATCCATGCGATCTTCGGCGTGCCGCGCAACCGCATCGACGTCATCTACCACGGCGTCGATCCGTCGTTTACGCCGGGAGAGATGCTGCCGCACGCGCCGTTGCGCGCGGGGGAATACTTCCTCTTCGTCGGCGACCCCGAAGCGGAGCCGCGAAAAAACTTCTCGCTGCTGTACGAGGCCTATCGCCTCGCCTGGCCGCAACTCGACGGACCGCCGCTTGCCGTTGCCGGCGCACGTGCGCCGCAACTCGAAGGCGTCGTGCACGCCGGACACTTTGCCGAGGATCTCGGCGCGCAGGGCAACGGCGGCCTGCGTAACCTCTACCGCGGGGCGCTCGCGCTGCTCCTGCCTTCGTTTCACGAGACGTTCGGCATGCCGATGCTCGAAGCGATGGCGTGCGGAACGCCCGTCGTCGCGTCGGCCGCAAGCTGTTTGCCGGAGATCGCCGGAACGGCAGCGCTCTTCGCGCCGCCACACGACGCGGGTGCATGGAGTACCGCGCTCCGCCGCGTGGCGAGCGACGGCGACGAACGCGCGACCCTCATCGCGCGCGGCCTCGAGCGCGCAAGCACGTTTCCATGGAAGCGTAGCGCCGAACAACATCTCGAGCTTTTTCGTCGCGTCGCCGAGCTACGCCGTTGATTCGCATCGGCGTAGACGCGTGGAACCTGCCCGGCGATCACCGCGGTATCGGGCGCTACCTCCGCTCGATCCTCCGCTCGTGGTCGGAGCATTTGCCCGATCGCGTCGAGATAACGCTCGTCGTTCCCGAGTGGCACACGTGGAGCGTCGCGCGTAAGTATCAACGGGAGGTCGACCGTCCGTACCGCGTCGTCTCGCGGCGCTTCCACGAACGCGCGGGCCTCGACGCGCTCTGGTTTCCGTTCAACGGCTGCAGTTGGACGGATTTTACGCTCCCGGCGGCGGCGACGCTCTGCGATGCCTCGAACTTCGTCGTGCCCGGCTATGCGCGAGACGCTCAGCGCATCTTCCGCGCAGCAGCGGACCGCTGCCGCGTGCTGATCACCCTCTCGCGCTTCTCACAGTCGGAGCTGGCGCGCGAACTCGGGATTCCGCCGGAGCGGCTCGTGCCGATCCCGCTCGGCGTCGCGCCGCCGCTGCCGGCGAGTCCCGATCCGGTAGTGAAGGAACTCGGGCCCTTCGTGCTCTTCGTCGGAACGATGGAGCGGCGCAAGGGGATCGACGTGCTCGCGCAGGCCATGGAACTCGTGCAGCGCACGCGGCCCGATCTCTTGCTTGCGATCGCCGGTGAATCGAATCCGGAATGCATCGCGGCGATCGACGTACGCGCGAGAGCGCTCGGCTATGTCGACGAGCAACGCCTTGCGGCGCTCTATCGCGCGTGCACGCTCTTCGCCTTTCCCTCGCGATATGAAGGCTTCGGCCTGCCGGTCTTGGAGGCGATGAGTTACGGCGCGCCCGTCGTCACGAGCAACGCGTCCTCGCTGCCCGAAGCGGGCGGCGAGGCGGCGGAGTATGTCGCGCTCGACGACGCGCCCGCATTGGCGGCCGCAATTCTGAAAATCGCCGGCGATGCCGCCTATGCGCAGGATTTGCGGAGGCGCGGCTTGGCGCGAGCGGCGAGCATGACGTGGGAGAACACCGCGCGAGAGACGCTCGAGGTCTTCGAAGGCGTGCTGCGATGAGCGAGATTCGCATCGCGACCGGGATTGCGCGGCGCGACGATCGCGTCTTGCTCGTCGCATCGCGTTACGCAAATCACCCCGAGCCGCTCTGGACGCTTCCGGGCGGGCGACTCGAACCGGGCGAGTTGGCGCCTGAAACCCTCGCGCGCGAGGTTCGCGAGGAGACCGGTCTTGTCGCGCGTGTCGGGGACTTGGCGTATGCAAGCGAGAGTTACGACGGCGCAACACACGTCGTGAACCTGACCTTTGAGATGAAGGCCGAGGGCGAACCGCGCGCACCGCAGGGGGCCGATCACGTCATCGACGCGGCCTGGATATCGATCGGCGAACTCGACACGCGCATGACGGTCGCGGTCGTGCGGGAGCCGCTGCTTGCCTACCTGCGCGGTTCGGCGCAACGCTATTACGGATTTCGCGAGGCGGGAGTGACGATCGAATGGCCGGATGCCTAAGCCTCGCCCGGCCTCTTGTCACGGCAACGATGCGGCGTGATGGAAGGGCAAGACCCGCTGTCGAAATGAGAACTCCATGGCCGTAGAGATCATCCATCACCGCTTCAACCTCGCCGAATACGACGCGATGATCCGGCACGGCATTCTCACCACCAACGATCGGGTCCAGCTCATCGCCGGAGAGATCGTGGAGATGCCGCCGATCGGAGACCCGCACAGAGGCTACGTGACCTACCTGAGCCGCCTGTTCATGACGAATCTGAGCGAACGAATCGCCACGATTACGGTTCAGCAGCCGGTAGCGATTCCGCCTGATTCCGAGCCCGAGCCCGACCTCATGCTTCTGAAGCCGCGCGCCGACTTCTATGCGCGACGGCATATCGAACCGGAAGACGTCCTGCTCCTCGTCGAGGTCTCCGACACGACGCTGCGCTTGGATCGCCTGGTCAAGCTGCCGATCTACGCGAACGCTTCGATTCCGGAGGTCTGGATCGTCGACCTGAACGGTGGCGCCATCGAGATCTATCGCGATCCTTCGCCCGACGTCTATGCTAGCCGGAGCGTGGCGCAGCGTGGCGCGACCATCGCGCCCAATGCGTTCCCGAGCTGCAGGCTCGACGTTGCAGACTTCTTCGAAATACTCGGGCCGCCGCCGGCGTGATCGGCGCGATATTGGCGGCAGCGATGGCGGCATCGCTTGCCGGCATCTCCCACATCGGCGTACTCGCCGGATCGGCGCTCGTCGCTCGAGCGGAGGGCGGCAACGTCATCGCGCTACGCAACGAACCGCTGCTCTCCGGCGACACTCTCACGACGGCGAGCGGCGCACTCGCCGAAGTCCAACTGGCTTCCGGTGCCCTCCTTCGCCTCGACGGTTCCACGCGCGTCCAACTGGTTTCGCTGATCCCCGATCGCAGCGAATTCCGGCTGCTCAAAGGAACGATCGCACTTCGAGTAGATCGCGGCGGCGATGCGCCGCAGGTCGATACGCCGTCGATCGTGCTTCGCCCGGATCGGACCGGCCTCTATCGCATCGCCGTGACCGATACCGGGCAATCGGCGATCTCCGTGCACGACGGTACGTTGCGCCTGATCACGCCCAACGGAACGCAGCTTCTCGATCCCGGCGAGCAAGTCACCGTTGACGGGCCGCCTGCGAGCCCACATCTGCGCTACGCCGCGCCGCCGGCGAGCGACGCCTTCGACTCCTTCAACGAAACGCGCGACGCAGCGCTCGCGGCGATGCGCGACGATCTCGCGCCCTACGGATCCTGGGTGAACGTGAAAGGCTACGGCAGCGTCTGGTCGCCGCGCGAGTTTCCCGGGTGGGCTCCGTATCACAGCGGCCGCTGGCTCTGGCGGCGCGGCATCGGCTGGACGTGGGTCTCACGCGAGTCCTGGGGTTGGCGCCCATATCATGGCGGCGCGTGGGTCGATGACTCGGCACGCGGCTGGTGCTGGGTTCCGTCGCATGCGCGCACCCCGGTGTCTTGGTCCCCATCGAATGCGATCTTCTTTGCCGTCGTCGTGAACGGACGCACGCAAAGCATCGGCTGGGTTGCGCTCGCGCCCGGGGAATCGTATCACGCGAAGCTCGATGCATACCGAAATGCCGCGGCGCGCGGCGGCATCACGCTGTTAGCGATTTCGCGTTTTTACTCGGCTGATTTCTCGCACCCGTCGTTCCCGTCACCCTCGCAACTGCCGGGGCGAATACTCCTTCAAGCTCCGCCGAGCGCCCGGCAAAGGCGCTGATGCAGCTTCACGAGCGACTCTTGGGAGCGTCCTTCGCGCGCCTTCCGCCGGCGTTGCGTCGGTTTCTCGCGCAGCCCGGCGGCACGGCCGAGTTCGCGCTGGACGTTACCTACGAGCCTGGGTTTTTCCGGAACGCCCTCGCGTCGGCGTTGCGGTTGCCTGCGGCGGCAGCGCGGGCAGCGGGGACGCTGGCCGTGAGCGTGCACGATGGCCGCGAAATCTGGGTGCGAACCTTCCCCGATACGACGCTGCGCACCGCGCTGTGGATCGAAGACGGACAGCTCGTCGAGGAAACCGGGCCGCTGCAGTTTATCTTTGCCGTTGACGCCGACGAGCGCGGGCTACGGTTCTCCCAGACCGACTGCCGTTTGCTCGGGCGAAAGCTGCCACGAGCGCTCGCGCCGCGCGTCGAAGCCCTGGCCCACGGCGACGAGTACGGGTGGAACGTGCTGATCTCCATTGTCGTTCCCGCGCTCGGCCTCATCGCGACATACGGCGGAATGGTGACGCCGCACTGATGACTGCAGCGCTCTGCGTTCTCGTCGCGCTCGCGCTGATGGGCGCATTCGATACCATCGTGTTTCACGAGATCGTCGCGCGCCTCCCGAGCGATCCAGCGGCGCAACGGGAGCTACAACTGCACGCATGGCGCGACTTCGTCTATGCCGTGCTCTTCGGGACGCTGGCTTGGCTGCAACCCCATGGCTGGGCGGTGCTTCCCCTCGCGATCCTGCTTGCGACCGAAATCGCCATCACGCTGTCCGACTTCATCGTCGAGGATCGCACGCGCAAGCTGCCGCCCGGCGAACGCACGATGCACGCGGTGATGGGGATCACGTACGGAATCTTTCGTGCGCGGCTCTATCCCAATGCCGTTGGTTGGATCGGCGCGCCCGCCGGCGTTGCGTTCGCTTTCTACGGCCTGCTATCGTGGATCTTGAGCGCCTTCGGGCTCGGTGTCGCCTTATCGGGCATCCGCGATCTCTTGGCATCGTTTGCATTGGCGCGCGGTCGCGCGTCTGCCCGCTAGGCCCGCGCCTCCGCCGATTTCCGGCGCGTCATGAGCGCCACGAGTTCCGACCGATTCCGCAAGCCGAGCTTCGTGTAGATCGAAGTCAGGTGTTTTTCGATGCTTCGCTGACTGATCGTGAATCGAGCGGCGAGCACTTTATTGGAGATTCCGTCGGCGACCAACTCGGCAATTTGCGTCTCGCGGGCCGAGAGCGAGAGGGTTCGCCGCATGTCACCGGCGGCGCGGAACTTACGAAACGTCACCACCGAGCGCGAACTGCCGCAGAGTTCCGCGCAGCGGGCGGCATGCAGCGGCCACCCGAGCGAGCGATAGAGGCTCTCCGCCTCGCGTGCGCGATTCGGAGCATCTGGTTCCCCGGTTCGCTGCGCCAGCAGCGCGCGCACGTGCGCGGTTGTGGCAGCGTACAACGGCACGCCGCTCGTTGCTTCGACGCGAGCCGCGAGGCATCGCGCGGCCTCGACGGTCGCGTCGTCGCCGAGCTCGATTGCTGCAAGCAATGTCTCCGTCGCCCCGAGCGTGCCGCGAAGCTCGCGCAGCGCTCGCTCCAACACCTCACGCGCCCCGCGTTCTTCGCCGTGGGTCCACAACCAGCGCGCGTAGGGGCCCGCGATCGAGGCGAGCGCGACATCGATCTTACTGCGAAACGCGGTTTCGATGACGTCCTCCGATACGGCGTCCGCGATCAACTCCTCATCGCCGAGGAGGTTGCCGACGGTCAATGCTGCCGCCGCTAGCGTGATCGGCCCCGTGGTGAGGCGTTCGGGCACGTCGAGTCCACGCCGAACTAAAGCTCGCGCCTCCTTGAGATCCCCGGAGCGCGCGTGCACGAGCGCCGCATTCGCGCAGCTTAGGACTTCGAGCGAGGGAAGACGTAGCGCGCGCAATTCGGGAAGAATCGCATCGAGGATCGCCAACCCTTCGGCGTCGGCTCCGAGAACGCAAAGGTCGTACCCGACATTGAACCGCGCCTGCAACATTGCGGCGCGGCCCGACGGTAAGCATGCGTCGAGATAGGGAAGCTCCGTCGCGCGCACGGCGGCGATGTCGCCCTTGACGGCAGCAGCGTAGCACGCCACGCTCCATCGCAAAGGCGGCGGCGCCGCCGATGCGGACGTGCAGAGCAGCGCGTCGGCCCCTTGCGCGTCGGCTTGGTTCAACTTGCAGAACGCCAAGTGCAGCGATAGCTCGGCTCGGAGCCCCTCGTCAAAGGGATCGAGCGCCTCGAGTGCGCGGGTGAGAATCGCGACGGCGCGCTCGTTGTCGCAAGCGAGCCGCGCTTGAACCGCCATCGCACCGCGCAGTTCGGCCGCGCGCCGCCGGTCGCCGACGGCTTCGCTCGCAGCGGTGGCAGCGTCGTACAGTTCCACGGCTTCCTGCGATTTTCCGTCGCGAGACGTAGCCGCAGCCGCTTTCGCGAGAAGCCTCGAGCGCACGTCGAACGCGACGGCGAACTCGAGCGCGCACCCGTAACAGCGTACGGCATCGGCGTAGGCGTGGAGCGTGTCGGCCTCGTCTCCCGCTCGCTCGTTGTAAAGGACGCATCGCTCCGCGTCGGCCGCCGCCCATGCGTGGTAGCCGAGATCGTACGCGTTGGCCTCAGCACTTGCTTCCAGCAGTCGCAAAACGCGGGCGTGGATCGGGCGTACCTCTTGCGCGAGCATCGTCGCGTAGATGACGTCGCGGGTTAGAACGTGGCGAAACGCAAAACGGTCGCTCGATGCCGTCTCGACGATGATCTGCAGTTCTCGTAAACGCCGAAGCGCGACGAGAACGTCGCCGTGCGGGCGCTCGGAGACCTCCGCTAGGATATTCGATTGAAACTGACGGCCGAAAATCGACGCGCGCTGCGCGATCGCAAGCGTCGAACCGTCGAGCTCGGCGAGACGCTCTTGAACGGCTGCACGGATCGTTAGCGGCAGCGGCTCGTTGCGGCTGCTGCGGCGGCGTTCGAGGACGCTCCTGAGCAGCTCTTCGGCAAAAAACGGATTGCCCTCGGCTCGTTCTACGATACCGTCCTGTTCCGCGGGAATGAGGCGGACGGAGCTTGCCGCAAGCCGTACGAGCCGCCGAACTTCGCGGTCCGACAGCGGTTCCAGGGCAATCGTCGAAGCGAAGCGCCGAAGACGCGCCACGTACGGCGCCGCGAGATGTTCGTCGTGCAGCACGTCCGACCGGTATGTCGCGACGATCAGAAGCCGCAGCGAGCCGAGCGACGGGAGCAGATGGACGAGAAGCCCCATCGTCCCCGCGTCGGCCCATTGAACATCCTCGAGGACCAGCACCGCATTGCGCCGCTGGCAGGAGCGCCTGAGAGCGTCGCCGATCGCCGCCGCCTGCTCCGACTTCGATTGCGCCGCTAACAGCGGAGGGTCGGAGCCCAAGCATTTCAGCGCGTCGATGAGCGGCCCGAAAGGTCTATTTCCGCTTTCGCAGCAGTACCCGATCCCGAAACGCGCGCGTCCTCCCGTCAGGGTTTCCCGAAAAGCTCTCACGAGCCGGCTCTTACCGATGCCGACGTCGCCTCCGATCAGGACGAGGCCGCCGCGACCCTTCGCCGCGGCGAGACGGCGGTCGGCGAGATCGCGTAGCTCACGCGTCCGTCCTATGAGGGACGGGCACAAAACGGGGCCCATGATCATGTCGACGAGGAAATTTCCCCGACCCCGAAGGGCATCCTTGAAAAGCGGGGCGGTTTTCCGACATACGCGGTTGCCGAGCGGCCCCCTATACTCCTGACTATGAAGAGACCGGCGAATAGCCCTCTCGGGCGCGCTCTTATCGCCATTATGATTGCGGTCGCGGGCATCGGACTCGCGGGATGCTTCAAGATCGTGCCGGAGATCAGACTTCCGGCTCATACAGTCTATTGGAGTTTCTTCCATACGAACAATGGAAGTGCGACCGAGCAGTTGGAATCGGCTGCGTTGCCGCTGACGTCGAGCTCTGCCGCTATGCTCGTCAACGGAACGGCATCGAACACGCTCAACGGCAGCGCCTCCATGGCGATCGATCCGTCGGGGCGCTTCTGGGTGCTCTCCGCGCCGCACTCGGGAACCGGAAACAGTTTTGCCTACGTCTTCAGCTCGCCGCCGACCGACTCGAGCACTCCGCTCTACACGCTGGCCCTTCCGGCGGCGAACGATGCCGACCACCTGACCTTCGACGGCTCGGGGAACCTCTGGATCGACTCATATGGCACGCAGCAGGTCATGGAGTTCACGGGCCCGTTTACGGGGAGCGGCTCGCTGACGCCCGCGATGACGATCACCCTGGGCTTCACGCCGAGCGGCCTCGCGATGGACACGCGCGGCGACCTCTACGTCTCCAACCTCAACAGCTCGGGAACGCAGTCGATCGCGTACTTTCCCGAGCCGCTCTCGAGCGGCGAATCGCCCGCCTACTATCTCAATGGGCTGACCGGTCCGGGCGGAATCGCCTTCGACGCCGACGGCAATCTCTACGCGTCGATCAACGGCGGCGGAACAAACAGCTACATCGTGCGCTACAACAGCAACAACCTCAACTCGGGCTCAACGCCGAACGTCGAGGATCCGACCGGTCTCGAGTCGGGCGCCTACGAGTCGAACTTCGCGTTCGACAAGCTCGGAAATCTCTACGACGCCGACTGCGGCAACTCAGCCCACATCTACGTCTACCCGTTGGCGACGCAGTCCTTCAGTTCGTCGCTCGCACCGAGCGTCACGTACACCGATGCGAACATCTCAACGACTAACTGCGTCTGGGGCATCACCGTCCGATAGTCACCGAGGTCAGGAGGCCACCCGTGAAGCGTACTTGGGCCCTTATCGCGTTTGCGTTCGTTCTTGCAAGCTGCAACCTCCAGAGCGTGCTGCCCGTCATATCGGGTTGCCCGACGGGAGTCGCGCTTATCCACGTCACCAACTTTAGCGGGAACACCATAACGAGCTACGAGCTGACCGCGAACGGTAACGTGCCGCCGTGCAAGACGACGAACCTCGCAAGTGCCGGTTTCGTTCACGCCGATAGTCTCTTTGAAGACCTCAGCGGGAAGATCTACGTCACGCAAGATTCGCCTGCCACGGTTGCCGTCTTCTCAAGCTACAGGTCGAACGTACCAACGCAAGCGATTACCGGCGGGGCCACCGGACTGAACGGTACGATCGGCGTCGCTGCCGACTCGTCAGACACCTACGCCGCGAACTGCGGCGCTGGCAACATCACCGCCTATGCTGCGGGAGCCACGGGGAACGCTTTGCCGGTCTCGACGAGAGGGGGATTCACGTGCCTCGCCGAGCTCGCGCTCGATTCATCCGATAATCTCTATGTCACGCTTCCCGACCAGGCGGCGGGCATAGGGATCGACGTCTTCGCGCCGGGGCCGAATGGCAATCTCATCAGGCAGATCATGGGACCGGATACGCAGTTAAACAGTCCGCGGCCGATGGCATTCGACACGTCCGGCAATCTCTACGTCGGAAACAGTGGAGCGATCCTCGTCTTCGGCCCCGGCGCGAGCGGCGACGCGACGCCGATCAACGTCATCACGGGAGCGGCTACGCAACTCGGACGAGTCACCGGGCTTGCCTTCGACAGCGCCGGAGACTTATACGCGACGAACTGTTCGAACTGTTCGGGCGGCAGCGGCGCTACCGCAATTCTCGTCTTTGCGCCGGGGGCTACCGGCAATCAGGCACCATTACGCGTCATCTCCGGCTCGAACACGCGCTTAGACGCACCGACGGATATCGCAGTCGGTCCGTAGCCATCGCGACGCGCGACAAGATGTGAGGCGGATGAGAACTCATCCGCCTCCGTAGACTTACGCGATCCCGTCCCGGTATGTTTACGCCATGCGAAGCATTGCCGCTCGGGCGGCC
Source organism: Vulcanimicrobiota bacterium (assembly GCA_963838895.1). Taxonomy (GTDB): domain Bacteria; phylum Vulcanimicrobiota; class Vulcanimicrobiia; order Vulcanimicrobiales; family Vulcanimicrobiaceae; genus Tyrphobacter. The sequence continues at coordinate 84,045 of CAWIST010000003.1, forward strand.
ATCATCTTTGCATTCCTCGCAAGCACGGGCGTCGCATGTGCGCACCCGGTTGCGAGCGACTATCTCCAAACGTCGATCTACCGGTCGCTCCAAGCGCCCTCGAGCGCGCAGGAGCGCGCCGCCACGCCGCTCGCGCCCGACCCCAATCGCCTCGTCTACACGATCGCGCCGGCCGACACGGATCCTGCGATCACCCATTATCTCAAAGACAACTACGTGATGTTCGAGCGACAGGTGAGCCCGAACGCCGAACTATTCCTATTTCTCCCCGGTACGTACGGCCGGCCAGCCGGCGTGCAGAACGTCTTGTCGACTGCCGCCAAGAACGGCTACCGCGCGATCGGGCTCATGTACGACGACATTCCCGCTATCGGAGAAGCCTGTTCGACGGATCCCGATCCGACGTGCTCCGCGCGCTTTCGAGAGACGCGTATCTACGGCGACCACGCGAGCAGCGACGTTCCCGACGCGCCCGCGGAATCGATCGTGCCCCGTCTCGTCGCGCTCTTGCGGTATCTTGCCGCGTATCATCCCGGCGAAGGATGGGGCGGCTACCTTGTCGACGGTCAGCCGAACTGGTCGCGCATCGTCGTCTCGGGACACTCGCAGGGCGCCGGGATGGCGGCAGTGATCGCAAAGCAACATCTGGTCGCGCGCGTCGCGCTTATCTCGAGCCCATTCGATTTCTACGGCTCGTCGACGCAGCAACTGGCGGCATGGATATCCGCCCCCGGCGGGACGCCGGCGGATCGTTGGTACGGCATATACCATCAACGCGAAACGTTCGCCTCGACCATCGCCCGCGCGTATGTCGCCCTCGGCCTTCCTCCTTCGCACGTGCGCGTCGTGGACGCGGATCCCCGCATCCACCTAAGCCTGGGGAACATCGACGCCTACCACATCAGCATCGCGAGCGACTTGTATACGCCGCTCGACCCGGACGGTGCGCCGGTCTATGCCGGCACGTGGTCCTTCATCTTCGGAACGTCGCCGTAGCTCACCAGAGGGCGCCGTCGCCGAGGAGGATGTAGAGCAAGACGCCGATCGGCCACAGCAGACACAACACCGCCCACAGGATCTTCTTCGCGCCGTCCATATCGGCGCGCCCGATGATGTTGATCCACGCGAAGATCACGGCGATCGGGTGCAGCACGACCGCGAGAATCAGCTCGATGATGAGTTTCACGACAATGGACTCCTTAGGCGAACTGGGCAGAGTGGAGGTGAGCGTAGGCGCCGCCGCGCGCGAGCAACTCGTCGTGCGTTCCGATCTCGACGACGCGGCCCGCTTCAATGTAAAGAATTCGGTTCGCGCGGCGGATCGTGGAAAGGCGGTGCGCGATGATCAGCGTAGTCCGCCCGGCCATCAGGCGCTCCAGCGCCTGTGCAATGAGGCTCTCCGAGTGCGTGTCGAGCGCGCTCGTCGCTTCATCGAGAATGAGGATGCGCGGATCGCGCAGCAGCGCGCGGGCGATTGCGACGCGTTGGCGTTCGCCGCCCGAGAGACGGATGCCGCGCTCTCCGACTTGCGTCGCGTATCCCTCGGGCAGCAGCTGCACGAACTCGTCCGCGTTGGCGTCTCTCGCCGCCGCGCGCACTTCCTCGTCGCTCGCGTCGAGCCGCCCGTAGCGAATGTTCTGCAAGATCGTCCCGCGCAGTAGTTGCGGATCTTGAGGAACGATGCCGATGACCCGGCGCAGGTCCGCAAGGCGAACGTCGGCGATATCGATGCCGTCGATACGAACGACGCCGTGCTGCGGCTCGTAGAAGCGCGGAACGAGGTTCACGAGCGTGGTCTTCCCGGCGCCTGAGCGGCCGACGAGTGCAACGATCTCACCCGCCGCGATGCTCGCGTTCACGTCTTGCAGCGCCGGGGGCTCGTTCTCGTTGTAGGAGAACGTGACGCTTTCGAATGCGATCGCGCCCCGCGGCGCGTCCAGCGCCTTCGCGCCCGGACGGTCCGCGACTTCCACGGGCAGATCGAGGATCTCGAAGACGCGCCCCGCGCCGACGATCGACTTGGATAAGTCGCCGACGAATGCGGCAAGCCGGTTCAGCGGGTTCGCCAGGTTGACGAGGAGCAGCCAATAGTTGAAGACGTGTTCCGTCGTCAAACGCCCGACGAGCACCTCGCGAACCGATAGCCACATGATGACGACCACTGCCAGCACCATGATCGTCGAAACGACGAGCGGTTGCGTCTGGATGAACTGCGTCAGCTTCATGTAGGCGCCGAAGAAGTCTTCGTTCGAACGCCGGAAGCGGCGAATCTCGAACTCTTCGCCGCCGAAGGCCTTCACGACGCGCTGTCCGGCGAGAACCTCCGTGAGGTTCGCGGAAAGGTCCGCGACCCGCTCCTGCGTGCGCATCGTACTCGTCGAGATCAGGCCCTGGAACCTCGAGACCGCAAGCGAGACGATCGGCGCGACGATGACGAGCGTCAACGTCAGCAGCCAATCGAGATAGATCATCACCGCGAACGACGATATGAACGTCACGACGGCGACCACGAATTGTGGAAACGAAACGCTGACGGCGTCGGTCATCAACTGAAGATCGTTGCTGAAGCGCGCAATCAACTCGCCGGGTCGCCATTTGTCGAACTCACCGAGCGGAAGATTCAGAACGCGTGCGAAGAGTTCGACGCGCCAGCGTGCGATGAGATGTTGCCCGCTCCAAGCCGTCAGGTATGTCTGAAAATACGTGGCAAGATTGGCGAGCACGAGCGCCGCGAATGTCGCCGCTAACGCAAAGTAGAGCACGTGCACGTCGGGCGGATGTCCGGCCGGAGGCGCTAGCACGCGCCCCACGATCGCTCCGAAGGCCCACGGCGCAACCAGGCTCAGGACGCCGGCGAGCGTCCCGAGCACCAAGGCAATCGCGATGCGCCCGTAGTACGGGCGAGCCTCGCGCGCAAGCCGCCTTAACGTCGCACGCTGGGTCATCATTCTGCCTTAACGCTTCCCGACTTGAGGCCCTTCAATGCACCCTCTCCCGATAACGTGCGAGAAAGGCACGAGCGGCAGCAGCGTGATCGACAACGCGCGCCGGATAGGCGCTGCCGTCGTAAAGCGGCAACATGGGCGTGGTTCGTGCGTTCTGCCATACCACCAGCGGTGCGTGTTCGAGTTCCGGTACCCAGCGACGAACGTAGCGCGCCTCAGGGTCGAAGTGGCGCTGCTGCGTTTGCGGATTGTAGATTCGCGGATACTGCGCGAGGTCGGCGCCGACACCGGCGATCCATTGCCAGTTTCCCGTCGCGATCGCGGGATCGTCTTCGACGAGCAAGCGATCCCAGACGTCGCGTCCGACGCGCCAGTCGACGCCGAGGTCGAAGCAGAGAAACGAGGCCGCTACCGCCCGGACGTGCGGGTGCATCCAACCGGTTCGCGCCAGTTGACGCATCCCCGCATCGACGAGCGGAAACCCGGTCTTGCCCTCGCGCCACGCCTCGAGCGCGGGGTGCGTCTGCGCGAACTCAAAGCCGCGCATCCTTTCCTGGAGCGCTATTTCCTGGGTCTCCGGATGGAACCACGAAAGCTGCAAGAAAAAATCGTGTAGCGCGAGCGAGCGCAGAAACAGGCGCAGCGACAACTTTTCTTCGTTGAGCAGAAACGGATCGTCGAGGCGCCGGAGGGTCGCGCGCACGGCGGCTCGCATCGAAAGCGTTCCAAAGGAGAAGTGCGCCGACAGATGCGAGGTGCCGTCCTCGGCGGGTACGTGCTGCGCCGTTGCATACGAGGGCGCTTGCGAGGAGAGGAATCGCTCGAGCGATGCGAGGGCAACGCGCGAACCGGCTTCGGGAGGCACTTCGCTCGAGCCGAAATCGTTCGGAGCGGGAAGCGACTCGCTCTCGATCTCCGCTTGCGCGAAATGCATGAGCAACGGACGATCGAAGGATGGGATCGACAGCGAGCGACGCCGCTCGAAGTAGGCCTGGAACGCGCGGTAGCCCGCGCCGTCGCCGCTGCGTTCGATCTCTCCGGGAGCGATCGCCGGCGCATCGTGGACGAGCTGCGCCTGCAATCCGCCCTCCTCCAGGCGCGAGCGCAGCGTTTCGTCCCGATGGATCCCATTGCCGTCGTAGCTCGCACTCCACGCAACGCCGCTCGCTCCGGACGCGTGCGCGATCTCCAGCAAAGCGTCGGCACTTTCGCCGCGGCGTACCACGAGCCGGCTGCCGCGCTCGCGTAGCGCCGCATCGAGCGAATGCACCGCGGCGCAAAAAAACGCCGCGCGGCGCGGCGAACGGCGTAGCGAATCGCTCAGTTCGGCGCCGAGCACGAGGACCGGCAGAACCGGTCCCGCTTCCGCCGCCGCGGCCAGCGCCGCATGGTCTTCCAGGCGCAGGTCGTGCGTAAAGCGGCAAATGAACACTAGCGCTGCTCGAAGATGCTATCGGAGAGCGGCACGTTCACGTGGTACTCGCCCAGCGTCGCCGTAATGTCGGCGACGTAGCCCGGCTCCTCGATGTGCCCCTGCTCTGCGACCGCTAACTGATTGCCTTGAATCGGCGCGTAGTGTTCCGCCATCTGCGCGTAACCGCCGTTTCGATAATTCCAGCGCAGCGCGGTCACGAGCGCGGTCGTATCGTCGATGCTCGCGTCGATGTGGTCGACGTTGCCGCCCTTGCGAGGAACCAGGCGCAGGCGCGTCGTCCGACCGTCGTCCCCGACGGTCGTAACGACAAAGACGCGCTGCCAATGCGAAGGGCTCACGATGTTCGGATAGAGCTTCCCGAACTGCTCTGCAATGACCGGCAGACCGCTGGTGACGACGAGTTTCTCGCGGTCGGGCTCCTTGCGATAGATGGTGCCGACGATCTGCGTCTCGAGGAACGGAAACGTCAGCAAGTGGATGTCGGCACGAAGCGTCGCCGTATAGCTATGCAGGTCCGGATTCACGGCGGCCATGCGCGCGAAGAGATCCGGTGCCGCGCCGGCGGGCGCCAGCCCGGACAGCATCGCCACAAGCACCAGCATCGCCTTCGTCACGTCGCAGCCCCCTCGAATGCGCTCAAAGCAAGCATGATCTCCTCGCGCACATCCGCATCTCCTTCCCTCGAAAGACGCGCGCGTAAACCCTCCAGCGCCGCGGGAGAAGCGATGCGTCCGAGCGCCCAGGCGACGTGCGCTCGCACCATCGCGTGCGTTTCGCACTCGAGCGCCTCGAGCAGCACGGGAACCGTCGAACGATCGAGCGCGTTCCCGAGCGCAACGGCCGCATTGCGTCGCAATACCGCAGCGCCGCGCCATCCCATCCCGGTCTGACGAAACGTGCGCGTAAACTCACCCGATCGCAAACGCAGGAGCGAGAGGAGATCGGGAGCAGCCGTACTCGGCGTGCGCGGAGCGTCCGGCTCCGTCCCGCGATAGCCCGCCGCATCCGTCGGAGGACAGACGACCTGGCAGATGTCGCAACCCCACACCCATTCCCCGATCAAGGGGCGCATCTCGCGCGGGATCGAGTCGGTTCGTTGCGTCAGATCGGCAATGCAGCGGGTTGCGTCGATCGTGTAATCGCCGCGCAGGGCGCGCGTGGGACAGGCTTCGATGCAGCGCATGCAGCTGCCGCAACTCTTGCGCAGCGGAGCATCGGGCTCGATCTCGAGCGTCGTGAGGATTTCGCCGAGAAAGACGAAGGAGCCGAGGCGCGGCGAGATGAGGTTGGTGTGCTTGCCGATCCAGCCCAGTCCGGCCTTCGCCGCAAAGGCACGCTCCGCAATCGGCTTCGTGTCGCACGCTACGGCGGTGACGGGCGCGCCGGCGCGCTCGTCGATGCGCTGCGCGATCTCGTGGAGCGTGCGCAGCAGGCGGCGATGATAATCGCTCGACCATGCGTAGTTCGAAACCCGCCCCGAGAGCGCCGGTCGCTGCGGCGGCGGGGTCGCGTAGGCGAACGCGATGCACAACACGCTCTTGGCACCCGCGAGAATGCTGCGCGGATCGGCGGCGCGATCCGCGCGTGCACCGTCGTAGCCCCATGTGGCGAAGTCGCCGCGCGAAAAGGCCTCACGCAACCGCTCGCGCGTGCGTTCGTCGACAAACGCTGGTGCGACACGCACCTCGCACTCGCCGACGGCCACCGAGCGTGCCAGCTCGACCATCTCCGATTTAGAGCATCGCGAGTGGACCATCGCGCCCTATCGGAAAAGCGGCATCGATCGCCGCGATGTCTGCGGCGTCGAGCTGCAGCGATCCTGCGCGCGCATTCTCCTCGACGTGCGCGATGCTGGATGCTTTCGGGATCGTGAACAGCTCGGGCTCACGCGTCAAGAAGGCGAGGATGACTGCTCGCGGCGTCGTTTGATGTTTGGCGGCGATCCGTCCAAGCACGCCCTCGGGCTTCGCGGCCTCGCGCGGAAAGCGGTCCCGGCCGAAAGGCGTGTAGCCGACGATTGCGACGTTTGCCTTGCGTGCAGCGGGGAGCACGCGTCGTTCGATGCCGCGCTCGCGCAGATGGTAGAGCACTTGATTGCAGGCGAGCGGCACGGAATGGAAGTAGGAGGCGGCTTCGAGCATTTCGTCAGCGTCGAAGTTGCTGACGCCGACGAAGCGGGACTTGCCTTGCCGTACCAACTCCTCGAACGCCGCCATCGTTCGCTCGAGCGGATGCCCTCCCGGCCAGTGCAGTAAATAGAGATCGAGATACTCCGTCCGCAGACGGCGCAGCGAGCCTTCACAAGCCTCGATCGTTCCTTTAAAGGTCGCGTGGTTCGGAACGACCTTGCTCGTGACGAACAGCTGCTCGCGCGGTAATCCTGCGATCGCTTCGCCGAGCAGCTCCTCGACGCGTCCGGCCCCGTACATCTCGGCGGTGTCGAGATGCGTCATGCCGAGTTCGATGCCGCGCCGGATCGCGGCGATCGCTTCCTTCCGCCCGGCGCCGAGCTCCGGCAGATCCCACGTGCCTTGGCCGATGACCGGCAGCGAGCGTCCCGTCGGTCCGAATGGTTTCGTGCGCATTTAGAAAAACACAAAGTCTTCGTGTTCGACTGCGTAGGCGAGCAATCCGCCGCGCAGGTGCTTCACGCGAGCGAACCCGGCGTCTCGCAGACGCTGCGCCGCCCAGCGCGACTTTACGCCGACCCTACAGGCGACGACATAGCGCCGCGCGCTGTCCAGCTCGTGCAATCGCGCTTCCAGTTCGCTCGCCGGAATGTTGAGTGCGCCCGGAATAATGCCGAGCACGATCTCGTGCGGCTCGCGCACGTCGAGCAGGGCCCAATCACGAAGCGCTTCGTCGAGAGACGACGGCTCGATCTCCTCGACATCGCGCGCCCCTTCTTCCTCATACCGCATCTCGCCGGCTTCGTGAATCGTCGCTTCAGCGCCGCAAAGGGCGCAGTGCGGATCGCGTTCGAATTGCACTTCGCGCGTGCTCGCGCCGAGCGCATCCACCAGCATGAGGCGGCCGATGAGCGGCTCGCCGATGCGCAGGATCAGCTTGAGCGCTTCGTTCGCCTGCCACGCCCCGACGATGCCCGCGAGGACGCCGAGCACGCCGCCCTCCGCGCACGTCGGGACGCTGCCCGCGGGCGGCGGCTCCGGATACAGGCAGCGATAGCACGGCGCGCCGCGTGCGAAGACGCCGATTTGCCCGTCGAAGCGAAAGATCGATCCGTAGACGTCGGGCTTCCCTTCGAGAATGCACGCGTCGTTGGCGAGGTAGCGGGTCGGAAAGCGATCGCTACAATCGAGCACGACGTCGTAGAGCGCGACCAACTCGCGCGCGTTGCTCTCGTCGAAGCGCAGCGAGAGCGCGTCGACCGCGACGAACGGATTGATCGCGCGGACGCGTCGTGCCGCGGCTTCGGCCTTCGGTTGTCCCAAATCCCCGCTATCGAAGATCGTCTGGCGCTGCAAGTTCGTTTCGTCGACGACGTCGTCGTCGATGATGCCGATCCGCCCGACCCCGGCCGCAGCGAGGTATTGCAATGCCGGAGAACCGAGGCCGCCCGCGCCGATCACGAGCGCACGCGCGGTTGCGAGGCGTTCTTGGCCGGCGAGACCGACCTCCGGGATCAAGAGGTGACGGCTATAGCGTCGCAGCTCCCGCGGCCCGAGGCTTACTCTCGGGGATGCAGTTCGTTCAGCCACTGCAACACCTCCGTACGCGCGCTCTCGCCCGCGGTCGTGTGATTGCTGTCGATGCGTGCCAATCGCTTTGGAGTCGGGGCGCGCTCGTAGAGTTCTACGACGCTCGAGGCCGAGACCATTGCATCGTGCGCCGCCGCGACATACAGCACGGGCCGCCCGGCCAAATGCGGTAATGCGGCTTCGAGGCGCGCATCCACGCCTTCGAAGAGTTCGGGAAGGGTGGCGCCGTCGACGTATTCCGAGCGAAGTTCCGTCGCGAAGGTTCGGCGCAGCGCCGAGATCGCAGCCGCCCTGCGGTAGCCCGTCGCGATGGCCACCGCGCCGGGAATCGACGGATCGCCGGCGGCGAGCACCAGCGCGGTAATCGCTCCCAAACTGTGGCCGAGCACGTACGGCGAGACGACGGACCGCTCGCGCGCAAACTTGATGATGCCTTCCATCGCATCGAGGCAGTCGTCGAAGTCGCGCAGGCACCCGCCGCTCGAACCGAGTTTGTGCCCCGGGAAGTCGAGGCTGAATATCTCGTAACCGTGCCCGGCGAGAAAGGCGCAGAGCGGATCGAGATTCTGCTTCGACGAGGAGTAACCGTGCGCGGTCACGATCGCGACGTTGCGCGGGCGGCGCGGCACGTAGCGCAGCACGGCAACCTCGTTGTGCTGCGCCGCAACGCGATGAAGCTCGAGCTTCACGGAGCGCCCCGGCCCTCGCTTTGGCGCCAGCGGGCGGCTCCGCCGGCGTACCGCTCCTTCTTCCAGATCTGCGCGCGATTCTTCAGTTCGTCGACCACGTACGCACAGGCAGCGAACGCCTCCGCGCGGTGCGGCGCCGCCATGACGACGGCGACGGCGATTTCGCCGACTTGCAGATCGCCGATCCGATGGACGATCGCAACCTGCAGCTCTCCCCATCGCTCGCGTGCTTCTTGCGCGATGCGCGCGAACTCTTCCAGCGCCATCGGCTCGTAAGCTTCGTAGGTGAGGCCGTCGACGATGCGACCGTCATCCGCGCGCTCGCGCACGATACCCGTAAAGGTCACCACGGCCCCGCAGCCGCCCTCGCGCAGCGACGCTTCCATCGCCGGCACGTCGATCGGCGACCGGACGATGCCGAACATCAGCCGCCTCCGACGGGCGGCAGCAGTGCGACTTCATCGCCATCCTGCAAGGCTTCCTCGCCCGAAACCAGGCGTCCATTGCGCGCGAAGCGCGTGGAGGCTTCCAGCGTCGACAAGCCCGCATGCTCCGCAGCGAGCATTGTCCACACGTCGCGCACGCGCGCCTTACCCGGAACCCTCAGCGCCCGCTCTGAAGCGCCGAGAACCTCGCGGACGCGTGCGAAGGCAAGGATCCGAACGGTCACGCGCTACGTTCGCGTAACGGCTCGAGCACGTAGCGCTCGATTGCGCGGGCCACGCCGTCGTCGGCATTGCCCGCCGTCACCCGCCGAATGGACCTGAGCACGTCCGGCTGCGCGTTGCCCATCGCAACGCCGACACCGGCCCATCGCAGCATCGGGACATCGTTGCGCGAATCGCCGATCGCGAGCACGCGCTCGCGCGGGACTTCGAAGGTCTTACAAAGATTCTCGAGCGCGTGCTTCTTGGTCGCGTCGCGGCTCGTCACGGCGCATTCCTCGAACTCGCCCCACGTCTCGAACTTGAAATGCAGCGGGAGACTTGCAAACGTCGTACGCACCGCCTCGACCGCCTCGCCCCCGAGAAAGCGCAAGAACGTCGGCGCGACCTGCGGCAGATCGCGAAAACTTGAAACCTCGCGCCATTCCGGCCCGTGCATGTCGCTCATGTAGCGCCGCGCGCCGGTTACGCGGTAGAAGCGCTCCTCGAGGTAGACGGCGACGTCGATACCGTGGTTCTCCGCGTACTCGAGCATCGGCTTGGCGTGCTGCGAAGGGATAGGGATGTGCCCGATCGTGCGCCCGGTTTGGATATCCTTCGTCAGCGCGCCGTGGCAGCAGATGACCGGCAGCGCCAGCCCGAGGTCGCGAGCGATCTGCGACGGCGCCTCGACGCCCCGGCCCGTGACCAGCACCACGCGCAGGCCCTCGGCGAGGGCGGCGGCAATCGCGAGTCGGTTGACCTCGGAGACCTGCTCGAGCGGGTCGAGCAGCGTCCCGTCGAGGTCGAGGGCGATGAGTTCGATGGACACACCCCAAGCATACCCTCCCGGTCAAATGGGCTCCCAGTAGGGGTCCCGCGCGGCGAAGTCCGCGTGGGGGCGTGCAGCGCAGTTGAGGCCGCGCAGCGGCCGAAGCGAAGTGGAGTGCCGGGCGACGCGCAGCGTGCGTCGCCACTTAAAAGGTGAAACCCTCGGGATTCCGGGGAACCTTATGGGAGCATGCGCCGCAGATACATCGCCTTCAAGGACCCGAAGATCCCGGACTGTCGAGGGAGCTACTAGAGTTTCATGGCCTGCACGGCAGTACAACCTAACCTCACGGCTCGCGAGCAAGCGCACTTCCTGTACGACGCGATCCCGCCCGGACTCTTCAGAGTCGAAGACGAGCAAGAACGGATCGCCTGGCGCATCAGCCCCGAGCCGTTTCCATTGTCACCGGCCTCCGTCGCGCACATCGAGCAAATCGGCGGCGATCTGCTCGCGTTCTACCGCGCCCTCAACGCGCTCTATCTTCGCAGCGCGCGCGGTACCGCGCCGGCATTTATCGCCGAGTATCTCGACCGCGGAAAACCCGAACACATCGTGCGCCTTACCCGTCAGAATCGCTTCAAGCAAGAGATCCCCGGCGTTATCCGTCCCGACTTGCTCCTGACCGATGACGGCTTCGTCGCCTCCGAGTTGGACAGCATTCCCGGCGGACTGGGATTTGTCGGCGCGATGTCCGAGGCGTACTGCAAGCTCGGCATCGAGTCGGTCGGCGGCGCCGACGGCATGCCGCGCGCCTTCGCCGAGATGCTTCGCGCAACCAGCGGCGTTGTGGAACCGACCGTCGCGGTCGTCGTCTCCGACGAATCGGGCGACTACCGGCCGGAGATGCGATGGCTCGCCGAAGCCGTGCGACGCCTCGGTCTCGCGAACGTTTACGTCTGCGCACCGCAGGAAATCGTCTTCACCGAGGATGCGCTTTTCGTGCGCTTGGAAGGCGGCCGCGAAAAGAAGCTGGACGTGCTCTACCGGAACTTCGAACTCTTCGATCTGCTCAACATTCCCAAACAGGAGTTGATGCTCTATGCCGCGCGGCATAGCACCGTGAAGATGACGCCGCCGCCGAAGGCGCATCTCGAAGAGAAGCTTGCGTTTGCGCTCCTCCACCATCCGGCGCTCGCGCCGCTGTGGCGCGGCGAAATGGGTGCAGAGGTCTACGACCGGATGCTGACGCTCTTGCCTCACACGTGGGTCCTCGATCCACGACCGCTTCCGCCTCAGGCCTCGATCGACGGCTTGACGGCGGCGGGCTTACCGGTCAACGATTGGCGGCAGTTGTTAGAACTCGGGAAGAGCGAGCGGAACTACGTGACCAAGCCGTCGGGCTTCTCCGAGCTTGCGTGGGGATCGCGCGGCGTGAAGATCGCAAACGATCTCACGAAAGAGGAGTGGACCCAGACGCTCGAGTCCGCGCTGGCGTCGTTCGATCGCACGCCGTACGTCTTGCAGCGCTTCCACAAAGGCAAGCGCCTGCGGCAGCCCTACTTCGACCGCGCCGCCGATGACGTGCGCCAGTTCGACGGGCGCGTGCGGCTCTGCCCGTACTACTTCGTCGTGGGCGAAAACGCGAAACCGAGCGTCCGGCTCGGCGGCGTGCTCGCGACGGTCGCGCCCTCCGACAAGCGCCTGATCCACGGCATGAAGGAAGCCGTCATGACGCCGTGCATCATGAAGGAAGACGGCTACTAACCGCTCCGCACGTGTCCAGGAGGCTCTCGATCTCGGCAAGCGTGTTGTAGCCGTGCGGGGCGACGCGAATTCCGCTCGCGCGGTAGGTCGTGACGATGCCCTCGCGCTGTAACGCTCGCCCGATTTCAACCGAGTCCCGCCCCGGCAACGTAAACGTTACGATCCCGGAGGAGACGCCCTTGCCGCGCGGCGCTGCGATTCTCGCACCCATGCGCTGCAATCCGTCGACGAGGTGATCGGTAAGCGCGAGAATGTGGGCGGCGATCGCCTCTCGGTCGTGCTGCTCGAAGAACTCGACCGACGACGCGAGCGAGAGCGCACCCAGAAAGTTCGGCGTGCCGCCCTCGAATCGCGAGGCGTCGGCTCCGTAGGGTTGTTCGTAGTTGAGAAAATCCCACATGTCGCTCATCGAGCGCCATCCCGGCATTCCAAGCGCGAGACGGTCGCGCAGAGCCGCGCCGACGTGGAGAAACGCGACGCCCTGGAGCGCGAGCATCCACTTCGCCCCGCTGCCGTAGAACGCGTCGACTCCTGCGGCGCCGACGTCGACCGGCAATGCACCGAGGCCTTGGATCCCGTCGACACAAAGATACGCGCCGTGCCGATGCGCGATCTCGGCGAGCGCGACGAGATCGTGACGATACCCGTCTTCAAAAGAAACCCACGAAACCGTCACCACGCGCGTTCGCGCTGTGATCGTGCGCTCGAGGACGTCGGGCGTCATGCGCTCGCGCGCCGTTTCGATCGTGCGTACGACGACGCCGCGCCGGCGCAGCGCGAGCCAGGGGATCGCATTCGCGGGAAACTCGTTGTCGCAGAGTACGACCTCGTCGCCCTCGCGCCAGTCGAAGCCGAGCGCGAGGACGTTGGCCGCCTCGCTCGTGCTGCGCAAGAAGGCGATCTCATCGCCGCTCGCGCCGATGAAGCGAGCGATTGCCGTGCGAAATTCCGGCATGCGCAACTCATACGGAAAGGTCCCGAGCACGCCGCCTTCGGCCTGCGCTCGTAAGAAGGCTTCGAGCGCGCCGCGCGTGCAACGCGGCAGCACGCCGGTTGCGGCATGGTTAAGGTAGACGAGACGATCGGCAACAGCGAACTCGCTGCGGGGCAGAGGCGTCACCCGACTCCGAGACCGATCATGTCCTTGGTGTGCCAGGCGATGTTGCCGGCACGATCCCCCGCCCGCTCGAGTGACGTCAGGATGAAGAGATAGCGCGTCGCCGACGGGATGATCTCCGGGTCCGCTTGCATCTCCTCTTGGAGCACGCGTGATGCTGCGCTTGTAGAGACGATCGACCTCCGCGTCGTGCTCGATTACGGAGGAGGCGAGCGCGTCGTCGCGCTCCGAATAGGCTCGCATCGCATCGAGCAGCATCGCATGCGTGACGCCGACGATCCGATCGATCTCGACGCGCTGCGGTCGCAGCGGCTGGTCGGCAAGCTTGATCGCGTTCTTTGCCAACTCGACCGCGTAGTCGCCGATGCGCTCGAGATCGGTTGCAATGTTGAGCATCGCGGCGATCTCGCGCAGCTCGCCCGCTACGGGCTGCTGCCGCCAGATCAGCTCGATGCAGTGTGCCTCGATCCTGCGCCGCAGATCATCCACCACGTCGTCGCCTGCGACGACGCGAGCGCCGCCGGCCGCGTTGCGGCTATCGAGCGCCTCAGCCGCCACCAGCAACGCGTCGGCGACGAGCGCGCCGAGGCGCACGACGTCGAGCCGCGTCCCTTCCAGAGCTTCATGATAGGCTGCACGCATGGACCCCTAGTATACGGCAGAGGGCCTCTCGCTGCAACGCAACGAAAGGCTGCCGCTCTTCACCAACTCTTTATGCAGGCATAATCATCGATGGCTGAAACTCGCACGGTGCCCGATCGCTACGAGAACCTCATCCTCGAACGCGACGGCGAGATCGCGATCGTCACGCTCAACCGCCCCGCCGTGCTCAACGCGCTCAGCACCGCACTTCTCTCCGAGCTTTCCCACGTGCTGGCGTACCTCGACGAACAGCCCGGCGTTCGCGCGGTGATTCTCACCGGTGCGGGCGAAAAGGCGTTCGCCGCAGGTGCCGACATCGCCGGGTTGGCCGCGCTGCGAACCGCGGCGGAGGCGAAGGCGGCCGCGAAGAGCGGCCAGGCGATCACGCGGCAAATGGAGCGGCTGCGCATGCCGGTCATTGCTGCGGTCAACGGGTTTGCCTTAGGCGGCGGCTGCGAGATGGCGTTGGCGTGCGACATCCGCATCGCAAGCGAAGCCGCGAAGTTCGGGCAACCCGAAGTCAACCTCGGCATCATCCCCGGATACGGCGGCTCGCAGCGCACGACGCGATTGGTCGGACGCGGCATGGCAATGTATCTCTGCCTCACTGGCGAGATCGTCGACGCGCGCGAGGCTTTGCGCATTGGCTTGGTCGAGCGCGTCGTTCCCGCCGGCGAGTTGATGACCGAAGCCAAGCGCATCGCGCACACCATCGCTTCGAAGGCGCCGCTCGCAATCGCCGCCTGCAAGCGCGCGATCGACGGCGGAGTTCACCTCTCGATCGACGACGCGCTCGATCTCGAGGCAAGGGAGTTCGCGGCGTTGATCGAGAGCGCCGACTTCAAAGAAGGCTCGAGTGCCTTCCTCGAAAAGCGAAAGGCCCGGTTCACCGGGAAGTAGCGCGCCTCAGGCCCGCGTTCTCGAGTTTCTTCTCCGCATTCGACATCGCGGAGACGATGGCCGGGTCGTAGCCCGCCCAGTTCGCGCGGACTCGTCCGGCCGGATCGATCGTCACGATCGTCGGAAAGCCGACGATCGAAAAGAACCCGCGCGAGAGTGCTTGCGGGTCGAGCGCCACGTCGCTCAAATGAAGTTGCGCGGCGAAGTTCGCCGCCGCGACGCGCGGCTCGCCGACGTCGATCGGCACGACCTCCACCTCGGGGTGCGCGCGCGCGAAAGCCTCGACGGCGGGCAGCTCTTGACGGCACGGCTCGCACCACGACGCGTAGAAATCGAGGAAGAGCACGCGACCGCGCGCATCGGTGATACGGAAATCTCCGCCGTCCAGGCGTTCGTAGACGGCGTGCGGAGCGGGATATGCCGTGGTGGTGCTCAGAGAACGCGGTGCAAAGAAGACCTTCCACGCGATCGCGAGGACGATGACGACCGCGAGCAGATCCCAAATGCGATTGAGCATGCGCACGTGCCGGGGAGCCTACGCGGCGAAGACCGCCGCGATGCCCTGGCCTCCGCCGATGCACGCCGACGCAATGCCGTAACCGCCGCCGAGTCGGCGCAGTTCGTGCAGCGTCGTCAACGCGAGCCGCGCGCCCGAGGCGCCCAGCGGGTGGCCGAGCGAGATCGCGCCGCCGTGCGGGTTGAAGTTCTTCGCCGACGCATCGAGGTGCAGCTCGCGCATGCACGCGAGCACTTGCGGCGCAAATGCCTCGTTGATCTCCAGCACGGTTAGGTCGTCGAGTTCGACGCCCGCGTTGGCGAGCGCGCGGGGAATCGCGTGCGCGGGGCCGATGCCCATGACATCGGGGTCGACGCCGAGCACGCCGGCGCCGACGAGCCTTCCAATGGGCGTGAAGCCGTCGGCCTTTGCCTGCCCGGCCGTGCTCAGCACGACGGCCGCGGCGCCGTCGGTGATGCCGCTCGCGTTTCCCGCGGTCACCACGCCGTTCTGTTTGAATCGCACCGGGAGTTTTCCGAGCCGCTCCATTGTCAGGCCCGATCGCGGGCCCTCGTCGCGGTCGATCGTGACCTGCTCTCCCTTCGGGCCGGGAACGCGCACGGGCACGATCTCTTCCGCGAAATATCCCGACGATTGCGCGGCGAGTGCACGCTCTTGGCTCTGCAAGGCGAATGCGTCGCTCTCCTCGCGCGTTACGTCGTAGCGCATCGCGAGATTCTCCGCCGTAATCGCCATCGGCATACCGTTATAGGAATCGCTCAGCGCCTCCCAGAGCGAGTCTTCAAAGCGAACGTCCTGACCGAAGCGCAAGCCTTTGCGCGCGCCGCGCACTACGTGCGGTGCTTGACTCATCGACTCCGTTCCTCCGGCCAGCGCGTAGCGCGTCGAGCCGAGCAGCAGCGACTGTGCCGCGGAAAGGATTGCTTGCAGTCCCGATCCGCAGAGTCGATTCACCGCGAGCGCGGGCACCTCGACGGGCAGCCCAGCACGCAAGCCGATGTGCCGCGCAAGATAAGCGGCGTCGGAACTGGTCTGGATGACGTTTCCGAACACGACCTCGTCGATGAGTTCCTTCGGAACGCGTGAACGCTCGATCGCAGCCTCCGCCGCGAAGACACCCAAGTCGGTGGCCGTCAACTCCGCGAGCGCCCCGCCGAAGTTGCCGAACGGCGTTCGCGCTCCCGCGAGGACGACGATGTCGGAATCGCTGCTCTTCATCGGTCCGGCCTATTCCGCGCCGCCGCGCTGTCTCCCGGCAGGCGCATGCGGGCACTTTCCATAAATGAGCGTGCCGATTATGCCGTTTAGCCGTCCGGCCGCCATCACGCTCGATGCCCGGTCGCTCTCTCCTGCCGGAAGGACCGAGCAGATTCTCGAGAGCTTCGACCGACTGCAAGTCGGCGGCACGATGGACATCGTCGAAGAGAGCGACCCGCGCGCGTTACGCAACGAGTTGATGCAACTGCGTCCCGGACGCTTCTCGTGGAATGCGCGCAATCTCGGCGGAAACCGGTGGACGGTGCGCCTCGAGCGGATCGACGAAAATGCCGACGTCGAATCCTTTCTCCAGCGCGTGCCGCCGTTTTCGACCGCGAAAGCCGCGACCATCCGGGACCTCGCGAGCCAGACCAGCGAGCGTGCCTACGAAGCCGGCGAGACGATCTTCGACGAAGGCGAGGTTTGGCCGTATCTCGGAATCGTGCGCAGCGGCAAGATCATCTACACGCTGCTCTCCCCCGACGGCAAGACCCACACGATCGGCGAACGGCTGATCCACGATACGCTCAACGAAAGCGGGACGTTCGACGGCGGCAGCGCGACGACGCGTGCGGAGGCGCTCACGAACGCGACGGTCCTCACGATCGCGAGCGAAGCGGTCATTCACGCATGCCGCAACGACGCCGAACTCGCGCTGGGCTTTCTCGTGGCGGCATCGCAGGCGCGCCGGCGTTCCATCGATACGATCGCGGATCTCGCCTTCGCCCACGTGCTTCAGCGCGTCGCGAAGTTCTTGCTCGGCTACGCGCGTTCTTCGGTCGGGATGACGCGCGGACTTCCAGGCGTTGAGAACCTCTCGCAGGCGCAGATCGCTGCGGCCGCCGGGACGGTGCGTGACATGGCGGCGCGCGCGTTACTACGCCTAAAGAATGCCGGCGCCGTGGAACTCGATCGCGGGCGCGTTAAAGCGATCGATCGTGCGAGGCTCGAAGCCTTCGCACACAACGTCCAAGCCCCGCCGGTTTAGCTCTCGACGGGCTCCAGCGTTGCAGTTTCGCCTTCGACGGGCGGCGCTTCTTGTTCGACGGCGGCGCGCTTACTCTTCGCCGCGGCGTCCGCGAGTTGCGCTGCGGGCGTCGAGCCGGTGCTCGTCTCGCGCGCGAGCGTTTCGCGTCCTTTGCGAACGGCGCCGAGCGCGCCCGAAAGACGCGCTTCCATTTCGCTCAGAACGGAGGTCGCGTAGTGATCGGCGCCCTCGCGCACTTTATCGGCCCGTTCCTGTGCGTCGCGTAGCATCGCGTCGGCCGTGCGTTTTGCCCGTTGAACCATCTCGTGCTGATCGAGGATCTCTTCATGCTTCGTCGCGGCCTCGTCGACCAGCGCTTGGGCCTTCTCCTGCGCGGCGCGCAGCATGCGCTCGTGGTCCTTCGTGATGATCTTCGCGCGGCCGACTTCCTCCGGAAGCGTCGCGCGGATCTTCTCGACGAACTCCATCAGCCGCTCGCCCGAAAGCACCCGGTACCCGGCGGGGAGCCATGTCCCCTCGTTGACGTAGGCTTCGAGTTTGTCCAAGACGCGATAGACCGACATGGATGAACCTCCGTTATTTCGAGCGATGTAAGCCGGCGCGCTTCTCTTCCATGATGCGCAGAACCGGCTTGGGGACGAGCGCGGCAACGTCGCCGCCAAGAAAAAAGACTTCTTTGACGATGCTGGAGCTGACGAACGAGTAGTTCTGATCGGACATCAGAAAGAGCGTGTCTACATCCGAGAGGGAGCGATTCATGAGAGCCGTCGACATCTCGTTCTCAAAGTCCGAAACCGCGCGTAGTCCTTTCACGATCACGTCCGCTTGCGAACGCTTGACGTAGTCCGCGAGCAGCCCGCGGAAGTGTTCTACGCGCACGTTGGGAAGATGCGCCGTGCATTCCTTCAGCATCGCCTCCCGCTCCTCAAGCGAGAACATCGAACGCTGCTTCTGAGGATTCACCACGACCGCGACCGTCACGCGCCCGAAGCACTTCGCGGCGCGCTCGATGACGTCGAGGTGACCGTTGGTCGGGGGATCGAAAGATCCCGGAAGGACCGCGCTCGCTGATACGGAGGCTCGGCCGTTACCCTTCACGGCTCCGCCACCAGAAACGCGAGCGCCACATCGCCGTAGACTTCTTCGCGCGTCGAGCGGTACCCCGGTATGTCGGGAAGAATGCGCCGGGCAGCATGCTCGTAGACGACCAGCGCGTCCGGCGCCAGGAGGTTGCGCTCGAGTAGCAGACGCAGCAAGTGCAGCGGCACGTCGCTGGCGTACGGCGGGTCGATGTAGACGAGATCGAACGGGCCTTCGATGCGATAGAGTGCTCGCTCCGCGGGGGCGGGCACGAGGGTGACGACGTTGCCGATGCCCAGCTGCTCGATCGCCTCCTCGATCATGCGAGCGATCTCGCGATCGGCTTCTACCGAGACCACGCGCGCCGCGCCGCGCGATGCGGCCTCGAAGCCGATGGCGCCGGTCCCGGCGAAGAGATCGAGGACGCGCGCGCCCTCGACACGGTTCATCAAGATCGAGAAAAGCGATTCCTTGACGCGCCCCGGCGTCGGCCGAACGGTGCTCGACTTCGGCGAGCGCAGCTTGCGGCTACCGAGTTGGCCGCCGGTGATCTTCGGCATCAGCGCTCCACCGGCGACGCGGCGAGACCGACCACCTCGCAGATGTTCGTAACGACGGCATCGGGCGGCGAGAGTTCCTTGGGATAATGGCGACCTTCGGCGTTATACCATGCCGCACGCAGGCCCGCTGCCTTTGCGCCGGCGACGTCGGTTCGTGGATTGTCGCCGACGTACCAGACGCAATCCGCGGGCAGGCCGAGCAGCTCGACGAGCGCGCCGAATGCTTGCGGACTCGGCTTCGCCGCGCCGATGTCGGAGCTTGCGAGGACCGGACCGCTGAAGCCGGCGCGCTCGGCCTTGCGCTGTTGGAGCGGATTCCATCCATTGCTGAGGATCGCGGTGACGATGCCGTGCTCGCGAAGCTCCGCCAGCATCCCACGCGTCCCGACGAGCGGCACGACGATCTCGTCGACGAGGGAGAGCGCGATCTCGTGAAACTGGGCGACAAAGGGCTGCGCGTGCGCCACTCCGCGCTCGACGACGAACCGGCGAACCGCCTCATCGATCGAGAAAGCGCCGCTGCGCTGCCGTTCGAGCAACGCGTCGATCGCGCTCGTCTCCTGGTCGAGCGTTCCGAGCGGAGCGCCGCCCTCCGCATCGATTCCCTCCAAGAGACGCAGGAAGGCGATGCGCTCGAGCTTGTTGTCGATCGCCAACGTGTGATCGATGTCGAACGCGACGGCGCAGTTGCGCATCTTACGGCGGGCCTTGACCCGTCACGACGCGCACGAAGCCTGTCGGGCGCAGCCACGTGCGCAGGGCAGCCTGCACCTGCGCCGCCGTCGCATCGAGTTCTCTGCGCGCGTCGATGAGATCCTGATCGAGCGGAAGATCGTTCGTCGCGTAATCGAGCAGCAGCGACGCAACACCGTCGTAGCTAGCTTCGCGAATCGGCACTTGGCCCATCAGCAGCGCCTTGGCGCGCAGAAGCCGATCGGACGGGAGCGGCTGCGTTTGCAACAGCGTGAGATCGCTGACGATCCGGCTCTGCGCGGGAAGGACGTTCTTCGGGTCGCACGCGTAGTCGATCGTGAACGTCGCACGCGTCGGCTCCGCGTTGATGTCGCTTCCGACTTCGTAGACGTACCCGTGGACCTCGCGCAGGTCGTGGTAGAGCAACGAACTATAGAAGCCGCCGGTCAGCGCCATGTTCGCGACCTGCAGCGCAGCCCAGTCGTCGGCCGTCCTCGAGAGCGCCAGCGTCTCGCTGAGTTTCACCGACGATTGCACGCGCCCGGTGGCCGGCACGTCGGCGCTGCCCGGGGCATTGTTCGGCACGGAGGGAGGATCGGTCGTCGGCTTGGGTCCGCTCGCGCTCCACGCGCCGAAGTATCGCTCGACGACTACGCGAGCATGCGCGGGGGTCACGTCGCCGACGACGACGATAGTCGTCAAGTCCGGCCGATAGGCACTCGCGTACCAGGCGCGCACGTCGTCGAGCGTGAGAGCGCCCACGCTCTGCGGCGAGGCGAAGCGCTGCTCCGGATCGCCGGCGGGATAGAGCGCTTTCGCGAGCGCAACGCTCGCCAAATGATCCGGCGACGTGACGTCGCCGACGTACGCCTGTGCGGTTTGCGCTTTGACGATTGCGAAGTCGCTCGCCGCGAACGCCGGATGCAGCTCGTCGTCCGCGAGCAACGCCATGCCGCGGTCGAAGTCCGGGGAGAGCACCTGCAGTGAGAACGACGGTCCGGTATCGACGCTCGCTGCGATCTGATCGAGCGCCGCTTGATAGGCGACGCGCCCGTATGTCGTCGTTCCATACGGGAGCAGGGCTTCGGTGACTTCGTCGACGCCTTCCTGATCAGCCGGCTCCTGCACTTGCGGATCGTTGCGGATCTCGCCGCTCACGGTGACGCTGTGCGAACTGTTCTCGGGCTGCACGATCAGCCGCAGGCCGTTGGGCAGCTGCGTGACCACCGGTGCGAGCGTCTGCGCGGGGACGCGAAGGCTCGCGAGGACGCTACTCGCCCACGACGGCAGCGGTTCGTGCCGGCTCGGTGGAATCTGGTTGTTCTCGGGAGCAAGCCCCGACGCGCCCATGCTCATCGCGCCGGTATTTTTCGGAACCGCGTACGCCGCAACGCATCGCGAATCGACGAGGTCCTCGCGCAGAACGCGATTCACTTGGGCGACCGTGACGCTGCGGAAGGCGGCGATCATGTCGTCGGGCGATCGGAGGCCCTGGACGGCGAGCGCTTCACTCCAATCGAAGGCCAGGTCCTGGACGGAGTTGCGCGAGAACTCGCGCTGCGCGATCTCTCGCCGGACCGCCGCTGCGACGAGATCCGCAGGCACGCCGGTCTTTCGATATTGAGCGATGACCGCGCGCATCAACGCGGCCGCATCTTCCGGCTTGCTCGAGACGGGAATCACGCCGATGCCGACGCCGATCGACGTCTGGGCGAACGATTGCGCTTGAAAACCCGTATACAGCAGTTTGCCTTGCGCGACCAGCGTGTAGAGCGCACTCCGCTGACTCGAGAGGACGTCGCCGAGAATCTGCCCCGCCGCGTAGTCGGGGCTGGAATAGCCCGGCATCCGATAGCCGAGCAACACGACCGTCACCGGGAGGTCGCTCGAATCGTGATACGTTGTGGCACGGAGCGGCTGCAAGCGGACCGCGGGTCGCTCGGGCAGCGCCGCCTCAGGAACGTTGCCGAAGATGCGGCGCACCTGCGCGATTGTGCTCGGCCCGTCGACGTCGCCGACGATCACGTACACGGCGTCGTTCGGGTGATACCACGTATGATAGAAATGGAGCAGTTGCGGGCTATTGATCTCTTTGGCAAAGCCTTCGACGGTGCCGAGCGTGTTGTTTGCGTACGGCGTTCCGGCGAGCATCCGCTGTTCCATCTTCGTGAAGAGGCGATAGACCGCGTTGGAGTTGTCCTGCGTCACCTCTTGAGTGATCGCAAGGCGCTCCTGATTCCACTGACCTTGCGACATGAGCAGCCCGGTTGCACGCGACCGCTCGAGACGCAACGCGATGTCGAGATATTGCGCCGGCATCGTAAAGTAGTATTGCGTCACCGCGTCTTGCGTGTCCGCATCGAGACTGCCGCCTGTGATTCCCGCAACGTCCATCAACGACGAGGACGAGAGCGTCGCGCTGCCGCGGAACATCATGTGCTCGGTCGCGTGCGCGAGGCCCGGCAGCGTCTGTTCGTCCGAGCCGGCCTTGTAGTTCATGATCGCGGTCACGACCGGCGCAAGCGGATCGTGCACGACGACGACTTGGAGGCCGTTGGCGAGCGTCGCCCGCGTTACCGTAACGCCGGCCGCGACGGCCGGTCGAGCGAACAGCAAGGCGGGTAGGAGCGCGCAGCAGGAGAGCGCGAGGCGCAGGATTCGATAGATCATGGCGTCTTGCGACCTTCCGTCGCCCGGCCGGGAGCCCCTCTACGACGAAGCGAGCAGCGCGTGGACCGACGGCGTCGCATCGAGCGCGGCGCGGAGGCCCGCGTGCTCCGCCGCGCGCAAACGCGGATCGCGCTTGACGATTTGCTCGGCGGCTCGGCGCGCACTCGTGTACACTTCGAAGTCGCGCGCGATGTCGCCAAATCGCAACTCCGCGTGCCCGGATTGCGCGGTTCCGGCGAACTCACCCGATCCCCGCATCTGCAAATCGGCATCCGCGATCGCGAAGCCGTCGGTGGTGTGCGTGAGGATCGCGAGCCGCTCCCCCTCTCGGCGGTCATCGGGATAGACGTAGATGCAAAACGACTGCGCCGCTCCGCGCCCGACGCGGCCGCGTAGTTGGTGGAGTTGCGCGAGCCCGTAGCGCTGCGCGTCGAGCACGACCATGACGCCGGCATTGGGGACGTCCACGCCGACTTCGATCACCGTCGTCGCAACCAGCACGTCGATCTCGCCGCGCGCGAAGCGCTGCATCGCCTCTTCTTTCTCTCGCGTCGGAAGACGTCCGTGAACGACCCCGAGGCGCAGATCCGAAAACACCTCGGCCTTCAGCCGTTCCGCCTCCGTGACGACGCTCGTCGCACCCGACTCTCCCTCCTCGATCGCCGGCGCGACGATATATGCTTGACCGCCGCGCGCGACGACGGCACGAACGAAGGCGTAGACGCGCTCGAGGCGCGCAAGACGCACCGCGTAGGTTTGGATCGGCGTGCGTCCGGGCGGCATTTCGTCCAGACGGGATTCGTCGAGATCGGCGTAGAGCGACTGCGCGAGCGTGCGCGGAATCGGCGTCGCGGTCATGTGGAGCGTGTGCGGCGCATTGCCCTTCGCTCGCAATCGCGCGCGATGCTCGACCCCGAAGCGATGCTGCTCGTCGATGATCACGAGACCCAACCGCGAGAAGTCCACGCCTTGCGTGAGGAGCGCGTGCGTCCCGATCGCAAGCGCCGCCTCACCGCTCCCGAGGCGATCCACGGCGGCGCGCCGAGAGCGCTGCCCTTGACTTCCGAGGACCGGCTCCACGGCGATTTGAAACGGCATCAGCAACGGCGCCAACTTCTCCATGTGCTGCGCCGCGAGGATTTCCGTCGGCGCCATCAGCGCGGATTGGAAGCCGCAGCGAGCGGCGAGCAGCACGGCGGCGGCGGCGACGAGCGTCTTGCCGCTGCCGACGTCGCCTTGCAGCAAGCGGTTCATCGGCACGTTGCGCGACATGTCGCTCCAAATCTCTGCGATGACCCGACGCTGCGCGCCGGTGAGCGCGAACGGCAGCGAGCCTTCCAACTGCGCCAGCAAGTCTTGCGGCGCGCCGAGCGCCGCCGCGTCGTGCGAGCCCTCACGCTGCGCGCGCCGTAACTGCGTCCCGACCGCAAGTACGAGGAACTCGGCGAAGACGAAGCGCTCGCGCGAATGAGCCGCTTCCTCCGGCGATTCCGGCGCGTGCACGATGCGATACGACTCGCGTAAGCCTCCGAATCCGTGTTCGCGCACGATCTCGGGAGGCAGGACGTCCTCGCCCACGAGCTTCAGCAGGCGCGCGAGGTTCTTCTTCACCACGCTCGCGATCTTCCGCGACGGCAGCTCCTTGCTCGCGCGGTAGACGGGCAGCATCTCACCGCGATAGATCTCGCCCTCACCGAGAATGCGATGCTGCACGACGTTGATCACCGGCTCGACGAGCGAGCGCTCGAGGCGGCCGCGCACGAACAGCCGCATCCCTTCACGAAATCGGCCGAAGACGTAGCGGTTGCGTCCGATCCATTTCGCGACGAAGAGGCCGCTCTCGTCCTGCACGCGCACCTCGACGATCTCCAGATGCCGTGCGCGACGCTCCTGTACCGCGACGATGCGCCCGAGTGCGTTGACCTCACCGGCGCTCGCGTCGTCGGCGCGGCTCGCATCTCGCAACTGCGCGGCGGGCGTCGGTTCTCGGAGGTCCTCGTATCGGAACGGGAAGTAGTCGAGAAGGTCGCGCGCGGTTGCGATGCCGAGATCGCGAAAGAGCTTCTCCGACTTCTCACCGACGCCGTCGAGATCGCCGATCGAAAGCGTCGCTTCGGCCGGAGCCACCGTTAGCGTGCGCGTTCGAGCAGCTGCGCGCCGACCCGGTCGAGCGAGATGCCGCGAGCCTCCAATAGCACGAGCAAGTGAAAGAGCAGATCGGCCGCTTCCCACACCAGCTCGTCGTCGCCGGCGTTTTTTGCCGCAATTACGACTTCGGTTGCCTCTTCGCCGATCTTCTTCCCGATGCGGTCGACGCCGCCCGCATAGAGTTTGGCGACGTAGGAGTTCTCGGGAGCGGCCGTTTTGCGCTCTCGCAGCACGCGTCGCAGGTGCGCGACGGCTCGCAAGAAATCGCCGTCCGTCGAGTCGCGCGGAAGAATCGCGTCGTGGAAGCAGCTCATCGCGCCGGTATGACAAGCGGGACCGTTCGGGATCACTCGATAGAGCACCGCGTCGCCGTCGCAGTCCGCAGCGACCTCGACGACGCGCTGCGTATTGCCGCTCTGCTCGCCCTTGCGCCACAGTTTTTGCCGGCTTCGACTGAAGAGATGCGTTTCGTGTGTCGCGATCGTGCGCCCCAGGGCCTCGCGGTCCGCCCACGCGAGCGTCAGGACGTCCCCGTTTTGCGCATCGGCGATTACGACCGGTACGAGGCCGTCTTCGCCGAACTTCAGCGCTCCGAGTTCCATGGTCGGATGGGAATGCCGCGCTGCGCGAGCGCTTCCTTCAAGACGGGAATAGGGATCTCGCCGAAATGGAAGAGCGAGGCGGCCAATGCCGCGTCCGCCCCCGCCTCCACGAAGACGCGTTCGAAATCCTCGATGCTGCCCGCCCCGCCCGAGGCGATGACGGGAACGGGAACGGCATCGCGAACGGCGCGCGTCAGATCCAGGTCGTAACCTGACTTTGTGCCGTCGCGGTCCATCGAGGTCAGCAGGATCTCCCCCGCGCCGTTCTCGCCGCACGCCGAGGCCGCCCAGGCAACCGCATCGAACCCCGTCGGCGTCCTTCCGCCGTCGATCACGACTTCCCATCCGCGCTCGCTTCTTCTCGCGTCGATCGCGAGCACGATACATTGGCTGCCGAACTCGGCGGCGGCGCGCTGCAATGCGTCCGGTGTGCGAACCGCCGCGCTGTTCAACGAAACTTTG
This sequence comes from Vulcanimicrobiota bacterium, assembly GCA_963838895.1. Taxonomy (GTDB): domain Bacteria; phylum Vulcanimicrobiota; class Vulcanimicrobiia; order Vulcanimicrobiales; family Vulcanimicrobiaceae; genus Tyrphobacter. Next base: position 109,649 of record CAWIST010000003.1, read on the forward strand.
TCGCAGCCCGCGCGCAGCAACGCGCGAATGTCGTCGACGCCGTCGACGCCGCCGCCCACCGCAAATGGCATCGTCAGCTCGTGCGCGACCGCGCGGACGACGTCGATCGTCGCCTTTCGGCCCTCGACGGTTGCCGTGATGTCGAGGAAGACGAGTTCGTCGGCGCCCGAACGCTCGTAGAGCGCCGCCAGCTCGACCGGATCGCCGGCATCGCGGAGACCGAGAAAGTTCACGCCCTTGACCACGCGCCCGTCCTTGATATCGAGGCACGGGATGATGCGCCGAACGAGCATGCTACGCGACGGTCGCGCGTAACTGCGCGTCGATGGCGCGCAGTTGCGGCACCTCGACGCCACGGCGCTCCCCGAGTTCGATTGTCGCGCCCAGGATCGGATCCAACTCGAGGGAGCGTCCCGCGAGCGCGTCTTGAAGCATCGAGGTCTTCACATCGTCGAGGCGCGCGGCGTAGGCGATGCGCGCGTCGGCCTCCCGTTGCACGTCGGTCACCAAGCCGAGCGCGCGCCCGACCTCCAGCACCTCCAGCATCAGCGCCCGGACTCGCGCGAGCGTCGGCGCATCGCGCATCATCTCGCCGATGCTCATGCCCGTCGCCGCGCTGACGGGATTGAGGCTCGCGTTCCCGACGAGTTTGAACCACAGGCTGCGTCTCAGGTTGCCGCCGATTTCGGGTTGCAGTCGCGCCGAGCGAAGGACGCTTGCGAGACCCTCGAGGCGTTCCCCGTTTTGACCGCTTGCCTCGGCCAGCAGATACCGCAGGCCGCCGCTTTGGACAACGAGGCCCGGCTCGGCGATATGTCCCGAGACGTGCACGACCGCGCCGATCGTTTGCCGGTCTTCGAAGAGTGCGCCGATGTAACCGCCGGGATCGACCGATTGCAGGGGCGGCGTCCGCTCGAACCAAAACGGCACGCCGTTTTGCAGCGTGACGATGGGAACCCGCGAGCCGGCATGCGGCGCGAGTTGTTCCAGGAACGCCGGCCATTGATGCGCCTTGAACGTCAGCAGCAGAACGTCGGCCGCAGGAAGCTCGCGCAGATCCGATGCCGCGTCGACGCGTGCGCTGAACTCGCCGAGATCGCCCTGAACGCGCAGCCCGTGTTCTCTGATCGCCGCGAGATGCGTACCGCGTGCGACGACGCCCGTCGGGACGCCCGCACGCGCAAGCGCGGCGGCGATAAAGCCGCCGATCGCGCCCGCTCCGACGACGGTCACGCGCACGGTACCCGGGAAACGTTTGAGGCGACGGGCAGATTCGAACTGCCGAATGGAGCTTTTGCAGAGCTCTGCCTTACCACTTGGCTACGTCGCCCCGAGATTCGACCGGCGCTCGCGGTGGAGCGGGTAGTGGGAATCGAACCCACGCATCAACCTTGGGAAGGTCGCAGGCTACCATTACATCATACCCGCGGGCGGCTACGCTGCCGGTTCGCGCCGCCCCCTTCGCCATCCTAGCCCGCTTACGCGAGGACGCCAACCGCACGCGCCAGGACTAGCGCAAGCGTGACGAGCGAGATCAGCGACTCAGCGAGCATCAGCATCTTTGCCATCGGGCTAAGCGGCATAACATCGGCCGGGCTGAACGCGGTTGCGGTGACGAACGCCAGGTACAGATAATCGAGAAACTGCGGTTTCCAGTCCGACGGAATACAGGCGGTCTGCCCCATCATCGCGCTCATCTGAGGAAAGAGGAAGTCGGAGTCCGGGATATCGCGCGCCGACGCATGGAGCGAGCGAGGGTACGGCCCTCCCCCGTCAAGCTCCCAATACCAGAGTGCGAAGACGAGGATGTTGGTCATCCAAATCTGACCGCCCGCCGTCAGTAGCTCCACGCCGGTGATGTGCTGCGACGTGAGAATGTAATAGACGAGCAGCACGACGGAGAAGACGTTGAAGATGTTCACGATCGCGATGAGCACGATCGAGACGGCGCGCTGGATGGGCCACCGTGTACTACGAAGGCGCATGATGATCAGCGGTATCAAGAAAACGAGCACGATTGCGGGTGCGGCCCACGCGGGCCCGGCGGTGTAGCGCGGCGGGAGCAACGCGTAGAGAGCGACGGCCAGCAGCACGGCGGCCGTCGCATGCCAACGCGAGGCATCCGCGACGCCAAGAACCTTCATCGGGCGGCCGTTTCGCCTGCGCACCCGCGGCAACCCGCCGGGGCAGATCGCGGTTATACCTGGACCGACAGGACGCAGAATAAGGCGTCGCCTAAGAGAGGCCCTCATGGGATCGATGATCGAGTTCAAGCGACCCGACGGGCAGAGCGCGCCGGGATACCTTGCCGAACCGGCGAAGCCGGATCGCGCGCCCGGCATCGTGATGCTCGAGGAATGGTGGGGCGTCAACGACGAGATCAAGCAGACGGCGGAAGGCCTCGCGAGCGAAGGCTTTCGTGTGCTCATCCCCGATCTGTACCGCGGCCGGGTCGCCGCGACGGGCGACGAGGCCAACCATCTGATGCAAGGCCTCGATTTTGGCGATGCGGCGACGCAAGACGCGCGCGGCGCCGCGCAGTTCCTCAAGCAGCAAGGCGGCAAGGCCGGCGTGATCGGTTACTGCATGGGCGGGGCGCTGGCGTTTCTCGGCGCAATGTACGATCCGGAGTTCGACGCCGCGGTCATATACTACGGATATCCGCCACCGGAAGCCGGCGATCCGTCGAAGATTCGCATCCCGATCATGGGACATTGGGCGCTCCACGACGAGCACTTCGACATCGCCGGCGTCGACGCGCTCGAGGCGAAGCTCAAGGCCGCTCACGTCCCTTACGAGTTCCACCGATACGACGCCAAACACGCGTTCTCGAACCCGAAGGGACTTGGCAACTTCCATCGCGAGGCCGCCGAGACCGCCTGGCGCCGCACGGTCCAGTTTTTCAAGAGAACGCTGGCATAGAGGCTGCCATAGATGATGAAGAACGTCGACCCGAAGCGCGAGAAAGAGATGCAGATCGAGCGCATCGCGACGGCGATTGCCGCGGCCGTCACCGTGGTCATCGCCTTGCGCAAGCTGTTTCAGGTCCTCGCGGAACTAGGCCGCTAAATAGGCGAGAGCGGTCGCGCTCCGCCGGTGGCCCGATGCCTTAGCAAGTACTCTTTTGCGGCGTCGAATCGCGGCAAGTCTTCATCGAGCATCGCTATGGCGGTGTTGCAATTATTGCAGAGTAGGCCTCGCACGTTCCCTGTGGCATGGCAGTGATCGACGTACAGGTGCTGCAAGAATACGACCTCGTACTGCGAATGCTTCGACGCCTTGCATTGGGTCCAGTGCTTCCCGCAGATCGCGCAGGATTCGCGCTGCTGTTTGAGCACGAGCTCGATGTACTCAATGGACATGCCGTATTTCTTCTCAATCATTCGCCATCGCTGTCCCTCGCGCCGCTGCCGACTCTTGTGATAGTACTCTCGATTCCACAGCCTCGTGCAACGCGGGCACCGTAGAATGCCGCTCGCAAGCTTCTTCTTGGGTGTGCTGCAGCGCGGGCAAACCAGTTCCCTCTTCACCGGACGATGCTATGCGCGTTCGGTGCCATACGCATGTCAGTAACGACGAAGCCGCCAACGTAATTTGTTGGCGGCTTCGCGAATTTGCCAAGGGGCGGAGTCGAACCGCCGACACCTCACTTTTCAGGCGAGTGCTCTACCACCTGAGCTACCTTGGCCGGTCGTCGAGCGCACCGCCTTTCGACGATGCGCTCGGCTTAAGGCTGGCGACGCTGATGGGGCTCGAACCCACGACCTCCGCCGTGACAGGGCGGCGCTCTAACCAACTGAGCTACAGCGCCAGAATGGTGGGCACGGTTGGGATCGAACCAACGACCCTCCGCGTGTGAAGCGGATGCTCTCCCACTGAGCTACGCGCCCGCGCTTCCGGCCAACCCCTCTTGGACAGGCCGCATTGTACCCCTGCCGGAGCTGATCTGTCTAGCGACGAAGCGGGCATCCCGTGATCACCGGATTTCCATTGCTCTGGACCTTTACCGTACCATGGTCCGACGTCGACATGCTCCAACACGTGAACAACGTCGCCTACATCCGATGGATCGAGACCATTCGTTGCGAGTACTTCACGCGCGTTATCGGCGAGCCGATCAACGGCGAGCACGGGATGATCCTCGCGCAACTCGATTTTGCCTACGAGCAGCAGCTCCGCTATCACGAGGAAGTGACCGTGGGCTGCAAAGTCTCGCGGATCGGCAACAAGTCCTTCGACATGACGTACGAAGTCTGGAGCAACGCGAACAACTATCGAGCGGCGCACGGCAAAACCGTGCTCGTGGCATACGATTTCCGCCACGGGCACTCGATTCGAGTGCCGGACCCGTGGCGCTCCGCGATCGCCACTTTCGAGGCAGGGTCGCCGCAGAGATACGACTAGATCGGGTAGGTCAAAGCGGCGATGCCGCCGGCCTCACGACTTCGGGAGAGCAGCCTCGTTCACGATGCGTAACTTGAGTTCCGCGCGGATGACCTCAGGATCAGGGATACCTCGCATCGCTTGTTCCGCCCAGGCCATTGCACGTTGCGATGTCGCCTCGGCTGCCTCGCGATTCTCGAACGCCGCGAGCGAGATGACCGTCCCGTTCCCGCAATCGGCCGCCGAATACGCAACGAAACCCGGGCTAGCAGTGAGAATCGGTACAAGGCCGTCGCGTACTTTCGGCAGGGTCGCGCGCACTTGCTCGGGCGTCATAGAGAAACGGCGCATAATCCCGAAATGAGCCTTCCGCGCAGGCTCCCCAGCTCGAACGAGGACTTCGCCGCTCGACACGCGCGGTGGCCCTTCCACGACATCGGCGAGAACGCGCTTGACGGATTCGGAGGCGACGCGCGTCGATTCGTCACTTCCGTTCTTGTCCAGGAAGAAGCTTATCGAGGTGACTTCGCTTTCACTGGGCGTAGCGATCGTGTACCCGACGAAGCCCGGGATCTTTTGAATCAGCGGCGCGATTTCGTCGCGGATCCGCTGGACGATGCGATCGATTTGTCCAGGCTTGACCTTGTATTCGCGAACAACGACATACATGAGGCGCTCCTTCCGTCGTAGACGAGAACCGTGCTTTCGCTGCGGCTGGGCCCGCACCTCGCGCGCGTCGGCCGCACATCGCGGTTCACGAGGCACAGGAGGCGCGTGCGGCGGTGGAAAACCTTTGAAGACCGCGAGGACCGTTTTGTCATAGTTGGCTTCGCTTGCGCGGGCGGTTAGCTCAGTGGGAGAGCGCTTCCCTGACACGGAAGAGGTCAGAAGTTCAATCCTTCTACCGCCCAAGTTGTGGCTGGTTGTGCTAACCTCCGGTCACGGACGTGAAACCCTTGAACAATCAAGGGCTTCCGCCTTTTTCCCGGCCTTGTCTCACGCTTCGCTCTCAACTGGCAATGCGCACGTTTTGCACAGCGCGAGGGGCACTAAAAGGGGCACTAGGCTGAACGACGCTAACGGCGGCCCTCGACTCGCTCTTTGATTCCGAGCAGTTGCTTGCGCTGCATGATACCGTGTCCGAAGGGTCCAGCGAGCCTTAGGAACCAGGTCGGTAATCCGAGCAGATGATAGTCTTCGCCCGCACGCCCGCGCACAAGTAATCTGGTCCATCCCGGCCGCGCCTCTTCCAGGATGAACGCCCAACTCGACATGATTCCGCCGTCCGATGAGGGCGTCGTGAGTACGAAGACGCGTTGCGGCTCGTACCGCGCAACGACGAACATGTCAGTGGCTCCCAACCATGCCGGAAGCACCGAACCAACGCGGATGTCTTGTAACTCTGGAACGATGCGCTGCGCGCTGGGATGACCCCGGTTGTCGATGAAGTCATAACTATACCACCCCGCGCGACCCACACCCATCTGGCAGAGCCACGGCCACACGTCCCGAGGCGAGCCGTGAATCGTCACTCCGTGCGTAATCGAAGCCAATGGATTTGGCACGAACTCATCACCGGGGAGGCTTCGCGAACGCTCCCTCTCGGAAGCTTGGGTGGACTTACCTAATCTCAACACGCCCTTCAATACTTCCCGCGAAGATTCGAGCCACCCTTAGCAAACGACAAAGAGCGGAAGTATCCAGAACTGGGACCCACGTTCGCGCCCGCCGTTATCCTCTGCTTTTTTGCGTTTGTTTCTTTAGTTTATGGGCTATAGTGCGCAGCTTTTGCCTAAGGATCCGCATCTGCACACATGAGCTGCACGTTGACTAGAAAACGATGCTGCGGTTAGGGCTTGGGAGTCGGTATGTGGTGCAGGCCCGGACTACGGTGCGGCCAAGGCGTATGGGTTGGCTTGGGCGTGGGCCTCGGGCTGCGGTGTGGCAATGGACTAAAGCGCGCCGACGAGGGCACCGCAGAAGGCAACAAATAAGTTGGGCGCGTAACAGGCCTTGGTGTTGTAGCCGCCGCAACGCCGGTCAACAGAAATGCTGACGCAACAAGCGAAGCAAAAAGACTTTTCATCCGTACGCCTCCTTTCATCGTGCAATGTAAAACGACACGGCTAGTGTTCGGCCACTTAGGGTTAGGGCCTATGCGTTGGCTTGGGCGAGGGCTTGGGCGTCGCCTTGGGCTTCGGAGTCGCTACGTGATGCCTAAGCCAACCCGGCATCGGCTTGGACGTGGGCTTTGTCGGTGCAGCTATCGCGCCGCATTACTCGCGACGTATGCGATGCTCTTTGCACGACCCGCCACGCTCCTTCGGCGCGTTTTGGCGTGGCTCTCGTACGCGAGCGCAAGCGTTGCCGCGCTGTACGGCGTGGCGTATATCGTTGGCGTCTGGACCTCGACGGCCGATCCGAACCAACCGTGGTTCTCCGGCCTGATCCCTCAGCTCGCATCCGGCGCGCTCTGCTATCTGTTTCCGCTTCTCTGTCTGCTCGTCACGATATCGCAGACGCGCGGCGCCGAGCGAGCGCGCATCGCCTGGGCGAGCGCTTCCCTCGGCCTCTTCTACATTTACTGGGTGGCGTGGGGCGCGCTTCCTGCGCTCGATCCTTCCCTCGCGTCGCGCACGCTTCTGTACATCGGCAACGTCATCGGGTTCATCTGCCCTCTTGGGCTGACGTACTCGTTGCTGAGCCGGCGCCTTCTCGACATCGGCTTCGTCATCAACCGCGCCGCCGTGTTCTCGAGCGTCTCGCTCATCATATTGGGCGTTTTCGTCCTCGGCGAATGGATGCTGGGAGAGTGGTTCAGCACCGCAAGTCATACGACGAACCTCGCGATCAGCGCCGCGCTCGTCCTCGGACTCGGCTTATCCGTGAGAGCGATACACTCGCGCGTCGATCATATCCTCGACAATGTCTTCTTCCGCAAGCGCCACGAAGACGAACAGGCGATTCGCGGCCTCGCACGCGAAGCGACGTACATCACCGATGCCGATACGCTCGTGCATCGCACGAAAGAGATGCTCGAAGCGCGTGTTGGAGCCTCCTTTGTAAACGTCACCATGGAAGACGGCGCGGGCGGTTACGGCGCCGTCGACCCCAACGATCCAGCGGTGGTTGCGCTTCGTGCGCAGCGTAAGGCTCTAGATCTCCATACGATCCAAACCGAGATTCGAGGCGAGCTTGCCTACCCAATGGTCGCGCGCGGCCGACTCGTCGGGGTGCTCGTCGTAGGGCCCAAACGATCCGACGAGACGTATGCGCCCGATGAATCCGATGCGATAGCGCAGCTAGCTCTCAGCGTCGGGGCGGCCCTCGATATGCTCTCGGTGAAGCACGAAGCTCATCACGAACCCCAGAACGACGCCATTCTCAAGGCGATTGCCGCTCTGTCGAGCGAGGTACGCGCGCTGCGCGATGCGACTCGATCGCTGCACGAGGCGATGGACCGAACCCCGCAAGTTACCGACGTCTTGGATAGCAAGTATATATAGCTCATGGCTCAGCTACCTATCTCGCAATTTGTAGCGGCCGTGTCCGATTCGCTCAAACCGTGCCCTGCCTTGGAGGGCACCATCGCTGCCCCGAGCAGCGCTAGGAGAAGGAACGGGACGGCCGCCCCCAACCAGCGTCGCTCCGCCTTTTAGGTTCCGGACAGACGGTCACCGCTAGAAGTCAGCGACATAGCGTTCTGTGTTTTATTACCCCATGTAACTATCCAGCTACCATTGAGCTTGGCAGTAGTTAGAGCTAATGCGCTCGTCGGCAGAACCAGCGCAAGAAACACGATTGCAAACCTAACTCTTGTCAACATGGGTATCCCCCTGATTGGTGCTGGTGCTAGGTTTTTCCAGGCTGCACAAGATGCCCGAAGCGTTCGCACCGACGGCGTATTGGCCTTTCTAGGCCCGCGATTGACCTGTAGGCGCGGATTCAGACAGACGGAGACTGCGAGTTCTCGGACGTAGAGCCCGGCTGGTGGGCCTCCTCGTCGGTCCGATAGTTGTCTACCCACTCGATGTACCGCCGAGCAACGTCAACGAATCCTTGCAAGCCCGCATTACGCTCGCTAGCCATCGCGAGTCCTTCGGCCGATATCTTCCCCGCGCGATTTCATAATTCACCCCACTACCGCCAAGTGGAAGCCATTCGTGTTTCGCTCTGGAAACGCTGATGTTGTCCACCGGGCGTCTGCGGTGCGCACAGCAATACACGCCAGATCGAGGGCGTCGCCTTCACTGCGCGAGCATCACGCGAACTTTCGCGATTCGCTGAGCGCGTATCGCGGGCTTTCTTGCTGAGTTTATCCAATCGATAAAGTCCCGGCGTGCATCCGAAGTGAGGTTCCTCCATTGAGCTCTTGCTTTGGGAGTGTCTACAAGAGCTGTGTGGAGATCCAGTGGCACGATTGCGTAACAACAGGGGCGTCGTTTTCCGGCCGCAAGCTTATCGCAGGCGACCGCGATTCGGCGTCTGCGTGTGTCCGGCTGTTTGGCTGACTCTATCCAGCTTGTGAAATCCCTGCGCGCGATCGGCGTGAGATCACTCCATTGGGCCCTCGCTTTCGGGTTCGCTGCGAGTGCTTTACGAAGGTCCGGTAGCGTCTTCTCCATGTTCGGATAATATCGCAAAATCGGTCGAACACAAACAACGTTCTCGCACGCCGTGTCGAATCGGTTCTCGGCCCCGGCGCCGGACGGTGGGCTAGGTGTGTGTTCCCTGGTTGGTAAGCGGGTTATATGGGAATCGGCGGGCCGAGGAACTCTAGGCGTTGCATTTACGTTGCAACAGACTGTGGCGTCTCCGTCGCTTGCGGGACCTCCTGGGTATTATACTCAGGAAAGAAAGGCTCAAAAATGCACTTACTCAAAACAATAACCGCCCTCGCTCTAGGCGCAGGGCTGCTCATGACCCCTGCACTAGGAGCGCAGCGTGATCATGGAAGCCGCGGAAGCCAGGGGCACGGCACGTATCATAGCCAAGGGCACGGCGCGTATCACAGCCAAGGGCACGGCACCTATCATAGCCAAGGTTACCGAGGATCGCCGCAAGGCCACCAATGGCATGCGCCTTGGCACGGTTCTCCCGTCTATTGGCGCGGCCACCGTGGTTGGTGGTTTTTCTGGAATGGCGTAAATACATTTTTCTACCTTCAGGGTAATGCTTGCTGGTATTGGAATGGATATGGATGGGTTGAATATCCGAGCGCCTATGGTGGCATCTACTGTCCCGAATAAGAATCCTAAAGGAAGAAAAGAGCCTCGGTGAATCCGAGGCTCTTTTTTTAATCCGCGCCATTTGAACGCCTCCGTTGATTTGCTCGCAGCATTTAACGACAGCAGCACGCTAACGAGGGAGGTCGAAGTCGACTATATAGTAATAGAGGCCCGGCGCGTGGTGGCAAAGCGAGACGCCGCTCGCATACGTCGAGGCACGCGCTACCCTCAACGCCTCGGCATCGAGCGCAGGAATGCCCGTCGGGAAGTCAAGCCAGGCATCGTCGAGCGCCCCATTAGCATTGACCGCGACGGTTACGACTGCCTCGACGTTTATGGTAATCTGCAAACCCGGCGGGAATTGTACGTCCGCGAGCGACGTCGCCCTGGCTCCTTGAAACGGCTGCGCGCACGCGCTAAACCCCGCCGGCGCAGAGGTCGGAACTGCATGAACGATAACATCGTGTGGGCCGGGCATTCTCGTGAGATCGGGGCCAGGCGTCAAGCGGGCGAAAGAAAACATCCCGCTTAATTGGGGTTGCACGTCCGGCATGAGGTCGCACCCGATGATATGCCGCGTATCCCAAGGAAATCCAACATCATTGGAGACCAAAACACTGCTGACCCAGGAAAGTTGGATGGCGATGGGGTGCGGAAACTCAACATACAAAACCGACGACTCGAACTCGCGGCGAGTGATCGTTGCCCATGGAGCATCGTATTTCACGTCCGCTTCCGTCAGTACCGTGGTAGGGAACTGAAACGTGTACCATCCGTCGTCGGCCTGAACGGCAATGGTTCCGACCACCGTCCTCGGGCCGCGCGCTTCGATCGTGTAGCTCCACAGAGAAGCGGGGCCATTTCCGCCGCTTCCTAACGCGCGCTCCGCACCGATCTCCGCTGGACAGTACTCGGTTATCGCAATCGCGTGTCCATGGGTAGCAGCAAGCGCTACTAGGAATACGCAGAGTATCGTCACGCGATGAGCCATAGTCGTCAGGGCCTCGCTCGTCCTTGTCTTCGCGCTATCCCGTCGGGCAAAGCGACCGAAGAGCGCTTTCGGCGTCCGGCATCGGCGCCGCGTACGGGAACGTATATTCTAGCATATAGAACGTGGGCCCACTCCGAAAGAACGACACCTCAAGGTTAAGCCTGCCGCTCGCCTTGTCCGCAATTCCAGTCGCCAGCAAACTCTCTGCGGCTTGTCCGCAAATGGTCGCATTCGCGTCGACTCGAACCGAAGCCCCTGGCAACGACTGCAACGCCGACTGCATCATGGACACCGCTTCACTCGGCCGGCAGTTGCAGATCTGCTTAACCGCAATAATCGTGCTGTTGCTACCATCCTGCTCGCGCCGAACGTAACGCGCATATTCCGAACTCCCTTGGAGCGGTGCCGCATTCCACGCCGCCAATAAAGGTGATGGCGAGGCTCGAGCAATCGTTATGAGAAATTAGCGCTGCAAACATTGCCTACTCCCCGGTTGAATCTTCAAGCAAGCAGGCTCGCTTCTACGGGCGCGGCCTCAGACCTGGCCCATGTCGGGCACGCCCGCTATATCCATGGCGGCTACCCTATGTCGATTCGACTTAGCCCATTAAACAAGCGCGGTAAAGCTCATCACGCATGGTCTCGCTGCGGGCAGTATACGCATGGTCGGCGCTGCAACGTTTACAATGACGAATGCGGCCGAAACGAGTGGTGTCTGCCACAGTAACGACGGACAATTCCCAGTCGGTCATGGCATGTGAAGCGTGCGGATTGAGCTTGAATTTATCTTTCATGGGCAAAGTGCCTCTCGCACCCGATAACACGATAACTTGAGATAGGGTTTCGGCGCCGGCCCGCCCGACGCAAGGCTGCTCATGCGACCCCCGTCTCGGGCTTGCGCCGATACGACTCTGCGACGATTCGGACGCCTTCGGGATAGGGCGTTCCAGCGAAGTCGAACTCTGTGGCGAATTTCGTCGAGTCGAAGAGGTACGGGGCGGCACTTTGATAGAGCATTTCGTACGATTCCCGCACCTGCGGGTCGAACAATCCCACGATGCGGAGCACTGGCCTGCTCAGCACGCGATATTTTGGCGGGACGCCGAACTCCGCGGCAGCCATCTCGATGAACTCTTTGCCGGTCGGCGGGTCGGGTGCGGTGGGCAAATGCCACACTTGGTTCCACGCGGACTCCCGCTCCGCGATCATCGCCACGCCGCGCGCTGCATCGCGCGTAAGCGTGAGCGAGTGCGGCACCTTGGCGTTCACCAGCCACGAGGCCCTGGCTCCTCTTGCGAAGGACTCGAAGACGAGAACGTTCGGCACGCCGTTCTTGGTATTCGGTCCGTAGAAGTCTGCCGAGCGGGCGATCATCGCCGTGAGATTGCCCGCTTTGACTTCGTCCATGAGCGCGGTTGCGATCTCCGCGCGAACCGCGCCCTTCTTGCTGCAAGGCGCGTACGGCGTTTGCTCCGTCATCGGGCCCTTTACTCTTCCGTACATGTAGACGTTGTCGAAGAAGATCAGCCTTGCCTGCGCCCGTTTGCAGGCTTCGATCGTGTTCGCCATGATCCGCGGCCAGAGTTCTCGCCAAACCGCGAGATCGTACTTCAGGCCCGCGAGCAGACACACCACGCTCGACTCCGGAGACGGCCGCGAGGGTCTGCTCGCGATCGGAGAGGTCCGCCGCGAACACCTCGGCGCCGGCGAGCGGTTTGGGATTACGCCCGACCAGTCGGACCGGCGCATTCTTTGCCGTAAGGATTGGGGCCAGCTCGTTTCCGATCGGGCCGCCGGCACCAAGAATCACGAACATCGTTTCGCTCGCTGTTCGTTCAAGCGATATTTTACGATTCGCGTGACGAGCGCGAGTGGAAGCGGTTCGTCGAATGGAAACTGCACGGAACCCTTGGCTGATTTGTACGACGACAGTTCTTTTTTGAACGCCGCGACCCCGGAAGCGCCGGGATAAAAGCCGATGTGGTTGGTGTGCGCGCCGAACCAGACGAGGATGCCGTGGAGCCGAAATGCCGGGATCTGGTAGCTGATGATCTCCGTCGCTTCGGGCGCGGCTTCCCGAATCGTCTGCCGCATCTTCCGCAAGAGCTGCTGCACCGCTTTCGGAAAGCGATCCGCGTAATCATCAAAATTCTTAGCGACCTTCTTGCTCATCCGACCGGGCGGATGTCCGGACCGCCGATATCGCTCACTTATCAGAAATGGGCCATGGATTGTGGATTTGTAACCTCCGAACACGCTTCGGGTAAACGCTCGAGATGACGCCGGATGAGATCCTCAGCATCGTTGTAGGCCGCGTCGTTGAAGTTTGCGCCGATCGTAAGCATGGAATTGATTTGATTCCCGGTACGCAGATGACGTAACTGAATCAAAGCCGCGGTCGCCGTGCCGGCGACGATGACAACCGTAAGCAGTGCAGCAACCGTATCGAGCGCTTCAAGCGACATGGCGTACGATTCTTCGGCCGGAAGCCAGGGCCTAGCGCCCGCTCCGAGAAAGCGAACGGAAAGCCGCACGAGTGAGGAGAGAAAATGCTACGCCGCCTTGCCTTGGCGAGCCTCGCGACGCTCGCCGTCATCCTCAGTTCCCCGACCCACGCGCTTACTCAAACGCGCATCACCGCGCTCCCGGACTGCCAGGGCAAGCCGGGAGTGCGCCCGACATCGGTGGTCTTTGCTTGCGGTGACGGGGGCGTTTACGCCGATGGCGTACGCTGGAGCAGTTGGGGCGAACCGTTCGCCACCGCTACCGCAACAATGCACGCGAACGATTGCACCCCGAACTGCGCTGAGGGACATTTCCACACGTACGCGGCTATCCTCGCCGTCTCGGGAAGGCAACGGTGCCCGAACGGGCAGGTTGCCTATCAAAAGGTGGCTTACGTCCCACGCACCCGCGGCGTTCCAACCACCCATTCCACGCTCGACTGGTTCGATCGAGACTGCCGCTAAGAAGTTACGGAGGAGATCAAATGCAGGCACGCACCGTGTTCCTCAGCAAGCTCATCGGGATCTATTGCATCCTCATCTCGCTACCGATGTTTGCACAAAAGCAAGCGATGGTAACGATGGTGATGGCGCTCGTTCACGACGGGCCCGTATTGTTCGTCTTCGGCTTGACCCTGCTCGCTGCGGGCGTGGCGATGATCTTGAGCCATAATGTCTGGTCGGGCGGCGCGCTGCCGGTCATCGTGACGCTCGTGGGCTGGGCGACGTTGATCAAAGGCTTGCTCTTCTTGTTTCTACCGCCTCCGGCGGCTGCTGGAGTCGCCGTGTGGGGGCCCGCCTACTCGCAGCTCTTCTATCTAGACGCCGCGCTCGCGCTCATTCTTGGCATCTATCTCACGTATGGCGGGTTCAAGGCAGCCTCGCGCTAGCGGACGCTCGTGACTTCTGGGCCGCCGGGATTACATCGCAAGCCGTGACCTTTGAAGTAGCGGCTCAATCTTTCGGGACTACTGTCGGGATCTGCGAGGGCAACGTACCCGTCCGGGCGCACGAGATATAGCGCTGAATGCATCAAGCCAGCTTTGCGCATCTCAGGCATCCAACGAAACACCTGTAGCGCGAGATGCATCTCCTCGCAGAGGCCGGCCAAGCCCGGTCGTGGATCGCCGTAGACGTGGACCTGCCATTCCAACGAACGAAGCGGAACGAAGTTGTCTGCGCCATCGGGCGTTAGCTGGACCCACGGCAACCGGTCGCCTCCGCGCACGCTTCCTGCCTTGCCGACGCTCAGTAAGCTGATTCGATAGTTGACGCCGAGTTGGGATACCGTTCGAAACATGAATTGCCGAACAGGGCGGAGCCGCAACAGCGTCGCGCCGAGAGACGGGACGACGCGGGTGCGCACCCATCGGGCAACGGGGCCTCGTCTCGTCGCGAACGTGAAGATCCGGTCCGTCGTCGCGACCAAGCGCCGCGCAAAGGCGATGCGCTCGATCTCATAGGTATCGAGCAGCGCTTCCGGGGCGCGGCCCTTCAGGACCGCGGCGATTTTCCATGCCAGATTTACCGCGTCTCCGATGCCGGTGTTCATTCCCTGCGCGCCGACGGGACTGTGAAGATGCCCCGCGTCGCCCACGAGAAATGCGCGCCCTCTGCGAAAGCTCGAAGCCACTCGATGATGAACCTTGTAATCGGAAAACCAGTTCACGGTTGTCACGTCGAGCTTGAGATTCTCGATCGCGCGAGAACTGATGTCTTCAAAGGTCAGCGTGTCTGCGGTCATGGCGTCCTCGCGAACCGTCCCAACCAGTCGAATGCGGCCCTCGCCTTTCATCGGAAACACCAACAGCAAGTCGGCTTGGTCCAGATCGACATTCACTTCGCCGTTGACAGCCGGGCCGCTCGCCTGGACGTCGGCGACGTAGAAGAGCCCCGTGTACGTTCCGCCCGGAAAGCCGATCGAGAGCGATTCGCGCACGGTGGAATGCGCTCCGTCGCAGCCGGCGACATAAGCCGCCGCACACGTCATCTCGCCGGCCGGGCTACGTAGCGTCGCTTGCACGCGGAATGCATCTTGCTCGAGAGCGATCAACTCGGTCTGCCGCTCGACCTCGACGTTCAACGCCAGTAAGCGTTGGATCAGCAATCTCTCGTGCTCGTCTTGCGGATAGACGATCACGAACGGATACGGGCTCAGCCCTTCGCCGATTTCCGCGAAGAGCACGCGCGCGGCTCTGGTGCTCTTCACCCACAGATTGAGGCCGAGGGCATGGATGCTCTGCTCCACGATCTCGTCCGCAAACCCCAGCTGACGATCGTACTCGAGGGTACGCGCCTGCACGCCGAGAGCCCGAGAGAATGCGGCCGGCCCGGGATTCTTGTCGATGATGCGCACTCGAATCCCGAGCCTCGTGAGCCAAATGGCGAGGGTAAGCCCCGTGGGTCCCGCGCCCACGATCAATACCTCTCGGGATCCGCCGGCCATCGCCCCTTCATCATGTGGATGGTTCCTGCGCACCTCCCAATTACGGTTGCAAGCGACTGGCCCGGGGTAAAATGGCGACATGCGAGCGACTTGGAAGCCCCATGAAAAGCACGGCCGTCTGACTGCGCAAAGCGACCTGCCGGACAGCGTCTTCGCCTTTCCGAAGCAGCGCAAAGAGCCGCTGACCGATGCGCGTCACGTGCGCAATGCGGTCGCGCGATTCGATCAGGTTACTGACGCCTCTGAAGAAGATCGTAGCCTTGCATTCGAGAACATCAAGAAAGCCGCCAAGTATTACGGCGTGAATCTCTCCGAGAAATCGTGGAAGGAACTCGGCGTTCATCCGCGCAAGCAGCGCGCTCGATAAGGCGATTTTAGGTGGAAAGCTTGGCCGCGGTGGGGAAGCCTCCTCCTGAGGTCAATCGCAGTTCAGGAGGACGCACATGTACAAGTTTCTCGCCTCGTTGCTGGCATCGGCGTTTCTGCTCTCAGGGGTCGCGACGAGCGCCGCTCCCCTGTGGCGCCCAGCGACACCCATCCATCTCATCTTCATCGAGCACTTCATGTCCGGGCTGTCGCCGGAAGTCGACCTTCGCCCGAAGATCAGGCAGTACGGGTTGCACATCCGCAACCAGGGTAACCGCGGCACGTGCACTGTCTTCGCCACGACTTTTCTAATCGAATACCAAAAGGCGGGCATGCCGGGAACGCCGCGCGGGCTGCACTTATCCCCAGAATACCTCAACTGGGCCGGCAATCAGGCAACGGGCGAAGACGCCGACGGCGGATTCTTCACCAAGTTCATACCCGGATTTCACGATTACGCCATCGCCACCGCCGCGGAAATGCCCTATCGCGCTGCGTACAATCCCGCGCACCCGGACACGCCGAGCGCAGCGACGATCGCAGCGGCCGAGGCAATGTTCCCGGTGCGCTATTCGTTTACGATCCTCAAAGTCTGGAACGACCAGACGGGGATGACGGAAGCGGAACTGCAACACATCCTCGCCATTCTACGCTCGGGGCGCCCGGTCGCCACGGGGATTTGGTGGCTCACGAACTTTGCCACCGTTACCGTTCGGGGCGTGCCTCTGCTCAAGGATTATCCCAGAAGCGCCAATACCGGCGCCAATCCGCCGATGTTCGACGGGCACTCGATCGATCTCGTCGGCTTCCGCCAGTCGACGGCATTCCCCGGCGGCGGCTACTTCATCTTCCGCAACAGCTTCGGGCTGAGCTTCGGCAACAAAGGGTATGGATTCTTGTCGTTCCAGTACATCCGCGCGTACGCGAACGACGGCATCGCGATCGGGCCGCAAGCGCCGGGCCCCATCCGGCCTCATTGTTCCGGAACTCGATGCATCTAGCGGCTGAGGGAAGCGACGGTGCAGGGAGGGCGCGGGCGGCGTTAAATCCCTGCGCGATGGGCATCCGCATCACATTGCTCGCCGCGATCGTTGCGCTTGCGGCATGCTCCAGCCCGACGCAATCGATCGACTTCCAGCCGCCGGCGGGCTGGACGGCAACGCCGAGCTTCTTCGGCTTCCAGGCGTGGCACACCACGGATCGCAAACAGACGCTCGTGCTCGTTCGGCTGCCGGTTACCGTCGACCCGAAGACGGCGATGCAACATTCCGAAATCAACAACATGGAAACGTACACGCAGAAGAGCATTACCATCTGCGGTAAGCATCCGGCGATATTGATCACCGGACGCGGAATGAGCTCGCAGTCGCACGGGCCACAGGACGTCGAGATGCTGATGACGTCGTACAGCGGTGCTACCTACCTGGCGGTCTACGCGCGCGACGTCGGGACGCCGATGAACGCGCAGGCCAACCACGCCGTCTACTCTCTCTGCCAGAGGAGCTGACCGGAAAAGAAATCGGCGCAGCATCGTAGCTGCGCCGATTGATTGACCGATGAAAAAGGGCGTTTCTCGGCTTACGGCTTGTGCGTAGGCTTGGGCTTGGGCTTAGGGGTAGCCTTGGGTTTCGGCGTGGCGTGATGGGTGGTCATGTGGCCGGTCATGTGCCCCTTCGGGGTCGGCGTGGGCTTGGCCATCGTCGCCGCCGCGGCAATGCCCGTCGCCAGGAACGCCGCTGTCAGAAATGACGCAAGATATCGATTCATCGATTTCACCTCCTCTCGGCGGGCGAGGTTCTGCAAGCGGGTGCCCTATGCCTTCGTCGCTAGGTCGGCTGCGGCGTCGGAGAGGGCCCGAGAGCGTCGGCGGCGGATCGCGGCGGGAAGTTGTTCAGATCCGGTTTCTGCTCGCCGATCTTCCAGATCATTCCGGCGGCTTCCGCCCGATTCAGCGGCCGCTTCGGATCGAGTGCGATGATGGCGCCGAACGTGCGACCGATCGTGTCGAGCTGGTTCGGTCCGGTCGTGCCTTGATCTTGGAGCAGACAACTCGCGATTGTCGATACGTAAGCGTGCGAGATCGCGTGCGCGTCCCGCCATGGAGGGAGTTGATAATAGGCTTGCGCGAGATCGTCGGCGAGCATCGGATCCGGGGCGCCGCAATCGACGTACGCCTTGATGGAGAGCGCCTCTTCACGCGTGATCGGTCGATCCGGTCTGAAGGTCTTGTCGGGAAAACCGATCGCGATTCCAGCGTCGTGCATGCCCTCGATCGCGCCAAAATCCGGGTCGGTCGCAGGCACGTCGCGGAAGTACGCCTTCGAACCCGTGACCGCCGGCCGTATCTGCTTCGCTGCGTCGCTCGCCCAAATCGCCGCATCGGCGCGCATCAACCAGCGCACGAACTCGCGGCGCAATACTGGTTTGCCCGGGAAGAAGGGGCCACCGGGCGGCCAATAGACCTGCAACTGCGTGAGTTGATCGATGAGCGGAGCGTTCGCCACTCCATTCAAATCTGAAAATGCCGGCGTCGGCGACGGACTCGGTGACGTGGTCATCGCAGCGCCGGCTTGCGGACTCTGCATCGTCTGCGTTGTCTGCGTCGTCGTTTGCGCGTGAGAGCATGCTCCAAGCGCGAATAGGACAAGGAAGGACAGCATCGGCCTTCGCATTATCGGCATCATGCGGCGTTTCGCGGCTTCCTTCCTCTGCGCGCTTCTCGTGCCTTCGCACAGGCGCGCGCGCTCGGAGTGGGCGCGTCAGCGCACGCGTATGCCGCGTACGAGTGGCGCCTTGGCCCGCGCCGTTACATGACCCTGTCCTCGAACAACTCTTCCTCGACTTCGCCCCCCGCGCAATCCGGATGTTCGCAGCGGCATATCTCAGCGTTCTCGTCGCAACCCTTGCAGCTTTCGGAGCAGAAGTCGCGCTCGGTTCGTACGTTGCAGGTACAGGCTTCGCATTCGCAGACTGCCATCGGTGAACTCCCTTCGCATTGCCGTTGCGGCCCTAGAGGCATACCCACATTCCGCCCGCCGCCAAGCAGGAGCCGGCCAAGCGGCCTGCAAAGCGAGCGCTTGGAGTCGGCCGGCGTCATGCCGCCGGCCGCTCGTGTCTTCCCAAGGAGCGATGATGGAATATCTCGGCTACGCGCGGATGCTCCACGGCGGATATCACACCATTCGCACGGCGCACCATCACCGGCACCGCTTCGTCGTGGCACTGGCTTTTGTCGTGCCGATGCTCACCTACGCGCTCTCGCTCTCCCACGACGTAGCCTCGCGCGATCTCGCGGAGATGCAAGGCGTTCCGTATCTCCTAGGCATCCCGCACCCGACGGGCTATCCGCTTTTCGTGCTGCTCGGTTGGCTCTTTTCGCATGCGGTCGGGCTCGACTCGCTGGCCTATCGCATGAACCTCTTCGGTGCGCTGTGCATGTCGTTTACCTGCGTCGCCGGCGTGATCACCGCATTGCGCATCGGCGTCGGCCCCGTGACCTCACTCGGGGCGTTTCTCTGCTTTGCGTGGGCACGCATCATCTGGTTCCACGGCGCGCAAGCCGACACGCAAGATCTGGCGCTCCTTCTCCAAGTGATGACGCTCTACTATCTCGCCGGATGGCTGAAGCACGAGCGAACGCGCGATATCGTCACCGCCTTTGCGTTGTGGGGCGCGGCATTTGCCGTTCATCCGATTGCCATCTGGCTGCTGCCTTGCTTCATCGTCGCACTCGCGGCTCGCGCAAGAAACCTGACCTTCGCTAATCTCGGCGCGAGCATCGCGATCTTCGTCCTGCTGCTCGGATGCTATGCCTATCTTCCGCTCCGCTCTGCTGCACTCGAACGGCACCCGGTCGACGCCGTGCAAATGCTCGCGCCCCCCGCCGCGCGCGTCTACTGGGACACGAATGCCCCGAGCACGCAGGCTGGCTTCATCAGCGAAGTCACCGGCGCGTCCTTCGGCGCGACGCCGCTTTGGGCGGGCATCGTCGATCCGCGAAATTGGCTCGGGGACCTGCGGGCGCTCTACGGCACGATTCACAGCGGTTACGACATCGTCTTCGTCGTCGTGATGGTGCTCGGCATTCTGCTTCTTCTTCACCGAAGAGCGGCGATCTGCATCATGCTGCTCGTGGGGGCGATCTCGTCGGCGTTCACGGCGTTTGCGCTCGCCGGCACCGAAGGCGACCCATCGCGCTATCTCATGCTCGTCATGTGGATTGCGGCATTGCTCGCAGGCGCCGTCACCGTCGAGTTCACGTGGACGATCGATCCTCGACGGTGGGTGTGGGCGCTCGTGCTGCTCGGCAATGCCATTTACCTCGCGATCGCAAACCACGGCGTCGCCGGAGCGCAGAGCGCGGTCTCGAACCGAGCGCTGATTTCGTGGCTCTCACAATCGCTTCCGCGAAACGTGATCGTCGTCACGCCCTGGGCCGATGCAACGACGCTGGCCTACGGAGCGTATGCCGACGGATCGTTTGCCGGGCGTACGATCGTCGCGGCGCATCCGCTCGAGTTCGCTTCGCAGTATGCAGCATGGTCGTCGCGCGAACCGGTCTATGTGGTCACGAGCGCGGCGAAGCCACTCAACGACCCGCGCTTCCACGCGATCGGCAGCCCCGTCGACGGTCACTCGCTCTTCGAGTTTACCGCTTCGCGCTGACGCGGCGCGCTAACCGAAACGGCCGGTGATGTAGTCCTCGGTTCGGCGATCCGAGGGATTCGTGAAGATGCGCGAGGTCTCGCCCATCTCGACGAGGCGTCCGATGGCGTCTTCACCGGAAAGCATGAATGCGGCGTAATCCGAGACGCGGGCAGCCTGTTGCATGTTGTGCGTCACGATCACGAGCGTGTAATGCTCCGCGAGCGATTTCATCAACTCCTCGATGCTCAGCGTAGAGATCGGGTCGAGCGACGCCGTCGGCTCGTCCATCAACAGCACTTCCGGACTCACCGCCAGCGCGCGGGCGATGCACAACCGTTGCTGTTGCCCCAGGGAGAGCACCGTCGACGGCTTTTGCAGCTTGTCCTTGACCTCGTCCCAGAGCGCAGCCGAGCGGAGTGCCCGCTCCGCGGTCGCCAGCCGTTCGCGGCGTGGCGCACCCGACGGAATCCCGGAGAGCGCGTTGCCGATGACGGAAAGCGTCGGGAACGGATTTGGACGCTGGAATACCATGCCGACGCGACGCCGTAGCTCGATCACGCTCATGCCGGATTCGTAAACGTCCTCTCCGTCGAGCAACACCTTCCCCTCCACGCGCGTGCCCGGCAAGATCTCATGGATTCGGTTCAGGCAACGCAGCAGCGTGGTCTTTCCGCATCCCGACGGGCCCATCAGCGCGGTGATCGAGGAGGTCGCAAAGTCCATGCTCACGTCCGCGAGCGCCTGGCGCGAGCCGTAGTACGCGTTGAGGTTCTTGACGCGCAGCGGCGCTTCGAGCGCGATCATCGGCTGACCCTTGGCGAGAGCACGAGCCGGGCAAGGACGTTGAGCACGAACACCGCGGCGATGAGCAGCAACGCGCCGGCCCAGGCTTGCTGGTGCCAACTCTCGTACGGCGAGATCGCATAGTTGAAGATTTGCAGCGGCAGCTCGGCCGTCGGGTTGGTGGGATTCACCTCCCAGAACTGGCTGCCGAAAGCGGTGAAGAGCAGCGGCGCCGTTTCGCCGGTGACGCGGGCGATCGAGAGCAGCAACCCCGTGATGATGGCCGAACGCGCCGCCGGAACGACGATCCGCATCGTGGTCGCGTACTCCGACATTCCCAATGCGAGCGCCCCCTCGCGAATCTCGCGTGGGACCGATCGCACGGCGTCTTCCGAGGTGCGCAAGATCACGGGGAGCATCAGCATTGCAAACGCGAACGATGCCGCGACTGCGGAAAAGTGCCGGAACGGTGCGACGAACACGATGTACGCAAAGAGCCCGATGGCGATGCTCGGGATTCCCGAGAGCACGTCGGAGAGGAATCGAACGACGTTCGGAAACCAACCGCGCCCGAAGAGCGCGAGGAACAGCCCCGAGAGCAAGCCGATCGGCATCGCAATGGCCGTTGCGAGCGCAACCGTGATGACGCTTCCGACGATGCCGTTCCCGACGCCGCCGCCGGGCTCGCCGACGGGCACCGGCAACTGGCTCACGAACGCCGGGTTCAGCGCGCGGAATCCCTGCAAGAGCACGTATCCGAAGATCAACAGCAGAGCGAGCGCACCGAGCGAGGCGCAGAACGCCGTCAGCAAGATTCCGATGAAGCTCCGGATGCGGCGGCCTCGCATCAACCCCTCCTCAACACCGTGTAGAGCAGGAGCCGCGCGAACCCGTTGACGATGAAACTCACCAAGAAGAGCAATAGTCCCAACTCGACGAGCGCGCTCACGTAGACTTGGCCGTTTGCCTCCGTAAACTCGTTCGCGATCACGCTCGCGAGCGTGTACGATGGAGCGAAGAGCGATGCGGCGATCTCCGGCCGGTTGCCGATCACCATCGTCGTCGCAATGGTCTCGCCGAGCGCGCGCCCGAGCGCGAGAACGATCGCGCCGAAAATGCCGACGCGCGCCGCCGGAAGCACGACGCCCGCAACGGTTTCCCATTTCGTCGCGCCGAGCGCCATCGACGCCTCACGCTGATCCCTGGCGATCGCGGAGATCACCTCCCGGCTGATCGCGGTCACCGTCGGCAGGATCATCAGCGCGAGCACCAATCCGGCCGTAAAAAGGCTGACCCCGGAGATCGGTCCCGCAAAGATCGGCAAGAAGCCCAGCGTCTTCTGAAGGAACGGGCCGATGGAATTGTGCACGGCCGGGGCAAGCACGAAGAGCCCCCAGAGGCCGAAGACGACGCTGGGCACGGCCGCGAGCAACTCGATGATGAAGCTCAGCGGGCGCGCGAGCCATCGCGGCGCGAACTCAGCGAGAAATGCGGCCGCGAGAATCCCGACGACGCCGGCCAAGAGGATCGCGATGAAGGAACTCACGACCGTGCCGAAGATCAACGGCAGCGCGCCGAACTGATTCGTCACCGGATTCCACGCAGACGTCCACAGGAAACGCGCGCCGAACGCTCGCAGTGCCGGCCACGAGCCGTGCACGAGCGAGACAAAAAGCAACGCGACCAGTAAGACGAAAATTCCTACAGCCGCGTAGACGGCGAAGAGAAATGCCCGGTCGCTCGCCGCAACCGCGGCATACTTTCGCCGTCGTTGTGCCGGTTGATCCACGCCCGGGCGCTATACGCGCATCGAGCCGAGGGTCCTGTGCGCGAGCGCCTGGATGTTCTCCGGAAGCGGCACGTAATCGAGGGTTCCCGCCATGCGCTGCGCATCCGCTCCGACGAGCCACGCAAGAACCTGTTGCAGCACCTTCGCGCGCGACTTGTCCTGCGGATTCTGGTACGCCACGACCCAACTGTAGCCGGCGATCGGATAGCAGGCCGCGCAGTTCTGATCGACGATCGAAAAGTGCTCGGGGCTGAGGTCGGGCCTCGATAGGGCTGCGGCGCGAACGCCTGCCGGCGTGTCGGAGACCCATTTGCCGGCCGCGTTCTCGAGCAGCGCTTGCTCCATCTGATTCTGCAAGGCGTAGGCGTACTCGACGTAGCCGATCGCGCCCGGCGTTTGACGGATGAGCCCGGCAAGCCCTTCGCTTCCCTTGCCGCCCACGCTGCTCGGCGCGGGCCAACTGACGCTCTTTCCCGTGCCGACCTTCGACTTCCATTCCGGCGACACGCGGCTCAGGAAGTCGGTGATGATGTACGTCGTGCCCGATCCGTCGGAACGATGCACCACGACGATCGGCGTTTTCGGCAGCGCGATCCCTTGATTCAGCCTCGCAATCGCGGGGGCGTTCCACTCGGTAATTTTCCCGAGGAAGATGTCGGCGAGCACGGCCGAGGAAAGGCGCACGCCGTGCACCGCGGGGAGGTTGTACGTGATGGAAACGCCGCCGAGCGCGACTGGGACCTGCAACACCGGTCCGCTGCCGCCGGTCTGGGCCGCCGCGACCTCGCTGCCGCTCATCGGCACGTCGGTCGCTCCGAAGTCGACCGTGCGCTGCGTGAATTGCGCGATGCCGCCGCCGCTTCCGATCGATTGATAGTTGACCTGCACGTTCGGATGGCTCTTGTTGTATTCGAAAAACGCTTTGGAAAAGAAGGGGTAATCATACGTCGACCCCGCGCCGGTCAGCTGCGTCGCCGCGAGCAGCCCCGGTGAACCCCCCGAACAAGCCACAAGCAAGAGCAGCGCCGGCGCAAGAATCGCTCGCCTCATTCCTTCATGGATAGATGAGCCTTCATTAACTTGTCCTTAAGCCGGGAGAGGCCAACCAGCCTATCTCCGCCGAAACGGCGCCTGAGCATGACCGAACTGCCCGAACTGCGTCACACGGCGGCGCACGTGCTCGCGTATGCCGTCCAGGACCTCTTCCCCGATGCGAAGCCGACCATCGGCCCCGCGATCGAGAACGGGTTCTATTACGATTTCGACCGCGCCACGCCGTTCACGCCGCAGGATTTGGAAAGGCTCGAAGATCGCATGCGCGAGATCATCGCCGCCGACTATGAGATGACCGGGCGTGCGGTCTCGCGCGACGAAGCGATCGCGGCCTTTCGCGATAATCCGTACAAAGTGGAGGTCGCGAGCGAGATTCCGGAGGGGCAGCCGATCACGCTTTACAGCATCGGCGAGTTCACCGATCTCTGCCGCGGGGGCCACGCGAAGCGCGCCGGCGAGATCCGTGCGTTCAAGCTGCAGAGCGTCGCGGGCGCGTACTGGCGCGGCGACGAGAAAAACCCCATGTTGCAGCGCATCTACGGCACCGCCTGGCACACGCAACACGAACTGGACGAGTATCTGCAACAACTGGAGGAAGCGCAGAAGCGCGATCACCGAAAGCTCGGCGCAGAACTCGATCTCTACTCCATCGAGGAATCCGCCGGCGGCGGACTCGTCTTTTGGCATCCGAAGGGCGCGATCGTGCGAGGCATCATCGAGGATTTCATCCGCGAAGGCTTACGCGAACGCGGATATCTGCCGGTGGTTACCCCGCACATCGTGAGCGAGAAACTCTACGAGATCTCCGGGCATCTCGAGAACTTCGGGCTGAATATGTTTGGGCCGATCGAGGTGGAGGAGCAGCGCTTTCGCCTCAAGCCCATGAACTGTCCCGGCCACATCTTGATCTACAAGAGCCGTCTGCGCAGTTATCGCGACCTGCCGTTGCGCTACTCGGAGTTCGGGACCGTCTATCGCTTCGAGCGCTCGGGCGTCTTGCACGGCCTCACGCGCGTCCGCGGCTTCACGACCGACGACGGACATCTGTTCTTGCGGCCGGATCAGCTCCAACACGAGTTCGAGCAGGCGATGGACGAAGCGCTGCGTTTGATGCGAGCCTTCAAGTTCAGCGACTTCTTCTGCTATCTCTCGACACGCGAACCGTTGCTCCGCGGCGCGACCGACGACACCGCGGAACAAGCGATCCGCGCCGCGCTCGAGCGTTCGAAACTCCCGTATACGGTCGATGAAGGCGGCGGTGCCTTCTACGGTCCCAAGCTCGATCTCAACGTCCGCGACGTGCTCGGACGCACCTGGCAACTCGGCACGGTGCAAGTCGACTTCATGCTCCCCGAGCGCTTCGACCTCACCTATCGCGGAAGCGACGGGCGCGAGCACCGCCCGGTGATGATTCATCGCGCGTTGGCCGGATCGCTGGAGCGCTTCTTCGGAATCCTCATCGAGCATTTCGGCGGCGCCTTTCCCGCTTGGCTTGCTCCCGTGCAGGCCGTCGTGGTGCCGATCTCCGAGCAGCAGGCCGCTTACGCACACGAAGCGGCAGCGCAGCTCCGAGGGGCGGGATTCCGCGTCGAGATCGACGAGAGCAACGAGAAGCTCGGTTACAAGATTCGCCATTGGAAGACGCAGAAGGTTCCCTACGTCTTAGTGGCCGGAAAGCAAGAGGTTGCGGAGGGGACCCTGAATGTGAATCAGCGAGGGGTCGAGGAAAAGCGCACCCTCACCGTCGCATCCTTTATAGAAGAGTTGCGCTCGGAAGTTCTTTCTCTTTCCTAAAGGTTCTCCAAGAAATCAATGCAGCGAATTACCATCATCCTTGCCGGCCTGGCGCTTGCGCTCGCCGCATGCTCGGGCGACTACGGCTCGGGAACCTCCGCGCCTGGCGGCATCACTCCGCCGGTGCAGCCGGGCGCGAACGCCATGCCCGGCGCATCGGGTGCGCCCGCGGGGGCGGGGCATGTGACGCCGACGCCGAGCGCGCCTCCCGGCGACACCGCGACGTACGCCTTTGCCGATGCGGTCAACGGCGTGCGGTGCCCCGAGGTCAACGGCTATAGCTGCATCATCCACTTGAACGTTCCCGTCTCGACGCCGAGTCCGAAACCGAGCGCATCGTCGCCCATGCAGACGCCGCAACCCTTGGCAAGCGCATCATCATCGCCCGCGCCGTCGCCGAGCGCAACGCCGTCGATCACGCTCAAGCTTGAGGCGCAACCCCACGATGCGCCCGCAATGGTGAGCCCGAACACGAAATCGGTCGCGACCACCGCGCTGATCGCGCTGCGCGTCACGACCAACGCCGACGTCGCGCTCAACGGCACGGCCTCCGCTGATTTCATTCTCCCACAAGGGCAGGTCGGCGGCCGCGGCTTCGCGGTGCAGCTTTTCCATGAGACGACCGCACGCCGTAATCGACACACCGACACCTTCGTCGGATCCTACGCGAAATCGACGGTCTCCGGCACGACCCTACACTTCGCGATCACGCCGCCGCAAGTGACGAGCAAGCGCGGCGAAACCTGGCTCTTCGTGCTGTACGGCGACGAGTTGCCCTCCGCAAGCGCGCCGCCCTCGCCGGGACCTTCCGCTTCGACCGGCAACTTTCCATCGGCGTCGCCCGCGCCCTCGATCTCCCCCTGAACAAGACCTTCGTCGCGTGCTTTCTCGGATGGACGCTCGACGCGTTCGACTTCTTCCTGGTCATCGTCGTCGTCCCGCATCTCGCGGACGATTTTCACCAGAGCGTCGCCTCTATTGCCGTCGCGGTGACGCTTACGCTCGCCTTGCGGCCCGTTGGCGCCCTGATCTTCGGCTGGTTCGCCGACCGCTATGGGCGACGTACGCCGCTGATGATCGACGTCGGCCTCTACTCGCTTCTCGAGTTGCTCACGGCCTTCTCGCCGAACCTCACGGTCTTTCTCGTCCTGCGCGCGATCTTCGGCATCGCGATGGGCGGCGAGTGGGGCCTGGGCGCCGCCCTCGCAATGGAATCGCTCCCGTCGGCCAAACGCGGGCTCTTCAGCGGCATCTTGCAAGAAGGCTACGCCGTCGGCAGCCTGCTCGCGAGCATCACGCTCGCATCCCTCTATGCACTCATCGGCTGGCGGGGCATGTTCGCGATCGGCGCACTCCCCGCGCTCCTAATCCTTTTCATCCGAGCGAACGTGCCGGAATCGCCCGCGTGGAAAGCCGGCGCGGCTGAGCGCCTCGCGTTTAGAGGCGATGCACTGCTCGCCTCGCTGCGCCGTCACTTGCCGCTTTTCATTTACGGAATGTTGCTCATGGCAGCGTTTAACTTCATGTCGCACGGCTCTCAAGATTCGTATGCAACGTTCCTCACGAAGCAGGTCGGCCTTTCGCCTCAGCTCGTCGGTACGGTGAGCGCCATCGCCTCGCTGGGCGCGATTGCCGGCGGCATCTTCTTCGGCTGGATATCCCAACGCATCGGGCGGCGGCTTGCGATCGTCATCAGCGCCGCGCTTGGGATCGCGCTGATTCCCCTTTGGGTCTTCAGCCACACCATTGCGATGTTGGCATTTGGCGGATTCGTCATGCAGTTCGCGGTGCAGGGCGCGTGGGGAATCATCCCGGCTCATCTGAACGAACTCGCGCCGCCGCTCCTGCGCGGCACTTTCCCGGGCTTCACGTACCAACTCGGCAACCTCATCGCCGCGGGAACGCTGCAAATCGAGGCGCTGCTCGCCGCGCGACGCTTCGCATCTCCTTCCGGCGAGGCGAACTATGCGACCGCGATGGCTTTCTTCATGGTCCTCGCCTTCGTCGCGGTCATCGTGATGACGCTTGCCGGCGCAGTCGTCGCGCCGGAGCGCCGCAACGCCGATCTCGCCGCGTCCTAAAGCAGTTGTCGCTTATGGTTTTGCGAAGGCGACGATCTCGTCGCGCTCGCGGTGGTTCGTCCAGAACTTCGATCCGTCGAACGCGAGCCCGCGCGCGGCGAACGGCACGCGTGCGATGTCCTCGGATTTCGGCGATCCGTTTCGCGCGTCGACGCGCGTGAGCCAGTAGTCCTGGGTGTCCTCGTCGTCGGTGGTGAGCAAGTAGAAGCGCCCGTCGACGACGACTTGGCCGCAGATGCCGTGGGGAACGGCGATCAGCGTCACAACGTCGCCCATCTCGTCGACGCCGACGATGCGCTGGTTGTACCACTGGCTGACGTAGAGCAGGTCGCCGTCGTAACCGAGGTGCGAGCCCGTGTCATCGGGGCATTGGAAGGCGCCCTGCGTCTTGAAGCCGTGGCCGGGAACGAAGCGACGCACCATGCGGTGGTCTTCGGCGCCCTCGCTGCAGATCACGCGCAACTCGTCGCCAACGACGGCCATGCCGTACGGCTTGCCGGGTGCGGCAGCTTCCTCTTCAACGGTCCACTGTGTCGGGCGGAGCGCGTATAGCCGGTTTGTCGCAATCGACCCCATCCATAACAAACGCCCGTCAAAGGCGAGCGATTGTGGCTTCGGAGCGGGCGACGGGAGGCGCAGGATCTCGGTCACGTTGTCCATCGGCTGTGGCTTCGCAGCGGCGGCCAAAAGTTCCACCCGCCGCTCACCGCCGGCTGGGACGACCGGAAGCACGACGCTGACCCGGTGCCGGTTGCCGGTACGCGCGCGGAGCAACTGACCGGCCAGCTGCGAGACGATGTAGAGGCCGCGGCCGCTCTCGCTCGTTGCATTGGGCGGCGTTACAGGGGCTCGCGCGAAGCCGGGACCGGTATCGCAGACCGTCAGGACGACGAAACCGTGAGTGTTGATCCGGGCGACGATCTCTATTGGTCCCGGAGCATGCCGCACGGCGTTGGCGACCAGCTCGCCAAAGACGACTTCCGCGTCTCCAAAATCCGAGGCCGCGCCGAACGTGGCGTGAAGCCATCGCACGAAAGCATGACGGGCCGAGAGCGCTCGTGTCACGTCGGCGGCGTCGAATCGCCATTCCGCCCGGCCGCGGGCCGCGCTCGCTGCGCCCACCAAGTCCCCCTCCCTCGCCTGCGGCGAGGCCGCCCTCGATGGCTTCGTACCCAGGATCGAGTCTTCTTGATGCAATTTAGGTACGTTTTCATACAAAGCGAGCATGAGCCCGGCCGTAAGGGGGCATGGTGGCGGGCCGTATGGAACTCTATCGTACTCGGCGCAATGGCAACGCGCGGCCGCCCGGTTCCATCATAGAGTCAACCGACCGTCCCTTACCGAGAACCCTGGCAACGCTGACTTCTATGGTTCAGCAAGGGGGATTCTCGGTGGCACAGCAGGCGCGCGCGAGCCTGGCGACAGGCAATGTTTTTCTGGAGATGATGCCCGAGGCTGGTTTGGCTGCATTGCAACCGGCGCTTCAACACGTTCACCTCGAGCGTGGGCGTCAAATCTATCCCGCGGGCGGCCTCATCGACGAGCTGTTCTTTCCGGTGAACAGCGTCGTCTCGGTGGTCGCGGACATGTCCGACGGGAAGACGGCCGAG
Organism: Vulcanimicrobiota bacterium; assembly: GCA_963838895.1. Taxonomy (GTDB): domain Bacteria; phylum Vulcanimicrobiota; class Vulcanimicrobiia; order Vulcanimicrobiales; family Vulcanimicrobiaceae; genus Tyrphobacter. The sequence goes on from CAWIST010000003.1 coordinate 139,324, forward strand.
ATCGGTCTCGTCGGACGCGAGGGTTTTACCGCCTATGCCGTCTCCCTCGAGCAGACGCGTTCCGTCCATCGTCACACGGTGCAGATTCCCGATTCCGCCGAGCACATTTCGATCGACGATTTTCGCGTTGCGCTCGAGCAGGAGCCCGCGCTCAACGCGTACTGCTTGCGGTACGCGCAAGCAACGACCGTAACGATCGCCCAGTCTGCCGGATGCAACTGTCTCCACCCGCTCAACGAACGTTTGGCACGGTGGCTGCTCATGGCGCACGACCGGGTCGCGGACAGCCTCATCTCGCTGACGCAGGATTTCTTGAGCCAGATGCTCGGCGTCCGGCGGGCCGGCGTCACGCTCGCGGCGGCAACCTTGCAGAGCGCCGGGCACATCACCTACACGCGAGGTCAAATCGTCGTGCTCGACCGCCGGGGTCTCGAATCTGCATCGTGCGAGTGTTACAGAGTGGCGGAGCGTGCGTGGGAGAACATCATGGGATATTCGATCAGCAAGACGAACTCATGATCGTCGCCCTATGCTCCTGCTCGGCATCGAAACCTCCTGCGATGACACCGCGACCGCGCTCGTGCGTGACGGCCGCGACGTTCTCGCCTCGGTCTCAACCGATCAAGACGCGTTTCACGCAAAGTACGGCGGGATCGTCCCGGAGATTGCGAGCCGACAGCATCTCGCGTTGCTCTCCGCCGCCGTCGAGGATGCGCTCGCCCGAGCCGGCCTAACGCTCGAGGACCTCGACGGAATCGCCGTCACGCGAGGTCCGGGCTTGATCGGCAGCCTCGTCGTCGGCGTCGCGAGCGCGAAAGCGCTCGCCTTCGCGCTCGACAAGCCGCTCTACGGCATCAACCATCTGCACGGACACATTTTCGCCGCGTTTCTCGATCGCGCGCAGCCGCCGGCGTACCCGTTCCTGGCATTACTCGTCTCCGGCGGCCACTCGCAGCTCGTGCGCGTGGAATCGCCGACGAGCATGGAGGTTCTCGGGCGCACGAAAGACGACGCCGCGGGCGAAGCCTATGACAAGACGGCACGCCTCCTCGGCCTTTCTTATCCCGGGGGGGCGCAACTCGATCGTCTCGCGCAACGCGGTGACCCGAAGGCGCACGCATTCCCACGTCACCGCCCGGATCGCGGCAGCCTCGATCTCTCTTTTTCCGGCTTGAAAACTTCCGTGCGCTACTTCCTGGAATCTGAGGCTGGTAAGCCCGCCAGGAAGGAAGACGTCGCGGCGTCGTTTCAGGCAGCGGTCGTGGACGTGTTGCTCGCGCGCCTGAATGCCGCCTTCGCGCAACGCGATTACGCCTCCGTCGTGCTCTCCGGCGGCGTCGCGGCTAACTCGGCGTTGCAAGCCGCGCTCCGCGCGTGGAGCGAACGTAACAGCATCGAGGCATTTATCCCGCCGCCGCAGTACTGCACGGATAACGCCGCGATGATTGCCGCCGCCGCATACTATCAGCGCGACGCCGTGCTCGCGGATCCGCTCACGCTCACCGCCGATCCCAACCTGCCGTTTACGCTCCGCAGATGAGCTACGTTCCCGTGTCGGCGCCGGCGTGGAAGACAAACTTAACGATCAGCCGGTCCAACGTTGCAGCGGCCGCGGGCGTGCCGTAGTTGACGTAGAGCTCGTCGCCGTTGCTGAATCGCTGCTGGAACGCGATGGCCAAGTTGGTTCCCACCGCCGGCGCAAAGCCACCGAAGCCGTTGATCGACCGCAGCGAGAGCGTGAACGTGCTCTCGCTCGTAAGGTTGTATCCGAGTGAGACACGCCGAAGCCACTGTGAGTTGAGGATTCCGGTCGAGAGCGCTCGCTCGAATGTTCCGTCGTACTCGAGTCCGAGCGTGAGCTTTCGGCCGATCACGCGGGTCGTCGTCAGGGTGAAGAGATGCGTTTCGTTCGTTCCGAACGTGCCCCACGAGTAGTCCGCATCGACGGGCGCCGGCGTCCCGTCGCCATATCCCACCGGGACGCTCATGAGATCGAACGCCTGCGTCACGCCGTCGCGATAGCACGGATATCCTGTAAAGTACGAGACCGTAACGATCGCACCCGTACATCCCGGTCCCGCAGGGATACCGTAGGAGCGCAGTTCGCCGATCGCCGGCCCCGCTCCGTCGAGTGAAAACTTGTTCGTGAACGTCGCATTGAGGAACAGACCCGAGTCGGCCTGATGGACGGCGCCGCTCTCGTCGAGGAAGCGATCTCCCTCGGCGAAGAGGAACCAGTTCTTGATCCCCGGTGAGGAGCCGCCGGTGAAGTCCACGATCGCTTGCGGGCCGCGAATGTCCGAGTTCACGGTGAATCCATCGAGCGGATCGTAGTTCGGCGACAGGTCCATGTAGCCGACGTTGTACTCAAAGCTCGGCCTGTGGATGTCGACGAACGCCTCCAGCTGATCGGCATGTCCCTGCGGAACCCAGCTGCCGTTCTCGATGGCGTAATCGAGGTAGCCGATGAGTCCGGATTTCAAGTTCCGCGCTTCGACGCCGCCCTCGATCGTCGCGTCATCGCCCTGGAGGCTATGATGCGCGAACGCGCCGTCGCTCCAGTACAGAAACGAGCGATCCGGCAATGCGTGCTCGTAGCCGTAGGCCTCGTCGTCGAACTCATTGCCCGTCGTCTCGTCGTAACCACGGAAGCTCAAGACGCCGAAGCTCTGATCGCCGAAGCTTCCCTCGACCTTCGCTCCGCGGTCGAACGGCCCGATGTCCGGCGAGAAGAAAATGAAGTTCGATGCGTCCGAGAACGCGCCGGTCGCGCTGCGCCCCGAGCCGAGTGCGTTCAGGAAGACCGCCCCCTGCGCAAAGAACGGGCGATACTCGGTGAGTTGCCGCCGGAACTCTTGCGGCGCAATCGTCTGCTGGTCGATCTCGACGTTCGAGAAGTCGGGATCGAGCGTTCCGACGAAATTGATCGTTGACGTGAGCGGCACCGTTGCGTCGATGCCGAAGTGGCGCACCGACTCAGGTAAGAACTCCCCGTTTGCCTGCTCGAAGATGTCGCGATCGCGACCGACGCTCTCCAGCCCGTAGAGGTTCGCACTCGGTTGAGGGCGCGATGCATGCGCCGACGCGATGCGAATGCCGCTGCCTGCCGCCCACCAGCGCGTGTCGAAGAACGACGGCCACGAGCCGGATGGGAAGTCTTGCATCAGCCCGTCGAACGCCCAAAGGATGTGCTCGCCCTTCGAGGCGATCTCGCGCACGAACTGAAACCGCCACGTCTCCACGCCCGAGCGCGGAATGCTGAGCACGTTGAGCGGGATGATCATCACCGCATTCCAGCCGTCCGCCGTTCGAACCGCCGCCGATTGCCAGACGGGTTTGTATCGAACGTTCTCGTTCGCCTGTTCGTAGCGCGTGCCGACCGGCGTCGTCTCGAAGAAGTAGGCCTGCGTCCCGTTACCGCTCGGGTCGGCGCCGATGCCGACGAAGTCGTCGATGCCGAATCCGATGTCGTTCGTCGTCTGCGTTGCCGTGATGGGAATCCCCGTCTGCTGCGCCCGAAATGCAACATAAAGGTAGCGGTCGTCGTAGAGGACGTATGCTTGGGTCTGCTCCGACGCCGGCTGGCGCGTCGTAATGTTCTCCCAGGTCCCCCCTGGGACAAGCCCGGCCTGCCAGGCGGGGTCGGCCAGGGTCGGGTCCAGAGCGAGAGGGTGCGGCGCCCGCGCCACGGCGAAGGTGAAGGTCTGCGGCACGGAGGCCCACGCGCGGCCGGCGGGGGCAAAAGCAATCAGAGCGGCAAAGGCCAGGGCTACCCGCTTCATCCCTACGAATACTCTCATGGAGCGCCGCATCGATGTCCTCAGAAAAGCCTGAAAACATGTACGCGTTTGGTCCGTTCCTCTTGGACGAGCGGCGACTCGTGCTGTTCGAAGGCCGAAAGCCGGTCGCCCTCGGGCCGAAGGTCGTCCAGACGCTGCTCGCGTTGATCGAGCGCCCGGGCAATCTCTGCACGAAGGCCGAGCTGCTCGATCGGATCTGGCCCGAGGGGTGCGTGAGCGAAGGCAACCTTTCGCAGAACGTGCACGTGCTGCGAAAGACGCTGCGGGCTTGGAGTGCTTCCGCGATCGAAACCGTGCCGCGGCGCGGTTACCGGTTCACGCAACCGGTCGAGCGGCGACGCAATGTCCCATCGCGATTCCAGGCGCACCGTTTCCGGCGCCCCGCCGTCGCTGCAGCGCTCGCCCTCACGCTCGCCGCGCTCGTGATGATGCCGTTTTCGTCGGCGCGTTCGCCTGCGGCGATGACATCGCAGCAGTTGTACGCGGTCGGGCATTATTATTGGGATACGCGCACGCCCGCCGGCATCGAGAAGAGCCTTCACTACTTTACGCTCGCCATCGACGCCGACCCATCCAATGCACGAAACTATGCGGCAATGGCCGCTGCCGATGCGCTTATGGCGGACTATAACTACGGATCTGCGACGCCTGCGACGTATTACGCGCGGGCGCGCGCATACGCGCGACAGGCACTTGCGCTCGATCCCGGCAACAGCGACGCGTATGCCGTAACGGGCGTGATCGCGACCACCGTGTCCATGCCGGGAAGCGAGGCGTTCGAGCGGGGATTACGCGACCTGCGGCGGGCGATCGCGCTCGATCCGCATTCGGCGCCGGCGCATCAATGGTACGGCTGTGCCTTGCTCGACGACGGCCTCGCGCGTGCGAGCTACCGTGAGCTGCGAATCGCGATTGCGATCGATCCGCTCAGCGTCGGAGCGCTTGCGTGGATCAGCGACGCCGCACTCCAGACCGGACATTTCGAGGAGGCGATCGCCTATGCGCGCGAGACGCTCGAGCTTTCGCGCGACCGCAACGACGTGCTGGAATCGCTCGGTCTTGCCTATGAGGCACGCGGCAACGACGACCGCGCGATCGCCGAGTTCCGGCGGATGACCGAAACGAACGAGCGCGCGGAGGGCTCTGCACTCCTTTCCTACGTCTACGCGCACACGCACCGCGATGCCCAAGCGCGCCGCGCGCTCGCCGTCGCCCTCATGCACCGCAACGACGTCAACCCTGAGAATCTCGCCGTCGCGCTCGATGCCAACGGCAGCCGCACCATGGCACTCGCGGTCCTGCGCCGGATGCCCGCGGCGTACTTGCGGGAGCGCGCCGCATACGACCGGCGCTTCGCAGCGCTGCGTCCCTACGTCTTCAGCCGGGAGCGCTCTTCGACGTAAGCGCGAGGCTCGAAACGGCTTCGTCGAACATCTCGAACGCGCGGCGAACGTGCTCTTCTTCTGCGATGAGCGGCGGTGCCAGACGAACGGTATTGCCGCCCGCGGTGCCGATCAGCAGGCCCCGCTCGCGCGCCGCAGCCTGAATCGCCTTAGTTTGGAACGGCTCGCGCACCGGCAAGCCGGCGAGCAATCCAAGCCCACGCGGCGCATCGAAGATCTTCGGATAGCGTGCGGCGAGTACGTGCAGAGCACCGAATAGTTGCTCCGAGCGCTCGCCGACGCGTCGCTCCAGATCCAACTCGTCGCGCACACGCAGATGCGCGAGCGCGGCCGCCGCCGGAACCGGCGAGCCGCCGAACGTTGAGCCGTGATCGCCGGGCTCGAAGACCTGCGCAACCCGCTCGCTCGCGAGCATCGCGCCGATGGGCAAGCCGTTGGCGAGCGCTTTCGCGAGCGTGACGACGTCGGGGCGAACGCCGAAATGCTGGAAAGCGAAGAGCGGTCCGCTGCGCCCCATTCCGCACTGGATCTCGTCGAAGATCAGCAGTGCGCCGCGCTCGTCACAAAGGCGCCGCGCTGCACGCAAGAACTCGATAGCGGCGGGATGAACGCCGCTCTCGCCCTGGACCGGCTCGACGATCAGCGCCGCGACGCTTTCGTCGAGGTTGCGCTCCAGTTCGACCACGTCGTTGAACGCCGTGAAGGCAAAGCCGCCGGGCAGCGGTCCGAAGCCTTCGCGGTACTTTGGGTTCTCCGTCGCGGCGAGCGCGCCGAGCGTGCGGCCGTGGAAGGAACCGGTGCACGCAAGAATCGTCGTGCGCTGCAGCTCCCCGCGCCGAAACGCCGCCTTGCGTGCGAGTTTGATCGCGGCCTCGTTCGCCTCGGTTCCGGAGTTGCAGAAGAATACGCCGGCCATTCCCGAGCGACGCGTCAGCTCGCGCGCCAGCGTGCCCGCCGGTTCGTGCGCGTAGAGATTGCTTGCATGCACCAAACGCCGTGCTTGGTCCTCGATCGCTTCGGTGATCGCGGGATGGGCGTGCCCCAGCGCGCAAACGGCGATGCCCGCGATGAAGTCGAGATAGCGCCTTCCCTCCGAATCGATCAGCTCGCAGCCGTGACCGGAGACGATGGTGATCGGTGCAGGATTATATGTCGGTAAGAGAGCGCCGCTCATGGTTTCATCGGTCCCTCGACTTCGCTCGTTTCACTCGCTCCGCTCGGGATGACAAGCCAAGCATGCAATGCAAGAAACAACGGCGGCTCAGGTTCGATAGTTCGCATTGATTCTCACGTAGTCGCGTGAGATGTCGCAACACCAACCCGTCGCCTCCGCATCTCCGAGCCCGAGTCGCAGTTCGACGACGACGTTGGTCTCCTCGAGTTCTCGATGCGCCTCGGCCTCGGAAAGCGCCTCGACTCCGCCGACCTCGACCCACGTCTTGCCGTTGAGCAGCAGCGACCACGCTCGCGGGTCGAGCCCCGCGCGCGCCGCCCCGGCCGCGGAGACGATCCTTCCCCAGTTCGGATCCTCGCCGTAGAGGGCCGTCTTCACGAGATTGCTGTTGATCACGCCGCGCGCCATCGCGCGGGCCTGCGCGACGTCCCGCGCGCCGCTCACGCGCATCGTCATCGTCTTCGTCGCTCCCTCGCCGTCGGCGACCATCGCGTACGCCAGGTCGAGACAGACGCGGCGCAGTGCCTCCACGAACTCGGGCGGTGCCTCACCCTCCGCGGCCGGCGCGAACGCATAGACGGCATCGTTCGTCGACATGTCGCCGTCGACGGAGATCATGTTGAAGCTCTCGTCGGCCGCCGGCGTGAGCGCGCGCTGCAACGCCTGCTGCGACATCGGAAGATCGGTCGCGACGAACGCCAGCATCGTCGCCATCGACGGCGCGATCATCCCGGATCCTTTGGCGATCCCACCGACGACGTGCTTGTTCTTGCCGCGATAGAAGGCGTATGCCGCCATCTTCGGCACGCGATCGGTGGTCATGATCGCCTCGGCGGCATCGTGCGCGGATTTTCCGCCGCTTTCGAGCTGCTCGATCGCGCGCTCCAAGCCTTTCTGCATCCGGTCCATCGGCAGCGGCACGCCGATCACGCCCGTCGATGCCACCACGACCTGCTTGGCCGCGATCCCGAGCAGCGTCGCCGTCTGGCGAGCCGTTGCACGGGCGTCCCGCTCGCCGCGATCGCCCGTGCATGCGTTCGCGCAACCGGAGTTGCAGACGACGACGCGCATCGCCGATCCGGAGGCGGCGAGATGCTCGGCGCTCACGAGGAGCGGAGAGGCTTTGATTTCGTTGGTCGTGATCACGCAAGCGCAGACCTGCGGCTGCTCGAACGCAATCACCGCCAAGTCGCGCTTGCGCGGCTTGATTCCGGCGTGCACGCCCGCAAGCCGCACGCCCGGCACATTCCCCAATCCTCCTCGCATCGCCAGCAATCGGGGTTGTGCGAGCGCGCCGTTCTTTCCGTTAGGCGGTGATTGCACGATCATCGAGCGACGTCTCCTCCGGATATCCCAGCATGAGGTTCAGGTTTTGCACGGCTTGCCCGGCGGCCCCCTTGCCGAGGTTGTCGATCGCGCAAAGCACGCGCGCGGCGTTGCCGCAGAGGTCGACGCGCACTTCGGCGTCATTGGTGCCGGCGACCGCCGCCACGCTCGGCACGCGCTCGCCCTCGAGCACGCGAAGGAACGGGCTCTGCGCGTACGCCTTCTCGAAGGCGGCGTGCACGGATGCACGCGAGGGCGGTTTTTCGTAGAGCACGTAGACGTTCGCGAGCATGCCTCGCGAGAGCGGCACGACGTGCGGCGTGAAGAGGAGCGGCGCCAGCAGCCCGTGCACGTAGAGCGCGCGCTCCATCTCGGGCTGATGCCGGTGCCCGTCGAGAGCGTACGGCCGAATCTCCCCGCTTACTTCGGCAAAGAGCGAGCCGACGACCGGGTTACGTCCGGCGCCGGTAATCCCGCTCTTCGCGTCGACGACGATCTGCAACGGCGTGCCGAGACGCGCGAGCGGCAAGAGCGCGAGCAGCGCCGCGGTCGCATAGCAGCCGGGATTGGCGACGAGCGCAGCTTTCGCGATCGCCGCGCGGTTCCACTCGGTCAACCCATAGGCGGCGGCATCGTCGAGCCGATGATCGGAGGAGAGATCGATGACGCGCAGACCCGCGTCGAGAAGCGCCGGGATCATCGTTTTTGCTTCGCCGTGCGCTCCCGCTGCGATCACGACATCTCCGGGCCGCGCGCGCTCGACGACGCTACCCTGCTGGTCGAAACGCCGTTCGGACCGGCGCAGGAGCGGAAAATGATCGCCGAGCAGTTCGCCCGCGTGGCTGCGGCTCTCGAGCGCGCCCAACGCGACGAACGGATGGCGCTCGAGCAGACGAATCGATTCAGCCGCTCCGTAGCCGCTCGCTCCCCAAACGTGCACTCGCGTCATAGCGCCGCCATCTCCTCCTCGATCGACGCGATCGCTTTCTCGACCTCGGAGGGGTGCGTCGAGCCGCTCGTGCGCTTCGCACGAACCGATGAAAGCGCATCGAGCGGAGCCGCGAGCTTCGCAACGCCGGCTTCCCTCGCAAGAGCGACGAGGTCCGCAGCGGTCAGTTCGCGTCCTTCGCTTTCCGCACGCACCACCGCGTTGCCGACTAGGGCGTGCGCGCGGCGCGCCGAGACGCCCGCGAGGATCAGCGCATCCGCAACGTCCGTCGCGACCGAGTGCCCGTCGGCCGCGTGCGCGTTCATTTGGTCGCGCCCGAAACGGACATCGGCAATCGCGCGCTCGAATGCGCGCAGTGCCCCGAGGCCTCGCTCGATCGTCATCATCGCCAGTCGCTTCGTCTGCTGCAGATCGCGATGGTAGGAGAGCGGAAGGCCGCCGAGCGTCGCGAGCGCAGCCGCATACGTTCCCACCAACTCCGCGGCGCCCGCGCGCACGAGTTCGAAGGGATCGGGATTGCGCTTTTGCGGCATCAGGCTCGAGCCGGTCGAGGAGGCGTCGCCCAATCGCGCATAGCCGAATGCCGGCGAGCACCAGATCACCAACTCTCCGGCGATTCGCGATGCGTCGGTCACGGCGCGCACGAACGCGTGCGCGGCATCGAGCGC
>CAWIST010000004.1:0-307479 GCA_963838895.1 Vulcanimicrobiota bacterium
CCGCATCGCGCGTGCCGATCGCATCCATCGCGTTGCGGGAGGGCCGATCGAACCCCAGTTCCTTCGCCGCCGCATGGCGATCGAGCGGTAAGGTCGAGCCCGCGAGCGCCGCCGAGCCGAGCGGCGACGAGCGCCGCGCGGCCTCCGCTGCGCCGGCGAAGCGTCGCGCCGCGCGAACGAACGGCTCCGCCGCAGCGACGAGCCAGAATGCGAGCAGTGCCGGCTGCGCCGGTTGCCAATGCGTGGTCGCCGCGAATACGGTCCCCGCCGCGAGTTCCTCCTTCGCACGCGCGACCAGCCCGCGTGCGATTGCCAGCGATCCCGCAGCGCCCGCTTGTGCACGTTCGCGCGCGTAGAGCAGCAGCGTCGTCGCCACCTGATCGTTGCGACTGCGTCCGGCATGCAGCCATTCGCCTTGACCGCCGGCGCACAACTCGCGGACGCGTGCGTCGATCGCTCCATGCACGTCTTCGGCACCGGAGGCGCGCGCGAGGGCCGCGAACTCGCCGCGGGCGATTTCGCCCTCCACGCATATCAGCGCCTCACGCAGCGCGTTTACCACGTCCGCGGAGACGATGGCGCCGCTGGCGAGGGCCGTGACGTGCGCGAGGGAGCAACGCACGTCGAAAGGTGCGAGGACGAGATCCTCTTCGAGCGAGGAGCCGAAAGCGAGCAGCGCCGCATCGGGCGGCTGCGCGAACCGGCCGCCCCATTGAAGCGTCGTCATCCGGTGCGAGCGACGAGATCGAGCGGCAAACCGTGCAACCGAATGAAGCCGTCCGCCGCGTGGTGATCGAAGGCGTCGCCCTGGCCGTAGGTCGCGAGCGTCTCGTCGTAGAGCGCGAAGGGCGAGCGCACGCCGACGATCGTCGCGTTCCCTTGGTAAAGCCGCACGCGCACCTCGCCGGTGACGCGCCGCGCGCTCGTGGCATTGAAGGCATCGAGGGCGGCGCGTAGCGGCGACATCCACAACCCGTCGTAGGTCAACTCTGCGTACTTCTGATCGCATGCCGCTTTGAAGCGCAGTTCGTCGCGCGTGAGCACGAGGCGTTCGAGGGCCCGATGCGCGGCGACGAGCGTCACCGCGGCCGGAGCCTCGTACACCTCGCGAGACTTCATTCCGATCACGCGGTCCTCGATGAGGTCGATCCGTCCGACGCCGTGCTTTCCTGCCAAGACGTTGAGCTTCGCAATCATCGCCGGTCCACGAACTCCGTCGAGCGCCGGCACGCCGCCCTCGAACGCCACGACGACGTCCTCGCCTTGCGCCGGTCGAAGTTGCGGCGAGGCCGTCCAGGCGTACGCGTCCTCGGGCGGCGCGTTCCACGGATCCTCGAGGATGCCGGCCTCGATCGAACGCCCCCAGAGGTTCGCATCGATGGAGTACGGTTTTTCGGCGGTGTGCTTCAACGGGATACCGTGCGCAGTGGCAAACGCCATCGCATCGGGACGCGAGAGCGGTTGCTCGCGCAACGGCGCGCGCACCTTCAGCCTCGGATCGAGCGCGCGCACCGCCAACTCGATACGCACTTGATCGTTCCCCTTGCCGGTGCAGCCGTGCGCGACGGTGTCGGCGCCGGTCGCGTGCGCGGTCTCCACCAAGAGCGCGCCGATCAGCGGACGCGAGAGCGCCGCCGAGAGCGGATAGATGCCTTCATACTTGGCATTTGCCCGCAGCGCGCGCTGCACGTACTCCTTTACGAAGCGCTCGCGCGCGTCGATGACGACGGCGTCTGCGGCGCCAAGCGCGATCGCCTTTGCGCGCACGCCTTCGAGTTCGGCTGCGGGATCGCCGCTCGCGCCACCCGTCGAGAGCGCAGTCGAAGCATCGCTCTCTCCGAGATCGGCGGTCATCGCAATCACCTCGTTACCTTCGAGGATGAGCTTCTTGAGCAGCACCGAGGTGTCGAGGCCCCCGGAATAGGCGAGGACGATCTTGCTCACGCGGCCGTATTTCCTTTCAAGTCGAGAAAGCGTTGCTTGACCACCGGCATCTCTTCCGCCGACCTGACGATCGCAAGCACGGTGTCGTCGCCGCCCATCGTGCCGAGAACCTCGGGCCAACCGGCTTCGTCGATCGCCGAAGCGACGAGCATCGCGCTTCCCGGCGGCGTCCGCAACACGATCAAGTTCACGCTGCCTTCCACGCTGCTCACGAGTTCGGCCACGGCTCGATGGAGACGGCTCACGTAGTTCACCGCGGCGCTCGGCACGACGTACTTGAATATTTCGCCGCCGTTCTCGCGGATCGGCACCTTCGCCAGGCCGAGTTCCTTGATATCGCGCGACACCGTCGCCTGCGTGACGTCGAAGCCCTGCCGCTGGAGAAGCGAAACGAGTTCTTCCTGCGAATGCACGGGCCGTGTCGCGACGAGCGTCAGCACGGCGCGTTGACGGTCTTCCTTCATACTGGCAACCCTTTCAGTTCGGTGAGCAGTGCAAGAAGCAGCGCTTTTTGTGCGTGCATGCGGTTCTCGGCTTGGTCGAAGACTGCGCTGCGCGGGCTGTCGATTACGCCCGCGACGACCTCCTCGCCGCGGTGCGCAGGCAAGCAATGCATGAAGATCGCGCTCGGATTCGCGTAGGCAAAGAGTTCTTCGGTGACGGCATAGGGACGCAGCATCGCGTCGTTGCGCTCGCGGTAACGCTCCTCTCCCATCGAGGTCCACACGTCGGTGTAGACGACGTCCGCGCCGCGAACGGCGCGCACCGCATTGCTGAAGGCCCGCGCGGAGCCGCCGCCGGCCTCGCCGAGCGCGTCGAGCTTCGCGAGGTACGATTCCGAGGGACGATGCGTCGGCGGGCAGCCGAACTGCACGCTCGCGCCGAGCATCACCGCGGCTTCCGCGAGCGATGCCGCGACGTTGTTGCGCGCGTCTCCCACGTACGCGATGCGTAATCCCGCGACTTTGCCGAAGCGCTCGCGCATCGTGAGCACGTCGGCGATGGCTTGGCACGGGTGCGCGCGCGCCGAGAGCGCATTGATCACCGGAACCGTCGCGGCCTGCGCGAAGCGTTGCAGCGGCTCGTGGGCGTGGGTACGCACGGCGATCGCGTCGACGTAGCGCGAGAGCGTGCGAGCCGCGTCCTCGGGCGACTCACGGCTGCCGACCATGAACTCCGCGCCCTGGGCGAAGAGCACTTCGCCGCCCAACTGCGTCGTCGCCACTTCGAAGGAGACGCGCGTCCGGAGCGACGGCTTTTCGAAGAGCATCGCGAGCGTGCGGTCGCGCAGAAGGGTGCGCTGCTCGCCGCGGCCTTGAACCTTGAGGTACTGCGCGAGGCGCAGCAGGCGGGTCAACTCCTCGCGGCTCAGATCCGTAACCTCGAGCAGATGTCTCCCGAGCAGCGTCGCCGGGTCAGCGGCAAAGGCGATCATGGGGCGGAGTCGAAAGAGCGCATCGTAGGTATATTTATGCATATTCCGCATGATTATGCAAGGACTCTCCTCGTGAAGTACGGGGGGGCCGCCCTTCGCGCCACCGGCGGGGCGGCGACCGACCCCGTCCTGGAGGAGCTTGCTGCTCTCTACGAGCGAGGCGAGCGGGCCGCGCTCGTCCACGGGGGCGGCCCCGAGATCGACCGCGCCTTGGAGGAACGGGGGATCGCGACGCGGCGCATCGACGGGCAACGCGTGACCGACGCGGCAACGCTCGAGACCGTCGAGTCCGTGCTCTGCGGCACCCTGAACAAGGGTCTCGTGCGCGCTGCGCTCTCGCTCGGCATCCGCGCCGTGGGAATCAGCGGTGAAGACGGCCCGACGCTCATCGCGAAAAGGCTCGAGGGCGCCGGCGGCGAGGATCTCGGCTATGTGGGCGAGATCGTCGATTGCGATCCGCATCTGCTTCGAGCCCTGCTCGACGCCGGTTACGTCCCGGTGATCGCGCCGCTCGCGGTCTCTCGCGACGGGAGGCAAACCTACAACGTCAACGCGGATCTCGCCGCCGCCGCGCTCGCCGCCGCGCTTGCCTCAAGCGCCTTCGTCATCGTGACCAACGTCGGGCGCGTATTGCGGGATCCCGACGATCCGCGATCGGGCATGGACCGCCTTACGCCGGAGGAAGCGCGCGCCTTCGCCGCAAGCGACGCGTGCCGCTCGAGCATGAAACCCAAACTGCTTGCCGCCGTCGCAGCCGTCACCGGCGGCGCACACGCGGCCTACATCTGCGAAGGCAAGCCCGGAACGATCGCCGCAGCGCTCGCAGGCGACGCGACGATCGTCGCGTAGAATGATGGCGAGATGAGAAGTTTAGCGGTTGCACTGATTTTTCTCGCGCTCGCCGCTTGCACGCACCGCTACGTCCCGCAACCCGGCGAGTTCGTCATCGTGCAGCAACGCGAGCCGGCCTCGCTCAACCCCGAACTCGAGAACGGCACGAGTTCGATGGAGTGGGGCCAGCTACTCTTCTCCTACCTCGTTACGTGGAACGACAAAGGGCAACTCGTCGGCGACGTCGCGACCGCCGTACCGGCCTACGCGAACGGCGGCATCAGCAAAGACGGGCGCACCATCGTCTATCATCTACGCCGCGGCGTGCGCTTCTCCGACGGGAGTCCGCTGACCGCCGACGACTGCGTCTACACGATCCGAGCGATTCTCGATCGCGACAACGACGTCCAGTCACGCTACGGCTACGATCGCATCATCTCGGCAACCGCTCCCAATCCGTACGCGCTCGTTCTCAAACTGAGCAGGCCCTTCGCCCCGCTCGTCTCGCTCGTGCTCTCCGCCGAAGACTTCCCCATCCTGCCCAAGCACCTGCTCGCAACGTACCCGAACTTCAACGACATTCCATTCGACTCGCAGCCGATCGGCTCGGGGCCCTTCGTCGTTAAGCGCTGGCTACGCGGCGACCGCGTCGAGATGAGCGCGAACCCGTTCTACTTCCGTGGGAAGCCGGGCATCGAACTCCTGACGATTCGCTTCGTTGCCGACGGCAACACCGCGATCAACCAGCTTCGCACCGGCGAAGCCGACGGCTTCTTCGACGACCTCGACACGAACAATTATCCGATGTTGCGCAGCGTGCCGGGCATGCGCGTGACGCTCACGCCGCTCAGCGAGGTCGGCGCGCTGATCTTCAACACCCAGGATCCGATGACGAGCGACGCGCGCGTGCGGCAGGCGCTCGCGCAAGCCGTCGACATGCAGGCATTGGTGAGCAAGGCCTATCGTGGCGCGGAGCAGCCGCACGACGCGGGCCGTGGCCTCTTCCAGTGGGCGTACGACGAGCGCGCTTACCCCGACGTGCGCTACGATCCCGAGCATGCGAAGCGGTTGCTCGCCGCCGCCGGATGGCTTCCTGGTCCCGACGGTACCCGCCGCAAAAACGGCGTGCCGCTGCGCCCGCTCCTGATCTTCCAGTCGGCGGTCACCGGCGACGGAATCTTCGCCGCCGCCTTGCGGGAGTACGAGCTCGCGGTCGGCGCGGACGTCGAGCTGAAAGATTACGACGTCGACACGTTCGTCGCGCCGCCCGAGGAAGGCGGCCCCGTTTACGGCGGCAAGTTCCAGCTGGCGCTCTACCCGTTTGAAAACGGCAACGATCCCGACGTGATCGATCAGTTCGCCTGCTCGCACGTCCCGCCCAACGGTTACAACAAATCCCGTTTCTGCAGCCGCGAGGTGGACTTCCTCATGACCGCTGCGCTGCAAACATACGATCCTGCGAAGCGCAAGGCGATCTACGTGCGGATCGAACGGATCTTGGCGCAAGAGCTTCCCATCGAGTTGATCTATCAGACGCGCGAGATCGATGCGTTCAGCACGCGCCTGCACGGCGAGAGCGTCTCCCCGACGGGCCCGTTCTGGGACGCTTGGTCCTGGCGCCTAAAACCCTCGTCGTGATCTTCGCGGTTCTTCTTGCAACGCTCCCGGTGGGAACGCCGGCATCGCCGGCGCCGAGCCCGACGCCGCGCTTCGCGTTGACGATGAACGGGTCCAACGTCTTCATCGATCAATCGACGTTCGGTCCCGGAATCACGCCGCCCGAGGGGCCGGGATTCGCGAAGGGCTCGCCGCTCTCGCCGACGTCTCCGTACGGCTGGTTTACGGCGGCGCCCGGCTTTCATTTCAAATACGATCACAACAGCAAGTATTTGGAGGCGCACGTCAGTTACGGCGACTGGCGTCAACTCGTGCCGGAGACGATGGCCAATGCATCACAGGAAGGCTTCGTCGACGGGTTTTTTCTCTTACAGAACAACGGCTTCGGGACGCGGGGACGCGACCGTCAGGTCGGGCTCTACGTCGCATGGCATCTCCCGCATGACGACGTCACCCTCGACAGCGTCGACGATTACCTCAGTCGCGATGCCGATCCGGCACAGGCCGAGGACACCGTGGCAATCCGCGCGTTGCAACTCGTCGGTAGTCTTGTGCATCATTTCTCCAACTCGCTGATCACGGTCGCCGGCTACGGCCGATACGAAGCGGCCGGGGCCTGGGCGATCACGCCGGTGGACGCGGTCTACTCAGTGGGTTTTGCGGGAGTCCAGTTCGCCACGGGGCCGAGCACGGCTCTGCTGGTGGAAGGCCGCCGTTACGCTCTAGCCGGCTTGCCGTCGGAAGTCGGCGGTCCGCCTCCGACGATGCACGGAACGCTCGTCGTCGTCGACGAGCGAATCAGTATCCGATGAAAAGGAACACGCTGATTCAGCCCGGGCCGATGATCCACGTCGGGAACCACATGCGCGCGTGCCACGCGTTATAACTGAGCGGCCATGCCGAGAGTACCGGGAAGAAAAATACGAACGACGCCGCGATGATGCCGACGATTCCCCAGACCGCGATGCCGCCGAGGATGCGGCGGCCGGCGGCTTCCTTGCGACCCAACCCTTCGGCGCGCGACCACTGCCAGAGCCGTTGTAAGACGATGGCGTTGCAGAGACAGATCAGTGGGATGTTCACGTAGAAATGATATTCCCAGGCTAAGCGAGGCGATTTCATCCAAGGGAGCCATTGGAAGAGATACGTGATTACCAACAGCGCATACGCTTTGTTGCGCTCTCGCCAAGCCAGATAGCCGACAAACGGCACGCAGAAAAGGCCGAACCAGAGGTTGAGCGGGTTCGGCATCGACGTGATCTCGTAGATGCAGCACTGTTTGTTGACATCGGACTGCGTGTGGTCCCGGCTGCGATAATCCTGATAGTAGTATGCGACCGGAACGTAATCGAAGGGCCACTCGAACCACTTGGATGCGTAGGGGTGCGTGGCCTCGAGGTGGGCGTGATAATCGTACATGTCGTACTGCCGCGACACGACGTCGTTGACGTTGTGGATCTCGTTCGGGTCGGGCGCCTGGCGAACGAGATCGGGGATCCAGACCAAACCGTAGACGGTCAACGCGACGAAGACGATCGTCACCAGCGCGCCGTCGAGCCAAAATCCTCGAGGGTTCCCCCAGAGCGCGGGCCGCTTCGCGAAGAAATAGCGCTGGGCAAATATTCCGATCAAGATGAAGAAGCTCACGCCGAAGCCCATGACGCCGTACCACTTCGAGCTGACGAGGGCTCCCAGCGCGAGCGTGAAGAGCAGCAGCCAGAGTTTCGCGCTGCGCCCGTCTTCGGTTGCATCGCCGCTCGTCGTCCGTGCGGCGGCGTACGTCGCGGTGCCGACCGGCGTCGCGTATTCCACGCTGCCCCGGCGATACATAATCTCCAACTCGTCCTGATCGAGCACGAGGGCGGCGGCCTTATTTCGCGTCAGCTCGCCGCGGCGCGCCTTGCCTTTGCCGACGAGGCCGCCGTCGACGGTGTGCATCTCCGAGCCGCTCTCGCCCGCGAACGCGTACGAGCCCTCCGCGAAGGTCTGCTCGCGGAGATTGTCGCCGAAGAGTCTCGGGAAGACGACGTTGCGAACGATGAGATAGAAACCACAGGCGAAGTAGAACGACGAGATGAGCAGCGCGCCGGGACCCTGGGTTCTGCCGCCGGAGACGGACATCCAAAACGTAAACCACGGCCAGTGGAAGATGACGTGCTGCGCGAGATCGAAGAGCAGCATCGCGAGGATCCCCGCGCCGATCGCGGCGAGACCGCCCGCGACGTGCAGCGCCGGCGGCACGACGACGTGCGGTCGCTCCTCCGATTGCGAGGCGATCCAAAAACGGTAGAACGCGTAGACCGCGGCGAGCGCAAAGAAGACGACGAAGCATTCTGGCGTTGCGATCCTCGATTGCACGTAATGCATGCCGTCGAGCATGAGAAAACCGGCGGTGACCGCGGCCCACAGCGTCGAGTTGGTCACGCGCTTCGCGAAGACGTACAACAGCATCACGACCAGAGCGCCGAAAACGACGTCGAGGAATCGCCAGCCATGCGAGTTGTCTCCGCCGTGCAGCCCGCCGAACATCCACGTCGAAACCGTAATGAGGAGCTTGGTGAGCGGCGGATGCGTGTTTTCGTAGATCCGCAGGTTCCGTAGATACTCCTCGGCGGCACGCGCGAAGTACACTTCGTCGAAGATCTTGTCTTCGGGTTTCCAGTACCATTTCGGGATAGCGAACGAGAGCAGGAAGCTCGCGAGGCCGAGCGCGCCCACGACGATGAAGTCGAGCGGCTTGCGTAAGATCGCCAAGCCCTCGCGCGGATCGAACCAGCTACGCGGGCGAATCCTCCCCTCGCCCGCCGCGTCGGCAACCGGGGCGACGGTTTCGTCGGCGGAGCCCAAGTAGACGTAACCGAGATAGAAGAACACCACCACGTTGGTCAGCGCGAGGAGGCTCGTCCAGGGCCCCCAGAGGTTCGACGCGTCGACGCCCGATTGCCCCGAGCCGGTCATCAACGCGATGTATTGCCACGAGTAGACGAGGTTCGACCAGAACACGATGGAGAGTGCGATCGCGCACCAAAGATAGCGCCGGCCAAGCGGCGCGCACGCGATCACGAAGAGCACGCCGTCGTAGACGTAGCGCTCGTGCATGCGCGTGGCGAGGGTAAAGAATGCGAGGAGCGCGAGCGCGCAGCCCTCGAGCAAGGCCCGCGGGGTCTTCGCCTGAACGTAGCGCCAAACGATCAGCGCCACCGCGATGAGCACGAGGAGGATGCCCCACGTTGCCTGCGTCAGGAAGAAGACGCGCTGGTTATCCGGCTGCCAGAACTTCGCGCCCCCGTGAATCGAGAGCGCCCACAGGTTGAATGCGTTGACGGAGTTGTACGGGTAGACGTTGGTGCCGAAGCTCAAGCGCTCCAACAGCCAGGCGATGGCCGCGATCGGATTCGAAGGATGGAACGGCTCGACGAGCAGAATCGCCACCACGATCGCGGCGACGATGCCGTAGGCCGTCGCCCGCACGCGCATCGCAAGGCGCCCGCGATCGGTGAACGCGAACGCGATCATCAACGGCAGCAGGACCGCTGCCTGCGGCTTCACGAGCAGCGAATAGCCGAGCGCGATCCATCCTCCCGCGATCCACAACGTCGCGCGCCGCGGATCCTCGAAGTCGTCGCTGCGCAACAGCGCATAGATCGCGAGCAACGCGAAGAACGCCGCAACCGAATCAACTTGACCCCACAGCGCGGAAACGAAGATGATCGCAGGGTTGAGCAGGTAGAGCGCCGCCGCGCCGAACGCCCACCACGGCGAGGCGAAGCGCCGCACGAGCCCATACAACAGCGCGCCGACGCCGAGATCGAAGAGGATGCCCGGCACCTTCACCAACGAGCCGAGGATTCTGTACCCCGCGTCGTGCGCGCTAAAGAACCCCGACCAGACCCACCCAACGACGCCGAGGATGTAGAAATACCCGGGCGGATAGTCGAGGAAGCTCGTCGAGCCGTAGAAACGGCTGGGCCCGTGCGCGACGAGCGCCAGCGCCCATGCTTCGAAGCTCGCGATGTCGTTGCGGAAGCCTTCCGCGTGAATGTACGCGACGCGAGCGAGCACGCTGAGGAGGAGCAATGCCGGAAACGCCCAGGAGAGCGCTGCCTCGCGGGCCGGCGTTCCGGCGTTTGCCGTGACCTTCACGCGATGTGCGAGAGAACTACGCCGCGGACTGAGGCGCGACTTCGATCATGCGCGCCTCGACCTGATCGACGAGCCATCCGGGCGTCGAGGCGCCGGACATCAATCCGGCGACGCGCACGTTCTCGAACCACTCCCGTCGCACTTCGTCCGGGCCTTCGATGTGATAGGCGCGCGCACCGTGCGATTCGGAGAGCTCGGCAAGATGCTTCGTGTTCGCGGAGGTCTTGCCGCCGACGACGACCATCACGTCGACTTCGTCGGCGAGGCGTAAGGCCTCGCTCTGGCGGTTGTTCGTGTCGGTGCAGATCGTGTTGACGGCGCGAACCTCATAGTATTTCTCCGAGAGCGCGCGGACGATCTCGCTAAAGCGCTCTCGCGACTACGTCGACTGCACGACGACGCCGACCTGGCTCGATCGCGGCAATGCCTCGACGTCTTCGACGTTTTCGATGCACCACGCGCCCGGCACGTGGCTCAGCGTGCCCTTGACTTCGGGATGCTTCGGGTCGCCGATCACGACGATCTTGTAGCCGTCGGCTTTGAGGCTTTCGGCTTGGACGTGAATCTTCGTCACCATCGGGCAGGTCGCGTCGATGATCTCGAGTCCCTTTTCCTCGGCCTTCTGGAAGACTTCGACCGGAAGGCCGTGCGCGCGCACGAAGAGCGCGCCCGCCTCGACTTCGTCGACGGTAGCGGCGTTCTTCAGGCCGCGCTGCGCCAGCGACTCGACCATCTGCGGATTGTGCACGACGTGCCCCAGCGTCGTCACGTCGTCGCGTGCGGCGATCGCCTCCTCGGCCTTCTTCACCGTGATCGCAACGCCGAAGCAGAAGCCCTGAACCTTCGCCTTACGGATTTCCATCGACGCTCTCCGCCAACGTTCGATTTCTCTCATGACTGCGTCCGTGAACTTCGCCAAATCTTCGCGAGTTGCTTTCCTGGAGGGGTCCAGCAGCATCGGCCGGCCGAAAGCGACTTTGATCGGAGCGAACAAGGCAGCCTTCCGGCTGCCCACGACGGCCGCGGGCACCACCGGCGCCTTCGCGAGCGACGCCAGCAGCGCGACCCCCTGCCGGGCCTCCACGTCGCCGGTCAAGTTTCGGCCTCCCTCCGGGAAGATTCCAACGGCGCCCCCCGAGCGCAGCACCTCGACCGATCGCCTGATCGCGCCGGTCGCACTTCGCTGCCGATCGACCGGATAGGCACCGACCGCCCGAATGAGCGGTCCGAAGACGGGAATTTTGAAGAGTTCCTTCTTGGCCATGTAACGCAACTTCCGGGGGCAAAAAGCGCCGAGCAGCGGCGGGTCGAGGAGCGAGACGTGATTGCATGCGACGATCAGCGGCCCATCGAGCGGGACGTTTTCCGCTCCGTAGACGCGCACTCGCCAGAGGATGTGCGTGACGCAGAGGATGAGCAGCTTGGCAATTTCGTAGAGCATTACGCCGTTGCGCGAACTCCCTCGACGATCGCCGCGATCGCCTCCACGACCTGATCGGCGGCATCGTCGCTCGAATCGATGACGTGCGCGTCGGACGCGGCGATCAGCGGCGAAATCGTGCGCTCGCGATCGAGGCGATCGCGCTCTTCGATCTCCTCCTTCAACCGGTGCGTTGAAGCGTCGACGCCCGCTCGCGCCAACTGCGCGCGGCGGCGCTCTACGCGCGCGTCGACCGAGGCCGTGAGGAAGATCTTGACCGCCGCATCGGGCAACACGACGGTGCCGATGTCGCGCCCCGCCATCACGACGTCTCCGCGCGCCGCGATCGCGCGTTGCGCCGCGACCATCGCCTCGCGCACGTCCGGTTGCGCGGCAATCGTCGAAACGATCGCGGTGACTTCGTTCGATTGAAGCATCGCTTCGTCGAGTTCGGCATCACCCGCGAAGATGCGAAAACCCAGCGGAGCGGCGGCATCGAGCTCGACCCGGATCAAGCCCGCTTCGGAGAGGTGCCGAAGCGCGGCGCCGTTGTCGACCTCGGTACGCGTCCGCAGCGCGAGAAAGGTCAAGGCGCGATACATCGCGCCGGTGTCGAGGTAGAGCAGGTGTAGGCGCTTCGCGAGGCCGCGCGCGACGGTCGTCTTGCCGCTCGCCGCTGGGCCGTCGATCGCAACCTGCATCGCTCTCTTGTGCATCGCGCTTCCTTTGGCGGTCGCTCGACTACGCGCCTTCGCAGAGCTTAGCGTCGGCCCCTCGACTGCGCTCACTTCGTTCGCTCCGTTCGGGATGACAAAGGTATGTTTTGCCCGAAAGGCTGCGCCATGGCCAAGGCCCGTTCAGTGTACTTCTGCTCGGCCTGCGGTTTCGAATCGCCGCGATGGCTTGGCCGATGCCCGCAGTGCGAGGCATGGAACTCGTTCGACGAACGCCCCTTCGCCGTCGCACCCGCCCGCGGGGCGTCGCGCAAGCTTTTCCGCAACGCGAACGCTCCGATGCCGCTGCACGAGATCGACGTCACGCGCGTCGCCCGCATGCGCATCGGCGTCGCCGAGTTCGACGCCGTCCTCGGCGGCGGCATCGTGCCGGGAAGCCTCACGCTTACTCGGCGGCCCGCCGGGTGCCGGGAAATCGACGCTCGCGCTGCAAATCGCCGCGCGGGTAGCGCCGCACGGGGCGGTCGTCTACGTCTGCGGCGAGGAATCGGCCGCGCAAGTGAAGCTGCGCGCGGGACGGCTGCGCGTCGACGCTCCCGTTTTCGTGCTTGCCGAAACGAATCTGCGCGCTGCCCTCGATCAACTCGAACGCATCGCGCCGCTCTTCTTGATCGTCGATTCAATTCAAACGGTCTGGCTTCCCGAATCCGAAGCCTACGCCGGCAGCGTCACGCAGATGCGAGACTGCACGCAGGCGCTCATGGAGTATGCGAAGCGAACCGGCTGCGCGACGTTCATCGTCGGCCACGTCACCAAGGACGGCGCGATCGCGGGACCGCGGCTGCTCGAGCATCTCGTCGACACCGTCCTCTACTTCGAAGGTGAGGCAAACGGCGAGTATCGCATCCTGCGAGCGTACAAGAACCGCTTCGGGTCTATCGACGAGATCTGCGTCTTCACGATGCACGACAGCGGGCTTCGCGAGGTCGCCAACCCCTCGGAGCTCTTCGTCGGCGCGACGCGCGCAACGCCCGAGCGGTTCGTGCGTCGTCGCTTCGATCGTCGGCTCGCGCCCGGTGCTCATCGAAGTGCAGGCGCTCGTCGGCGAGGCGAGCTACGGCACGCCGCGCCGTCTCGCGAACAACCTCGATCAGCAGCGCCTGGCGATGATCCTCGCGGTGCTCGAACGCCGCGCGGGCATGCAGCTCGGCACGCACGACGTCTACGCCTCGGTCGCCGGCGGCTTGCGCGTCGTCGAGCCTGCCGCCGATCTCGGCATCGCGCTCGCGATTGCCTCGTCATTTCGCAATGCCGCCCTGCCGAGCGACGCCGTGCTTCGGCGAAGCTTGGGCTCTCCGGCGAGTTACGCCCGTCAACGGGGCAGCGCGGCGCGAAGCCGAGGCCCGTAAGCTCGGCTACACGACGATCGTCTCGCCTGCGAGCGCTCCCGATATCTCCCACGCGATCCAAAGGATGCTTTGAACTCAAAGCTCTTCGAGATCGTGCCCAATCTCTCGGAGGGGCGCGATTCGGGCACGATCAATCTGCGTCTGCCGCGGTGGAGCGCTGCGGCGCGCACGTGCTGCACCGCACGAGCGACGCCGTTCACCATCGCAGCGTGCTGACGATCGCGGGCGAGCGACGGAAAGTGCTCGACGCCGCGATCGCGCTCGCCGGCGTCGCGCTCGACCGTATCGATCTGCGCCGCCATCCCGGCGTGCACCCGCGCATCGGCGCGCTCGACGTCCTGCCCTTCGTTCCATTGGGCTCGGCAACGCTTGAACGACGCGGTCGATCTCGCGCACGAAGCGGGCCGGCAGATTTGGGAACGTTATCGCATTCCTTCCTTTTACTATGCCGAGGCGGCCGCGCGACCGGAGCGCCGCCTTCTCGCCGACATGCGTCCGCAAGCCGGCCGGCTGCCCGACGAAGGCGACATCGCGGCACATGAGAGCGCCGGTGCGATCGCGATCGGCGCGCGCGGGGTGCTGATCGCCTTCAACGTCGAACTGGCGACCGGGGACCTCGACGCAGCCCGAGCAGATCGCTCGCTTGATTCGCGAGCGCGACGGCGGCTTGCGCACGCTTCGCGCGCTTGGCATTCCACGCGGCGATGACGTCGTGCAGGTCTCGCTCAACGTGACGGACTAGCGAGCGACGCCGCTCTATCGCGTCGTCGAAATCGTTCGCGCGCCTCGCCGCCGAACGCGGCATCGCCGTATCGGCGAGCGAGCTGATCGGCTGCATTCCGCTGCGCCGCGGTCGAATCGGCAGCCGCTCTATTCCCTCGGCGTTGAAGACAGCAGTCTATGAATCTCGCGCGCGCGGCCGCGGCCGCTACCGTTCTCCTGCTGCTCGCGATGCCCCGTCAGGCGTGCGCGCCCAGACCGGCTCCGCGGCGACGCCGGCATCTATACGACGACACTGCGAAACGGCTTGCGAGGTCGTCGTCGTCGAGGATCACGCCGCGCCCGTCGTCGAGTCGGCGATGTGGTACCGCTTCGGCTCGCTCGACGAAACGCCGGGAAAGACCGGCCTCGCGCACGCGCTCGAGCACATGATGTTTCGCGGATCCGAACATATCTCCGCGGGCGGCCTCGACGACATCACCGCGCGGCTCGGCGCGCAGATGAACGGCGAGACCGATTACGACTACACCCAGTTCTATTTCGATATGCCGGCCGACAAGCTCGACGTCGCGCTCTCCATCGAAGCCGACCGCATGCAGCACGCTGCGCTACGCCAATCGGATTGGGCTATCGAGCGCAACGCGGTGCTCAACGAACTCGACGACGATGCCAGCTCGCCCTTCTTCGACCTGCTTTCGCGCGTTCGGGCTGCTGCCTATCCGGGTCAGCCGAACGGACGCATGCCGCTCGGACATCGCGAGCGACGTCGTACGCGCGACCGCTGCCGACATTGCCCGCTACTATCACGAATGGTATGCGCCGAACAACGCGACGCTGGTCGTCGCGGGCGACGTCGAGCACAGCGTCGTTTTTCGCAAAGGCGCAGCGACTACTTCGGCGCGATCCCATCGCGCGCCGATTCCGCAGCATCATTACAGCGAATCCGAGTGCCGGCAAGCGGCGCGGTCGTCGAAGCGGACTTTCCATTTCCATTCGAAATCCTCGATCTCGCCTACGCGGTTCCCGGCGACACCGAGCCGGGCGAGCCGGCGATCAGCACGCTGGCCACGCTCATCGAGAACAGCGCTCGCCGTTCTATCAAGCGCTCGTCGACACGCAACATCGCGCTAACCGTCGAAGCCGAGAGCGATACGCAACTCCAAGGCGGCCTGCTCGACGTCTTCATCGTTCTCAATCCCGGGCATACCGCAGAGGAGGCGCAGGCGGCCTTCCAAGCGACGATGCAGAACGTCCTCGCCAACGGTTTCGACCCGAACCTCGTCGAGCGGCAAAGCGCGATGACGATCGCCGAGCGGCTCTTTTCCGCGGACTCGATTCGACGGCATCGGCGATCTCGCCGGCTACACGTACGGCATCGTCGGCGAGCACATCAGCGACGAGGACGCGCGCCTCGCCGCACTGACGCCGCAGTCGCTCCTCGATGCCGCACGCCTTTACTTGCGCCCGCCGACCGTCGTCGGACACTTGCGCCCGAACGCGTCGCCCCGGCGCGGCGGCTCGAAGAGGAGCGAACACGACGATCAGCGACGATTTCTCCAAGCGCGTTCCGAATGGCCCGATCGTCGAGCCCGCCTCGATTCGCGCCGAACGTACGCACGCCGACGGTCGCGCATAGCACGCTCTCGCCGACGACGTTCACGCTTCCCAACGGTCTGCGCGTGATCGTCCAAGAGAAGACCGATCGGCCGACCGTCACGATCCTCGGCCACATCGCGTCCTCACCGGCGTTCGAGCCGCCCGGAGAGGAGGGGATGTCGCGTCTCGCGTCCGACCTCGCGGATTACGGAAGCATGAACGCATCCGTTCGACACGCGGCGTCAAGCAATCGACGACATGGGTGCCGAGATCGAGTTCGGCCAGGATTTTTCGGCGAAAGGCCTCGCTCGCGATTTCGATCAGATCGTCGCGATCGTTGCCGATGGCGAGGAGAACCCTACGTTTCCGGAGCCGTGGTTCTCGCGCGATCGCGGCCAGATCGCCAACAGCTTGACGGTCGGAGGAGAGCATCTCCGGCGAGGCGATCGATCGCCTCTACAACGAGCATCTGCTTGCGCCGGACGATCCCACACTGCGCAGGCCTAATGCCGACACGGTCTTATCGATCACGCGTGAGGATCTGCTCGCCTACGTCGGACGCTACTGGCGGCCGGATCTAACGACGATCGCGGTCGTCGGGGACGTGACGCCGCAAGAAGTGCGCGACGTCTTCGAGAGCACGTTCGGTGCTTGGCAGCGCACCGGCCCCACGCCAAACGTTCGCGAGCAGCCGCTGCCTGCCGCGCACGAGGCGGACGCGTTCATCGGCACGGAGTCGAATCAAGTTTTCGTGCGCCTCGGCCAACCCGCGGTCTCCCGCACGTCGCCCGACTACGATGCTTTGCTCGTGCTCAACCAAATCTTCGGCGCCTCCGGCGCGTTCGAATCCCGCTTGTGGCAAGAGCTGCGGCAGAAGCGCGGGCTTGTCTACAGCGCGGATAGCTCGCTCGATCGCCGATCGCGATCGCGGCGACTTTCAAGTCGAACTCGAAGCCTCGCCCCAGCACGTGCAATCGGCGGTTGCATTCGTGCGCACGGAGTTGCGCCGGCTGCAGGAAGACCCCGTCACCGATACCGAGCTGCAGGAGGCGAAGCTGCGACTGGTCGGCGACGCGCTGCTTGCGGAAGCATCGGCCGACGGCCAGGCGCAGCAACTGCTCGATATCGCCGAGTACGATCTTCCTTTGACATATTACCGGGATCGCAACGAGGAGTTCGCGCACATTACGGCCGCCGACGTCCAGCGCGTCGCGCGCCGATACTTAGATCCCGATCATCTCGTTCAAGTCTACGCCGGGCCTTCGGGACCTTGGGCGACGCAGGGATCGCAATGAGAGTGCTCGATCAGATCGAAACCGTCGATCCGAACAGCGGGAAGCTGCTGGAACGCATTGCCTACGCGACACCCGCCGTCGTGGACGAACGTCTCGATCGAGCCGTTCGCACGCAGCGCGCCTGGAGCGAGGCTCCTCTCGCAGTGCGAGCGGCGACGCTGCGCACGATTGCGGATCGGCTGCGCGAAGGTCGCGAGCGGCTCGCTGCGACGGCGGTTCGCGAGATGGGCAAACCGATCACCCAGGCACGCGCCGAGGTCGAGAAATGTGCCAACGGTTGCCGCTACTTCGCCGATCACGGCCCTGCACTGCTCGCCGACGAGCCTGCGGCTACCGAGGCAACGCGCAGCTACGTCGCATTTCGCCCGCTCGGCCCGCTGCTCGCAATCATGCCGTGGAACTTTCCGTACTGGCAGATCTTCCGCGCGGGCGCGCCGGCACTGCTCGCCGGCAACGTGCTCCTGCTCAAGCACGCCGAGCGCACGACCCGCTGCGCACTCGAAGTCGAGGCGCTATTCCAGGGAAGCTTCGAAGGCGGCTCGCCGCTCGAGGTCTTGCTGATCACCAACGAAGAGGCCGATCGCCGCATCGGCGACCCGCGGATCGCGGGCGTGACGCTGACCGGCAGCGAGCGCGCGGGCGTCGCGGTCGCCGCCGCTGCGGGAGCCGCGTTGAAGAAATGCGTGCTCGAACTCGGCGGTTCCGACGCCTTTATCGTGCTCGCCGACGTCGACATGGAGGCGGCGGTTGCGACCGCCGTGACGGCACGCTTCCAGAACAACGGCCAAAGCTGCATCGCCGCGAAGCGCTTTATCGTGGAGGCATCGGTCTACGACGATTTCCTACAGCGCTTCACCGCCGCGACGAAAGCGTTGCGGATCGGCGATCCAGCGGACGACTCGACGCAACTCGGCCCATGCGCGCGTGAGGATTTGCGCACCACGTTGCACCACCAAGTGCAGACGACCATCGAATCCGGCGCGCGGCTGCTCTGCGGCGGCCGTTTCGCCGAGCGTCCGGGCTTCTTCTACGAGCCCACCGTCGTCGCCGACGTTCTTCCCGGCATGGCGATGTTCGATGAAGAGGTCTTCGGGCCGGCCGCGGCGGTGATCCGCGCGCACGACGCGGACGACGCGGTCGCGCTCGCAAACGCCTCGAAGTTCGGACTCGGCTGCAACATCTGGACGCGCGATCTCGAGCGCGCGGAGCGGCTCGCGGCGCGCGTAGAAGCCGGCAACGTTTGGATCAACGGCATGGTCGCGAGCGATCCGCGTTTGCCCTTCGGCGGCATCAAAGCCAGCGGATTCGGCCGCGAGTTATCGCACTTCGGACTCCACGAGTTCACGAACATCCAAAGCGTCTGGATCGGCCCCACGCGGAGTTAAAGCATCGACTGAGATGCCTTGGCGACCGGCGCCAAGGCTGTTAGAATACGGGCATGGGGACGAAGAGAGAAAACGAAGCGGAGAAACTGCAGTGGCTGCGCAACGCAATTCAAGAAGGCCTGGAGAGTGCGGTCCTTACTGAGGAGGAGGTCTTTCAAAAGCTCAAGCGGCGCCGCGAGGAATGGCTGAGGGCGCGGCGGGTCGAGCATGGCGCCTAGGTCGATCTATTCGGCAGAAGCATTGGAGGATCTGTGGCGCATCTGGTCTCATCACGCGGAACGTAGGGGAGTTGGCCAAGCGGATGCTTTCGAGCGCCGGCTCAGGGCAACGGTCGATCACGTAATTGCCAGATTTCGCAACTGCGGGCGCCTGCGGCCGGAACTTGGCCCGGGAATTCGTTCCTATCCAGTTCGAAGGTATCTCGTCTTTTACGAAGTGCTCGGCCCGCGCGTAAGGGTGCTCCGCGTAATCCACGGTCATCGGGATATTCGCTCGTCTCTGATGTCCCTCCATTGCGGAGAAGCCTCTGCGGCCTGAATTGCATTCCCTCGCTTCGCTCGGAATGACAAAGGCATTGCTAGACGGCGACGTCGTGGTCGCGCAGGGCGCGTCGAGCGAGGTCTTTCGATCGGTCGACTCGCTTCGCGTGCCGACGATGAGCGCGCACGGCGTACCGAACTCACCCGCCGGAAAACGCTTGGGCACGGTTCCCGGAATGACGACCGCGCGCGCCGGGATGCGTCCTTTCGTGGTCTGCGCGTCGCTTCCCGCGCACGTCGACGATCGGCGTGCTCGCGGTGAGCACGACGCCGGCGCCTATTACGGCTTCGCGTTCCGACGCGCACGCCTTCGACGACGATGCAGCGCGAACCGATGAAGGCGCCGTCTTCGACGATCACGGGCGTGGCTTGCGGCGGCTCGAGCACGCCGCCGATGCCGACGCCGCCGGAGAGATGGACGTCTTTGCCGATCTGCGCGCACGAGCCGACCGTCGCCCACGTGTCGATCATCGTTCCTTCGTCGACGTATGCGCCGATGTTGACGAAGCCCGGCATCAGGATGACACCGCGCGCCGAGGAAGCTGCCGTAGCGCGCGACACCCGGCGGAACGCAGCGCACGCCGAGGCGTTGCGATAGTTCGTCTTGAACGGAAGCTTGTCGTAAAAGGCGAGACCGTGGCCGCGCTCGCCGATCCATTCCACGTCGCGACGGCGAAAGTAGAGCAGGATCGCCTGCTTCACCCAGGCATTCGTGACCCACTCGCCACTCGCCCGGCTCGGCGACGCGCAGCTCGGCCCTCGTCGAGCGCAGCGATGACCTCGATCGACGGCACGCCCGTCGCGCACCGCGCACGTCCTCGGTCCGCGCGCCAGCGCCTCGATCTGCGCCTGCAGTTGCTTCTCCATCACGCGCTGCTACGCTGCCGAACGGGAAGCACCTACACGGGGAGCGTAGTCCCTGCAAGTCGAGGGTGAAAGGAGATTCGACGTGCCGAACTCGCCCGCTGACGAGCAACGCATCAACGCCATTCGCTTTCTCGCGGTCGATGCCGTGCAGAAGGCCAACTCCGGTCATCCCGGGCATGCCGATGGGCGCGGCGGCCATGGCGTACACGCTTTGGACGCGTCATCTGCGCTTCAACCCGAAGGATCCGCATTGGCTCGAACCGCGATCGCTTCGTGCTCTCCGCCGGACACGGCTCGATGCTGCTCTACGCGCTGCTCTATCTCACCGGCTACGACCTAACGCTCGACGACATCAAGCACTTTCGCCAGCTCGGCAGCAAGACGCCCGGACATCCCGAGGCGACGCACACGCCGGGCGTCGAGGCGACGACCGGCCCGCTCGGCCAGGGCGTCGGCAACGCGGTCGGCATGGCGATCGCCGAAGCACATCTCGGCGCGGTCTACAATCGTCGCCGACCACGCCGATCGTCGATCACTTCACCTACTGCATCGCGGTGACGGCGACTTGATGGAAGGGATCAGTCAGGAAGCGATCTCGCTCGCGGGCCATCTTGAAGCTCGGCAAGCTCATCGTCTTCTACGACGACAATCACGTCTCGCTCGCGGGTCCGACCGACGTCACCTTCACCGACGACCCGATCGCGCGCTTCGACGCCAGCGGTTGGCACACGCAGTATGTCGACATCGATCACGGCAACGACGTCGCGACGATCGACCAGGCGATCGAGGTCGCGAAGAACGTCACCGATCGGCCGTCGTTCATCGCGGTGCGCACGCACATCGGCTACGGCTCGCCGCGCCAAGATATCGTATCCAGCGCACGGCGAGCCGCTCGGCCCCGACAACGTCAAGAAGACGAAGGAAGAGCTCGGGCTGGCCGCTCGAGCCCGACTTTCTACGTGCCCGACGACGTGCTCGCCTTCTATCCGCGAGCTCGGCGCGAAAGGCGGCGAGCTCGAAGCGCAGTGGCAGGCGAGCGTACGACGCATGGAAGACGCGCCAATCCCCGATCTCGCGCGCACAGCTCGAGCGCGCGCTGCGCCACGAGGTACTGCCGGCGAATCTGCCGTGGCCGATCGTTCACCGCCGAGAACGGCAGCGTCGCAACGCGCGATGCCGGCGGCACGGTGATGAACGCGATCGCCGAGCTCGCTGCCCGAACTCGTCGGCGGCTCGGCCGATCTCGATCCGTCGACCAAGACCTATCTGAAAGGATTGCGGCGACTTCGAGCCGGACAACTACGCGGGCCGCAACATTCACTACGGCGTGCGCGAGCACGCGATGGCCGCCGCACGAACGGCATCGCCGCTGCACGGCGGCTTGCTGCCGTTCGCTGCGACCTTCTTCAACTTCGTCGACTATCTGCAAGCCGGCGTTGCGCCTGGCGTGCCTCAGCGAATTCACACGATCTACGTCTTCACGCACGATTCGGTCTTCCTGGGCGAAGACGGCCCGACGCACGAGCCGATCGAGCAGCTCGCGACGCTGCGTGCGACGCCGAACTGTGACGTCGTGCGCCCGGCCGACTCGCTCGAGATCGCTCGAAGCGTGGAAGCTCGCCGTCGCCGCGAAGGACGCGCCGTACGTGCTCGTGCTGACGCGCCAGAAGTTGCCGTTTCTGGGCGCGCGCGACGCCGCCGTCGCGCAAGGGCGCGTACGTGCTCGCCGACGCCGAGGCGGACACCCCGATCTCATTCTGATCGCGACCGGTTCCGAAGTCTCGCTCGCCGTCGATGCGAAGAAAATCCTCGACGGCAAGGGCATGCGCACGCGCGTCGTCTCGATGCCGTGCTGGGAGCTCTTCGACGAGCAGCCGCAAGCCTATCGCGACGAGGTGCTGCCGCCCGCCGTCGCGCGCGCGCATGTCGATCGAGGCCGGCGCGACGCTGGGCTGGGCGCGCTACGTCGGCGATCGCGGCTTTGCCTTCGGCATCGACCAGCTTCGGCACGTCGGCGCCGGCCGCCGCGATCGCCAAGGCGTACGGCTTCACGCCGGAGAACGTCGCCGACCTCGCGCTCGAAAAGTTCGCTCTCGCCGCCCGTTAGGAGACAACCATGAAGAACCAAGTCCAGCAACTGCTCGACGCCGGGCAGAGCGTCTGGCTCGACAATCGTGCGCCGCAGCATGTTCGCCTCCGGCGAGCTGAAGCGCCTGATCGAGCAACGGCATTGCGCGGCATGACGAGCAATCCGACGATCTTCGAGAAGGCGATCGGCGCCGGCAACGATTACGACGAGCAGCTCGCTACGCTGATCGGCATCGGAGAAAGAACGCCGACGCGCTCTTCTGGGATCTCGCGATCCAAGATATTCAGAGCGCCTGCGACGCGTTCGCGTCGGTCTTCGATGTCGTCGGGCGGCAACGACGGCTTCGTCAGCCTCGAGGTTTCGCCGCTGCTCGCGCACGACACGACGGGCACGATCGCGATGGCCAAGGAGCTCTGGGCGCGCGTCGAACCGCCCGAACTCATGATCAAGATTCCCGGCACCAAGGAGGGCATCCCGGCGATCGAAGAGTGCGATCTACGCGGGGCTCAACATCAACGTCACGCTGATCTTCTCGATCGAGATGTACGAGCAGAGCGGCGCGCGCGTACGTCAAGGGCTCGAGCGCCGCATGGCCGAGAGGACAAACCGATCGACAAGATCCGCTCGGTCAACTCCGTCTTCGTCAGCCGCATCGATACGGCGGTCGACAAGCTGCTTCAAGACACGCATCTCCAAAGGCGAGAAACTCGAGCCGCTGCTCGGGAAAGACCGGCATCGCCGGCCTCAAGCTGACGTATCAGAAGTTTCAAGGAGATCTTCGACGGCGACGAGTTCGCGAGCGCTGCAAGGCAAAGGGCGGCGCGGTCCAGCGGCCGCTCTGGGCCTCGACCTCGACGAAGAACCCGCACTATCCCGATCTGATGTACGTCGAGACCGTCGTCGGCCGCGACACCGTCAACACGATGCCGCCCGCACACGCTCGACGCGCTGCTCGATCACGGCAAGATCGTGCCCGATACCGTCGAGAGCGATCTCGACGCGGCGCGCGCCGACGTGATGCGCGCGCTGCAGGACGCGAAGATCTCGCTCTTCGACGTCACGCACAAGCTCCAAGTCGAAGGCGTCTCGCTCTTCTCCGATTCCTTCGCCGCGCTGCTCGGCGCGATCGTCTACAAGCAGAAGCAACTCGCCTCGGCGGCGCGGAACGCGTGCGACTCTCGCTCGGCGCGTGCGCAAGCCGCCTACGACGCGCGCGCTCGAGAAGCTGGCCGAGCCGATTTCCTCAAGCGCATGTGGGCGCACGATCCGACGCTCTGGTCGGCGATCCGGCCGCCGCGCCGATCATCAAGAAGTCGCTTGGGTTGGCTCGACATTCCAGCAGCATATGCTCGAAGACGGTGCCGGAGCTGCAAGTCGTTCGCCGACGAGATGCGGGCAGACTTTCGACTCCGCCGTCGTCTGCGGCATGGGCGGCAGTTCGCTCGCGCCCGACATTCTCGCCGACACCTTCGGCAAGGTCGACGGTTATCCGCGAGCTGCACGTTCTCGATTCGACCTATCCGCAGCAGATCAAGGAGCTCGAAGACAGATCGATCATCGCCCGCACGCTCTTCATCATCTCGAGCAAGAGCGGCACGACGACCGAGCCGAACGCGTTCTACGCCTACTTCCACGAGAAGGTGTCAAAAGCGTCGGCGCCGCCAACGCCGGCACGCAACTTCGTCGCGATCACCGATCCCGGAACGCCGCTCGTCGAAGAGGCGAAGGAAGAATCGTTCCGCGCGTACTTCGAGAACGATCCGAACATCGGCGGCCGCTACTCGGCGCTCTCGTTCGTCGGCATCGTGCCGTCGGCGATCGCCGGCTACGACATCAACCTGCTGCTCGATCGCGCGCTCGGCGCGATGCACGCCAACGACGCACCGTCGATCCGCGCAGCGCGCCCGGCGTTCGCTTCGGCGCGGCGATCGGCGGCCTTGCGCGTCAACGGCCGCGACAAGCTCACGATCGTCACGCATCCGCGACGTGCACGCTTTCGGCGCGTGGGCCGAACAGCTGATCGCGGAATCGACCGGCAAGCTCGGCAAGGGCATCGTTCCGATCGAAGGCGAGCCGCTCGGCGCGCCGCAGGACTACGGCGACGATCGGCTCTTCGTCTACGTCGGCGCGAACTCTGCCGGACCCCGAGCCGGCGTCGACGAGAAGCTTCGGGCACTCGAAGGCGGCCGGCCATCCGGTGCATTCGTCTCGCGATGAACGACCAATACGATCTCGGCGAGCAGTTCTACCTTTGGGAGATCGCGGTCGCCGCGGCGGGGGTGATTCTCGGCATCGACGCCTTCGATCAACCGAACGTGCAGGAGTCGAAGGACAACACCGTGCGCTGCTCGCGCAGTACGCGCAGAACGGCACGCTTCGACGAACCGAAGCCGACGTCGCAGCGCCGCGTTCGACGTGACGCTATCTTTCCGGCAGCGAGCGATTTCGCGCGCAGATCCCGCGGCAGGCGCTTGCCGGAGCTCTTGCGCAGCTGCGGCCGACGATTACAACGCGATCACGGCTTACATCGCGCGCAACCCGACCGCACGCGAGGCTTCTGCGACGAACTGCGGCTGAAAATCCGCAACGCGCATCGGGTCGCAACGACCGTCGGCTTCGGTCCGCGCTTCCTGCATTCGACCGGGCAGCTGCACAAAGGCGGTCCCGACACGTGCGTCGTGATCTGCAGATCACCGTCGACGATCCCGACGATCCGATGATTCCCGGCATGAACGTCGGCTTCCGCACGCTTCTCGCCGCGCAGGCGCTTCGGCGATTGGAGTCGCTCGACAAGCGCCACCGTCGCGGCGTGCGCGTTCACCTCAAGGGCGACATCGAGCCAGCGCTTGCGCACGTTGGGCTCGGCGATCGACGACGCGCTCGCAATTCGTACTTAGCCTGAAGGAGTCGTTGATGCAACTCGGGATGGTCGGTCTCGGCAAGATGGGCGGCAACATGACGCAGCGCCTGATTGCGCGGCGGGCATCGGGTCGTCGCGTACGATCGCGCACCGCAAAGTCCGTGCAACAAGCGGTGGCAGGCGGGCGCGGGATCGACGGGGCTGCAGATCTCGTCGGCGATGGTTGCAGAAGCTGACGGCGGCAGCCGAAGGTCGCTTGGGTCATGGTTCCGGCGGGGAACACCGACCGACGACACGATCGACCAGCTCGCCGACGCGATTGGAAGCCCGGCGACATCATCATCGACGGCGGAAACACCAATTATAAAGATGGGCTGCGCGCTCTACGCCGACTGCAAGAGCGAAGGGCGTCTCGTTGATCGACGCCGGAACGAGCGGCGGCGTCTGGGGCTTGAAGGAAGGCTACTGTCTGATGGTCGGCGGCGATGACGACGCCGTGAAGCACTGCGAGCCGATCTTCATGACGCTCGCGCCGCCGAAGGCGGTTACGCGCACGTCGGCCCGCCGGTGCCGGGCATTTTTCGAAGATGGTGCACAACGGCATCGAGTACGGCCTGCTCCAAGCGTACGGCGAGGGATTCGAGATTCTCGAAGCAATCGCAGTTCGACTACGACCTGGAGCAGCTCGCCGAGCTCTGGCAGCACGGCAGCGTCGTGCGCTCGTGGCTGCTCGAGCTGCTCGTCCTGCGCGTTCCGCGAGGATCCGGGCCTCGAAAGACATCTCGCGGCTACGTCGACGATACCGGCGAAGGCCGCTGGACGGTCGAAGCGGCGATCGACGAGAACGTTCCGGCGCCGGTGATCACGCTCTCGCTGCTCGCGCGCATGGCCTCGCGCCAAGACGAGTCCTTCAGCGCGAAGGTCGTCGCGGCGCTGCGCAATCAGTTCGGCGGCCACGCCGTCAAGAGCGAGACGCATGCCTGACGAACGTCGCGACGCCGCGCCGCCACGGCGACGGCGGCCGGCAATCCGCTGCGCGCGGGCCTCGAGCGCGACCGCATCACCGATCCGTGCAGCATCGTCTTCTTCGGCGCCAGCGGCGATCTCTTCAAGCGCATGCTGCTGCCGGCGATCTACTCGATGCGCCTGCGCGGCACCCTTCCGACCGACTTCGCCCTGGTCGGCTTCGCGCGCACGACGTACTACCGACGAACAGTTTCCGCGAGTACTGCCGCCAGCAGCTCGAGCTGTTCACGCCGGACGACGCAGAAGCCGCAGGGAGCGCTGTGGGACGACTTCGCCAGTCGCATCAGCTACGTCACCGCGGATTTCAACGACACGTCGCCACTTCCAACGACGCTGCAGGAAGCGCTTGGCGCAGAACGACAAGCGACTTCGGAACCGGCGGCAATCACCTCTTCTATCTCTCGACGCCGCCGCCGGTCTTCCCGGAGATCATCGAACATGCTCAAGCAAGGCGGTCTCGACCCGCGCAAGAACGCGCAGGGTTGGACGCGCATCGTCGTCGAGAAGCCGTTCGGGACCGATCTCGAGTCGGCGCGCGCGCTGCAGCGTGCGATCGAGACGGTCTTCCCCGAGAACGAGATCTACCGCATCGACCACTATCTCGGCAAAGAGCCGGTGCAAGACATCATGGCGCTGCGCTTTGCCAACACGATCTTCGAGCCGATCTGGAACCGCAACTACGTGCAGCACGTGCAGATCACGTCGGCCGAGTCGCTCGGCGTCGAAGAACGCGGCGGACTACTACGACACACGCCGGCGCGCTGCGCGACATGATCCAAAACCACGTGCATCAACCTGCTGGCGCTCGTCGCGATGGAGCCGCCGATCAGCTCCGAGCGCCGACGACATCCGCAACGAGAAGTACAAGGTGCTCTCGGCGATCGCGCCGCCGGCGTCATGAGGCCGTGATGGTCGATGTCGGCACGCGGTCAGTACGGGCCCGGCACGATCGACGGCCAGACCGGTCACGGGCTACCGCGCAGGAGCCGGACGTCGCGCCGGATTCGAACACCGAGACGTTCGCCGCGGTGAAGCTCTACATCGACAACTGGCGCTGGGCCGGCGTTCCGTTCTACCTGCGCTCCGGAAAGCGACTGCGCGCGCAAGGTCTCGGAGATCGCCGTGACGTTCAAGCCGATTCCGCACCGCTTCTACGGCGAATCGACCGACGCGATCGAGCCGAACGTGCTCGTGATCAAGATCGAGCCCGACGAAGGCATCTCGATGCGCTTCGAGGCGAAGGTGCCCGGGCCCAAAGAGTCACGTCCGCAGCGTGTATCATGGACTTCAACTACGGCACCGGCTTCGGCGTTCAATCGCCGCCTGCATACGAACGGCTGATCGGCGACGCGATGCGCGGCGATCAGACGCTCTTCACGCGCTGGGACGCGGTCGAACGCGCCTGGGAGATCGTCGAGCCGATTCTCGACGTCTGGAAGAACACGAAAGACTTCTCGTTCCCCAACTATGCGGCGGGAAGCCAAGGCCCCGATGCCGCCTTTCGCCTCTTTCCCGACTGGCGTAAGTTGTGAGCATAAACGTTCGCATCGCCACGATGGCGCTGCTGGTCTTCGTCGAGGACGACCGGCTCGCCGATTGGGCGCGCGAACGCGCGAGAAAGCTCGCCGAGCGGCACTCGTCGTGCGTCGTCGTGCTCAACGGCGCGACCGCCGAGAAACCCGAGGAGCGAAGCGATGATTGGATCGAGTTAGGCGTCCAGGGAAGCTCTCCCGAGCGGCTCCAGTCGCTCGCGACGAGCCTGCTGCCGACGGGCGTGCCGCCGATCCTGCTCTGGGTCGCGCCGCAGACGGCGAGCGACCCGCGCTTCGTCGCGCTCGCACCGGAGATGCACACGATCGTTCTCGATAGCTCGCGCGCGTGTGACAACGAAGCCGCCTTACGCGACCTCGTCGCGTTCGTCGATGGCCACGCCGGCAAAGCCTCCGTCCACGACCTTGCCTACCTGCGCCTCGCGCCGTGGCAAGAGGTCGTCGCCGACTTCTTCGACGAGCGCGCGTTTGTCGAAGACCTCTTCGACCTCAACAACGTGACGATCGCCTGCGGCTCAGACGCCGAAGGATACTACCTGCTCGGCTGGCTTGCGAGCCGCTTGAGTTGGGAGCCCGCCGGCGACGCAACGTTCCGCCCTCGTCGCGGCGCGCGCAGCATCGCGTACCGAATCGTACGCGAGGGCACGCCGCGCCGCGTGCTGCGGATCACGCTCGAATCTCGCGCGACGCGCTTCGAGGCGGAGTTGTGCAGCGGCAACAGCTCCGCAGTAAGCATCGAGGTCACCGGAGCGAAGCAACGCCCGGCGCGCGTTGCGCCGCTGCACGACGTCGACGTTCCGTCGCTTCTCGAGCGAGCGATCCTTCACGATCAAACCGACCAGATCTTCCGCGAAGCGCTCGCCGTCGCGGGGCAGCTGCTCGCGTGAGCGAGCTGCACGTCTTTCGAACGCCCGAGCTGCTCGCCCAACATCTCGCCGACGCCTTCGTCTTCTCCGCCCGCGACGCGATCGCGACGCGCGACGCCTTCACGGTGGCGCTTGCCGGCGGCAACACGCCCCGCGACGCCTACGCACTCCTCGCTCAAGAGCCGCGCCGCTCGCGCGTGCATTGGGACGCGGTGCACGTCTACTTCGGCGACGAGCGCTGCGTACCGCCGGAGGATCCGCAGTCGAACTACCACACGGCAAAGGTTACGCTTCTCGACGCGGTGCCCATTCCGAACGCACACGTTCACCGGATGCGCGGCGAGATCGCTCCGGAGCAGGCAGCGATCGAGTACGCCCGCATCCTGCGCGATCATCTCGGGGATGCGCCGCACCTCGATCTCGTGATGCTCGGAATCGGCGCTGACGGCCACACGGCCTCGCTTTTCCCCGGCGAGAACCCGCTCACCGACGATGACGCGCTCGTGCGCGCGGTCTACGCAAGATCGGTCGCCATGTGGCGGCTCACGCTCACGCCTCGCGTGATCAACGGAGCACACGAAGTGGTCATCGGCGTTTCCGGAAAGGAGAAAGCCGCGGCGCTCAAGACGGCGCGCGAAGGACCGCGCGATCCCACGCACTTTCCCGCCCAAATCGTCAACCCGCCCAACGGCAGAGTCCTCTGGCTCGTCGACGCGGAAGCGGCTTCTAGCGTAGGATCGTAAAGCGCACCGTCGTCTCGCTGCTGCGTGAGCCGTCGGTCACGACGATCTTGACCCAGTCCGTGCGCGCGCGGGCACTCACGACGACATCGGCAGACGAAACCGCGGATTCGAAGACGCTGGGATACCAGGCTCGATCGTCGGGAGAGTAGAGGACCGTCGCAAGCAGCGGTCGCCCTTGATACGCCGTCGCCGTCCAGGCGACGTGAACGCTCTGACCGCTGGCGCGGACGCTGCTGCCTGCCGCGGGCGTCGTGACGTGCAATACCGGTCGCTGCGGTGAGAGCAACACGCGCTGGATGGCGCCGCTAGGCCCGTCGAGTTCGAGTGACGCTGCATCCGCGACCATAGGAAGTTGATATGCGAAGGCAACGACCCCGTGCCGCACGCCGTTCTCGTCTTCCCACGGCGGCTCAAACGGATAGACGTCAAGCGAGGACCCCTGCTTGTCCCGAAGCACAAACCTCCAATGCTCCGACGCAAGCGCTGCGTGAGGACTGAGATCCGTCTCACCCACCTCGTCGTACATCGGCCAGAGCTTGGCATCGGCCTTTCCGCCCGCCTCGACTGCGATGCCGCGAACGAGCATGACCGCGGGGTCCGGGCGGTGACGCAACGCCTTTGCGAGATTCCAATAGGTGCACTGATCGATCCAAGTCTCATCGGGATAAGTCGTGTTCGACATGAAGGAGAACGTGCGGTCGCGCTCTTGTCTTGGACCAGGCTGGTTCCCGGTATCAATACGAAAACCGTAGGCCCACTTCACGTACTTGTTGTGATAATCTCCGGGCTGCGTGCACTCCTCGTCCATCTGCGGACCGCTCCAGAGATACGGTAACGTGTGAGCGATCTCGTGCGCGACGGTCAAATAGCTGCGGCCTTGCCGTACGATGACCAATTTCTGCGCCATTGCGAACCCATTTGCTTCCGGAAAAAGCATATCGATGTCGTGTGGTGCCAGCACGATGACCATGCGTTGAAATCCGGACTCACGCGCGAGGACGTCGAAGCGCCGCTGAAGCTCTACCTGCAAGCGATCAGCGCGTTCCTCGCCGAGGAAGAGCGGACGGTTTTGGACGAGGTCGCGGTAGCGCGTCGGGTTCATGAGATTCGTTCTCGAAAGATCGATCGCGTCGTACACCCATCCCTCGACTCCGTGCGGCACCATCGGGTAGTAGTCTGGAATGTTATAGCCGGCAGCGACGCCGAGAGATTCCGTCTGTTCTTCTAACAGGGCTCTCGCCTCCGAACTGACGGATGTGAGAATGACCGGGACGTAGGCTATCTTCAGCGACGCGACGCCGTGAACGTTACCATGCACGGTCATCGCAAGACCGGTGGGGGTGTCGTCCAAGCGAACGAGCTGATCTTGAATCTTGTACGAGCCGAACGACGCGATCTTGAACGGCCCGACGCTCGGCGGCGGGACGCCGTCGGCGTCAACGAGCAGCGCGTGCCACGGCACGCGCTCCCGGTGGTATCCGGTCAACGACACTCTGCCGACGACTCCGCTCGTCCAGATCACGCGATGCCGAGCGTCACCCGCGAGAAAGCGGAATCGCATGCGCACCGGAATCGGCGGATCGCTGCAGTCGGTCGTGCCCGACATCTCGATGGTCGAATGCAGTCCCGCCGGCACGAGTTCGTCTCCGTATCGGTAATGCGTCACCCCGAAGAGGAGCGTGTCGCGATAGGAGATCATATCGAGTTCGGCATCGTAATCCGGCGGCGTGCTCGGAGGCGTGAGACGAGTGATCTGCTTCGTCGGGTGGTCCTCGAACTTTGGATCGTCCTGCCAAACGCCCTGTACGGGCTCGAACCAGCCGTCGTCAATCGTCGGGCTGCATGTGGCTTCGACCGCGGGCGTCTCCGTTGGCGGCGCAACGCCGACCTGTTGTGGAATTGCGACATCGAGGAGCGTGCGCACCAGCAGCGCACCGGCGTGCTCCGCGCGAATGTCGCAGTCCGCCTCGCCGTCTCGCACCGGCACGGTCTTTGTCGGGGAGCCGTCGGCAACGAGCGCAGCGCCGCCGACCGTAAAGGTCACATCGGCGGAATCGCTGCCGAGACCTTCGACGTGCAGCCGAACCGTCGTTACTTGGCCGGTATGGAGCGGAGGGATGGGTTCGAAGCGCAGCGTTACGACGTCGGCCGTCTCGCTATTGCTCACACGGTTGCCGGACTGCACCGCGATCGCGTGACGTCCGAGGGCAGTATCATCGTGCAGTCTGCCCAGCACGCTCTCGTCGGAACTCGCTACGGTATCAACCTCGCGTGTGCCGCCGTCGAGCATGACGCGCGCGTGGAGCGGATCGACATCACGCACGTGCAACGGAATCAGCCCTTGCCCTTGACCGCCACGCTCGTACGAACTACTCGCCTCGACGATTGCGGGACCACTCGCCGGAAGGTTCGTCAGCGCACGCGTATTCTGCAGATGCGCCGCGGCGTTCGTGATTCGCGATGCGGCGCCGTCGTCCGGATGCCCGTGCAAATCGAAGTGCTTGAAGAGCAGCAGGGTCGCGATACCGCCCGCGATCTCCGGAAGGCGCAGGTGGAAATGGCCCCGGCTATCGGTCGTGCCCTTCCAGTAGTGACTCTTGCCGCGGTCGTCTACGACGCCGACGTAAAAGTCCGCGGGTCCCGCTCCCGTTTCGGAGACGACGGTTCCGGTGATCTCGCTGCTGGACCCGGAGAGCGGGGGAAGGTAATCTCCGCTCTCGCTGCCGCCGCCGCTCTCGGCATGCGGCGCCGCCGCCTCATACCGCCGATCCGCATTGAGCGGCGGGTCGCCGGCCGAAGAACTCGATGCGCCCGAACTTACCGCGAGCCCCGCGCACAGCCCCGCGACGAGTACGAGAGCCGCGAGCGCAGCACGCATTACTGCGACGGTGGTGGCGGCGTGCGGCCAAGGGCGACTGCAGCGCTGCCGCTTCCGATCTCGCTGATCCCGATCGCAGCTTCGCTTCGCGTCACGAGCGCCGTCGGCCGAAAGACCCTGATCATCCCCCAGATGCGCGAGACATCTTGAGTGGTGCGGACGGAATACTCTTCGGCGACCGCCGTGACGAAGTGCGGGCTGATCTGTGCGCCGTCGGTGAACCGCGTCCGGAAGAGATGCTCGTCCTCCTCACCGATATTGGAGCCTTCGTCGACCGATGCTTTGATGCCGATCATTTGCTCGCGCGTGAGCGACTGATTCGGTCTGAAGTGCGTCGCGTCGAGCCCGATCACGAAGCCCGAGTTCGCGAGACCTTGTATGTAGGCAAAATCAGGGTTGTTCGGCGGCATGTCTTTGAATGTCGCTGGCCCTCCCTGAGCGAGCCGAATCTGGTGCGCGGGGTCGTTCTTGAAGTAGACGTTGTCTGCTTTTACAAGCCAGCGAACGTACTGGGCGCGCGTGATTGGAACGCTCGGTCTAAACGCGCCGCTCGTCGAATCGAGGACACCGAGCTGCCCCAGATCGACGATGGCCTGTTGGCCGTAGACACCGTTGATGTCGGTAAACGAGACCGCAAAGACGCTGGGACCGGCAGTCGGAGTCGAAGTGGCGGCCGCCATCGGTGCGGCCGACGCAGCGGTCGCTGCGCTTGTGGCGGTCGGCGAACTCGTTGCCGAGCTCTGCTGCTGTTGGTTTCCGCTACAGGCGACGAGCGAGGCGACGAGACAAAGAGCAATACGCATGCGAAGCATTGTCCTACCTCCGGAAATCTCGCAGATACTATGCCGCAGGCGGGGCACGGGTCCTCCTGCTGACGCGGCGGCGGCTTCGGGGCTAGGGCAGACCGTTCAGCAGCCGGTCGATTTGCCGCGTGAAGGTATCGAACGCGTTGCTTGTCGTGTAGTTACGCGTGTTGATGAGGAACGCCCAGTTCTTTCCATCCGTACGCTGCTCCGCCCAGGTGTTCGTGCCCTCGTCGGAGCCTTCGCGTGCGGAGCCGGGAGCCGGCGGGCCCACGCCCCAGATTGCATAATGATCCATGAGTTTGATCTCCGACTCCGCCGAGGTCGCGAGGCCACCCGCGGGTGCGTCGACCTCGCGAATGAGACCGTCTCCGCCGTTCGGATCGGCGAAGTGCATGCCGGAGAGCGGATAGACGGGGCTCAATCCCACGTAGAGCGAGTAGTAGTGCGGGACTTCGCCGGCGAGGCGAGGGTCGAGCGTCGGCGAGATCACGAGGTCGTGCACGCCGATCGGCGCGGCGACGTTCTGCGTAATGTAGTCGGCGTACGACATCCCCGAGGCCTTCGCGACGATCATTCCGAGCACGACGTAGCAAAAGTTGCAGTAGGCATAGTGCGCGCCGGGGGCTTCTTGTAACGGCTGCCCAAGTTGATAGCGCACCATCTGCGTCTGGTTGATGCCGATGCTCATGTGGAGCGCGAGCGCGATGCTCCGCATGGCGTGCGTCGGGTCCCAATGGGGCGAGATCGTATCGTCCCATCCGGACTTGTGATCGATGAGGTTTCCGACCGTAATCGTCAAGACTCGCGGATCCATCGTGGCGCCCAACGGGAGCGGCCGCGTGATGCCGAGATACCTGAACGCGCGTGTCGATCGCGAGATGCTGCCGTTGCGGATGAGCTGGTCGAGCGCCGCGCTCGTCCAGGCCTTGCTGTTGCTCGCGAGCCGAAAGGTCGTGCTCGTTCTGGTCGGAGAGCCTATGTGGCTGCCGCACGTGTAGGCATGAGAGAAAACGAGGCGTCCGTGCTCGGAGATCGCCAACTCGGAGTTGTGGACGCTCTGTGCCTGCATGAACGCGCTGACGGCTCGGTCGATCGTCGCGTACTGCGGCGCACCGGCTCCCGAGACCTGACAGGGCGCGGCGGAGGCAGCGAGGGGGAATAGCGCGCAAAACGACAGCGCGGCGGCGTAGCGAGCGAACGAATGCATCATTCCGACGCCTTCTTACGCCCACTCGCTAGCCCCTGCGGGGCTAGTGCGCCGCCTGGGAGCCCAGCGTATCGAGGTCGACGCCGTTGATGCTCAGGATCGCGCCGCTCACGCGCTGCAACTCGACGATCGCTTTGTTGAGCGAGGTCTGCGCCTGCAGTTCGAGCCCACGGTTCTGTGCGAGCTGCACCTGGCGCTGGAGAACCAGGAACGTCGTCGAGGTGCCGTTACGGAACTTGCGCAGCTCGCTTGCATAGACCACCTCGCTGGCTTGACGGGCCGCCCGTGCCGCTGCCAACTGCGCGAGCGCAGCTTCATAAGCTTGCAACGCGTTGCGCGCCTCGAACCCGATGCGCTGCTCGACGGCGTCGAGCTGAATCTGTGCGTTGCGCTGCTGCTCCTGCGCCTGGGCGAGCTGCGCGCGCGCCGTCCGATTGCCCAGCGGCGTCGAGAAGACGAGGGCCGCGGAGAAATACGGGTATCGCCCGTTCAAGAGGTTGGTGTCTGATTGCGCCAAGCCTCCGACCAAGACCGACGGCACCGAGAATGGGCACGGCGTCGTGGGGCAGACGAAGGGAAAGAGCGGATTGCTCGGCGTGAGCGGGATCAGTTCGCCGGCATAGCCGTTGCTGGTGAAGCCGAGCTTCAGGTCCACTTGCGGCAGCGTTTGGTTGCGTGCGTACGCGACGTTGACGTCGGCCTGCAGCGTGGCATCGAGGCTTTGACGAATTTCGGGGCGATTCTGCATCGCCTGCGCGACGAGCTGCACGAAGGTCGGAACCGGCGGCATGCGCAGGACCGGCGAGGTGGGGACGAGGTTCGCCTCCCAAATGGGATCGCCGGGGTTGTCGGCGATCTCGCTCTTGAGTTGGTTCTGCAGCAGCGCGACGTTTTGCAGCGCGGAGTAGACGGCGTCCTCGAAGGCGGAGACTTGCGCGCCGGACTCGACCGCGTCGACGGGAGCACCCGCGCCATGACGCGCGAGGCGGATATTGCTGCGCTGCTGCGCGATTGCCTCGCGCAGCGCCTCTTCCTGGATGGCGACGTTGCGCCACGCGGCGGCGAGGTCCCAATAGGCATCCTCGACTTGCTCGACGCTCGTCGAAACGGTCGCGAGCGTCTGCGCGGTCGTTTGGTTCGCGTTGATCACCGCAAGCTGGAGGTCGCGCTTGGCCGCATTCATTCCGGCGTTGCGCAGGAGCGGCTGCGTGAGCGAAAAGGCGAGAGCCGTCGGATAATACGGGTTGAGCAGGTTGACGATCTCATTGTTCGTCGTGCGCGTCTGCGTGACGTTCACGCTGTACTGTTGGCCGTTCGGCAAGATGCCCGAGACGCCGCCCGTGAGCGACTGATCGGTCTGCGTGATCGGACCGTAGCTCGGTCCGGCGAAGAACGGATTCTGCGGCGGCGAGAGCGAGTGATCGAACTCGGGCTGCACCTGCAATTTCACGTCGAAGGCGCCTTTGGCCGCCTCGATTCCGTAGAATGCGATGCGCCGATTCCCGGCGGCAACGGCGAGGTCGGGATTCTTCACCAGCGCCATGCCGATCGCGTCCGAGAGGGAGATCCCGACGAAGGGCTGCGCGGTGACGCCGACCACGTGCGGCACACCGGGTCGAACGCTCGGTGCCTGGTAGCCCGGCGCGA
Organism: Vulcanimicrobiota bacterium; assembly: GCA_963838895.1. Lineage (GTDB taxonomy): Bacteria > Vulcanimicrobiota > Vulcanimicrobiia > Vulcanimicrobiales > Vulcanimicrobiaceae > Tyrphobacter. Next base: position 35,548 of record CAWIST010000004.1, read on the forward strand.
TGCTCGGCACGACCGGGAGCGTCGGTGACGGCGGCGGCGACGGGATCGTCGCCCGGCTCGGGAGCGATTCGCTCGGCTGCGCAAGCACCCCGGAGGTCGGCGCCGCGAAGAGCAGCACGAGCGCAGACAACGCCGCAAGACCGCGCACGCTCACTCTAGTTAGTGCACCTGGATGTAGGTTTCGACGCTCATTCCCGGGCGCAACGGCATGTCCGAGCGAGGATCGTCGATCGAGATGCGCACCGGCACGCGCTGCGTTACTTTCACGAAGTTGCCGCTCGCGTTCTGCGACGGAACGATCGCGTACGTATTCTCCGATGCCGGGTTGATCGAAATCACATGGCCGTGAAAGGTCACCCCGTGGTACGCATCCACGTTGACGTCGACGCTCTCGCCGACGCGGATGTTGCCCATCTGCGTCTCCTTGTAATTGGCCGTGATAAACAGCCCTTGCGCGGGGATCACCGTCAACAACTTCATGCCCGCGGCAATCGTTTCCCCGATTTCGGCGTCCCGCTCGCCGATGAACCCGTTGATCGGCGAGCGGATCCGCGTGTACAAGACGTCGCGCTGTGCGAGGTCGAGCTGCGCGCGCGCCACCGCGACTTGGCTCGGGTCGCTCGCCTGCGCGAGTTTTCCCTGCGCGCTCGTCGCGCCGCCCTGCGCCGCCTCCTCCCCTGCCTGCGCGCTTGCAACTTGATTCTCCGCCGCGTGCAACTGCGATACCGCGGCCGCGGCCTCCGCGCGCGCCGCATCGAGTTGCTCTGCCGGCTCGTCGCCGGATGAGACGAGCGATTGTGTCCGCGCGAGATCGTCTTGCGCCTTCACGTAGGCTTGTTCCGCACCCGGAAGATTCGAAATCGCGACGCCGACTTGCGCGCCCGCCTGCGCGATGCCCGCCTGCGCTTGCGTAACGCCGCCTTGCCCTTGTTCGACCGACGTTCGCTCGCTTGCGAGCGCGAGATCGTACTGCGCTTGCGCTTGCTGCACGCGCGCGAGTTCGTCGCGATCGTCCAAGACGACGAGGAGCTGCCCTTGCCGCACGGGTTCGTCGGTATCAACGAGAATCTGCCGGATGCGTTCGGGGATCTTGCTCGTTATCTGAACGATGTTCGCGTCGACGTATGCATCGTCGGTTCCCTGGTGCGAAAGCATGTACTGCAACCATGGGATTCCAAAGATCAGCACGAGCGCAACAGCGATCACCGCGCCGGCGATGATGAGGAGGCGCCGGGGATTTCTCCTTCGTTCCTCGGCTCGCTCCATAACCGGAGAACCGCCTGCACCGTCCGCGCCGGGTGCCTGCTGCGCTTCGCGCGTGTCTATGCTCAAGGCCGCTTTCTTACCCCATTCAACAGGATGTCGACGTAATATCGCAGCGCGCTTTCGGCATCACCGTGGAAATCGCTGTCCGGGAATTTGTGCCGGGCCAGCACGTGCATAAAGATCAGACCCATGAAGAGCTTTGCGAGTTGCCTCGGATCTCCCCGGAGTTCTCCGGAGGCCGTGTACCGCTCCATGACCCCGACGACGACGGCGTGAATCGCGATCTGAGGCTGCCAGGCGGTCGACGCAAAGATATCGGTCGAGGCCTCGGTCTCGACCAGCGACCAGCGGATCATGTCCTGCTGCGATTCCATCCGTTCGAGCATCACGCGCCCGATCGCCATGAGATCGTCGGGCAGCGGGCCCCGGAGCTGCGCCGCGACGTCGCGGAGTGCAAAGACGCCACAGAAGTGTTTTGCAACCTCGATGACGAGCGCGTCCTTGCTGCCGAAATGCCGAAAGAGCGTGGCTTCGTTCACGCCCGCGACTTCGGCGATTTCCCGAGTCGTCGCGCCGCGCTTCCCTTTACGAGCGATGACCTCGCGGGCGGCGGTGAGAATGCGCTCCCGAGTCTCTTCGGGAGAGGCCGTCTTTGTGGAGATCACCGGGTGAAGAGCGCTTCGCTCAGCGTGACGTTCATTTCGTAACTATCGTAGGTCGCGTCCCCGACGGCTCGCACGTGCGGGATGTCGATGGTCGCGTGCTGGCTCGACGGCACGACGAAGCCGTTCTGTTCCCGATACGACTGCGTGATGACGATCGTACCGCCGCTGTGGTAATGCCACTCCATGCGCGCGACCTGGTACGTCTGCGCGTCGACGTACGCGTCGGTGTAATCGAGGATGTCGCTGTGAATCTTCTTCGTCATGCGGAGGAGCAGGAGCGGCCGGCCGCTCTCCTCTCGTATACCCAACAGGACGACGTTCTGGTCGCGTTCCCACGTAGCGGCGTCGCCGACGTCTTCGAAGAGCTTCGAGAAGCCTTTCATGTAGAAGGGCACGTGGTCGAAGACGATCTCGTAGGCGCCCGGGCGCTTGTAATAGGAAGTCCCGTCAAGTTGAGGACTGAGGTAGGGAAAGTTCAGCATGTGGACCGCGACGTGCAAGCGCGCGCGGTACGACACCAGCCTCGGATTGCTCGAAAGCATGCGCTCGATGACGGCGTGCGCGTCGTGCGGGCTCGCCGGCGCCGACGCCGCGACGGGAACCGCCAACGCGACGAGCAGGCTCGACGCGATCAGAGCGCGCTTCATGCAGCGGCCACCGCGGACGAACGCACGTTAAAGAGCCGGTCGAGCGCGGTTACCGCCAGCGTGCGGCGGATCTGCGGCTTCGCGGTTTGAAGCGCGAGCGTTCCACCGGCTTCTCGCGTTCGCCGTAGCAAGGCGATGAGCACGCGCAGCGCGGGAACGTCGAGGGTGTCGAGATGATCCAACTCGAGTACGACCTCCGAGGCGCCCGCCGCAACGTGGCCGAGCACGGCCTTCGGCAGGCCAGGGTCCTCGGGACGGAACTCGAGCGTCACGACGTGTTGCTTCTTCTTGGGAATGGTTTCCCTCATCGGCTTCCGCATAGCATGTAAGTACTCGCACGCGAACCATAGCATAGCCTGGGTGGCGAGTGCAAGCACTTACACGCACTCTTTACAAGCTGTTCAAGCGGCGAGCAATACGAGCGCTTTCGCGCCGGGCCTCGAGGGCCAAAGGCGACGACTCGCCCGTGTAGACGCGGGTGCCGCCGACGAAGGCGGCCTGGACCCAGCGGTCCTCTCCCCGGTAGACGAGGGCATTGAGCCAGGGCGACCAGGGATCGATACCGGCGGTGTCCAGCACGACATAGTCGGCCGCGTTCCCGGGCGCAAGATCGCCTGCCGCGACGCCCGAGCGCTCTTGCCCCCTGGCCAGTCGCCAGGTCGAAGGCCCGGGCCGCGCCGAGGGCACCGCCATCCAATCTCGCAAGCTTCTGCAGGAATGCGGCCGCGCGCATTTCGTCGATCAGCGACGGCTTGACGTCGGCGTCGGTTCCCAGGCCCATGACGACGCCGAGCGCCTGCAGCCGCGCGACGTCGCAGATGCCGTCGCCGAGATACTGGTTCGTCATCGGATTGTGGACGACGCGCGCGCCGCGCGCGAGCAAGGAGCGCCTTCTCGTCGTCGCGTGAGGTGAATCGCATGAATCGCGACCGTCCGCTGCGTCGAGCGCGCCAAGCCGATCGAGCAGCGCGACCGGCGTGCGCGCCGAACCGCGCGAGCGTTTCTTCGCCTTCGTAGCGCGCTTCGGCGACGTGAACGTGGAGCATCGCAGTCGTCTGCTCCGCGCGAACTCGGCGGCCGCGCGAATCATCTCCTGCGAGGCGCGCGTGGAGCGAGTGCGGCGCGACGCAGACGTTCGCCTCGCGGATAGCGCGTCGCATCAGTTCGCGCGTTCGCTCTCGCGCCGTCGTCGATGCTTTCGCGAAACGCTGCCGGCGCGTACGGGGCATCCATCCACGTCCGCGCGAAAACGAGCCGAATTCCCGTCTGCGTCGCCGCGCGAATCGCGGCCTCGGCGTGCGCGTTGCCGCGCGCCGTTGAGATAGAAGAACTCGGCGACGGTCGTGATTCCCGCGGCGAGCATCTCGGAGAAGGCGGCGGCGAAGGTCCAGTAGACGTCCTCGGGCGTCGAGTCGCGGCACGACACGATAGAGCGCGTCGCTGCGCCAGCGCTCGAAGGGCCAGATCGTCGGCCCAACCGCGCAGGAGGATCTGATACGCGTGGCTGTGCCCGTTGATGAAGCCGGGAACGACGAGCCGATCCGGCGGAAAGGCGCGCGCCGGCGGTTCGGCGTGCGCGCTCGCGGATCGCCTGAAATCACCCGCGTCAATGATTCTGCCGTCGCGCACGACGAAGGCGAAGTCTTCGCGGCGAGCTCACCGCCTGCGATCGCCGGCGCAGCGGACCAGCTCGATGCTCATGGTTTCGTCGATCCCTCGACTGCGCTCACGAAGTTCGCTCCGCTCGGGATGACAAGGCCATCCTTGACGACGAGGGCGGCGAGGTTGCCGCCGAACTGCCAGCCGAACTCGCGCGGGTCGTCGATGCGCAACGCAACGAAATCGGCCGCACCGCCGGATGCAGATCGCATTCCGGCATCCGCAAATGCGAAGCGAGTGGCGAGCGACGCCGCCACGCGTAACGCCGTAGAGCGCTTCCGCTGCGCCGACATCCCGAAGAGCTTTCGCCCGAAATATGCGACCGTCTGCAGATTGAAACACGGCGAGGTCCCGGGATTGTAAGTCGCTCGCCAAGCGCAACGCGACCACCGCGCTCCAAGACGGCGCGCACCGGGCGCATGCGTTCAAGGCCGAGATACTCGATCGTCGCCGGACAGGCGACGGTCACGACGCCGCGCTTCGACGATCGCATCGCACGGCTGCGTCATCGATGAAGTTGCAGTGGTCGACGGCATCGATCGAAGCCCTCGTAGCTTGCCGCCATCGCAGGCCGCGCCGCCCTCGGCCATCTCGTCGCAGTGACACGCGCAGCCGCATACCTGCAGTCGACGCGACCTCGAGATAGCGTCGCGTCTGCTTCCGGCGAGAAGAATCCAGGCTCGCAGAAGACGTCGGCGTACACGCGCGCCGTGCTGCTGCGGCTGTGCGGAATGCACTTGATCGATCAGGTAGTCGATGTACGCGCCTGCGCGCGTAAACTCCGGTGGAAGCGCGTGCGCTCCGAGAAAGGTTGCGATCAGGCGCGGGACGTATCCGGATCGTTCGCGATGCTGCGCGATCAGATCGAGCAGCGCGAACTCGCCTGGCTTGTGCAGCGCGTAGCCGGTCTTCGTTTCGAGCGTCGTCGTTCCGTGCGCGAGCATCGTCTGCAGCCGCGGGCGAACGTCCCCTCGTAGAATCGTCTCCGGATCGAGCAGCGCCTCGCGCGTCCGCTCGACCGTGTAGAGCATGCCCAGCGACGGCTTCTCTCCGCGGCATCCGCGCGGCAAAATCTGGCTCGCGGTCGCCCGCGAAGAGCGGATGCGCGTGCGCGTCGACGAAGCCCGGGACGATCGACGCAGTCGCGCAGGTCGATCTCCTCCACGCCCTTGGGCGTTCTTCGCGCAACGTCGGCGTCGCGCCCGATCTCGATGATTCTCCCATCCTCGACGAGGATCGCCGCGTCGTCGAACGCTGCCGAGCCCCTCGAACGTGATGCCGCATTGCGGCTCGCTCGTATCGCACGTGATGATCTCGCGGGCACGCACAAGTAGCGTCGCCATCGTCTTAGGCGCTCCTTCGACTCAGTTTATCCCGAGCGCGCGCCAGAGCGCGCAGTCGAGGGGCTCAGGATGACAGGGCGTTACAGGCGCCAATCAATGCCTTTGGCATCGGCGGTTTCGATCGCGAGCTCGTAGCCGGCATCGGCGTGGCGCACGACGCCCAGGCCGCAGTCGGTCGTGAGCACGCATTCGCAGGCGCTCGCGCGCGTCTTCGCGTGCCGTCGGCGACGACGACCATTCCCGCGTGCAGGCTGTAGCCGATGCCGACGCCGCCGCCGTGATGGAAACTCACCCAGTGCGCGCCCGCGGCGGTGTTGAGCAGCGCGTTGAGGATCGGCCAATCGGCGATCGCATCGCTGCCGTCCTTCATGCGCCTCGGTTTCGCGATACGGCGAGGCGACGCTTCCCGTGTCGAGATGATCGCGCCCGATGACGATCGGCGCCTTCACCGCACCGCTGCGCACGAGTTCGTTGAATGCACAGCCCCGCCTTCGCGCGATCGCCGTAGCCGAGCCAGCAGATGCGCGCGGGCAAGCCTTGGAAACGCGATGCGCTCGCGCGCGAGCGTAATCCAGCGCTGCAGCGAGGCGTCGTTCGGGAAAGAGTCGCAGCAGTTCGTCGTCGCAGCGCGCGATGTCGGCCGGATCGCCCGAGAGCGCGGCGAATCGAAACGGTCCGGAGCCGCGGCAGAAGAGCGGCCGAATGAACGCCGGCACGAAATCCGGGAAAGTCGAAGGCGCGCGCGAAGCCGGCGCGCTGCGCTTGCGCGCGAATGTTGTTGCCGTAATCGAAGACGATCGCACCCGCATCCGAGATACTGCACCATCGCCTCGACGTGTTTGCGCGCAGCTTTCGAGCGCGCGCCGCTCGTACTCCTCCGGCGCGCGCTTGCGCAGTTCGGCCGCTTCGCTCGAGCGTCAGATCCTGCGGGCACGTAGCCGTCGATCAGATCGTGCGCGGAAGTTTGGTCGGTCACGGCGTCGGGACGAAAGCCCGAGCGTCGTAGAGCGCCGGAAACTCGTTCGGCCGCATTGCCCTCGTAGCCGATCGATACGGCGTCGCCGTCGCGCTGCGCGCGCGCTCGACCTCGCGCAGCGCCTCCTCGCGCGAGTCGACCACACGGTCGAGGTAGCGCAGCTCGCGCCGGCGCTCCAGGCGCGCACGATCGACGTCGACGAGCAGCGCGATGCCGCCGTTCATCGTGATCGCGAGCGGCTGCGCGCCGCCCATGCCGCCGACACCCGCGCTCAAGCAGACGCGGCCCTCGCAGCGATCCGCCGAAGTGCTGCCGCGCCAGCTCGGCAAAGGTCTCGTACGTGCCCTGAACGATGCCTTGCGTGCCGATGTAGATCCACGAACCCGCCGTCATCTGACCGTACATCGTCAGCCCCTGCGCTTCGAGTTCGCGGAAGATCGCCCAATCGGCCCACTTCGGCACGAGGTTCGCGTTGGCGATCAGCACGCGCGGCGCGCGGGCGTGCGTCTTGAAGACCGCGACCGGCTTGCCGCTCTGCACGATCAGCGTCTCGTCGTTCTTCGAAGACGCCGCAACGTGCGCACGATCGCATCGAAGGCGTCCCACGAGCGCGCCGCGCGACCGTTGCCGCCGTAGACGACGAGGTCGTCCGGCCGCTCGGCAACCTCCGGATCGAGGTTGTTCATGAGCATCCGCATCGCCGCTTCTTGCGGCCAACCTTGGCACGAGATCTCGGATCCCCGAGGCGCCCGAACGACTCTGGGCGTCGCGACCGCGCTCATGGGAACGACTTATGCCAGCGGTACTGCGATGGCCTCTTCCGCTGCGCCGACCAGGGCGCCGGAGGCGATCAGCCCGCGAGCGTGTTCGATGTCCGGCGCGGGCGCACGATCCTCTCCGAACGGCGCGATGCGCTCGCGCGCGGCATCGTATGCCGCCTGCGTTCCGACGCCCGAGCGCAGCGGTCGACGGTAATCGGTAGCAGCCAGCGCGCCGAGCAGCTCGCACGCGAGCGCGCCCTCGACGTTATCGAGCACGCGCAGCAGCATTGTTGGCCGAGGTCATGCCCATGCTCACGTGATCCTCTTGCCCGGCGGAAGTCGGAATGGAATCGACGCTCGACGGCCACGCCAAGCCTTTGTTTTCGTTGACGAGCGCGGCCGCGGTGTACTGCACGATCATCAACCCGGACTGCACGCCCGAGCGTCCGGTGAGGAAGAGCGGCAGATCGCGCTCTTCGCCGTTGAGCAGCAGGTAGAGACGGCGCTCGCCGATCGAAGCCAACTCGGTGATCGCAAACTTCAAGAAGTCGATCGCGAGCGCGACCGGCTCGCCGTGGAAGTTGCCGCCCGAGAGAAACTCGCCGTCCTCCGGGAAAGACCAGCGGGTTATCGGTGACCGAGTTCGCCTCCGTCTCGACGACACGGCGACGTACGCGATCGCATCGCGCACCGCACCGTGCACGACCGGGATGCAGCGGTACGAGTACGGATCTTGCACGCGCCCGCACTCTGCGATGCGACTGCGACGATCTCGCGAGCTCGCGAGCAGCGCGCGCAGGTTCTCGGCGACGCGCGCCTGCCCGGGATGCGGACGCAACTCGTTGATGCGGCGGTCGAAGACGCGATCGGTCCCGAGGAAGGCCTCGAGCGACATCGCGCCGATCACGTCGGCCGCGGCCGCGAGCCGCTGCGCCCGCAAGACGCCGAGCGCGGCGATGCCGGTCATCACCTGCGTCCCGTTGACGAGCGCGAGGCCCTCCTTCGCGCTCAGGCGCACCGGCTGCAGGCCCGGCGCGCTCCAGCGCGACCGCGCTCGGCAAGACGCTCTCCCGCATACCACGCGTCGCCCTCGCCGATCAGCGTCAACGTCATGTGCGCGAGCGGCGCAAGGTCGCCGCTTGCCCCGACGGAGCCCTGGCGATGGGACGTACGGGCGTGATCGCCGCGGTTGAGCAGCTCGAGCAAGAGCGACGAGCGTCTCCAGCCGCACGCCGGAGTGGCCGGCCGCGAGCGAGTTCACGCGCAACGCGCCGGCGGCGCGCACGAATCGCGGCTCGAGCGGCGCGCCCGTTCCGGCGGCATGGCTGCGCACCAGGTTGACTTGCAGACGCTCGGCATCTTCGGCGCTGACCGGAACGTTCGCAAGCCGTCCGAAGCCGGTCGTGACGCCGTAGATCGCCTCGCCTTCGCGGAAGCGCTGCTCGACGAACGCGCGTGCCCGCACCACGCGATCCCGCGCGGCGTCGCTCAGACGCACCGGCGCGCCGTCCGCAATCGCCTCGACGCGCTCGAGCGTGAGATGCTTCCCGTCCAGTTCAACCGACATCAATTGTGCACGTCCGGTGTATAAGGAAAAATTCCTGTGGAGAGCCTGTGGGTATGCTTTTGGAACTCTTGCAAGCGGATTTTCAACCTGTTACCATGCAACCACTCCGGTAAAACGGAGGGCGACGAGCGTATCAGTCGCGGCCGAGAATGTAAGTGAGACGAAGCTTCGCTTCGGAGCAACGAAGTTTCGGCCAAACCGCCGAAGGCGGCGTCAGTAGGGTCTTCCACCCGGGGGCCAGACGGGCGAGAGCATCGGTGAGCGAATACGTCGGGACCCGCGGGGGCTTTGCCCTCGCGGGTCTTGTCTTATGGCCGCCGAATCGGTGCAGCCTGGAGGTGCGTATGCGTACATTCAAGCGGACGGCTTTGGCCGTAGCGGCGCTTTCGTTACTCTTGTTGACCGCGAGGATGCAGCCCACGATCGCTGCTGCCGGCGGCAGCGCTCAGGCTGAAGCCGCCCTCGGCCTGAAGTACGAATACGGCCGCGGGGTGACGCGGGATTACGCGAAGGCCCTTCAGTATTTTCAGCTCTCCTCGGCACAAGGCAATGGCGACGGCGAGGCATATCTCGGCGACCTGTACGCCTACGGCCGCGGCGTGACGAAGAATTACGCCACGGCGCTGCGGTATTATCGGCTCTCCGCGGCGCAGGGCAACGGCGAAGGCCAGGACGGTAGTGGTCCCTTTTGAGTTTCCGAGGGTCGGAGCGGGGGGTTGGCCGATTTAGGGCTAAGCGAGGGCTATGAAGATTCGACTCCTCGCACTGTTCTTTGCGCTGGCCGCGCTAGGTATGGCCACTCCGGTTAGCGCGGCCACGGGATATATGCTCAACTATACGACCTTTCAGCCGTACTCGAAGCAAGCCGTCGCGGGACCGTTCGATACCTACAACGAGTGCGAAGCGGTGCTTAGACAGCAGTCGTATCGTCCAGGTGGAATGTACTCCTGCGACGTGTTCAACTACTACTAAGCTGCTAGTCCGCCTTGCATGAGGTCCGGCAGGTTCGCGAGGTCATGCAGCGTCCAAATGCGATCCGTGAGTCCCGCCGCAATTGCAGGCGTCGTCTTGATCGTCGAGTGCTTGCGGCACAGGTTGTAGTAGGCAAAGTTCAGCGCGATAGCGCGCTGTAGGTTTAGGGCCTTCTTTGAGAACGCATTGGTTAGCCGCGTGAAGCGGCGCATCGACATACGCATCGTGAGGTTCTGCCTCTCGACGTAGGCGGTCGAAATATGGTCGGGATTAGGAGCGCCCCAAACCTTCGTGCGCTGAACGCTCTTCACGACCATCGGGCTATACTTGCGCTCAGGTGATTCATCGTCGAGAAGCCCGTAATCCTTGACCTCCGTGCCGTAGTCAGCGCGTGCGAAGTGGCGACGGATCGCTTCTGCGTAGGAACCGAGGCCGTCCGTCGTGATCTGTACCTCCGGTGAATCGACGCGCGAAGCGAGGTCGCGAACGAAGGCGTCCGCGTCCTCTTTGAGCCGCTTGCCGAGATACCACGACGCGATTAACTTGGTGTCCGCGTCGATTGCGACCCAGGTCCACAGGTCGCCGACGCCATCGGCGCCGCGCAGGTGGGGCTTGAGGTTCCGTTCCTTCGCGTGGCAGTAGCTCCAGATTTCGTCAAGCTGGAGCCGCTTGCACTTCAGGCCGCGCAGCGTTTCATCGAGGTAGGCTTCGCAGGCGTCGCCCACCTCGGCCAGGAGCCGGAGAACCGTTTTCTTGTCGATCCCGACCATGCGGCACGTCCCACGGATCGAGTTCCCCTCGACGAGCGCCGAGAGAGCTTGGACGCGGAGGACGAGTGGAAGGCGATTCATACTCCCTATTATGCGAGACCGGTCTCGCAATGTCAAGTATGATCCGAGGCTATTCCTTCGGTTCTTCTTTGAGCCCGAAAGGGTCCACTTGTAGCGTAGAAGCACCGCTTGCATCGGGGTAGCTGTTCTTCATAAGCTCCAGGAAGCTCATAAAGGTGGTTATGCCCTGTTTTGTGGGGCTTCCGCTGGCAAAGGCAACCCTTGCGGTCAAGACGCCAGGGATGCTCAGGACCAGATCATTCGAAGCCTGAGGCGCGGGCGCTCCAGGGCGGCCAGGGGTGGCAACAGGGCGAGTAACTGAGCCTGTGACGGAGGCGCTCAAGAAAGTATCCTCAGGGGCGCTTTCTTCATTGCCTTGAGTATAATCGTTTGCGCCGAGTTTAGCAAAGGCCATGGTCTCTCGGAACGAGCGAACCGCTCTCTTGGCCCCATCCTCTGAAAACTTGAGGGTCTGCATGAGGTGCCAGCGCAGCGCGTCGTCGTCGTTATCGGCGCGCTCGGCCAGCGTGGCAAATAGGCCCGGCGCAAGGGCAGCGGCCCGCACGGCCTCGTCGTACTCGGGATCGCCAGGCTTTCGAACGGCCAGGGCCATTGCCCGGTCGGTAAGCCTCAAAGCGTTTCCCCGCCCGTCCAGGAGCCCGTACTGCCGCAGAGCGCCGATCTTAGATCGCACCGGACCGCTCACGGCGTTCACGCCGAGTGCCTTGGCGAGGATTTCAAGACCGCCCGCGTTGCGCCTGACCTTGCCCCATATCATACGGGCGTAGCCCACGCAGCTTTCGAGGCTGTACGCCGGGTAGTTGGGACTACGTTCTCTCTCCATGCAAGTCTATTTAACTCCTTACCGGAGTTTAGTTTAGCGGATATTCTCGCCGGGCGCAAGGCCGAGGATTCTGCGAACAAAACGGAGACCAAAAGAAGGAGTCCCGAGCCAAGCGTCGGATTAGGGCATCGTGACGGCACGAACCGGCGCGCCACGCCGGAGAATCGGCCACATACGCGGAGGAGCGCAGATATGGCTGCACTCCTCCCGGACCAAACGGAGAGATGGCCGAGCGGTTTAAGGCACCGATCTTAGGATTCGGCGGGGTGAGTTAAGAGCCGCCCCCGCGGGTTCGAATCCCGCTCTCTCCGCCTATTTCTTCGGGTTTTTGCTCCAGCGGGCCTCCGCGGCCGCTTTCGCGCTCGCTCTACGCTGCGCTGGCGTGAGTGCCCTAGTCCTCGCCGGCCCACCCTTGAGACCGCCACGTCGCCCTAGCTCGACCGCAGCCGCGTTCTTGGTGGGTAGTGGTTCAGTTTCTCCCGTGACCTGATCGAGTATGGATCGTGCGGCTAGGTTCGGATCGGACGGAGGCTTGCGAGACCGCTTAGGCATGCCCTAACCGTATCACAAGCCCGTGCCGATTCCTACTTTGCAGCAGATTCAAAAGGGACCACTACCGGCCAGGACGACGTCGGCTACATGTACGAGTGGGGCTACGGCGTCCCGCAGAGCTACGCGACGGCGCTGCACTATCGCGAGCTTTCTGCCGCGCAAGGCAACGGCGACGGCGAGGCCGATCTCGGCATCGCCTACGAGTACGGGCGCGGCGCGACTGAGGACTACAGCACGGCGCTGCACTACTTCCAGCTTTCCAGCGCCCTGGGCAACATGTTCGGCGAGGCAGACCTCGCCTACATGTACGAGAACGGGAAAGGCGTGACCCAGAGTTACGCGACGGCGCTTCGCTGGTACAAGTTGTCGGCAGCTCAAGGCGACGATTACGCAAAAACAGCGGTAGTGCGAGTCCAACAGCTTCTCAAGCAGCCACCGTATCCGTCCTGCTAAACGGCTCCGTCCGGCGCCGCTAACCCGATCTCGGTGGCTCGCCGGGGCCGCCGATCGCGATGTACGTCACGATGTCCCACGCGTTGCGAATGCCGATGAAGACCAGCAGCGTCGCGCCGCCTCCGAGCGCAAACAATCCTTGGACCGGGATGGCGAAAAGCATGATCGCACCTGCGAGGATCACGCAGTATGCGACGAGGGGAAGGATCGTATACCAGACCCAGTCCTCGACATCGGGGTTGTACACTGTTAACCGCTTCGTGCGGCCCATCACTCGCAAGACGTACACGACGCTGCAGATGCCCGCGAGGCCGAGCAGCGTGGCGGGATATACGAGCGAACGCCAAGGCGCGGTCAGCATCGCCGATACGAACAATGCTGCGCCGAAGTGCACGACGGTCGGCGTGCTGAACGCCGAGATTCCGTCGGGCGCTCGTTGTAAGCGTTCTGTTCCCATGATGAGCGTGATCACGACGAACATCAAGCCGGTCAATGCGGCAGCGGCCGAGCCGACCAGAATGTAGAACGTCGACCAGGGGGTGAGGACGGACGATGCGGTTTCAACCATCGATCACGTCCTAGCACCGAGCGCCGCTGCCGCTTCCCTTGCGGCGCGCTCGCCGGTTTCGAGCGCCCCGTTCACCGTGCCGCCTTGGCCGTCGCTCGACGTCGCCTCGCCCGCGAAGAACAGCGTGTCGTCGACGATCGCCCCGAGCGCCACGCGCGCGTCCCCGCCGCCGACCGCGACGTAACTGTATGCGCCGCGTGCAAATGGATCGCTGCCCCAATCGTGCATGACTCCGTTTTCGAACTCCTTACGAGCAAGCTCGGGTTCGCCGAACATCGCACCGAAACCAGCGAGCGCGCGTTCGACGAGTTCCTCCTCGGAGGCTCCGCTCATCGCGGTCGCCTTCGGACCGCCGGCCCACGCCACGACCAGCTCGCTGCGCACCGGCATCTGCGTCCAATACGCCGCGAACGGCTGGCCGAGGCAGCGGAAGAACGCGCCGTCGCGATAGCGCCCGTCGTGGATCTGCTCCCAAAACGCGCTGCGAAACAAGAGCGCGACCTTGACCGCGTGGCCCATCTCGATGCTCCCGAGTGCTTTGCGCTTGGCCGAAGGCAGTTCGGGCTCGAAGACGACCTCGCTCTCGTCGCCGTGATGGCGCAGGACGCCGACCGGAAGCGTGATGACGGCGGCTCGCGCGCGAATCGTTTGCGCCTCTCCCCAAGCGCTTGTCGCATCGACGACGACGGCGCCACGGCTCCACGAGATTCGGCGCACGATCGTGGATAACGAAGTTTGAACGCCCGCGGCGGCGCAGGCGCCCTCCAAGTATTCGAACATCGGCCGATAACCGCCGAGCGGTCGCGCGCTCGCATAATCGACGCCCGATCGCAGTTCGTCCGCGATTGCCCGCGCGCTCGCGATCGCGGGATCGGCGGCTTCGAATCCCTCGACGAATGCGCGCGTCGATTCTACGGTCCCTCGCATGGACGTATCGTTATCGAAGCGGTGCAAGAAGCGATCGACGCTCTCGTCGGTTGCGAGAACGCGAGCGCTGTCGAAGATGCCGGACTCCGGGATAAAGTCGTCGTCGTCACGACGCAGGTCACCGACGTCACCGCAGGTCCACGATTCGCCGCTCGTGTCGATCGCAGCATTCCCGGCTTCGCGCAGCAGCCCCATCGTTTGCTCGGCGCGGCCGTGGATGAACTCGGCACCGAGTTCGGCCGGCACCGCGGCGCGCGCCGAGGGGCTGGACCATACGCGGCCGCCGAAGCGGTCGCGGGCCTCTAGCACGATCACGCGCAGCGATCGGCCCGCGAGGCTCCGCGCCGCCGCCAAGCCCGCGGCTCCGGCGCCGATCACGATCGCATCCGCGTCCATGCCATGCTCCTCATCCGACAGTCGAGCGGAATCCTGGCTGTCGACGCGGTGCCGGTGGCGGTCCCCCGACGGAGCCTGTCCTGAGCGGAGCAACGCGCAGCGTTGCTCCAGACGAAGGGCGCCCTTCGGGCGCTTCGCTCGGGATGACAAAACTACGGCGAGTATTTTTGGGAGATTGCCTGCGTGAGATCGGCGATGCGCGAGCGGATTGCGGGCGGTTCGAGGATCTCCGCCTGGTCGCCCCAGCCCAGAATCCAGCGAACCAACTCGTCGGCATCGTCGACGTGAAAGACGATCTCCGCGGAACCGTCGTCGCGACGTTCGATGTCGCGTTCCGCCACGACGCGCGCGGCGAGCGCAGCCTTTGCGACGCGCGGCGCGAAGCGCACGCGAACGTTCTCCGGCGATCCGCTGTGGATGACGCCGCTGATCGACGACGCCGCCCACGCCTCGACGTCGAAGTCCGGGGGCTTGACGAACGTCTGCGCGAGCGCCGCGACCTCGGAGATGCTGTCGACGGCGAAACTGCGTCGATCCTTTCGCGCGTGATCGTAGGCAACGCAATAGATTCGCCCGCAGCTGACGACGAAGCCGTACGGATCGACCGTGCGCGCGGTGCGGTTGCCGTCCTTGTCGACGTAGACGAAACGAACGCCGCGCGATGCTCGCTCCGAAGCCGAGAGCAGCGCAAACGCCCGCTCCCCGCTCTCGTCGAGGCGAATCTCGGAGAGCCGGAAGGCCACCGAGGTGTGCCCGCTGGCGTGCGCGCGCGCGCCATTTCCCGAAGAACCGGCAAGTTTTCCGGTGACCTCGCCGATCGAGGCGCCGATCGCGCCGCCGATGGAGTGCGCGATCGAACGAAGCGCAACCAGGCCGAATAACTCGCCGCTGGTGAGCTGGAGCCGCTTGAGGCTGTAGCCGCTCGCGAAGCGATAGGTGTTGGTCGAGCGATCGAAATGCCAGGGGAACTCGGCGGCGGCCAGCACGGCAAGATAGCGCCTGAGGCTGCGCGTGCTCGGGCGTCTTCCGCCGCCCTCTGCGAGCCGGTCCTTGAGCTGCTCGAAGTTACAACGCCCTTCGTCGATCGCGTTCAAGAGGCGAACGAGGAGGACGATTTTAGGTTCGGTCGTGCGTTCGATAGCGAAGAATTACCGCCGGGCGAGGGAGAGTGCCTGTGCCAAAAGTCGCGCACACCCTCAATTTTCGATCAAAACGCGGCCGCCGGCGAAGGTTGCGGCTTCGGGAAGCATCCGTCGGGTGCAAAGAGGGGTGGGGTCTGCGGCGCAGGGGGCGTCGCCGTCATGCCGATCTCGAGCGGATAGTTCGAGCCGCCGTCGGGCATCGTCTCTACCGTTACCTGGTACGTCGAGTGCGGTTGCAAGGCATAGGCGGCGATCTGATACGGCACCGACTCGCGCGCGCACCCTAGCTGAACGAGCGCGCCGTCGACCAAGAAGCTCGACCGCACGTCGCCGGCCATCGGGCGCTCGTAGAGATAAGCATTCGCCGCCAAGCCGGTTGGATTGCTCAACGTGAAGACGAGGTTGTAGAGGATGCCGTAATCGCCGTAGTCATGGCCGCTGGAAGCCGGATCGAGGCTTTGCGGCGAGCGATCGCCGAAGAGCACGCTCGCGTCGGGGCCGCCGACGGCATAGGAAGCGCTTTCGTTGCCGTAGCCGCTCAACACGAAGACGCCCGTGCGGTGATGCCCGTCCCCGGGAAGCGGCGCCGCATTCAGGAACCCACTCGGACTCTCACCCGCCGAGAGGCTGAGCACGGTCAGCGTCACAGCGCCGCCGGAGAGAACGCGGAGGTCGAGCGCCTCGGCCACCGTCTCCCGGTGCGCGTAGGCGACGTCGTGCAAGACGTACGACGCTACAGGATCGAGCGCGAGGACGACGCCTTCGTTTCGCGGAGCGACCGTCAGGTACGTTGTGCTCGCCGCGTGACCGACCGACATGACGTCGACGTTCGGTCCCGCGGACGCGTCGATCGCCTGAACCCGCGACGGCGTCGCCGCGGTCAGGACGACCACGATGCGCCTGCTCTCATCGGCATCCTCGTGGTAGGTGTAGAGGCGCACGGGCCGCGCGGCGTCGATCGTCCCGCGGTACAGCACGCCGTCGGTCGCGACGTTCTCCGGGTCGTCGTCGTAAAAGAGCAGTGCGGGCGGCATCGGCGCGATCGGAAGCTGTTGGATCGTCACGTTCGTGTCACCCGACTGATCGAAGTAGATGCCGTTGCCCGCGATCTGCACGGGAACTTGCACCGTCGTCGTCCCGCCCGAGGGCAGCGCGATCGGCGCTGGTGATGCGATGCTCGTCTGCGCGCCCGGCATCGCCTGCGTCGCGCGCGCGACGGATGCGGAGACTTGGTTGGCGAGCCATCCAGGATCGAGCGGGTTGCCGGTGACGGTCAGCGTGAGGTTCGGCACGATCGTCCCCGCGTTGAACGCGACGCGGATTGGGATGTCGGCGCGATTTCCGGCGGCGTCAACGAGGTGCAGGACGTCGTTGCCCGTTGCCTGCGTTGCGGTCACCGTCACGACGGTGCCGTCAGCACTCACCGAGAGCGTGACGAGCGCGTGATCCAAGCTCGCCGTCAACGGCGGCGTTGCGTTCGAGACCGCGATCGTCTGCTGCTGCGCCGGATTCATCGCCACCGTAACCGGCGCGACGGTCAAGAGCATCGCGCGAGCGGTTAGGTAACGGCGGCTTCCGACTGCGGCGCAGCCGGCGGTTCGACCGACGGGATCTTCGAGTACTTCAGCTTCTCCGGGTCCTCGGGGTCGACGTCGGCCAGGATGTGATCGCCGGCTCCGAAACTTGCCCTTGAGCATCTCTTCGGCGAGCTCGTCTTCGACGTTGCGCTGAATCGCGCGACGCAACGGACGCGCGCCGAACTGCGGATCCCAGCCCTTCTTGGCGAGCAGCGCCTTGCGCCGCGTCGGTGACCTTGAGCTCCATCTCCTGCGCGCGGACCTCGCGCATGACCTTCTCGAGCTCGAGGCGTGACGATCTGCTCGATCTGCTCGCGCGTGAGCTGATGGAAGACGACCACCTCGTCGACGCGGTTGAGGAACTCGGGCCGGAACGTGTGCTTGACCTCCTCCAGCACCTTGTTCTTCATCCGCTCGTAGGCCTTGACTTCGTCTTCGCCGCGCGTCTTCTGCGGGCGGAAGCCGATATCGGTCGTCGTCTGCATGCCGGTCGCGCCGACGTTGCTGGTCATGATGATGACCGTGTTCTTGAAGTCGACCTGACGCCCCTGAGAGTCGGTCAGGCGGCCGTCGTCGAGCACCTGCAGCAGCAGGTTGAAGACGTCCGGGATGCGCCTTCTCGATCTCGTCGAGCAGCACGACGGAGTACGGACGGCGACGCACCGCTTCGGTGAGCTGTCCGCCCTCTTCGTAGCCGACGTATCCGGGCGGCGCGCCGACGAGCCGGCTGACCGAATACTTCTCCATGTACTCCGACATGTCGATGCGAATCATCGACTCTTCGTCGTCGAAGAGGAAGGCGGCAACGCTGCGCGCGACTTCGGTCTTGCCGACGCCGGTCGGACCGAGGAAGATGAACGAGCCGATCGGGCGACTCGGGTTCTTCAAGCCCGCGCGCGAACGCCGAATTGCGCGCGTGACGACCTCGATCGCCTCTTCTTGCCCGACGACGCGCTCGTGCAGCAGCTCGTCCTTCATCTTGAGGAGCTTCTCGGTCTCGGCTTGCGCGAGCCGGCTGACCGGAATCCTCGTCCACGACGCGACGATCTCGGCGATGTTCTCGCGGTGACCTTGAGGATGCGATCGGCCTGCGCGCCTTCGTTCTTGCCACTCTTGCTCGAGACGCGCGCTTCTCGAGACGCAGCTTCTCCTCGCGATCGCGTATCGAGGCGGCCTTGTCGAACTCTTGGTTCTTGACGACCGCTTCTTTCTCGGCGATGACCTTGCGCAGCTGCGCGTCGACTTCGCGAATCTCCGGCGGCGGCAGCGTCGCCTGCAGGCGCACGCGCGAGCTCGCCTCGTCGATCAGATCGACGGCCTTGTCGGGCAGGAAGCGATCGGTGATGTAGCGGTCGCCGAGCTTCGCCGCGCGCGGCGAGCGCTTCGTCGGTGATTTGCACCTTGTGGTGCGCCTCGTAGCGATCGCGCAGACCCTTGAGGATTTCGATCGTCTCTTCGACCGTCGGCTCGCCGACCATCACCGGCTGGAAGCGGCGTTCGAGCGCCGAGTCCTTCTCGATGTGCTTGCGGAACTCGTTGAGCGTCGTTGCGCCGATGCACTGCAGCTCGCCGCGCGCGAGCGCCGGCTTGATGATGTTGCTCGCGTCGATCGCGCCTTCGGCGGCACCCGCCCCGACGAGCGTGTGCAGCTCGTCGATGAAGAGGATGATCTCGCCGGCCGCGCCGCGGATCTCGTCCATGACGCGCTTCATGCGCTCTTCGAACTCGCCGCGATACTTCGTGCCGGCGACCAGGCCCGCGAGATCGAGCGTGATCACGCGTCTGTCGCGCAGCGGCTCGGGAATGTCGCCCTTGATGACGCGCTGCGCCAGGCCTTCGGCGATCGCCGTCTTGCCGACGCCGGGCTCGCCGATGAGCGCCGGGTTGTTCTTCGTGCGGCGCGAGAGAATTTGAATGACGCGTTCGATTTCGATGTTGCGTCCGATCACCGGGATCGAGCTTGTTGTCGCGCGCGAGCTGCGTGAGATCGCGTCCGTACGCATCGAGCGTCGGCGTCTTGCTCTTCCCCTTCGGCGCGGGCGGCTGGCCCTCGGCGCCGAGCAGCGACGTCGTTTGCACGCGCACCTTCGCCGGATCGACGCCGAGGTTGGTCAGCACGCGCGCGGCAACGCCTTCGCCCTCGCGGATCAAGCCGAGGAGCAGGTGCTCGGTGCCGATGTAGTTGTGGTTGAGTTGGCGCGCCTCTTCGAAGGCGAGCTCGATGACGCGCTTCGCGCGCGGCGTGAAGACCATCTCCTGCTGCACGGTTTGGCCGCCGCGACCGACGATCGCTTCGACCTCCTGCCGCACCTTGGCAAGATTGACGCCGAGCGACTCGAGCACTTTCGCCGCAAGACTCTCGCCTTCGGAGATGATGCCGAGCAGAATGTGCTCGGTCCCGATGTAATTGTTTCCGAGACGCTGCGCTTCTTCTTGAGCGAGCACGATGCTGCGTCGCGCTCGCTCGGTGAACGGTTCCCACATCGACATATCGTTATTGTACCAAACTCTCTACGGCGGGGCTGGGTTTCCCTAGCCTACGAGATTTTCGGTCAGGCCAAGGCGCCGAGCGGGCGAAGTTTACTACGGTAAACGAGCCCCGAGGCAACGCAGGCATGGCCGAAAAGATCATAGGCTAAACCGGATGCCGAGGAAGCCGGCGGTAGTGCCGCCCGTCTGCAGACCTTGATAGAGCCGCAGCTCGACGGAGGTGTGCGGCGCAATCCCTTTGCCGCCGAAGATGGTCACGACCGGTCCGACATCGCGGCCGATCGCAAGATCCCCGATCCCGGCCCCCACGCCGACGTAGGCGCCTCCGAAGCCGCCGCCCGAGAGGCCGCGAATCTCGCCGGTGATCGCATAGCCCCCTTGCCCGGTTATCGGTACGAGCACCGTGGCCTGTAAGCCGACCGGAACCGTCGGAATGGAAGCTCCGGTGCTTAGCATGACCGCACCGCCGCTCTGTGCGGGCGACGTACCGACCCAGCCACCGGCGGCGAGGGACAAATCCGCCCTCGCGGGTGCCGTCGAGAGAGCAAGCGCCGCGAGGAGAATCGGTGCGGCGAAGATCGTGTTGCGCATGCCTCCCCCATTATGCGCCGGGAATCGGGACCCTCCGGCGCAAAGCCGGAAGATATGCCTACTACCGAACAAGTCCGCAGCGCCCTTATCGATGTTAAGGATCCCGAGTTGAACCTCGGCATCCTCGACCTCGGGCTCGTCTACGACGTGCTGTGCGAAGGCGAAAACGGCGAAGACGTTACCGTGCTCATGACGCTCACGTCGCCGATGTGTCCCGTCGGACCGCTTTTCAAGAAATCCGTCGAGGACAAAGTGCGCTCGGTCGAGGGTGTGAAGAGCGCGAAGGCGGAGATCACCTTCACGCCGCCGTGGGATCCCGTAACGATGGCATCCGACGACGTGAAGGCCATGCTCGGTATCTGGTGAGTTAGTAGAGACCGATCCCCGCAGGTTCCGACAATCCGGTGGTCCCGTTGGCTGGAATTATCTGAACCGGCGTCGCGTTTCCGTTTGCGCCGGGCGCAAAGACGTTTACGGATTTCGTCGAGACGTCGGCTTCGTAGATGTATCCTGCGCTATCGACGATCACTCCATACGGGCAATCTTGGTTCGTATTACTTCCGACGATATCGCGTGTCGGCGTCGCCGCGCCGGTGCTACCGGGTGCGAACTCTTCGATCGACGAAGTCGCAGGGCTCACACAGTTGGTCGCCCAAATGTTCCCGTGGCCGTCGACGAAGAGGCCGTCGGGATCATCGACGCTCGTAATGCTCGCGATCGGGGTAGCGGCTCCGCTTGCGGTCGAAGCGAACTCGAGAAGCGAACTCGTGCCATCGTTGGCGACCCAGATGTTGCCGCTGGCGTCGAGCCAGAGCGACTCCGGCTCGCCCAGTCCGGTGATCTGCTTCGTCGGTGCGACACCCGTGCCGCTGGCACCCGCCGCGAAAAAGTCTATCCTGCCTGCGCTATAGTCGGCGACAACGATCGAGCCGTCGGACTTCACGTAGATTCCCGTCGGTCCGACGAGCGTCGTCGAACCCCCCGGGCCGATCGTCACCGAAGGCGACGCGGCGCCCGTTGCCGTCAGCGCGTACTCCGTAATTGTCCCGCTGCTTCCGCTGTGATAGTTGCTCACCCAGACCGTACCCGCTGCTTTGTCCACGAAGATATCGTACGGCTCGTCTATCGAGCCGCTCGTATTGTCGTACGTCGGCGCCACGGTCCCGCTGGCGGTCGCCGGAAAGGTTACGACGGCGTTGTTGCCTACGTCACCGACCACGACGTGGGAGGCACGAAGGCCGGTCGGCGGGTTCGGCGCTATTCCTGAGGACTTGCACGCGGTAAGAGCGGCGACGGCCATAACAAGGACTGTTGCGAAGACGAGGCGTCTATCCACGAGGTGCTCCTCCTGGCGTCAATGAAACGCGGACTTGGCGTGATCGATTCCGCTCGCCGAACGGCCGGGCCTCCGCTCCGAGGCTCGATCCCATGAAGAGCCGCGCTCAACGCTACGCGGAGCTCGAAGCGAAACGCGCCCAAGCCGAGGCCCCCGCCGGCGCCGAGGCGGTCGAGCGCCAGCACGCGCGCGGAAAGCGCACCGCGCGCGAGCGCGTCGAGGCACTCGTCGACTCCGGCTCCTTCACGGAGCTCGACCGTTTCGTGGTGCATCGCACGAACGCGTTCGGCATGGACGAAAAGGAGTTTCTCGGCGACGGCGTTGTCACGGGCTATGCGACGATCGACGGCCGACAGCGTCTTCCTCTTCTCGCAGGATTTCACCGTGCTCGGCGGATCGCTCGGCGAAGCCTTTGCCGAGAAGATCTGCAAGGTGATGGACCTCGCGGTTCGCACCGGCGCGCCGATGATCGGCATCAACGATTCCGGCGGCGCGCGCATTCAAGAGGGCGTCGTTTCGCTCGGCGGCTACGCCGAGATCTTCTGGCGCAACGTCCAGGCGAGCGGCGTGATCCCGCAGATCAGCCTGATCGCCGGACCGTGCGCGGGCGGCGCCGTCTATTCGCCGGCGATCACCGACTTCATCATCATGACCGAGACGATCTCGCAGATGTTCATCACCGGCCCCGAGATCATCAAGACCGTGACCGGCGAGGACGTCACCTTCGAGCAGCTCGGCGGCGCGACGACCCACGCGACCCGCAGCGGTGTCGCGCACCTCGTCGCCGCCGACGAAGCCGATCTCGTCGCGCAAACGCGAGCTGCTCCTCTCGTATCTGCCGCAGAACAACCTCGAAGATCCGCCGCGCTATGCCTGCGACGACGACCCGCACCGCGAGGCGCCGAGAACTCGACGAGCTGGTTCCCGATTCGCCGAACAAGCCGTACGACATCCATCGCGCCGTCGAAGCGGTGCTCGACGACGGCGATTTCTTCGAGATCCACGCGCTCTACGCCCAGAACATCGTCTGCGGATTCGGGCGCATCGACGGGCGCAGCCGTCGGCGTCGTCGCGAATCAGCCGAACGTCGCTCGCCGGCGTGCTCGACATCGAATCGTCGATCAAGGCGGCGCGCTTCGTGCGCTTCTGCGATGCTTTCAACATCCCGCTGCGTCACCTTCGTCGACGTTCCCGGCTTCTTGCCGGGAACGGATCAGGAGTACGGCGGCATCATCCTCCACGGCGCGAAGCTGCTCTACGCGTTCGCCGAGGCGACGGTTCCGAAGATCACGGTCATCACGCGCAAGGCCTACGGCGGCGCGTACGACGTCATGGCGAGCAAACACATCCGCGCCGACGTCAACCTCGCGTGGCCGACGGCCGAGATCGCGGTCATGGGCGCCGAGGGCGCGGTGAAGACGATCTTCCGCCGCGAGATCGCGGCGCCGCCGAAGGACCCGCAAGCCAAGATGCAGGAACTGATCGACGAATACACGGAGCGTTTTGCGAACCCGTACATCGCCGCGCAGCGCGGCTACGTCGACGACGTGATCGAGGCGCGCCGAACGCGCAGCGTCGATCGCGACGGCGCTTTCGAATGCTGCGAGAACAAACGCGTCGAGCGCCCGAAGCGCAAGCACGGCAACATCCCGCTCTAAAAGATAGGAGGTCCCATGACGCGCAAGGAGCTTCTCGAGGCGAGTGCCTCCGCGGTGCTGCTCTCCTCGGTCGCCGCCGCGGCGCCGTGCGCCGCTTCGGAGATTCCACGGTTTGTGTTCGATCGCGCGCGCTTCGACGAGATTCTCGCGAAGCCGGCGAAGCATCGCCAATGTTGCGCTTCGGCGAAGACGGCCGGCGGGGCCGTGCTCGACGCGATGCTGGCGACGCTCTACGCGTATGAATACGATCTTGGCGAAGGTGCGGGAACGGTACACGAGGTCGCCGTGATCTATCACCCGACCGGCGTGATGCTCGGCCTCAACGATCTCATCTGGAACGACCTGCTGATTCCGGCGCTGCCGCACCTCTCCGCGCACTTCCGCGAAGATTTGACATCGAGCGGAGCGCCGGCGGCCGGCAAGGGAAACCCGTTTCTCCATCGTGCGAGAGGCACGGCGCTCGAGGACGATCCCTCGATCGAAGCGCTCGTGTCGCGCGGCTCCCACCTCTTCGTCTGCAACAACGCACTGCTCGGCCTTGCCGATGCGCTGGCGACGGCACTTCACGCGAGCGGCGACACACTCCATCAACGGCTGCTCGCAAATCTGGTTCCGGGTGCGATGGCGGTTCCCGCGGGGGTGATGGCGATCAACGCGTGCCAGGAGGCTCGCTTCACCTACCTGCAGGCGACGCTGTGAGCCGGTTGCTGGAAGGAAAACGCGCGCTCGTTACCGGCGTCGCGAATCGTTGGTCGATCGCGACCGGCATCGCTCGCGCGCTGCACGAGCACGGTGCGAGGATCGCGCTGACCTATCAGGGCGAACGCGTCAAGGACGAGGTCGAGAAACTGGCCGCCGAGTTGGGCGGCGGCCCCGTCATCGAGTGCGACGTCTCGAACGACGCGTCGCTGGCCGCGCTCGGCTCGCAGGTCGCACGCGCATTCGCGCCGCTCGACGTGCTCGTCCACTGCATCGCCTTCGCAAACAAAGAGGACCTCGCGGGCAAAGTCTTCGACACCTCGCGCAAGGGATACGCGCTCGCGCTCGACGTTTCGGCGTACTCGCTGATCGCGCTTGGTCTCGGCGTTGCGCGATAGGTTCGCCGACGGCGCGAGCATCATGGCGCTGACGTATCTCGGCGCGACGCAGCATCGTTCCCAACTATAATCTGATGGGCATCGCGAAGGCGGCGCTCGAATCGGAGGTTCGATACCTCGCCTTCGACCTGGGCGACGCGCGGAATTCGCGTCAACGCGCATCTCGGCCGGCCCGATCAAGACCGCGAGCGCGCGGCAGGTCGGCGGCTTCTCCCGCATCCTCGACGTCATCCCGAAGCTCGCGCCGCTGCACCGAAACGTCACGCCGGACGACATCGGAAAGACCGCGGTCTATCTCGCCTCGGACCTCTCGAGCGCCGTTACCGCCGACGTTCATTTCGTCGACGCCGGCTACCATGCCATGGGGATGTTCCCGCTGGAGTGATTACCGACGACGAGATTACGGCAATCCTTGCGGCGCTAAAGTTGCTTGACGATCCCTCGACTTCGCTCGCTAACGCTCGCTCCGCTCAGGATGACGAGGGCACTGCCTGGCGGCAAGCCATGCGGAGAAGCGTTCTGCGTTGTCACCCGGAGCCGAGCGAGCGCAGCAAACCCTTCGTCTGGAGCAACGCTGCGCGTTGCTCCGCTCAGGACAGGCTCCGTCGAAGGGCCGCCGAAATCTCATGTTTCAAAGACTTCTGATCGCTAACCGCGGTGAGATCGCGATCCGCGTGATGCGCACGGCTCGCGAGATGGGCATCGCGACGCGTTGCCGTCTACTCCGAGGCCGATCGCGATGCGCTGCACGTCGCGCATGGCCGATGAGGCGTATCTGCTCGGGCCCGCCGCGCCGGCGCAGAGCTACCTCAACGTCGACGCGATCCTCGATGTCGCACGGCGCAGCGGCGCCGACGCGATTCATCCGGGCTACGGCTTTCTCGCGGAGAACGCGATCTTCGCGCGACGCGTCGTCGACGCGGCGTTCGCGTGGATCGGCCCACACCCGGACGCGATCGACGCGATGGGCGACAAACTCCGTGCGCGCCGCGCGATGCAGGCGGCAAGAGTTCCCGTTCGTTCCGGGCGGCACTGACGCGATCGACGATGTCGCAGCCGCGCGCGATGCCGCGCAGCGTTACGGCCTGCCGCTCGCGCTCAAAGCCTCCGGCGGCGGCGGCGGCAAGGGATTGAAGGTCGCAAGCACGCTCGACGAGATCGACTCGGCTTTCTCGACCGCGAAACGCGAAGCGGAGGCATACTTCAAGAACGGCACGATCTACGCCGAGCGCTACCTCGAGAATCCCAAACACGTCGAGCTGCAGATTCTCGCCGACAAGCACGGCACGGTGCTGCACGTCGGCGAGCGCGATTGCTCGCTGCAGCGCCGCCATCAAAAACTCTGGGAGGAAGCGCCGGCGCAGATTCCGGACGCCGTTCGCGCGGGCATGCGTGAGGCCGGCATTCGCGCCGCGCGAAGCGATCGGTTACGACTCCGCCGGCACGATCGAGTTCCTCGTCTCGGGACGATGCGTTTTTCTTCCTCGAGATGAACACGCGCATTCAAGTCGAGCACACGGTGACCGAGATGATCTCCGGGCTCGATTTGATCCGCGAGCAGATTCGCGTCGGCGGCGGGCGAGCCGCTCGGCTACGCACAGGACGACGTCTGCGTTTTAGCGGCGCCGCGATCGAGGTGCGCGTGAACGCCGAGGATCCGGCACAAGGCTTTCGCCCCGCACCCGGAGACGATCGTCGCCTATCGCGAGCCGGGCGGTCTCGGCGTGCGCGTCGACTCCGCGGCGTATCCGGGATTGCACGATCTCGCCCGACTACGATTCGCTGATCGCGAAGCTGATCGTGTGGGCGCCGACGCGATCCCAAGCGATCGCGCGATTGCGCCGCGCAATCGACGAGTTCGTCATCGAAGGCGTCCCGACGACGTTGCCGATTCTGCGCGCGCTCTGCGATGAGCCGCAGGTGCTGGACGCGAGCTACGGCACCGCGACCCTGGAGGAGTTTGCCGAAAGCTGGCGGCCCGGGGAGTCGACGCATAAGGTCGTGGCGCTCCCTCGACTTCGCTCGCGCGACGGCGCTCGCTACGCTCGGGATGACAATGAAACTGTCACAGTCGAGGTCAACGACAAACTCTATCGCGTACGCTTTCCCGAAGGTACCGGAAGGTCCCAACCGGCTCTGCGCAAGGCTCCACGGGTCGCGAAGGCCGGCGCGCGAGCCGCAACGCCGAGCGGGAACGACATCGTTTCACCGATGCACGGTGTGGTGGTCGAGATGAGCGTAGCGGCCGGCGATGACGTCGCCGAAGGTCAAGTCGTCGCCGTGATCGAGGCGATGAAGATGATGAACGAGATTCGCGCGCACCGGGCCGGTTCCGTCACGGCGATCCACGCAACCGCGGGCGCCACCGTCGAGGCGAACGCCCCGCTCGTGACGGTCGAGTAGTGGTCTAGAGCCGAAACATCCGCCGTGGAGCGGTGTAGATGACGTGATGAGCAGATTCCTTGCCTTCCCCTTGGTTCGACTCGTGTTGATCGTCATGGCGTGGGGAGCACTGCTCGCGGCCGTAGTGCGTCTCGTGCATACGCCCAGCACTACCGACTCGATCTGGTGGACTCTAGCGATCAACTGGATTGCAGCGGTGCTGCTCCTCGCGGTGTTGATTCTCGTCGAGCGCCTCACGACCGGCCGGCCTCCCAGAGCGATCGGCTTCGACCCGCGCAAAGCGATTCGCGATTTAGCGTTCGGGGTCGCGCTAGGAGCCGTACTTTTCTCCGCGGTCATGCTCGAACTCGGGCTGAGCGGACATTACCGCGTGACGGCATTTCACGTAACACCGGATATCGCCATTGCGGCGCTCTTACTCGTGGCGGACGCCATAACGGAAGAGCTTTTGTTCCGCGGAATCGTCTTTCGCTTGATCGAGGAGTGGGCGGGCACGTGGATCGCCCTCGTGATCTCGGCAATCGCGTTCGGCTTGCTGCATGCCGCCAATCCCGGCGCGACGTGGGTTTCGACGCTCGCTATCGCACTGGAAGCCGGCGTGCTGCTCGCGGCCGCATTCGTCGTCACGAGGAACCTGTGGCTTCCGATCGGGCTGCATTTTGCTTGGAACTTCTTCGAAGGACCGATCTATGGGACGCACGTCTCCGGGCACACGTTCCTCACGAACGCAATCTCCGCGCACATGAGCGGCCCGGCGTTGTTGACCGGCGGAAGCTTTGGACCGGAGGCAGGTCTTCCCGCGATCGTCACCTGTCTCGCCGCGGCAGCGCTGCTACTCGCCTATGCGAAGCGACGCGGCTCGATCGTGCCGCCGCAATGGGCTGCGGGGCGTTCGCGGGAGGCCGCGCAGCGTCCTACACTCGGTGACGCCGACCTTAACCTTGCGGCCGAGGTGTTGAAGATCCGCGTCGTCCCGTAGCGGCGGGGCTACCGCAGTAAGACAATGCGATTCGCGACGAACGTCGGCGACGACCAACTCCGCCTTACCCAGTAACCGTCGATAGCGACGCGCATGCCTGCGGCAAGTGTCAGGCCGGTCGGCAGGATGACCGTGCCGTCATGAAGCTGCACGGGAATGTGGCTACCGCCGGCGTCGAGCATCAAGAAGTACGGTTGCGAATACGCAACGACGCCGCGAAGGTGAAAGCCGGTCACCGGGGGCGCAGACTGTAGCTCTTGATTGGGCGCGCCCGGCGGCGGCGCTTGAGGCAGCTGCTGCGGACCGCCTACTTCCGGCGGCGCCGGTGGGTACTGTTGCTGTTGCGCGGTCGCTACGACGGGTCCGGCGACGATCGCAAGAAGGAGCGCGAACGCGATTGCAAATCGGGAGATCATCGGGGCACCTTCGGCGGCGCCCCTGCGCAGCCTCGCCAAAGCAAGCGACTGAGGTGCTCTCGGTTCCTCGGGCGAAGCGTAGCAGCCATGGCGCGCGAGGTTAACGCTTCCGGGATTCCCCTGAAGCCCGTCTATAAGGAAGTCGAAGGCCCAAAGCACGAGCTGGGCGAGCCCGGCGCGTTTCCATTTACGCGCGGCATCTATCCGACATGTACCGCGGCCGTCTCTGGACGATGCGCCAGTATGCCGGCTTCGCGACGGCGGCCGAATCGAACGCGCGCTACCGCTATCTGCTCGAGCGCGGACAGACCGGACTCTCGGTCGCCTTCGACCTGCCGACGCAGCTCGGCTACGACTCCGACGCGCCGCAAGCGCGCGGCGAGGTCGGCAAGGTCGGCGTCGCGATCGACTCGATTGCCGACATGGAGACGCTGCTCGACGGCATTCCGCTCGAGCACGTCACGGTCTCGATGACGATCAACGCGCCGGCCTCGATTCTGCTCGCGCTCCTGCTCGCGGTCGCGCGGCGCCGCGGCATCCCGTTTTCGAAGCTCGGCGGAACGATCCAAAACGACGTGCTCAAGGAGTACGTCGCGCGCGGCACCTACATCTACCCGCCGAAGCCGTCGATGCGCTTGGTCACCGACGTGATGGCGTACTGCGCGCGCGAGGTGCCGCAATGGAACACGATCTCGATCTCCGGCTATCACATCCGCGAAGCCGGCTCGACCGCGGTCGAAGAGATCGCGTTCACGCTCTGCCAACGGCAAGGCGTACCTGCACGCGGCGCGCGACGCCGGCATCGAGCTCGACGACGATCGCGCCGCGCATCTCCTTCTTCTGGAACGCGCACAACGATTTCTTCGAGGAGATCGCCAAGTTTCGCGCGGCGCGCTATCTCTGGGCGCATATCACGCGCGACGAGTTCGGCTGCAACGATCCCGCGCTCGCAGATGCTGCGCTTTCACACGCAGACCGGCGGCTCGACGCTGACCGCGCAGGAGCCCGAGAACAACGTCGTGCGCGTCGACGCTGCAGGCGCTCGCGGCCGTGCTCGGCGGCACGCAATCGCTGCACACCAACGGCAAGGACGAAGCGCTCGCGCTTCCGACGGCCAGGAGAGCGCGAAGCTCGCGCTGCGCACGCAGCAGATCATCGCCTACGAATCCGGCGTCGCCGACGTCGTCGATCCGCTCGCCGGCTCGTACTACGTCGAATCGCTGACGAACGCAGCTGATCGAGCGCGCGCGCGCCTTGATCGACGAGGTCGACGCGCTGGGCGGCAGCGATCGCGGCGATCGAGAGCGGCTGGATGCAGCGGCGTATCGCCGATTCCGCGTACTCCGCGCAGCAAGCCGATCGAACGCGGCGAGACCGACGTCGTCGGCGTCAACGCTTCGCCGAGAGCGAGAGCGGAAGCGCCGATCGCGCTGCAGCGCATCGACGAGCGCGTCGAGCGCGAACAGGTCGAGCGCCTGCGCGCCTTCCGCGCCGCGCGCGACGCGGCGCAGGTCGAGGCGCGACTCGCCGAGCTGCGCGTCGCCGCGGCGGGCAAGGGCAACCTGATGCCGCTGCTTCGTCGAGGCCGTCGACGCCGGTGCGACGCTCGGCGAGATCTGCAACGTGCTGCGCGACGTCTTCGGAACCTATCGCGCGAATGAGGGCGTCGCGTGAGCGGATCGTGGGAGATCGACCACGTCGCGATCGTCGTCGACGATCTCGACGCCGACGCTGCGACTCTACACGCAGCACGCTCGGCTTCGAGGTCGATCTATCGAGAGACGATTGCGGATCAAGGCGTCGAGGCGGTCGGCCTGGCGGCCGGCGACTCCGTCGATCGAGCTGCTTCGCCCGCTCGACCCCGATTCGGCGATCGCGCGCTACCGCGGCGACGGCGCCGACGAAACTGCATCACACCGCGTACCGCGTCGCGGATATCGAAGCGACGCTTGCGGATTTGAAGACAAAGGGCATTCGCCTCATCGACGAACGTCCGCGCAAGGGCGCTCACGGCAACCTCATCGCCTTCCTCCATCCGAAATCAACCGGCGGCGTGCTCATCGAACTCTGCCAGCCCCGTTCCTAGGAGTCATCGGGGCGACGCAGTTCTTTCTAGACTTTCATGGCGTTTCGCGGCGCTCGCCGTTAAGCCAATGGGGGCCCGGAGCCCCCTAGCCGCCGCAGCTGTTCCGCGGTATCATGTTTTGTAGTCGTTCTAGACGGAAGGACCAGACCATGTGGCAGGTTCAGAAAGCGAAGACGAAGTTCAGCGAGGTGATCGAGCAGGCCCGAAGCCGCGGCCCCCAGATCATTACCCGACATGGGGTCGAGCGAGCGGTCGTTCTCTCCATTGAGGACTATCGCGCTCTCCTCACACACCAGCCGAACTTCAAGGAGCATCTTCTCGGGGGCCCGAGGGTTGACGATTGGTCGATTCCGCGTGAAAAGGATCGCGGGAGGGATATCGACCTTTGAGCGCCGGCTATCTGCTCGATACGAACGTGCTTTCAGAGACGCGAAAGATCCGGCCGAATCCGGGAGTGGTTACGTTCATTGAATCGACGGACGAGGCGGGGCTCTTCGTCAGCGTCCTCACGCTGGGTGAACTGCGTAAAGGCGTGCAAGTAAAACTCCGAAGCGATATCAAAGTGGCGGAGAAACTACGCGCTTGGGTCGACGAGATCGAAACGACGTTCTCCGGCCGCTTGCTGCCGGTCGACGCCGCAATCGCACGTCTATGGGGCGAGATGACGGCCGAGAAAAATCTTCCTACCATCGACGCGCTGCTCGCCGCGACCGCGCTGGAACGAGAGTTAATACTCGTGACGCGTAACACGCGGGACGTACGGCTAGCCGGCGTCCAGGTCGTCAATCCCTGGGAGTGACGGAGTCTAACGAATCGAGCGGACGGTGCGCTGGACGAAGACGGGGTGGACGGCAAAGCGTTCCATCATCCGTTTCGTCGGCACGCGAACGTGGTCGGCGAGCCGCAGCATCTGTAAGATTTTGATGTGCCACCATGTCACATCGATCTCGAACCACGCCATGCCGTGGCGCGCGGAGAACGGGAAGGCGTGGTGGTTGTTGTGCCAGCCTTCACCGAACGACATCAGCGCAACCCACCACGAGTTCGTAGAACGATCGCCGGTCTTGAACGTGCGGTAGCCGGACCAATGCGAGGCGCTGTTCACGAACCACGTCGTGTGGTAGGTGAAGACGAGGCGCACGAAGATGCCCCAAATCACCCACGACCATCCGCCGATCGCGAGCAGCGTGAGACCGAGCGCGACCTGCAGCGGGATGCTCAGGAACGACATCGCACGATAAAACGGATCGCTGACGAGGTCGGGGCAGTGGCGGGCGCGCTCTTCACGCGACGGCACGTACCGGTTCTTCAGCAGCAGCCACCGCATGTGCGCCCAGGTCACGCCGCGGCGCACGGTGTGCGGATCGCCTTCGTGATCGGAATTTCGCGTGGTGGACGCGATGGGTCGCGACCCATTCGATCGGCGCTCCCTGCAGCGCGAGCACGCCGAGCGTCGCGACGACGTATTCGAGACCCCAGCGAAGGCGCAGGCTACGGTGCGTCAGCGTCCGGTGGTAGCCAAGAGTCACCCCGATGGCTCCGGTGATATAGGCGAGGAGCGCGGCGACGGCGACGGCCGACCAGGAGAAGAATCCGGGCCAGAGGGCGAGCAGCGCGATGAGGTGGATTGCTATGAGGGGCGGAGCGTTGAGCCAGTTCGGACGAGTTGGCCAGGCGGATCGTTTTATGAGATTCATTGGGGGGTAAATCGCTATTTCGGCGGCCGGCCTGATAGTCCGCTATCGTACAGATCCAGGGCAAGGCTTACCTCGATCTGGGTCTCAAAGGTCCGATCCCAGGGGAGCGAGATCTGCATTGCCGCGATATGATAATTCGGATACAGCTGGACGAGGATCGCCTGGGCATCGTTCCACAGGAGCGCACGATTCTCGTCGGCGACTGCCGCATCGCCGGGCGGCATCAGGATCATGTGGTCGAGGTGCTGCGCGTCGAGCTGCGCGTTCAAGAGCGGCCGTACTTCGTCGTGATAGGCGTAATCGTCGACCAATCGCATGAACGTAAATTCGCGATGGGCGATGGCGTCGTAGGTTCCGGCGCGCCTTCCGACGCCGGCTGCCACCGCCTCCGCAAGCGCGGTGCCGACCGTGTTCGCGTTGGTGTTCCAGGAGGAGTACGCGTCGAGCTTCGATGCAATCCCGTCGGCGAGGATGCGCCGCGCGAAGGCGGCTTGCGCGGCATAGCCGGGATCCCCGCCTCCCTCGAGATACGTGAGATCCGCAAGCGCGACGGAATGCCGCGCGTCGGCGTCGGCTTGCATTGCCGCGACGAAGGCGTCGTCCTGCGCCGGCGTCGTCCCGGGCACGCGCACGTAGAGCACGATCTCCGGATCCGAACTTACGAGGTCGCCGCCGCACTGGGCGATCAAGCCGTCGATCGCGCCGGAGACGGGGGCGTATTCCAACGGGTCGTGAGCGTTGGCCCCATCGGGCGTCGAGTAGCGAACCGCGATCCGCGGCTGCCAACCGATGCCGCGCGCGAGAGCTTGCGCGACGAGCGCCATGCCCAACTCATCCGCTCCCGGTTCGATGGCGACTCGCGCGTCTTCGCGTAAGATGTCGTCCTCGAGGAGCATGCGGTCGGGGACGTCGATGCCGACCGGGCCGGCGTCGTCTTGACCCAAGACCACGTGATCGAGCGGGCCTGAAGGGGCAGCATCTTGCACGAGAAGCCGATCGACCGCGAGATCGCGGGCGCGATCGGCGATGTATTGGTCGAAAGCCGGGCCGGCTTGAGCGCGAAGCGTTGCCGCGGTCGCGTCTTCACTCGGCAGCAGCGGATCGTGCAGCTTCGCGTAGTCCCACAAGATTTGCCACGTCGGACCCGAGGCGAAGTAGGTCGTTCCCGCGCCGATTGCGGGAATGCCCGTCGGCGCCAAGCGCATGATCGTGCCGAAGACGGCGATCCACGCGCGCGGCCGGCGTTCGCGCAAGCGCGCAAACGCTCTGTTCCGAAGGAAGGCTGCGGCGTACGTCGGGCCGGGTATGCGAGAAGCGAGCAATCCTCCGTAGTTGAGCATGTCGGCGGAGAGCACGTACGCGCTCGCATTCTGCGGCGCACGCGAGTTCAGCCACGCGACGATCGCATCGGGCTGTCCAGGCTGCAAGTAATGACCGAGCAACGCACGGGGCGGCGCGACGATCGTGCGCCCCGCGATTCGCCCGAGCAGAAAAGGCAACTGCAACGAAACGGGCCGATCGTCGAGCGGCACGAAGACGATCGGCGCGCGCGTTGCTGCCGCAACGGAGTGTGGCATGAATACAGCGCAAAACAGCACCAGCGAAAGCAAAAGCCTGAGGCGGTCCCTCGACGCAGCCTGTCCTGAGCGGAGCAACGCATAGCGTTGCTCCAGTCGAAGGGGCGCCTTTGGCGCCTTCGCTCGGGATGACAAGGTTTGGCACCGCTCGGGACGACAAGAGATCACAGCAGTTCTCGCAGGTGGCCACCGTGTTCGTCGAGCAAGCGCTGCGCGGCGCCGGCGTCGACGCCTTGACGCGCCATCACCACCGCGCGCTTCACGCTGCCTTGCGCGGAATCGAGCAGCGCGGTCGCGCGCACGGCATCGATCTTCGCGATCGCTTGAACCAAGCGTATCGCGCGATCGCGCAGCTTGCGGTTCGTTGCGACGACGTCGACCATGAGGTTGTCATAGACTTTTCCAAGGCGGACCATGAGCGCGGTCGTGATCGTGTTGAGCGCGATCTTCTGCGCGGTTCCGGCGCGCAGCCTCGTCGACCCGGCGAGCGCCTCGGCGCCGGTATCCAACAAAATGGCGCGCTCCGCGGCCGCGGCAAGCGCGGAGGACTCGCTGTTGACGATCGCTACCGTAAACGCGCCGCGTGCCCGCGCCGCCGCAATCGCCGCGACGACGTATGCCGCACCGCCGCTCGCCGAAAGGCCGATCAACGCATCGCCGGACTCGATCGACTTCCCAACCGCCTCGCCGGCAGCGGCATCGTCCTCGGCTCCTTCCACCGCGCGCACGAGCGCGCTCGCGCCGCCGGCGACGTGCGCCTGAACGACCTCCGGCTCCGTGCCGAAGGTCGGCGGCATCTCGGCGGCGTCGAGCATCGCAAGACGTCCGCTCGTTCCAGCTCCGACGTAGCGCAGCCGCCCGCCGCTCTCCAGGCGATGCACGATCTCCTCAACCACGCCGGCGATCGCATCGCATTGCGAGAGCACCGCATCGACGGCGCCCCGTTGCGCTTCGACGAGCATCTCGACGAGCGCCCGCGTTTCGAGCAGGTCGAGCCCCGCGGTGCGTTCGTCGACGCCCTCGGTCGCGGGAAGCCTTTCGCTCACCGCTCCCCCAAGAGCGCGCGTGCCGCCGCATACGCTCCATCAGCCGGATTCGCGGGCGGAACGACGCGCAGCGCCGGTAACTCGCTGCGCAACCGCGTTTGGAGGAGCTCGGTGAGGCGGCTATTTGCGATGAGAAGGCCTCCGCTCATCGCCAAAGGCAACTCGGCGTTCGTTGCATTCGCAGTTACCACGAGGCCTTTCACCAACTCGAACAAGTCCGATGCCGCTTGCTGCACGATCTGCATCGCGCTTCGAACGTTCGCGTCGGCCGCGCGAAAGACGATCGCTGCGGCGCGCGCGATCTCGGGGACGTCGCAGCCGCGCGCGCGCTCGAACCATCCCTCTCCTCCGAAATGGCGTTCGACCTCGGCGACGAGCGGGTCGCGCGGAGCGCGCCCGTCGCGTGCCTGCAACGCCAATCGAATCGCCGCCGCGCCGATCGCAAAGGCCGAACCTTCATCGCCGAGCAGCGCACCATGTCCGCCGTTGCGATAGTGCCCCCCGCCGATCTCGGCGTAGGCGATCGAGCCCGTTCCCGCGACGAGTACGATGCCGTCGCCTTGCGGAATTGCGGCGCGCAGCGCGATGTGCGCGTCGTCGCTCACGCCGATCTTCGTCTGCGGGAGCGCGCGCTCCAAAGCCGCTTTCAGCGCCGCGGCGATTGCCGGATCGCCCACGCCCGCCGCACCGACGAAGATTGCGTCGACGGGTCGGCCTTCGCCTACGGTTTGCACGAGCCGTGCGATCCGTTCGGCAACGGCGCCGGCTCCGATCCCGCGCGCATTCCCGCTCTCTTCGAGTAGAAATTCCTTGCGGCCGTCCGAGGCCGCGATCTTCGATCCGCCCGCGTCAACACCGATCACGAGCGGCATTCGCGCTCCACGGCATCGAGCAACGCGCGCAGGCCGTGCGGTGCGATTGCACCAAGCGGCACTGCTCGCCGAGCACCCGTCGCGCGCGGAACGTTGGCCGCACGCTCGCGCAGCGTTTCGTATCCGAGCACGGCAAACGCGACCGCTTCCTTCGCGTCGGCGGGGATTCCCATTGCATCGGAGCGTTCGACGACGGAGCCGCGAAGCCGCTGCGCGAGGCGCTCGATCAGCATCGCGTTCGAGGCGCCGCCGCCCGAAACGACGACCCGCGGACGGTCTAGCGGCAGGGATGCAACGGCGGCCGCGACGGAGGCGACGGTGAGCTCCGTCAGCGTGGCGGCTGCGTCTTCTAAGGAAAGCGCGGCGAGCGACGGGTGCTCGCGCAGAAACTGCGCGCCGAAGCGCTCGCGCCCCGTCGTCTTCGGCGGGAGCGACGCGAAGTACGGATCGGCGAGCATCGCGCTCAGCAGCGTTTCGTCGACACGCCCGCGCGCCGCTAGGGCGCCGTCGCGATCGAAGCGCTGCGCGCCGTTCGTTCGTTCGCGCACGCAGGCATCGATCAGCATGTTGCCGGGGCCGGTGTCGAAGGCGAGGACCTCCTCCATCTTGCGAGGCAGCGACGTCAGGTTCGCGATGCCGCCGAGGTTCAACGCGACGCGATCCTCGCTTTCGCTACGGAAGAGCAGCGCGTCGACACACGGTGCCAACGGTGCGCCGGCCCCGCCCGCGGCGCAGTCGGCACTGCGAAAATCGTAACAGACGCTCGCGCCGACCGCTTCGCGAATGACGAAGGGGTCGCCGAGCTGCAACGTGATGTTGCGCGCTCCATCGTGATAGATCGTCTGACCGTGCGACGCGACGTAATCGACGTGCGCGCCGCCGGCGACGTCGAGCGCGGCGCGCGCGAACGCCGAGCCGAGCCGCCGGTGCAACTCCGCGATGCCCGCAGCACTGCCGCGTGCCGGCGGCAGCGATTCGTCGAGCAGGCTCGCCAGGTCCGCGTCAAACGGCTGTGTGATGAATCGTTGCAGGTCGATGACGTAGCCTTCCCCCGCGGGGCGAAGCTCGACTAGCGCCGCATCGATTCCGTCGAGCGAGGTGCCGCTCATGAGCCCGACGGCGATCATCGCGCGGTCGCCATCGCGGCGGCTTCGTAGAATGCCGCGCGGAGATCTCGGATGTCGTTGCGTCCGAAGTAGACGCTGTTCGTGAGCAACACGCCTTGCAAATCGCGCTCGGGGTCGGCCCAGACGCTGGTGCCGACGAAGCCGGTATGGCCGAAACTCGTTCCGGAAAAGAATCGCCCGCAGGAGTTCTGATCGTTCGTCTTCAGCGCCCATCCCAGTCCACGTCGCAGCACCGGGTCGTAGGCCTGTTCGCTCGTCGCTTCGCGCACGAGCCGATCGGGGAGCATCGCGTGTTCCCTTCCGGAGAGCGGCCCGAGATATTCCTCGGTGAGCGCCGCGACGTCGGCGGCGGTTCCGAAGAGTCCGGCGTGTCCGGCGACGCCGCCCATGAGATGCGCTTTCTCGTCGTGCACGCTACCCTGCACGCGACCACGCCAGCCGTCGTCTTCGGTCGCCGGAATCGAGCGGCGCTCTGCGGCCCTGGGGCGAAAGCCGAGCGAAGACCGCGAGAAGACGGGATCGAGGATCGGCGGCAGCGCGCAGTGATACAGGCGCTCCAGCAAGACGCCGATCGCGATAAATCCGAGATCGCTGTAGATCACGCGCTCACCCGGCGGTGCGACCAGCGGTGCTTCGAGCGCAAAGGCTTCAACGTTCTCATCGAGCAGCAACCGGTAATCGGCGCCGGAGTTCATGCCGGAATCGTGCGCGAGCAGCATGCGCGGCGTGATCGTCGAGCGCAGGACTTTTTCGTCTAACCCGAGGCGGCCTTGGGCGACCGCTCGCAGCACGAGCGTGGCGACGAAGAGCTTCGTCAACGAAGCGAGATCGAAACGCGTGTCGACGAAGACGGCACGCGAGTCCGTGTCGTCGCGCGTCACGCCGTAGGCACGTTCGAAACAGAGGCGCCCGCCGGATTCGATGCGCCCGACCGCTGCCGTGAAGGCGGTTCCGCACGCCGCGCGCAGGACGGCATCGACCGCCTCGAAGCGATCCCTCATGCGGGCAACGGCGGTTGCAGTTGAGCGCGCAACGCGTCGACGCGAGCGGCGGCTTCCCGCAATCGCTCCTCCGCGAGGTCTTCTTCTACTATCGCACGCTCGAGACGATCGACGATGGCGACCGCGAGCGCGGGATCGTGGCTCACGGTGAGCGCGTCGGCGCCTGCGCGCAGCGCTTCGAGTGCCCCTTCGGCGCTGTCGCCCCGAGCGATCGCGGCCATCTCCAAAGAATCGCTGAAGCAGACGCCGCGAAATCCCAACTCGTCGCGCAGCAACGTCTGCAATATTCGCCGCGAGAGCGTGGCCGGGCGTTCGGGATCGAGCGCTCGCACGACGACGTGTGCGGTCATCATCGCTCGCGCCTCGCCCGCGACGGCCGCAAACGGAACGAGATCGCGCGTTCGCAGCGTCACCTCGTCGATCTCGACGACCGGAAGCGCGTGATGCGAGTCGACAGCGGTTGCGCCGTGCCCCGGAAAGTGCTTGTACGTCGCGACGATTCCGCCGCGCTCCAGTCCGCGCGCGAAGGCGCGAGCCATGCGCGTGACCTCGGCCGGGTCGGCTCCGAAGGAGCGGTCGCCGATCACGGTGTTTCCCGCGTCGACGGCAAGGTCCAACACCGGGGCGAAGTTCATATTGCATCCGGCGCGGCGCAGATCGTGCGCGCATTGCGCGCCGATTCGCTCGGCGAGCGCTTCGTCACCGCTCGCGCCGACCTCCGCGGCGGACGGCATCGGCGCGGCGCCGTTGCGCAGGCGCATGACCCGGCCGCCCTCCTGATCGATCGCGAGAATCGGCGGCAGCTGCTCGTAGCCTGCGCGCAACGAATCGGTCAGCGCGCGCAGCGCCGCGATCGACGCGCTATTACCATCGAAGAAAATAAACCCCGCAAAGGGATAGGCGCGGAGAAGCTCGCTGAAATCCCGGTCGAGCCGAGCGCCGGGGAAGCCGGTGAGGACGACCGAGGAGGCGAGGCGCCGGGTTTCGTTCACGAGATCGACGATCCGCTCTCCGCATCGAAGTAGCGCACGCGCTCGGGCGGCAACGCGAGCGCGACTTCATCACCGACGGCGACCGTCTGCGCGGCGGGAACGCGCGCGACGACGAGGCCGCGCGGCGTGCGGACGTGCAGGTAGGCATCGGCGCCGATCGATTCACGCCGTTCGACGCGTCCGCGAAGCGGCGCATCCGGAACGACGGCGACGTGCTCCGGGCGAATGCCGAGCACGCGGGTGCCTTCTGCCAAGAGATTCATCGGCGGCACCCCGAGGAACGCCGCGACGCGCAGATTCGCCGGCGCGTCGTAGACGCGCTGCGGCGGACCGCAATCTTCGAGTGCGCCGTCGATGAGCACGCCGAGCATATCCCCGATCAGCATCGCTTCGGCGTGATCATGCGTCACGTAGAGCACGGGCCCCTCGAAGCGCTGTCGAAGATCGCGCAGGCTCGCCCGCACGCCGGCCCGCAGTCCCGGATCCAGATGCGCCAGGGGCTCGTCGAGCAGCAGTGCCAACGGATCGGAGAGCAACGCTCGCGCGAGTGCGACGCGTTGCCGCTCGCCGCCCGAGAGATCGCGCGGACGACGTTCGAGGTGGACGCTCAAACCCAGCGCCTTCGCGGTTTCCTCGATGCCTGCGGAGGCTCCATTTCGCATTGCAAAACGAAGGTTCTCGCGAACGCTCATCAACGGAAAGAGCGCGTCGTCTTGAAAGACCATCGCGATGCGTCGCTCCTGCGCCGAGCGGTGCGTCAAAGTGGTTCCGCCGAGCGTCACGTTGCCGCGATCCGGCCGGAGGAGCCCGGCGATGACACGCAACAGCGTGCTCTTTCCGGCGCCCGAGGGTCCGACGATCGCGAGCGTCTCTCCCGGCTCGATGCGAAGGCTTACGCCGTCGAGCGCGCGATGTCTCCGATGCGGATCGGTATAGGTGACCGCAACTTCTTCGACCGCTAGCGCCGTCACGCTAATGAATGCGGATGATTTGCGCGATCACACGCCTTGCAGCCACGCTCGCGTCGATCTCGACGTTGCTCCCGGCGTGGAGGTCGTTGATGCTGCCGTAGCCGCCGCCCGGAACGTCGATCTCCGTACTCGGCATCACGGCGATCGCTCGGATCCCGTAGCTCGTCTGCACGTAGATGATCGAGTTCGTATAGTCCACGCGCTCGATGCGTCCCAGAATACGACCGTGGAAACGCGGGCTCGCACCGGTCTCGAGGGAATGATAGACCGACGGCCCCACGCCTTGTTGGGCCGGTGCCGCCGACGGCGGCAAGCAGAGCGCAGCGCCCAGCAGCAGAGCAAACATCGTCTTATCTCCCCGTGGAGAGTTCGGCTTGGTAGGCCAATCGTGCTCCTTTCGCCTGAGAGCCGCCTGCGCGCACCGCTTCGACGAGGTCTCGGAGCCCGACGACCGCCGCGTCGTCGGCCTTTCGCCCCGCAAGGACGAGTCGCAAGGCGATGAGGCTCAGCTCCGGCGTGCGTCCGCCCAAGCGGCGCATGCCCTCGTAAAACGGCCGAGCGCGATCCGAAGGAGCGGGAGCGGCGAGCAGCTGCGCGACCACTTCTCCTCGCGAAAGCTTGCCGTCGAGAAGATGCGCGTCGATGAGTGCTTCGCCCATGCTTCGCCTATCGTTTGGCGGTCAAGATGACGCGGAAGCCCGCCGGTTCGATCCGATAGAGATCCGTCGGAATGGGCCCGCCGCTGCCGGCATACGGAACGCCCTGACCGAGCAGCGTGAACTTGCCCGCCTCCGCGTTGGTCAAGTTCGTTCCCGCAACGGTGAGATCGAGATCACCGAACGTACGCCCGAGCGCGCCGTTCACGATGGCGAACGGGGCCGCGTTGAGTTCGTTGTTGCGGCCGCGGTACGTGCTATCGAGCCCCGCGTGCCACGGGCCGCCGAGCCAGTTGAGTCCGGCTGCCGCTTGTTGCTGCGGGATGTTCAGAAACTGTTCGCCGTTGACGAGGCTGCCGCCGGAAGTCGGATTGGAAACCGTTGACGGAAGATTCCTGGGGTATGCGATGTTGATGCCGTAGCTCACCCATCCGGTCAAATCGTGAAAGCGTTGCGAGACGCGAACCTCGAGCCCCTGATAGACGGCGTTTCCGACGTTGATAGGATACTCCGTGCACGGCGTGGAGGCTGCGATGCAGCCGCCGCTCGTCGCTTGGGCGAGCGGATAGTAGTTCTCGATGGGATCGCGCAGGTTCGTGTGATAGAGGGAAGCGTCGAGTTGCGTGTCGTTCATACGCTTCGAGTAGCCCAGCTCGTATTCTGTAGCATGCTCCGGGTTCTCGTTGGGATCTCCTTGCCCGATATAGACACCGTTGGCATCGCGCGGCAGCGCCGCGAGCGGAAAGACGTACCGCTCGATCAAGAGCGGTGCCCGAAAACCGGTACCGATCGAGGCATGCAGCGCGGAGGTCGGATCGAGATCG
This sequence comes from Vulcanimicrobiota bacterium, assembly GCA_963838895.1. Taxonomy (GTDB): domain Bacteria; phylum Vulcanimicrobiota; class Vulcanimicrobiia; order Vulcanimicrobiales; family Vulcanimicrobiaceae; genus Tyrphobacter. The sequence goes on from CAWIST010000004.1 coordinate 76,512, forward strand.
TAGGCGATGCCGAAGCGGCCGTCGAGGTCGGTTCCGAAGGTCGAATAATCCGCAACGTAGACGCCGCCCTCGAGGTGCAGACGCTCGGTCGGCGAGAAAGCGCCGCGGGCGAAGTAGGAATGGATCTCTTGCGCAAGCGTGGTTCCGATGAAATCCCCGAAGAGGGATTCGTGGCGAACGTATCCGCCCACGGCAAACATGTAGTCGTCGCCGTCGCGTTCCCAGGAGAGCGAGGCGTTTTCACGCCGATCGATGTGCGTGACGTCGTACGGTGAGATTCCGGACCCGGTGAACGTCACCGAATCGTCGTCGAGATTCGTGTCCGCCAGCAACGTGCCGGCCCCCAGCGGCACGCGGGCGTGCAGGTCGTAGGCGCGCAGGTCCTGGCCGAAGTTCGCCGTCCCCGGCCCGAGAAAATACGCGCCGGGAGCTTCGTCGGTCGGGTCGACGGGGGCGGTTTCAGTGCCGCTCATGTCGCGAAGATCGCCGAGCGTGAAGATCCGCAAGCCGATATCCGCCCGCTGGGAAAGATTGTAGATGAGGTTCAAGAGGGCCGTGCGCGCGCCGATCGTCGAGCCCAGATGACTGTGCGAAGGGCCGATGCACTGCGATCCCGGGGGGAGCGCCGCATCGTACCCGCCGGTGCAGATCGTCACGGCCTGATCGACATAGCCGTGTTCCTGGGTGTCGTCAACCGCGAACGCATATCCCAACTTCCCGCCGGTGCCGGTCGCGTTCAGCCAACCCTCGTTTCGTCCGAAGGAGCCGGTCGAATAGGAGAATGCTGCGTGCGGTTCGAGCGTCGGGCGCAATGAGATGAGGTTCACCGCTCCGCCGAACGTGTTGCTGCCTTGCAGATCGGTCGGGCCGAGGCCTTCGGTGATTTCGATCGCGCTGAACGCCGAAACCGGGAGCTGCGAGACGTCGAGATCGCCGGTATTGCCGTCATTGAGCACCTCACCGTCGAGCATCGCGAGCGTCTCGGAGGGATCGGGCCCGCGCAAGGCGACCGGAACCGGTGCCGTCGACGCGCCGCCGTCGGGACGGGCAAAGGTCACGGATGGAACCTGCGCGAGGCCGTCGATGACATTTTGTAGCCCGAGCTGGTCGAGTTGATCGCGCGCGATCAGCGTGCTGGGGATGAATTGATGCACGCTGGTCTGCGTTCCGTTGACGGTCACGGCCGCAATCGTGCGCAACGTCGGCGCGTCCGCGGGAACGAGCGCGATATCCATTCGCTCGTCCCGATCGACGTCGATCGGGCCGATCTCCACGCTGCGAAATCCCTGCGCCGTAGCAACGACGGTAACGCGACCGGGGGAGACGTGAATCGAGAATCCGCCACTCGCGTCGGTGCGCAGGCTTTGCGACAAGCCGCGCTCGAGGACGATGACGTTCGCGCCCGCCACCGGACCACCCGACTCCGCGCGGACGTTTCCGCTTAACGCGCAGCACACGGCGAGAACCGATGGACTCATTCATTCTCCTAGCGACTAAATGGAACTTCACCCGTTCTGCCGCCGCGACGGAGCGTCCTGGCTTACCGGCGCGCTAAGACGGCATCACCGAGTTCTGCTTGCTTTCGGACTTTCGATCAGCAAGATGTCGTCGGAGGAGCAGCCGCAGTGACGCGCAATGCGGCGCAGGATCGTCGCCGACGGCACCATCTTGCCGCGTTCGTATTCACTCCATGTGACGGGGTGGATTCCAACGGCGGCCGACGCGTCTTTTTGCGTCTCGCCTCGCAGGACACGCCACTCCCGCAGAGTCCGTGCTTTGGCCATTCCCTAACATAGTATCGTGTTGAGCCTATTTAGTGCAAATGGTCTAGGCGGCTTTTTTGCAGGACACTTAGGCTTTTCACTAAATGGCCCCCTTGGAGTTTAGCGAATCGACTATCATGTCCGCGAAACGTGCACGCCGCGCCGATGCATTTCCGACGGAATTGGGTGCGAACATCCGGCGCTGCCGCGAGGAGCGCCGCCTCACGCAACGCGATCTCAGCCGAGCCGCGCACTACGATCTTGCCCAACTCTCGGCGATCGAGAACGGTCTCGCGGTTCCGCGCGCCGACGCCCTGCACCGCATCGCCGACGTACTCGAAGTCTCGCTCGACCGTCTTTGCGGGCGCCGTGCGTTCACGGCGGGCGAGAAGGAAAGGGGATCACCTTCGGGTCGTTCCCCGGATCAATTGCTTTCGGCGGGAACGATGGCCGTCGCGGAGGAGTTGCGCGAACTCCGACGCCGCGTCGAACGTTTGGAATCGTGGCGTGAGAGCCGTGAAGCACGGCCTCGAAGCAGGAAATAGCGAAGGCTAAACGATCTTCTTTGTCTTCGAGCATGGAGCGATGATGCCACACAGGCGTGCCCACTGTGTGGCATTGTTGATTTCGTTCACGTTTTTTTCGGTGCGAAGCCGAGGGAGAGCGAGTTGATACAGTAGCGCGTGTTGCGCGGACCCGGTCCGTCGTCGAAGACGTGGCCGAGATGCGAGTCGCAGCGCTTGCAGCGCACCTCGACGCGGTGCGTCCCGAGGCTGTCGTCATCGAGAAGGCGGACGTTCTGTTGCTCCTCGGGATGCGTGAAGCTTGGCCATCCGCAATGCGATTCGAACTTTGCATCGGCGGTAAAGAGCGGCGCGCCGCAGGCGCCGCAAAGATAGGTGCCGTCTTCGGTGACGTTCAGCAACGTGCCGGTGAAGGGCCGCTCCGTGCCGGCTTCGCGCAGGACGTGGTAGCGCTCGTCGCCCAGCTCGCGCCGCCACTCCCCTTCCGACTTGTCGACCTGCGGATCTGCGTCTCGATGGTTCATGCCCGCCTCCTTCGCCGCGACCTGCGTGAAGGGCTTGCAACGGGGGAGCCGGTATTGCGCCCTCCATGGCTCTCTCTCCGGAACGCATCACGGAGCTGAAGCTCCGCGCCAACGACGTGCGCCAGGGGATCATCCGTGCGCTCGCTCGCCGCCGGCTCCGGACACTCGGCCGGCCCGCTGGATATGTCCGATGTCTTCACGGCGCTCTACTTCCACATCTTGCGGCACGATCCGAAGAATCCCGATTGGCCGCAGATCGCGACCGCCTGCTGCTCTCCTGCGGACACATCACGCCGGTGCGCTACTCGGCGATGGCCAACTTCGGATACTTTCCGGTCGAAGAGTTGCTGACGCTGCGCAAGTTCGGCACGCGACTGCAAGGGCATCCGGAGCGGGTGCGCCTTCCCGGCGTCGAGACGACGTCCGGGCCGCTGGGCGAAGGGCTCGGCGCAGGGCGTCGGCATGGCGCTCGGCGCGAAGATGGACGGCAAAGATTTGCGCGTCTGGGTCGTTACCTCCGACGCCGAGCACCAGTGCGGCTTGCATTGGGAGGCGGTGCTGACCGGGGCCAAGTTCAAGCTCGACAACCTCACCGACATCGTCGATCGCAATTTCATTCAAATCGACGGCAGCACGGAAGACGTGATGCCGCTCGATCCGCTCGCCGACAAGTATCGCGCCTTCAATTGGGAGGTTCTTCGAGTGCGACGGCAACGACATCGCCGCGTTCGATCGAAACCGCGCGAGCGCGCGCAGCAGGTCAAGGGGAGGCCGCAGGTCGATCATCGCGCACACGCGTTCCCGGCAAGGGCGTCTCGTTCATGGAAGGCGACTACACGTGGCACGGCAAGCCGCCCAACCGCGAGCAGGCCGATCGAAGCGCTGCGCGAGTTGGAAGCGTGGAAGGCCTGGCAGCAGCACGGACTTCGATCGCGCGCAGCGATGCACCTCGTCGACTATCGCAGCCGAGACTCAAGCAGGTTCCAACGCGCAACGGCTTCGGCGAAGGGTTGATCGAGGCGGGCACGCGCAATAAGAACGTCATCGGCATCTGCGCCGACCTCGCGGAGTCCACGCGCATGGAGGGCTTCAAGAAGGCGCACCCCGAGCAGTACTTCGAGATCGGCGTCTCGGAGCAGATGCTCGTCGCGATGGCCGGCGGCCTGGCCGCCGTCGGAAAGATTCCGTGGATCGCGTCGTACGCGATGTTCAATCCCGGGCGCTCGTGGGAGCAAGTGCGCACGATCATGGCGCTCAACGAGACCAACGTGAAGATCGCGGGCGCGCACGCCGGCGTCTCGGTCGGCCCCGACGGTGCGACGCATCAGGCCATCGAGGATATCGCGATCATGCGCGTGATCCCGCACATGACTCGTGGTCGTGCCGTGCGATGCGGTCCAGACGAAAAAGGCGACGATTCGCGCTCTCGGAGACGTGGGGCCCGACGTACCTGCGCTTCGGGCGCGAGAAGTCGCCGGTGATCACGACCGAAGAGACGCCGTTCGAGATCGGAAAGGCACAGACGTTTCGCGAGGGCAACGACGTCGCGATCGTCGCCTGCGGCATCCTCGTCTACAACGCGCTCGTCGCAGCCGAGGCGTTGCGCGCGAGAGCACGGCATCGAATGCCGCGTCGTCAACAATCACACGATCAAGCCGATGGACGAAGCGGCGATCGTCGAAGCCGCGACGCGAGTGCGGCGCGGTCGTTACCGTCGAAGAGCATCAAGTTCACGGCGGCATGGGCTCCGCCGTCGCCGAGATCTTGGCGCAGCGCCGACCGGTTCCGATCGAGTTCGTCGGCGTCGAGGATCGATTCGGACAATCCGGCGATCCTGCGGAGCTGATCGAATACTACGGCATGGGGGCGTCGTCGATCGAAGCCGCGGTTCGCCGCGCGCTCAAACGAAAGGGCTGACCTATGCTGAACCTCGGGCTTTGCGCGCGTATCGCTTTCTCGGGCGCCGTGTGTGCCGCGCTCCTCGCCCCGATTCAAGCGAGCGCCTCCGAGACGTTGCGGGCGTTCGCCCAGAGACTGCTCGTGCAGGCGCCCGGGAATTTTTCGAACGTCCGAGGCACTCGGAAGGATAGCGACGACTACTACGTGCGCTATGTGGTGTCGTCGGTGTTCGCGCGTACGTGCCGGCAATGTACCGTCACCGATCAATACGCATGGACCGCGCACCCCGAGAACTGGTATCTCGAAGAACGCTGGAGCACTCCGAAGATCTGGTCGCAGGCAAAACTCTCGACCTATGTAACAGGGCAGCTTTCTCCGATCTTAAGCGCGTACGCGTTGCACAAGACCGGCAGCAAGGATTACCCGACCTTCACGTGGAGTAGCGCGAAGGGCACGTTCGTATACGCCGATGTATTTCAGAACGGGTTTACTCTCCGAGTCGGGCACGATCTCGTAAGGTCGGTGCACGTGCTGTTGGCGCCCTCTGAAACTGAACTCGCCGCACTTCGAGCCGGCGTCAGCAGCCTCGTGAACTCCGGGGTAGGCTCCGCACCGGACAATTTCGAATCGCTGCGAACGGGCGCCGGAAAAAGAGATGCCGTCGGCGGCATGGAGTACGGTATAAACGTATCGTTTGGCCCGATGCTGCGTCAATGCGGTGTAGAGGACGATTCAGTAAACACGCTCGGCATGAGCGATTTTTCGCCGAAGTGGACGCTGTCGTGCCAGACACCGCCGATGGTCGGTACCCTAGCAACCCTGGAAGAGCAAGTTCGCGCTGCGATGTACGATGCGCTTCCGTCAGGCTTTACCACGACGACCGGGAGCCTCTTGGGCCTCGACGATTACCGCTGGGATTATAGCTACACACAAGTCGCGGCGGACATCGGAGGCTCATTTTTTACCTACGGGCTGCCCCCAGGGCTCGTTCAGTTTGACGTGGGCATCGTACACTTCTTACCAAAGAGCTAGTGGAGGGCGCACAATGCTGAACATCGAGCGCGCTGGGCTCGCAACGCTCCTCGCGGTCGCATTGTTCGCGCCGCGAGTTACGACCCGGGCGCAGAGCATCAGTGTTATCGTCGACGGGACCCCGATGACCTTCACCGATCAACAGCCGATCGATCAGGCTGGTCGCGTCTTCGTTCCCATGCGCGCCGTCTTCGAAGGCCTCGGCGCATCCGTCGTCTACGAAAACGGAACGATCAACTCCACGAAAGGAACGCGCACGATCTCGCTGCATATCGGTTCGCCGCAGGCAACCGTCGACGGGCAACCCGTGCAACTCAGCACTCCGCCATTCATCATCGGCGCGCGCACGCTGATCCCCTTGCGATTCGTAGCACAGGCTCTGGGTGCAATCGTTTCATGGAGCGAGGCGAACGCGACCGTCTATATCTCCACGAAAGGCACGAGCAGCACGGCCTCAACGAACAGGACGGTCTCAACGCCTCCGGTGTGGCGTCCCGCCGCGCCGATCCACGTCATCTTCATCGAGCGTTTCTCTTCACCGTTTGCGCCGGAGGTGGACCTTCGTCCCAGAATCCGGCAGTATGGTTTACACATCCGCGACCAGGGAAACCGCGGCACGTGCACCGTCTTCGCCACGACCTTCCTGATCGAGTTCCGAAAAGCCGGTGCGCCGGGAGCGCCGTACGGCCTTCAGTTATCCGAAGAGTATCTCAACTGGGCCGGCAACAAGGCGACGGGCGAAGACGCCGACGGCGGATTCTTCACCAAGTTCATCCCCGGGTTTCACGACTACGGCCTCGCGACCGCAAGCGAGATGCCCTATCGCGCGACGTACAACCCCGCGCATCCGGATACGCCGAGCGCGCCGACCATCGCGGCAGCCAAGGCGATGTTCCCGGTGAGATATCCATTCACGATCATCAAGGTCTGGAACGATCACACCGGGATGACCGAAGCGCGGAGCTGCAACACGCTCTGCGGATTTTGCGCTCGGGCCGTCCGGTGGCCACGGGAATCTGGTGGCTCACGAACTTCTCCACGGTGACCGTCGACGGCGTACCGCTGCTCAAAGATTACCCGCGCAGCGCCAACACCGGCCCTAACCCGCCGATGTTCGACGGCCATTCCATCGACCTCGTCGGCTTCCGCGAGTCCCCGGCGTTTCCCGGAGGCGGCTACTTCATCTTCCGTAACAGCTTCGGCACGAGCTTCGGCGATAACGGCTACGGATTCTTATCGTTCCAGTATGTCCGTGCCTACGCCAACGACGGCATCGCTATCGCGCAGTAGCCAAACTCATTCGAGGATGCGCACGAGCGCGTCTCGGAAGCGCGGATGACGCTGAATCAGCTTGAAGTAGAGCGTCTCGTCCTTCGCACCCTTGGCGCGCATCAATGCTAGGCAATCGCGCCGTTCGCGCGGCGACCAGCGCTCAAGATCCGCGATCATCGCTACCAGGATGCTCAAGGCGCGAAACGAGTAGCGCTCGCCGGGTGGCCACGTCGCGTCATCGTCGACCTCGAAGACCGCACGGAGCCGTTGCAGTGTCGCGGCTTCGGCGGCCGCGCGATCTCCAGCGAAAGTGCGGCCGATCCATTCGGTAGCGGCCAGACTGAGGAACGCCGGGTCCGGCCAAGGCGTTGCTTCATCTCCCGAGAGTCGCAATTCGAGGTTGGAGCGCGTGAGTCGCCGCATGACGGCAAGCGGAGAGCGATACTTCGTTTTCGAGCCGATCCGCTCGAACTCGGCCGCGGCTAACGCGGCCTGAGGTCGCCCTGCCGGGCGAAATCCGAGACGATAGTAAAACCAGAACGCGCCCGAGAGTAGTCCTTCACGGTTGCTGGCCCCGAACTGATACGGCTCGACCACGAACCGATCGACGCCGAAACGCTGCCGGAAGACTCGCAAGACTTGGCAGAACAGATAGGCCGATTCGCCGCCACGAAACGGTGCGAGTACGTTCACCCCGATCTTGCACCGCTCCAGAAACGGCCAGCCGCCGCCATAAGCGACCGGAATCGTGTTCTTGAAGAGCACGAACCCGAGATGAGTATCGATGGGAAAACGGCGCTCGGGCGGCACCGAGTACAGCGCGATTGCCACGCCGCGTCCGAGCTCGCGATATTCGACGTCGCGGGGCGTGGCCGCAGCGATCGGATCGGTTTCGCGTCCCATCATCGCCAGCACCCCGCGTGCAGTATCGAGCAGCGCGAGACGATCGCGCGCCGACAAAGGGCGCGCGGTCGTAACGGGTTCGTCGATCACCGTCGCCGGGGCGACCTCTCGCAGCAACTCCTCGGTGTGAAAGAAGACCGGCGCGGGCAAGCCGCGCGCGAAGGTGCGCGAGAGCGGCCCATCTCTTGGAGAGATCGTGATGTCCAACTGCAACGATTCGAAGAGGCGCGCCCTGATCTCCGGCGAGGGCAGCCGCTGGAGTTGCGCGATGAGCCAAGCCAGCCGCGAGCCTCCGGCCGCGCCTTTCGCTTCCTCGAGGATTTCGTTGACGCCGTCAAATTCGATTTCGAACAACTCCGCTTCGATTGGTGGTAAGCACAGCTTGAGCACGCTCTGCAGGGATTGACCGCCTTCGTCAGCGTCGTCGATTTCGGCATTTTCAGAATGCGTCTGCGCAAGCCACGTGGCGATATCGTAGCTGAATGCGATCGACAACTCGGACCAAGCGATCCCGGTGCCGCACAACCGCCGCCGCACGCGTGCGTTCCTCGCCTCGCCGAGTCGACGCGCCGCCTCTGCCACCCGCTGCAATTCGCTCCGGGCACGGGCTAGCAGCGGCGAGTTTTCCGGATATGTGAGCATGAAGAGCAGCGCATCGTGATAGGCAATCAGCGTTCGCGGATCGTGCAAGCCGACCGCCGTACATCGCTCGAGCAGTGCGGATTTCTTGGCGGTCCACTCGCCGCCAAAACGGTTGACGAGTGCGCGGAGCCGTTCGACCGGTTCGGACAAGCGTCTCGACCTAGAGGCGACGCTCGAAACGGCCCGTCTTCTTTTCGATGGCAATGCGATAAAGAATGGCCGCTCGCATGTGCTCGTGCAGATGCACCGACTCGCCGGGCGGAGTATCGCGCAGGTGGGGCACGATGCTGCCGATCAGGCAACCCAAGGCATGGTTCCGCTCGGTGCCGTGCATCTCTTCGAAGGTTCCCCACGCGATTACGCTGCGCCAATTTGCCAGACCGTCCATGTGGTCGACTTCGAAGCAGAGGTGCGGGTTCTCGCGCATCATGTGAAGCTTCATGCCTTCTCGGCTGTGCCCGTAGACGTACGTTCCGTCGTATGCGTAGGTGATCGGCACGACATAGCTCCGGCCGAATGCATGGCACCCGATCCGTCCAATGATATTTTCGCGCAGGACTTGCTCGATCTCGTCCGGCGTCAGTTCTCCGACCATAGGTCCAACATACGGCTAAGCATACACCTCTGGGGCAAATTTTAGGCGAGGTCTTCGATGAAACGCCTGGGCACGAGATTGATTGCTGGTCGTACCGTCGCGCTCTTGATCGAAGACCTCGCCTCCGCTATTCCGATCGAAAACCGCTCTATACGGATTTGACCTCGATCTTGTGCGGGCTCATCGGCTTGGTCGGCGTCAGCTCGACCTTCAGGATGCCTTTATCGACCTTCGCATAAACGGCGTCCGCGTCGAGGTCCTGCGGCAGCGTAACCGTTCGCGAAAACGAGCCTTGTCGCATCTCGCGGCGATGGTAGCGCAGCTCCTTCTTCTCGGCCTTTTCGGTGTGCCAGCCGGAGATGGAGACGGTGTTGCCGCTTACTTCGACGTTGATCTCCTTCGGATCGTACCCCGGAACCGCGATCTCAAGGACGTACTTGCCGTCCTGCTCGTACAGATCCAGGGGCGTCGCGCCTGTGTATGTGAAACGTGGGAATGGGAGGTTCAGAAACGGCTCGAACATTTCGTCCAATAGGGCGAGGTCGCCGTTCCTGGTTTTTTGAACATCCATGGTGTGTGCCTTCTTTACTATTCCTGCACACTTACACCATAGAGCGCCCGCGTGAAGTTCCTGTGAATACGATCAGTGAAAAGTCGCAGTGTGCCCGCTCCGCTAATCGCACTCTCGGGCGGTCCCTGCGTGGTCTGGGAGTTTTATTATTCCCAAGTTCTTCATCCGCGCAATCTATGGTTGAGCAGGGAGCAATCGGGGGTTAAGGATTGGGAGCATCGCTGTCAGAGGAGCTTGAGCAGCAATGAGAACGCGTATACAAGCACTGGTCGCCACGGTCGCCGCAGCCGCTTTCGTAGCACTCATGTGGCTCGCCCCACCGGAGGGGCCTCAGCCGGCGCAGGCGATGCCGACATTCTCCCAGGCACTCGGCGTGGGTTGCCAGACGTGCCACACGATGGTTCCCTCGCTCAATGCCTATGGGCGCTACGTCGCACGCACCTTCTACCAGGCGATCAACAACAAGCAGGCGCGCTCGACGCTGCCGATCTGGATCTGGGAAGAGATCAACGGTAGCAGCACCGGGGCTGGGGACTCCAGGCAGCCCAGCAAAAAGATGACGATCGGGAACCTGATGCTGTACTTCGCCGGGTTTGCCGGCCCTGAGTTCACCTATCGCGTCGAGAATGGCATCTGGAGTGGAGACCAGGCCACCAATCAGAGCACGGGCCCGGAGACGATGTGGCTCGCTTACCACGGCTTGTTCAACGGCTACGGGCACGTCCAAGTAGGATTCGTCTACCCGGGGCCCGTTCCGCCATTCCTAAACTTCGCGGCCGGTGATCACGAAACTCCCTTCGCAATCCGGCATATAACAGTTGGCACCCACGGCTACAACCTCATCAACGATCGCCTAACCTTTAGGTTCAACTACGAAAAAGGTCCGATCGATTTGGAGGCGGCGTGGCGCGGGGGCACCCACAACCCGATTGGCGGTGGACCATCGGATTTCGAAGGTCCTGGAATCGATAAAGCCATTCAGTGGCTCGCCGGCTACGCCCCGCCCACCCGGCCGTGGGAGTTCGGCGCATTCGGTATCGTCGGCACCTACGCGCTCAAAGGCACGTTCGGCACCCCTATCGGTCCACCCAATATCGATCGCTACAACATGTGGGCTCCGTACTTCGATATCGATCCAAACTGGGTACGAGGCGCGCCCGGGCTGTACGCTTTCTATGCCACCTCGCACGATAGCAACCCGGGAATCTTCAACTACACCCTGGCGGCGCCGGAGGGTCCGCACGCCACGGATGAAGCGGTCGAGTTGTGGCAGACGTTCTTCAAAGGCCTCGCATCGGTCAGCGTGCGCCAGGAAACGATTAACAACGGCCTGGGCGCGTTTTCGCGCTACTACGCGATGGGTATGTCCGCCGAACCGATCCCATCTATGCCCTATATCTTCGTACGCTTCATGGTTCCAATGGATCGGCAAAGCAGCGCTCCAAGCGGGCGACCGGGGTTTCTATGGTCGCTGCAGTACTTAGGGCCGATCAGCGGCCCGCTGACCAACCCATTCACGCGGAGGACGTCCGTCAGTCAGGCGGCTCCCGCCGGCTCAGCCGGAGAAGCCCTCTACGCCGCAAACTGTTCGGCGTGCCACGGTGCTAACGGCCAGGGCCAGTCGGGGACGTTCCCGGCGCTCGCCGGCAGCGCCGCGGTAACGGCGGCCGACCCGACCGCACTCATTACACTCGTCAAGCATGGAGCGGGCACGATGCCTGCGTATGGGACGCGACTTTCGGATGCGGACATCGCGGCGCTGCTCACGTACATTCGCTCGACGTGGGGAAACAACGCGAGCGCTGTTACCGAAGCGCAGGTGACCGGGATCAGGTAGTCCGCTTAAGGGCCATGGCGCTCAGTTCTACCATGTAACCCAGGAAGCCGATGACGAGCGCTGCACCTACGGCAAAGACGGCCGCTGTAGGTGCAGTGCGCGCCGCGAGAATCAGCGCGGTCAGACTCGAAAGGGCGCCCAGGCCATAGCAAGCCGACGCTACGAAGGGAATCTGCGAAGAGGCAGGCGTAGCGCCCCGTTCCCACGCTATAGCCAAGAGCCCAAGCAGACCTACGACGGCAAATTCCAATGGGGCAAGCGGAGGAGGGTCTCCGAGCCACGTCGCTGCGCTTCCGACGTTCCCTGGAGTCAACGCGTGGCTCGCGAGGTGGAACGCCGTTCCCGCAAGGCCGACGGCGATCGAGATGCCGCTTGAAACCGCGAAGAGCCCGATCGATGCTCGTCTCGGCCACGCGAGGAGCAGGAGCGCCGCTAGCAAGAGCAGGGTGCCGGAAATGTCCGGGGTTAGAGCCCAGCGATCTTTTTCGAGCGTCGCGATCTGATGATAGTCAAGGACCTCGACGGCGAGCGCTCCCGCAAAAACCGCAGTGAAGCCAATAAGGAACCGCTTCAACATCACGCCGCTCTCCGCCCAGCCATACCCGAGGCGATATCGACGAGCGTAATCACGAGCAGTAAGAGCGCTGCGGCGACGATCGCGGTCGATCCCCAGCCGAGCGTCGCCAAGGAATCAGACAATGCGATTCCGACGATCAACAGAACGAACGCGATCATGGCGGGCCACCCAACCCCGGCGCGCTTGGATTCCCGGTTCTTGGCAGTTCTGTAGGCGCCGATGAAACCAAGGACAGCTCCTATCGTGATGGCGAGCGGCCACTGAGGTCCCGGCTCGCCGTGAAAAGCCGCACCGCTAAAGAGTGCAGCCGGGTGATTCCACGCGATGCCGTTCGCCGCGAGATGCGGGAAGACGCCGATGATCCCGATTACCGCTGCGACGAGCATCGCGATTTGGAGAAGACGACCCGTCACGGCCGAGGGCCAAAGCAGAGCGGCCATCAGCGCCAAGAGCGAGACCGCCAGCCAGACGACCGGGAGCAGGGCGAGGCTCCGCCAACCCGCCGATAAGAGCGGAATGTGGCTCACGTTGCTTTCCAAGAATAGGATGGCGAAGTACAAGGTCGTCAACGTCAGAAGTTGACGCCGCGATTTGCCCGGCAAGCTCTTAGAAGCAGCGTCCATATCGTGGCCTATCGCGTCACCGGATGGGGGAATCGCCGGCACGTTCCCGAAGGTTTGCCCGTTGTTTCAAATAGGAGGCGACAAAGATGAGAGCGGAAGGTTCGATCAAGCTCGCATTGGCGGGCGCGCTTCTGGTAAGCACGGTTGCCGGAATTCGGCTCGCGGGTTCGCCGCTCGCCGTAAGCGCCGCGTCGGGACCGAACGGGTCGGCCCTGTATGCCTCGTCGTGCGAGAACTGTCACAAGGCCGACGGGAAGGGCGGTGGACCATTTCCGGCGCTCGCCGGTAACGCGCAGGTGACGGCGAAAGATCCGACGGCGATCATCGCGATCACCGAGCATGGCAAAGGAATTATGCCGGCGTTCGGATCGCCGCGACTCTCCAATTCCGAAATCGCGGCGATTTTGACCTACATCCGATCGGCGTGGGGCAACAAGGCGAGTCCGGTTACCCAAGCGCAGGTGGCCGCAGTGCATTGAACTCCTCGTCTTGTAAAGAGCGGTTGCTCGCCCAGGTTCCCGAAAAGGATTCGCGGGTCCTTCGGAGGTTAACAACGCCATGAATCGGACCAACGTGTTGGTCGTTGCCTGCATCGTGCTCGTTGCCGCGGTCACTGCGTGCGGACAGAAAAGGGTAAGTCAAACAGTTTACTACCCCGTCGCCGTGGCCACACAGTACCAACAGGGGACGGTCAGCTTCCGCCGAGATGTTTACCCCGTTTTGCAGCAGAATTGCGCAGTCTGCCATACCCCCGGCCGCCCAGGTTATGCCCAAAGCGGATTCAGCGTCCAGAGTTACCAAACGGTCATGAAGGGCACGAAATACGGTCCGGTGGTTATTCCCGGATCGGGTATTTCCAGCACGCTCGTGTGGGTGCTCGAACAAGGTGCCGATCCGTCCGTCAATATGCCGAAGGAATATCAGATGGTCGTCGTCGGACACAAGAATATCGTCGTTCCATCGCAGAATGCGATGCGACTATCGATCAACGACGTCGAGTTGATCCAAGACTGGATCGATCACGGCGCTAAGAATAACTAGCCTATCTGCAGAAGTGAGGACTATCTGATGCAGCGACTTCTTTCCATTAGCGCCCCTTTTGCGGTGCTTACGGCGCTGCTCCTTATACCGACGATCGCCGCTGCGCAACCGGCAGCGCCGGACTTCGGATCGCCGCCCTCGGGCTCGATCCCGATTCTCTATAACGACACGCACGTCTACACGAAGCCTGACGTCTTGAAGCAGGCTCGCGTGCTGGCCGCGTTAGTGCGCAACGGCACGATCTTGATTCCCTTGCGATCGATGTTCGAGCAGATGGGTGCTTCGGTTTCGTACGATCCGTCGAATCAGACGGTCACGGTCTCCAAAGCCGGCGCCTCCGTGAAGGTTACCGTCGGTAAGCCGGAGGTCGTCGTCAACGGCGAGACGCGTCCGCTCGACGTCCCGCCGATCATGTGGCAGGGACAAGTCCTGGTTCCGGTGCGGGTGATCTCCGAGGGCATGGGCGCTTATGTGCAGTGGGTCCAGAATCGACACGTCGTCGTCGTGCGATACATTCCGCCGACCCCACCGCCGCCTCCGCCGACGGCCGCACCACCGCCACCGACGCCGACGCCGGCGCCGCCGGTTTGGTTCAACTGGAACCGTGTCTACATCGGCGTGAACGGCGGCTGGGGGCACAACCTCGACACCGGTACGAATCAATGCGTCAACACCTTGGGGGTCCAAAACGGAGCCCTGTGTCCGATTCCGGAGTTTGGAAACATCTCGGCTCCCGGGGATTTCGGCGGCATTCAACTCGGCGCAAACTGGCAGATAAACCCGATCGTCCTCGGCCTCGAGGGTGACTATCAGGCGTCGAACAGCATCCATGGAACGTGGACGTACAAAGGCACGCTCCCGTTGGTTGCCGGCGGGTTCAGCTCGAGCGGGACGTTTTCGGCAAGCGAGCAGATCCCGTGGTTCGCCACTGCGCGGGCGCGACTCGGCGTTCTCCTCTCGCACGACGTGCTGCTTTATGCGACCGGAGGATGGGAAGAAGCTCAGGCGGATCTTACTTCGAACGCCGCCTTCACGTGCTTTACGATCTTGGATAGGAGTGCCGGGCGCTCTCCTCAGGCAACGTGCAACAAGGTTTCGTTTCCGGCGAGCGCAGACGTGACGAGAAGCGGCAGCGTCTGGGGCGGTGGTATCGAAGTGGCGACGTCTCCGGGCATGACGGTAAAGCTCGAAGCTCTCGACGATAACCTCGGCAGTTACACGACCTTGGCGCCCGAGCAGCCGCACCTCGGCACGTACTTCTTCGGCAAGACATTCGTCTTCCGCGGACCGACCATTCGCCTCGGCCTGAACTGGAAACTCTAAGGGCGCGCCTCCTCGGGCTCGCGGCGCTTGCGTTGCTCTGCGCCGCCGCGGGAACGGCCGGTACCGTGTGGCTGCCCACCGCGTGGCGCCTCTCGCCGCCGAGCGGCACTGTGCGCGCGGTCGGCATCTTTCCTCAAGGAATCGCGCTCTCGCCGGACGCGACGCGCCTTGCCGTCGTAGAGTCCGGCCTTGCGCCACCTGCGTTGCTGCTACTCGACGCGACGACGCTCGCGACCCAGCGCACGATTCCGCTGACCGGCGCCTTCGGCCATCCCGTCTGGTTCGACGACGCGCACGTCGCGGTCGCAGGCGCGAACGAGGACGCTGTCGACATCGTCGACACGACGAACGGGAACGTCGCCCGGATCCCGTTGCCCGTAAACTCTTGGCCCGCGCAAGTGGCGATCTCAACGGATCGAAAATTCTTCGCAGCCTCTGACGACGGCAGCGCAAGTATCTCGATCGGAAGCACGAGCGGCGGCGCGGTCGCGACCGTCCACGTCGGCCTCCATCCATCGGATCTCCTCTTCGATCCCGCCGGACGGCGCGTATATGTCGCGCTTCGCGGTGAGCGCCGCGTCGCCGTCGTCGATGTTGCGAGCCACCACGTTGCGTCGATCGCGGTCGGCCTACACCCCGCTGCGCTCGCGCTCTCGAACGACGGCCGGCTGCTCTACGTCGCCGAGAGCGACGACGACGCACTCGGAATCGTGGACCTCCGCGCGGGCGAGCGCACTGCGGACGTCGATCTCACGTTGCACGACGGCCGGACGAGCGGCTACGGTGCTTCGCCCAATGCCCTCGCGATCGGGCCGGAGAACATCTACGTGAGCCTCGGCGCGGAGAACGCGGTTGCGGTTGTGCGCAATCGCGCACTCGTCGGACGCATTCCGACCGGCTGGTATCCGAGCGGCATCGCGCTTGGAACGCGCGGGCGCCTGTACGTCAGCGACGCAAAGGGCGAATCGAGCCCTGCGAATCCACAATACAATCCATATCTCCCGGGACATCGCAACGGCTATGTCGGATCGAGTTTGAACGGGTCGATACGAATCGTCGGCTCGGATGCCGTCGACACCTCCGCGGTAATCGCAAACGCATCCCAGGATTGGGTCGCGCCACTGCACACGATCCTGCGTGCCGATGGTCCGATCAGACACGTCATCTACATCATCAAGGAGAACCGCACGTACGATCAAGTGCTCGGTGACGTCTCCGACGCAGACGGCGACGTCGCGCTGCTTTGGTTCGGCGCGCAGATCACGCCGAACCAGCACGAGATCGTGCGCCGCTTCGGCGACTTCGACCGCACCTTCGCCGACGCGCAGGTCAGTGCGGACGGCCACAGCTGGTCGACGGCAGCCTTCGCAAACGACTACCTCGAGCGCTTCTGGCCGCCGAACTACGCGGGGCGGCGCCAGCTGGACGATTTCGAAGACGGTGCGGTCGCTTCCGTCCCACATAACGGTTACCTTTGGGACGCTGCGGCGCGAGCCGGCATTACCTATCGCGACTACGGCGAGTTCGTCGATCTCACTACGCCGATCGGGCAACCGGCGGTCTCACACATGCCGAATCTCGAGAACGGCCACGTCGACCCGCAGTATCCGGGCTGGAATCTCGACATCAGCGACCAAGTGCGCTACGAAGCATGGAAGGCTGAGTTCGACAACTACGTCGCGCACGAGAACCTCCCCCAGCTCGAGATCGTCCGACTTCCGAACGATCACACGCAAGGGACGCGCCCCGGCAAACCGACGCCGCAGGCGTACGTTGCGCAGAACGATTATGCGCTCGGCGAGATCGTGAGCGCGGTTTCGAATTCGCGGTATTGGGCGACCACTGCCATTTTCGCGATCGAAGACGACGCGCAAAACGGCCCGGACCACGTTGACGACCAGCGCACGACGCTCTATGTCGCCAGTCCCTACGCGTTGCCCGGAACGCACCATGCGACGTACACGACCGCTTCCGTATTGCATACAATCGAGTTGATCCTCGGATTGCCCCCGATGTCGATTTACGATGCGGTCGCACCGCCGCTCTACGATGCTTTCGGGTTACGACCCGATCTCCATCCGTTCGTTGCGATTCCGCCCCGCATCGACGTCAACGCGCGTAACAGCGCAGGCGCGTATGGCGCCTCGACGAGCATGAGGCTCGACTTCCGCGACGCGGACGCGGTCGATCCGGCGGTATTCAACGACATCCTCTGCCACGCCGTTAAGCCCCATCGGAGTGGATGCCCTAGCTCAAGGCATCAACCCTAAGCCCGGGAGCGAGCTGCGCCGTAGATGGCGGCGGTCCCTCGACTGCGCAACGCTTCGCGTGGCTACGCTCGGGATGACAACAAGCGCTTACGGGCCCAGGCCCCATCTGATGCCGACGTCGATCAGGCGCGGCGGCGCGTAGTGATTGCCCTGCGCGTTGAGCAGCGTGACGTAGTAGCGGTCGTTCAGCAGGTTCTGGATGTTGAGGAAGACCGCCATGTGCGGATCGATCGCGATGCCTTTTTCGACGGCGAAGATCGTGTGCGGCGTCTCTTTGCAAAAGCCGCGCGTCGTGGGCGGGCAGACCGCCGAAGAGAGGCCGCTGCCGTATTCGCTGTCGGCCGAGAACCAGCCGCCGCGGCTATCGTTGAAGAGGACGCCGCCCGTCACGCTGTAGGTTTGATCGTGGTCGGCCGGCGTGAAGTTGTTCGGCAGCCCGAAGCACGGCGCGAGCAGTTGCGTTTCGCATCCTTTGTTCAGCGAAACCGTGTGCGCGATGTTGATGTAGCCGCGACCATCGCGGGCAAAGGGAATGATGTAGTCGATCGCCTCCTGCGAGATCCGCCCCAGTGTGTAGTTGATGTCCTGATGCAACAAGGTAACGCCCACTTGGGTATCGTCGATGAGGTCGTTGGCGTTTTTCTGCCACACGCGGAATCCCAAGGAGCCGAGGCCGAGCGGAATGTGTCCTCCCAGTTCCAGCTGCGTGTCGCGCTCCGGCTTGAGATCGAATTGCGCGATCGTCGGCTGCAGCGGCAGATTCAGCAGCTGCGCGGCTCGCGGGTCGACGTTTTCAAACGAGAACGGTTCGAAGAAACGCCCGATGTACACGTAGACGCTCGCCCGCGGGCCGAAGAAGCGCGTGAATTTCAGGCGCGGGCTGAAGGCGCCGAACCCCTGCGCGAAGTCGGTCGATCTGATGGTGAAGTAATCGTACCGCAGCCCGTAGTCGGCTTCGTATTGGTCCGAGATACGCCAACTATCCTGAATGTACGACTGGTAAGTGTTGCCGATGTTGGGATTGTCGTCGACCACCGTGATCGGCGCATCGGGCATCAGCGGCGTCAGGATCGGCGCGAGGAAGTTGTCGGGCTGGAGCGTCACGTCGTAGGTCTTGATGACGCGCGTGACGTCCCAAGACACGCCGGCGCGCAACACGTGATTGCCGAACTGCTGCACGTAATCGCTCTGCAGGATCCCGTCGAGCGAGGTCTTGTCGTCGTGCAGCGAGAAGCCGCACGTGGTCGGCAGGAAGATGCCGGTAGTGACGGCCGTGGCGCAGTCGGTCGGCGTCCCGCCGTTGCCGTACGGCGGCGGAACGAGGTTGAGCGTCTCGCCGTAGGTAAAATCATTGCCGGGATCGCCGAAATCGCGAACGTGCGAGATCTTGAACGCGGGCCCGATCGTGAACTCGCCCGTCTCCCCGATCGGATGGCGAAACTGCAGGTTGAGGAATGTGTCGTCTTGCGTTTCGTTGTCGTCGGTGTCGGCCGGCTCGCCGAACTGGACGTCGTTCGGGACTTGGTAGGTACGATAGCTGTGGATCAGCGTGACATCGGCGAAGTTCCCGTTCCCTTCCGGCAGGGTGAAGCGCACGAACTGATTGGTATCGCTCCAATCGTTGTGCGGGGAGTTGAAGTCGGGCGGATCGAGGCCGCGCGTCGACTGTTGAGCGCCGAGCGCAACGCTGTAGCCGCCGCCGCCCGGTAGCGGCGCGTGGTAGCCCAGCGACTCATCGAGGTTCGTATACGAACCGAACTCCGTGCTGCCGTCGAAACCCGCCGGCCCGGTGCCTGCGCGCGTGGTGACGTTCAGCACGGAACCGAATCGCAAGCCGTATTGCGCGGGATATGCGCCTTCGATCACGTCGACGAACGAGATATCCCGCGAGTCGATCTCGCTCCCGATCTCCCGGTTGAGCGCTTGCGGCAGCGGCACGCCGTCGATCAGATAATCGATGACGCCGTGATCGCCGTTCATATGTACGACGCCGTTTGCGCCACGCACCGCTCCGGGCAACTCGATAAGCGCCTCCGGGAAGCTGTCGCTGTACGGCGAGCGCGTCAAGACGGTGCTGTCGAGGACCGTGTCGCTGCCGCTTCCGTGCACCGGCGTCGCTCGAACCGTCGAGTGGCCGATCTCCCGGAGCGCCGAGAGCACGATCGTGATCGTCGCGCCGCCGCTGCCGAGATCCACGTACACCACGCCTTGCAGCCCCCGCGCGCCGGCCGAGACGGCATACGTCCCGAACGCGAGCGCGCCGAATCTGAACCGGCCCGCCGCATCGGTCGTCGTCCGCACGATCGCGTTGTTTCCCGCCGCCGTGACCAGGGCGCCGGGCACGGGAGTCCCGTCCGCGACCACCGTGCCGGTCAAGAAGGCGCTGTTCGTCGTCGCCTGCGCCGGGGTCGTCGCCCAGCCCAGGGCCCCGAAGAGCGCAAAAATCGCGAGGAGGCAGTTTTTGCGAATCGTTCTCATTTGCGAATGGTTCGCAAGTTTAATCCGGCCTCCTTCCTCGGGCGCAGGGCAACGCCGGGGCACCGCGCAAAATCGGCTCCATGAGGGCTTCTATCGATCGCTCTGCGGCCCAGTCGTCCGAAAACGTCTGGGAGATGGCGCAGCACCAGCTCGACGAGGTCGCGCGCCTCATCGGTTTGAGCGAATCCATCCATCTCTATCTCCGCCAGCCCAAGCGCGTGCTCGAAGTTTCGGTTCCCGTGCGCATGGACGACGGACGCTTCCGCGTCTTTACTGGCTATCGCGTGCAGCATAACATGGCACGCGGACCAGCGAAGGGCGGCATTCGCTTTCATCCCGACGTCACGCTCGACGAGATCAAGGCGCTCGCCATGTGGATGACGTGGAAGTGCGCGCTCGTGAACATTCCGTTCGGCGGCGCGAAGGGCGGCGTCATCTGCGATCCCAAGGCGATGTCGATGCAGGAGTTGGAGAACATGACGCGCCGTTTCACGACGGAGATCTCGATCATCATCGGCCCCGAAAAAGATATCCCCGCGCCCGACGTGTACACGACGCCGCAGATCATGGCGTGGATAATGGACACGTACTCGATGCAGAAGGGATACTCGATTCCCGGCGTCGTGACGGGCAAGCCGATTGCGATCGGTGGATCGCTCGGACGCGACAAGGCGACCGCGCGCGGCTGCCTCTACGTCGTCGACGAGGCGATGAACCTCATGAAAATGCCGATCGAAGGCGCACGCGTCGCGATCCAAGGCTTCGGCAACGCGGGCATGCACGCCGCAACGCTGATGGCTGAGCGCGGGTATCGCATCGTTGCCGTCTCGGATTCTCGCGGCGGCGTCGCGAACCCGAGCGGGCTCGACGCGCGTGGCCTCGTCGCGCACAAGCTAGAAACGGGCTCCGTCGTCGGCTTCGGCGGCGGCGAGAATATCACGAACAAGGACGTCCTCGAATATGAGTGCGACGTGCTCGTTCCGGCGGCGCTCGAGAAGGTGATCACGCGCGAGAACGCCCCGAAGATCCGCGCGAAGATCGTCGCGGAGGCGGCCAACGGTCCGACTTTACCCGAAGCCGACGAGATTCTGCACGAGCGCGGCATCATGGTGCTGCCCGACATCCTCGCGAACGCGGGCGGCGTCACGGTCTCGTACTTCGAGTGGGTTCAGGATCTCCAAGAAAACTTCTGGGAAGAGGACGAGATCAACGCACGCCTCAAGCGCAAGATGACCCGCGCCTTCCGCGAAACGCACGAGCAGGCGACGCGCCACGGCGTGAACATGCGCCGCGGGGCTTACGCCGTCGCGGTGGATCGCGTTGCCGAGGCGACGAAGCTGCGCGGCCTCTACCCGTAGAACGTCGCCGTCTATGATCGGTCTGTCGCGATCCCGGTTTCTTGCCGCGGCCGGCGCCGCGGTCCTCACGCCGTACGTCGATTGGGTGCGGCCGGCGCTCGCGTCGGTGCCTGCGTCGAAGCTTTCCGATATCGATCACATCGTGATCTTGATGCAGGAGAACCGCTCCTTCGATCATTACTTCGGCACGCTCGCCGGCGTTCGCGGATTCGGGGACGCGCGTCCGGTGCTGCTCCCCGACGGACGCCCGGTCTTCTATCAGCCCGACGCGCTCTCACGCGACGGGTACGTGCTCCCATTCCATCTCGACACGAAGACGACGAGCGCGCAGCGCCTCCACGACCTTAGCCACTCGTGGGGCCCGCTCCACGCCTCGTGGAACGGCGGCCGCGTCGACGACTGGGTCGGCGCGCACCGGGCGAGCGACGGCGCGAGCGGACCGCTAACGATGGGCTACTACACGCGCGACGACTTGCCGTTCCACTACGCGCTCGCCGACGCGTTCACGCTCTGCGACGGCTACCACTGCGCGCTCATGGGCCCGACGAACCCGAACCGTTACTATTGGATGAGCGCGACGATCGATCCCGACGGCAAAGGCGGCGGACCCGCGACGAACAACCACGGCCGCCGCTACACGTGGGAGACGTATCCGCAGCGCCTCGAGCGCGCCGGCGTCTCGTGGCGCATCTATCGCACCGAGATCACGCAGCAGTTTCCCATCGGCCTCGACATCATCATGAACTTCGCGGCCTTCCAAGACGCGCAGCCCGGCTCGGGCCTCTACGAGAACGCGGTGAAGGGCCGCTCCGTCGCGACGCTCCTCTCCGACATTCGCACGGGGAATCTGCCGTCGGTCTCGTGGATCGTGCCGCCGTACGCGGTCTGCGAACATCCCGACATGCTCCCCGCCGCCGGCGAAGACTTCATCCGCCAAATCCTCGAAGCGTTCTGGTCGAATCCGCGAGTCTGGACGAAGACCGCGTTCATCATCTCGTACGACGAGAACGACGGCCTCTTCGATCACGTCGTGCCGCCGACGCCGCCGGCCGGAACGCCGGGCGAGTTCATCGGCGGCCTCCCGATCGGCTTGGGTTTTCGCGTCCCGTGCTTCGTGATCTCGCCGTTCTCGCGCGGCGCATACGTCTGCGGCGACACGTTCGATCACACCTCGGCATTGCGCTTCATCGAAACACGCTTCGGGGTCGAGGTGCCGAACCTCACGGCCTGGCGGCGCGAGACCTGCGGCGACCTCACCGCCGCCTTCGGATTCGGAGAACCCGTGGACATGAGCGTTCCGCTCCTGCCGTCGACTGCCGAAGCGCTGCGCATCGTCGAGCAACAGGTCAACGTGCTCCCGCCGCCGGCCGCGCCGAACGTTCAAGCGATGCCAAGACCGGAGATTGCAACGATTCTGCGCCGCCGCCGCCCCGCCAGGGCAGCGGCTGTGCGCGAAGAACGTGCCGCCCAGGAGGTTCGCCCATGCGTTGTCTGATCGCTCTCGCGCTTGCCGTCGTGCTGGTGCCGTTCGCGCGCCTCGCGGCGGAGGAGCCGCCGCATTACACGTTCTCGCCGGCACCGCCGGGAACGGTGGAGCAGTCGCAGTTGGTCTACCTCGCAGGGCAGGCGATGCACAGTCAATGGCGCGCGGTCGCGAGCGTGGTCAGTTTGGGCCCAACACCCGCCGGCGCGCAGTTCGTGCAATGGTACCTTTCGATCTACGCCATCAACGATGAAACGTACGAGTTGAAGTACCAATCGCCGGGGAGCGGTGCGCCGCTCTCGCGCGTCACCAACGTGGGAAACGGCGGCGGCTGGTTTCCGGCACAAGATCTCAAGATCGTCGGCCGCGCCGTGCTCGAAGGTCCCGCGATCGAGCAACTCGTCGTGCAAAGCTACGAAGCAGAGGCGGATTGCGGCATGAGCAGCGTGACGATCTTCGGTTACGATTTTCACAAAAACGCGGTTCGCCCGGTCGCAGTCCTGAACAACTACTGCCGCCTCTCCGCCTCGATCATCCACGGGACCAACCGCGACGCCGTCTCGTTGACCGGCCCGTACTACTCGCCGACGGCGGCGCTCTGTTGCCCGACGAAGCCAAGCGTCACGGCTACGCTGCGCTATAGCAATGGAAAGTGGGTCGAAACGCCCGCATATTTTCCGCTCGTGCAGTGACGCAGGTGCTCTGTCCTGAAAACTTTGAAAAAAGGAGATCGCATGAGAAAAAACCTCGCTCGCCTCACGCTCGCGGCAATCGCAATCCTCGCGCTGGCTCCGGCGGTTGCCGGAGCACAGGTTCCACCCTATCAACCGGGGACTTCCCATCCGCAGGCCGGGCCGGCATTCGCCGATGCCGGGCATCCGCTGATCCATCGTCCCAATCCCTGGGGAAGCACGGACCTCCCGTATCCGCTTATCAACGCAGCCTTTCGCCTACGGGTTCAACCGGGCAGCGTGCACATTTGGCTGGACGGCCAGGACGTCACACTCATTTCGAAGGTGACCTCGATGGGCTTCGAGGTGACGCCGGCCGACGCACTCACCGTTGGCCGCCACACCGTGCGCATCACGGGACTCACGCAGAGCGGCGCACCGATCTCCGACGGCTGGAGTTTTACCGTTACGTCCTAACGAGCGCGAACGGCTAGTAGGCGCGCACCTCGAGCACGCCCGCGGCGCGTAACGCGGACTCCGCCGCGTGCGCGTCGTCCGGCGCACAAGTGTAGAGCACGACGCACCGACCGTCGGCGATCGCATCGTTGTAGCCTTCCGCCTCGCCTCTGGGCACCGCCGTATCGCTGAAATAATCGCGCACGCTCGGATGCGAGAAGGCATCGAGCGATGCAACGCCCGCGAGGCCCGGAACGGAGGTTCCGCCAAAGTCGGAAAGCACGCCCGTGCCGCGCATCATGGAGCCCGTGAGATCGTTCCGGGCCAGGCCGGCGAGCTGCACGAACGCGATCGCCGAGTCGCCCCCGCCACTTTGTGCGCTCAAAACCTTTAGGCGGGATGCGTCTACGGCTTCAGCCTCACTAATGAGCGATTCAACGTGACTCGGGTCGCTTGTGGGAACGATGCCCAAGATCAGGGTGCTTGCCATGGTTGCTCCTTTCAAACACCTTCATCCTACGAACGGCGTGAGAAGCGGCTGTGAATAAATCGGGAATCGGGGCTGGAGGAATTTCGCAGCGACAACCATTAGAAGACGCCGTGGGAGGAGTTTAAGTTGGGCAATCCCGTCGTTCACTTCGAAGTCACCGGCAAGGACGGTCAAGCACTGCAATCCTTTTACAAGGACGCGTTCGGCTGGGTAATGGACTCGGTTATGCCGACGTACGCCATGGTCTATCCCGGCAACGGAATAGACGGCGGCGTAGGCGCGGCGATGTTCGGCGAAGGCTGCGCGACGTTCTACGTCGAGGTCGCCGATCTCGAGGAGACGCTGCGAACGATCGAGCGTCTCGGCGGGAAGCGCATCGCAGGACCCATGGACGTTCCGGGAGGCCCGAGCGTCGCGATGTTCTGCGATCCCGAAGGCCACGCCGTGGGCTTGGTCAAGGCCGGTTCCGGCACTGCCCGGTGAGCCGTCATTCGGAGGTGAAATGATCATCTCTCTTATCTTTGCTCGCATTATTGGAACCATAGCTCTGGTCGGAGGGCTTGAAGCGACCCTCAACCGAAGATCGATGTCGAATGCGATTAGCGCGGCCGTGGAAGACGGAATATCGCTTTGGATCGTCGGACTTATCGCGCTTATCTTAGGCGCTACGATCGTCGCGCTTCACAACGTCTGGGTTTACGACTGGCGTCTCATCATAACGATCGTTGGATGGAGCAGTATCCTGAAAGGAGTGGTTATAATGCTCCTCCCCGATTTCGCAAAAACGGTTTACCGCAAATGCAATACGCCCGGGGTAATCGTCCCTGTTGGCTTTCTCGTTATCGTACTGAGCCTAATACTGCTTTACTTCGGCTTTCGGCCTTTGTCGTCCTGAACGGAGCGCGTTCGCATCGACTGCGCTCGGGTTGACAGGGTGCGGGCGAACGAGCGGAGGATGCGGCGCAGTTTCTCGGTACGCGAAAGTGGGCCGTCGAGCACGCCTTCGTAGAGGTCGGCGGCGGCGAGCAATGCAAAACGCGAGCCGTCGTTCGGCAGACGCTTCGCCAGGACCGATGCCTCGCCGTAATACTGCCGCGCGCGCTCTGCGATGCGGCGGCGAATCTCGGCGATCGGCTCGCCCGCGAACGCGCGCGGCAGATAGTTGCGGCCGAGGTTGCGGTCGCTCTCTACGTCGCGCAGAACGTTCGTGAGCTGCAGCGCGATTCCGAGCCTTTCCGCGCGTTCGAGGGAGTCCGGGTCGGCGGCTCCGAGAATCGGCATCGCGCAGCGCCCAACCGTTCCCGCTACTGCCGCGCAGTAGCGTTCGAGATCTTCCATCGTTTCACACGCAAAACCGTCGACATCGCGGCGGCACGCGCCAATCAATCGTAGCGCATCGTTCGCGTCGATGGGAAACCTTGCAAAGGCGCGCCGGACCGCGGGAAACCATGCGGCGCCGCTTTCATAATCGGGGTCGCGGATGTGCTCGAGGTCGCGTTCGATTTCAGCGAGCGCTCCATGGCGATCCGCCGGTTCGAGGCCGGGGAGGTCCGCGAGGTCGTCGGCGGTCCGAAAGACGCCGTAGATGGCTTCGACCGCTTCCCGCTTGGCTCGCGGCAAGAAGCGCGTCGCCAGAAAGAAACTCTTTGCCTGTACGCGCATGAGCGTTCGGCAGTAGCGCTGCGAAGAGGGCTCCTGCCGGGCGCTCGCAGAAGGTGGCATATGATGTCTCCGCGGACTCCATTCGCCGGACACCGTTATGTTTCCGACGTCTTGGAAGGCCTTCTCGACGCCGAAGAGACTCGCGCCGTCGTGCGCGCGTACTGCATTCGTTTCTTGGATGCGCTTCCCGATCCCCTGCACGCACAGCTCGAAGCTGCGGCGACTTACGTGGGCGGGAAGTGCATGGGCTATCCCGCGATCTGGTTTCTCGAACGTCTGTTCGCGGACGAACTGACAATCGAGGAAATCCTCGATCGCTGCCGGGTCACGCTTTGCATCAGCCTGACGACCTCGATCGTCGACGATCTCGCCGACGGTGACGAGCCGATCGGTTCGGCGTACCTTGCGTATCTGTAC
This sequence comes from Vulcanimicrobiota bacterium, assembly GCA_963838895.1. Classification (GTDB taxonomy): domain Bacteria; phylum Vulcanimicrobiota; class Vulcanimicrobiia; order Vulcanimicrobiales; family Vulcanimicrobiaceae; genus Tyrphobacter. Next base: position 102,923 of record CAWIST010000004.1, read on the forward strand.
GTTTTGATCGGCGAGGCCGCGCTCCACGGCCGGCGCGACGATCCAATTGCGCGCGATCGTCTCTACCGCGCGCTCGACATCTGCCTCAATCCCGGCGCGAGCACACTGAGCGACGCGATCGACCGCCGCGGAAAGCGAATCGGCTCGTTCTTTGCGATGATCGCGGGCGAGGTGCTCGACGGGCTCTGGCCGCCGGACCGCGTGCGCGTCGCACTCTCAACGATCGACCGATTCGGAGAAATCTGCGCGCATGTCGATGATTGGATGGACGCCGAACGCGATCTCGCTCGCGGGATATCGGAGAACACGACGCTGCTCCTTCTGCGCGGGCGACTGGACGGAGCCGCGCCGACCGCGAGGGATCTCCTCCTACATCGCGATTGGCTGCGCGACGAACTCGTCGGCGTGCTGACGAGGCATATCACGAAGATGGCGGCGGCGCTGCGGTCGCTCAACGTTCCCGCCGCGGTGCGCGGGCTCGACGTCCTTCTCCTTCGCCTTCCGCCGACGCTCGACGCGACGGAATTCCGCTCTCGCGCGTTACTCCGACCGGTGTAGCGCGAGCCAAAACGTCGGCGACTCGACGAGAAACTCGGGGATGCCGCTGCGCCTGACCGCGTAGCGTTCCATGTTTCCGCGCCCGACGATGTGTGCGCCTTCGCGGATGATTCGCTGTTGCTCCGCAGCGTGGATCGCGCTGCCCACGCGATAGCCCAAGTACGCGGTGACGCCCAGGTAGACGATGCAAAGCAGCCCGACGAGGGTCAGGAGGCCGCGCAGGATTCTCATGCAGTGCCGCTACGGCACTGCTGCGAGGCGGTCCTTCGCCCTTCGACAAGCTCAGGATGACAAGCCAAGCGCTCGCGGAGTTTATCCTGAGCGCACTGCGAAACAGTGCAGTCGAAGGGCTCAGGATGACAAGCGTAGCCATGTGCCTAACTCCTAGCCCCATGCTATCCGAGAGACTTCGCTTTTTTGCGGTTTTTCTCGCGCTTTTCGCGCCTCTCGCCTTTGCGGCGCCGGCACCGGCCGACGAGCCCAACGCGAGCGCCGTTTCGTACGCGGTCCAAAGCGACCCCGAAACGGTAGTCCTCGATGCTCGCCAAGCCGGACGCGGGCTCATGTTCTCCCACGTGACGATTCCGGTGCGCCCGGGACCCTTCACGTTCGTTTACCCGGAATGGATTCCGGGCGAGCACGGACCGACGGGGCCGCTCAGCGATCTTGCCGCGATGCGCGTAAGCGCGAACGGCACGCCGGTCGCCTGGCACCGCGATCAGGTCGACATGTACGCGTTTCACCTCGACGTTCCACCCGGCGTCACACGCATCGACGTGGATTTCGACGTTCTCCTGAATGCGGCAGACACGCTGGCCACGAAGAACATCGCGATCGTCAACTGGAATCGCGATCTCTTCTATCAAAACGACACGGCTTCCAAAGACGTCTTCGTCAAGCCGAGCATCATTCTGCCGGACGGCTGGAGCTACGGCACCGCGCTACCCGGCGCGTCCCAGCAAGCAAATCGCATCGACTTCGACGTCGTTCCGCTGAACATGCTCGTCGATTCGCCGCTCGATATGGGGCTCTACGCTCGCCATATCGTCCTGTGGTCGGGCGACGGCACCGAGCAGGTGCTCGATGCGTTCGCCGATCATCCGCAGGATTTGGAGTTTCCCGATAGCTTGATCGACGCGTACAAGAACATGATGCCGGAGACGCTCGCGCTGTACGGATCGCGCCACTGGAACGTTTACCATTCGTTGCTGACGCTTTCGAGCGGGATCCGCCCGGAGGGCATCGAGCATCACCAGTCCAGCGACAATCGCGCGCCGGAGGATTTCATGTCGGACCCGCTGTGGCAGCTTTCCGCCGGCGATCTGCTGACGCACGAGTTCTCGCACTCTTGGAACGGGAAATACCGGCGTCCCTTCGATCTCTGGCAGCCGAACTTTCAGATTCCCGAGCACACCGAGCTGCTTTGGGTCTACGAGGGGATGAACCAATATCTCGGCGACCTGCTCTCCTTCCGCATGGGCATTCGCGAACCGTCGAAGTACCCCGAGTATCTCGCCTCGATCTACGCGGCGATGGACAACGAGCCCGGGCGTTCGACGACGCCGCTGATCGACCTGACGACCGGCGCGCCGTACTACTTCGTAGCGGGTGGCGCCTGGCGCTCGCTGCGGCGTGGCGCCGGCGATTTCTACACCGAGGGCGAACTGCTCTGGCTCGACGCAGACACGATCATTCGCGAGCGATCGGGTGGGCGCAAATCGCTCGACGACTTCCTTCACTTATACAGCGAGCCCGCGCTCACGGGGCCGATCACCAAGACCTACACGCGTGAGGAGATCGAGCGCCTGCTCAACGAGGTACAACCCTATGATTGGCACGGGTTCTTCGAGCGCTACGTCTATTCGATCTCTGCCGATCCGCCGAACGACGACCTTGCGCACGCCGGTTGGCAATTCGTCTACAACGATCGGCCGAACGAGTTCATCGTCGCGAGCGAGCACACGCGCCACAGCACCGACGAAACATACGGCATCGGTCTCTCCGTCGACGCGAAGGGAACGATCGCGAGCGTTCGCCAGGGTTCCGCCGCGTGGAACGCGGGCCTCGGGCCGGAGATGACCATCCTTGCGGTCGACAGTCAAAGCTATTCTTCCGACGCGCTGGAATACGCGATTCGCGAGGCCGTTCACGCAAGCGGCACCATTGCGTTCATCGTCGAGCAAAGCGGCTGGGTCGAGACCTATCACGTCGACTACCACGGCGGCTTGCGCTATCCGCATCTCGAACGAATCCCGGGAACTCCCGATATGCTCCTGCAGATCATGTCCCCCCATCGGAGGTAGTTTCATGCGTTCATCGCGCATTCTCTTCGCGCTGGTCGCCGCGGTGGGTGCTGCCGCCCTACTCGCGCATCCGTTGCGCGCGGCGGTCACGTTTCCGACCGCGCCGCCGGTTCCGGCTCCGAGTCCGGTCACGGAAACGTATTACGGGCAGAGCGTCACCGATCCGTATCGCTACTTCGAAGACATGAGCAACCCGGCGGTGCAGGCGTTCTTCCACGATCAGAATGCGTACGCGCGAGCCGTCCTCGCGCAGTTAAGCGGTGCGCGCGATCGTTTGGGGGCGCGCATCGCGCAACTCGACAACGCCGGGGTCACGGTCGGCGGCGTCACGATCGACGGTCCCTACTACTTCTACGAGAAGCTCGCTCCGGGTCAGAACTCGGAGAGACTCTACGTGCGCGCCCGATCGGGCGGAGCCGAGCGCGTGCTCGTCGATCCCGATACGCTCGCGACCGCGGGCAAACACTACACGATCAACTACTTCCTGCCCTCGCTCGACGGTAAATACGTCGCGTACGGCATCTCGGAGGGCGGCTCCGAAGCGTCGGTCATTCACGTCGTCGAAACGGCGACCGGACGCGTGCTGCCGGATTCGATCGATCGGGCGTACTATATCGGCCCGACGAGTTGGCTCCCCGACGACTCGTTCTATTACGTGCGCTTCCCGGCGTTGCGACCGGGAGAGCCGCTAACCGACAAAGAGACGCGGGCGGTCTGCTACCTGCACGTGCTCGGGCGCGATCCCGACCAGGACGTGGCCGTCTTCGGATACGGCGTGAATCCGACGATCACGTTCGCACCGACCGATTTCCCGATTCTCGCCTACTCGCCCGCGTCGCCGAATCATACGCTTGCGATCATCGCTCACGGCGTGAAGAACGAGGTGATGATCTATACCGCCGCGACCGGCGCGGTGACGTCGGCGAGCGTACCGTGGACGCTCGCGGTGACCGACGACGACGACGTGACCGGCTTTGACGTCTCGGGAGACATGCTCTTTCTGCTGACGCATCAGAATGCGCCGACGTACAAAGTCGTGACCACGTCGCTGGATACGCCCGACTTCGCGGACGCCGGATCCGTCGTCGCGGCGAGCACGCACTCGGTGGTCGAACAGATCAGCGTCGCCGGCGACGGCTTGTACGTTCGCGCCCGGAACGGCGGCTTCGGCCGCATCCTCAAGGTCACGATCTCCGCGCACGGCACCACCGGCGTGCCCGAGGCGGTGCACCTACCGTACGACGGCGATGCCATCAGCCTCTCGACCGATCCGCGCGTCGAGGGCGCGATCTTCGGCCTCACCGGGTGGACGCATTCCCTGCTCTACTACTTCGTCACGCCGGACGGCGTCGTTTCGGATTCGCATCTGAAGCCGCTCTCGCCGGTCGACGAATCGGGATATACGTCGCAGGAAGTGCAAGCGCGCAGCGCCGACGGCACGATGATTCCGCTCTCGATCGTCTATCGCAAGAATCTGCCGCTCGACGGCTCTCACCCGACGTATCTCGAGGGTTACGGTGCCTACGGGATCACGATCGAACCGACGTTCAGCGCGACGCGGGTCGCCTGGATGGAGCGCGGCGGCGTCTTCGCCGTCTGTCACGTGCGCGGCGGCGGTTGGTACGGCGAGGCCTGGCACGAAGCGGGGATGATCTCGACCAAACCGCATACGTGGGAAGACTTCATCGCCTGCGGAGAGTGGCTCGTCGCGCATCGTTACACGTCGCCGGCGCACCTGGCTGGTGAGGGCACGAGCGCGGGCGGCATTCTCATCGGCCGCGCAATCACGTCGCGTCCGGATCTCTTTGCCGCGGCACTCGACGAAGTCGGCATGAGCAACGCGCTGCGCTCGGAGTTCACGCCGAACGGCCCGCCGAACATCCCCGAGTTCGGAACCGTCACCAACGAAGTAGGATTCCACGCGCTCTACGAAATGGACGCCTACCAGCACGTCGTGAACGGCACGCGCTATCCGGCGGTGCTGCTGGTCACCGGTTACAACGATCCGCGCGTCTCATCGTGGGAACTGGCGAAGTTCGCCGCTCGGCTGGAGACGGCCACGACGAGCGGGCGCCCCATTCTCCTCCGCGTCGACTACGACGCGGGGCACGGCTTCCTCGCCGCATCGCGCGCGCAGAGCGACGCGCTGCTCACCGACGAGTACGTGTTTCTACTGTGGCAGTGCGGCGATCCCGCGTTTGCGGGCATTCCCATTCACGTACGGTAGCTGGCGGGTTTCTGTAAAAAACTCGCAGGCGTCGTCGCTCAAACGGTAGAATGCGGTCCGGCGGGCGTTCCCATGTACACGACCTGGCAAATGGGGTGGGACAAGGGGCAGTACACGCAAATCACGTCGTGCTCGGAACGGTCGGCAATTTCTCGCCGTATCGCCCTGACGGTCATAAGTCACGAGGGCGTTGTGACGCGCATGGACAGTCCTCAGCATCCTGCTCGAACGCTTCTCGCCGTCTCCCGCTGGCCCCACATTCTGGAATGCCGGGCAGTGGGACCTTGCGTCACATCGCTGACAAGGCATCAGAAGCGCGAACGCGTGAGACGGAATCCTCGCTCAGGAACTGTGGATTTACCGTATCTACCAAAACGCGTGACCTAATGCAACGTGGGGGATGGCAGATTTGCCCATACATCGGCCTTAACCGAGACAAAACGATCGTCGTATCGATGCGAAGGTAGCTTCAAATGGTCGATTCTAAACGATAATGCTGCCGCCCTACTAGCCTGGAAAGGAAGCAGCACGCCGCCTTGGACGGCGTTGGTAACGTCGATCGCCTTCGCGCCGCGGGGGCCTATGAGCTGAGCCTGACCAAAGTCAGAGCCTACTCGCTCAAGCGCCAGGACGAACGGCCCCATCAGCGGCACATTGCCTTGGTTGATCAAATGCACAAAGACTGTAACTGTTCTCTCCGAAGCGTCGTACGTCGCCCCGTCAAAGGTAAGCCCGATCGCCGTGCTCACTTTACGGAGCCCAGTGTAGCTCGTCACGGGCGTAGGCGAGGGTGGCGGCGCAGCTTCATCGCTTTGATCCGACGATGCTTGCGGAGTCAGCTCCTCCGTCCGAATTCTCGCAACCGGGCGGAGATTGTCGATGTTTATCGACGATACATAAAGGTGTCCCGATCCGAGGTCCGGCCACACTACGTGGAAAGCACCATCGCCGCCGGCTGCCATGTTGGAGCGCCAATCATCGCCTTCATCGCTCCTGACAGTAAAGCCAAAAGAGCCAAAACTGAAGATATCACTAGTTGACGAAGCCTCGTAGAAAGGGACGGTCGACAAAATACCGGGTGTGGATCGACGGAAACTCCTGCACGTGTGCAACAGGGCCGCAGGCGCAGAAAAATGTTTACCGCCATCTCGGGAGAAGGCAAAGTACCAGCATCCACCTGCGTTACGCCACGCAACGCCAAGGACACCGCTCCTGCTCACGGCGACGACAGGCATACCGCCGGTTCCGGAACCCGGGATAGGTGCGGTCTTCCATGTGCGCCCCGCATCGTCGGAGTAACTCAGGTTTGCGATGCACGGCGCCCCCTGGTCCCACGAGGCGGGGCCGAGCCTTACAGCCTTCGACCACGTCACGTACACACGCCCGCTGTGGGCATCGTTAGATCTATCCACGTCCATAGCTGGCATGTTCCCACCGCAGCCCTGGTTCCGCCCAACGATACCCGGTCCGGACAAATATCTGTCCCCGGGATTCCACCAGACGACGTCAACGGTGAATGGAGACAAACCGAACACCTTGCCATCGCTATAACTCTTGTGACGAGCATACATCACCGCGAGGACACGCCCGTTTCGCAGCATACGTACGGCAGACGGGTAAGCACCCTCGTAGTCGTGGCTTGCCGTCGGCGGCAGCTCGATCATCGTCATGAGGCTCGTGCCGTTGCGGAACAAACGCCGAAGCGCCGGAGCCGCGCACGTAGGATTGTACTCGCGGTCACTGACTGAGCAGTTAGCAAAGAGGAAGACAGTCCCGCCTTTCGAGATTGCCATGGCCGAGTGATCAAACCAGCCGTCTACGATCGGCAGGGTCCACGTCTTGCCGGCGTCGTCGGAGCGATAGAGATGCAACTGGCCGAGATTGTGATGCGTATCTCCGTCGAATGTCTGCGATGCCTCGGAGTTGAAGTAGAGTTCGCCGCGTGGCCCAAAGGCGCAGGACTGCTCCGTAACCCAATCGGAGGCGGAATCGATCAACGAGAGCTTCCAGGTACGCCCTTCGTCAAACGACGCATAGACGAAGCTGTGCATGACATTATGCTGCGGCAGCCAACGGGCGCCGCAGGCGACAAGATTCCGCGGATCTACCGGATTCACAATCAGATCGGTCCATGCGTGCCACCCAACACCTAAGGGGGCATCGGCCTGCGGCGCCGCGCCTTTGCCCGCGCACCCTATAGCCGCGCAAAGGAGCAACAAGAATCCAAGACGTGGCAAGGCTCCAAACACGCTCATGGGTTGGCACGCTCTGGTTCATAGACCCGCAACTCTGAGGCAATGAGGTCACCCTCGTCAGTCGGGCGTAGCTCATCGCGGAAATCTGCGACGCGGAACGTCAGTCGCAGGAAATACTTCCCGCCTGCGCCAGGCTCGATGTGCCAATACGGGAGGCCCCCGATCAGTCCAGCCGAACCTTGCGCTGTTGCATGACCAAAATCCGAGTGCATATCCGTGGCCACCAAGACGATGCCCTGAGACCTCGCTCTACGAAGGTCATCCAAGCGTACGTCGATAGTCACAGCATGATCGCGTGGTCGAAATGATGTATGCAATGGGTCTAAGCCAAAAAAGCGACTCGCATCCACTCCGAGACGACTCGGAGGCGCGGCTGCGGCTGCGGCCGGCAAAGCTGCGATCGGGGTACGCATCTTGCCTGTGCACGGTACTACTGGAATCGTTTTGGTGCTGGCGAGACGAGTCGGCAGTGCGACGCTCACATTTTGCATCCAGAGTGAGTGGCCGCCCTCGCCCGGCTGAGCCCAAAATACCCTAAAGCTATCGCCCGGCCCGGCAACGATTCCAGAATCCGCTAGGCGAGCATTGGGCTGAAGGCGAACGCTTAGGCCAAGTTTCGAGACGCGAACATATTGCGTAAATGGCTCATTTCGCTCCGCGGCCAATTCCTCGGCAAGCCCGTACTCGTCGAACGGCACCGTGTCGCCAAGTATTTCCCGCGCATGGGCTGCCTTGGCTAACGGTATCGCGCTTGGTTTATCGAAGGTGCGACCGCCGTCAACCGACACAGCGAACCGTAGCAGCCCGGCACCCTCAATCCAAGTCAGCCCCACGTCTCCAGATGCATCGACTGCGAGCTTGGCATTCCACAGATCTGCATCGGTGCAACGCGCCCCGTCTGCCGTAGCGCGGAGCACCACCGGTCGAGCTGACCAATGGAAACCGCTATCGCTCGACACCGCAAGCCATACCTGCGACTGGAACCCGCGGGTTTCCGTCCAGGCGGAGTACAGGCGTCCACGATAAAGCCCGTAGCTCTCGTCGCGTACGAGCGACGCTAAGAACGATTGCGAACCAGGATGCACCGGAATGGCTGCGCGGGAAGTCACGCGGCCTACTGGTGATACGTCAAAGAATTCCGTCGCGAGCCTGGCTTTCCACCAGGCACCTATCGAACGCCTATTGCTGACGGAACTCCTCGCTACCGTAGCGGCGAAGAGCCCCGTCCCGTCCGGTAGCGTCACCGAGCCGCCAGTCCACACTGCCTCATAGTTCAAGGCTCCTACGGCCGGCGCGAACGGCCCCCGAGCCGACGAAGTGGCGGCGTCGAAAAGCAACGCAACCGGCCTCCGGGCCCACCAGTGCCCCAGCCTATCTGAGGCCGAGTTACCAAAGATCACCAACCGTTGCACTGGGTTTTGAGCGAAAGCCAGATAGGTCCAATCCACCCAGCCCTCTGGCCGCGTCCACGTTCTTACCCACGTGCGCGCGCCATCCGGAGACGAAAACACCCTCAGATGGCCGTATTCGTGGTGAGGGATACCGCCGCGGTAGTCTGAAGCAGCGTCCACGAAGTACGCCTGGTTGTCCGGGCCAAAGGTACATGACTCCTCCGAAACCCAGCGCGTCGAATTATCGAACAGCGTTCTTTGCCAGCTTGAGCCGCCATCGTCCGAGCTAAACACATATCCCGCAGTAACGTTGTCCGGCTGATCCTGAAGCATTCCGCAAACGATAATGTTGCCTCGCTCCAACGGATCGGCATGCACCCAGAACAGGTTGTAGTCGGCGGCGCTTTCGGCACTAATGCGTATCGGAGATCCGTCGACGCTAACGGCGGACTGATGCATGATCCCGGAGGCCTCACTCGCTAGTAGTACGCCTGCCGTGAGAGCCGCCAAGAGAACGAAGCCAATCCAGTCGGTGGATCGTCGCGCCAGCATCCAACGTTTGATCAAAAGTGAATCTGACTTGTCAAGATTATCGCTCGCGGCCCGTATTCTTCCCCATAATCTGGCTCGGCGGGCCCGTGTAGGGTTGGAACGCCCCAGAGGTTGCTATTGGCATTAGAGTCAACAGAGCCGTCGTACACTCCGGTGATATTCCGCGCCGTCAGCAGCAAAGAGACGTGGGCATTCAAGCCATAGCTGAGCCGGCCGTCAACCTCAACGAATGCCGGCCGGTAGTATGAGTTATTCGGCCCAAGGTACGTCGGATCGATCTCGGCAAATGTCTGCGGTGACCACCGATACCCCACGGTTATGGCTGCTTGTGAATACGGCACGGTGCCACTGTAGCCGCCAAAGAGGCCGCCATTGAAGTTGATCCCGGGCACGACCCATAGATTGACGCAATTCGTGCATCCCGCTTCGTTGTAGAACCCATTGGGGACGCTGACAACGAACCCTCGGGTAAAGCCAAGAGTTACTGCGCCATAGTAGCCTCTGGCGACATCCCGGCGCACGCTCAGCAAGAGACCCTCATACCGCGAGACCCCAAGGTTACCATACTCCGCCGTAAACAGCGGGAGCCCCGTTCCGTTGTAGTTCAATGTCGTCAGTTGATTCGACTCAAAGAGCTGACCATATACATTATCGCGGTATGCATCGAAGGAGAGAATCGTCTCCGGTGAAAGGCGGTAATCGGTTCCCACGTCAAACCCGAAAGAGGTCTCCGGGCGCAACGCCAGATTTGTGATCTGCACGCTGTAGCTTGTCGGGGTATTTCCTGTATAATTCAGATACGGTATGCCGTTCGTTCCGACGAGGTAGTTTAAAGGCGCCAGAGCCAAACCGCCCCCCATCGCGGCACGAATCGCAATCTTGTAGTTCGGCGTCCATACAAACCCGAGACGTGGCGCTGCATACGATAGAGCCTGGTTTACGTATTGGTTAGTGATACTAGGGTTTGCGACGTGGTAGAGCGCGCTGACGTCGTAATACGACAAATCGAGGGAAGTCGTGTCAGATGGACTGTAATTTAGGTGCAGCCTAGCCTCGCCTGTCGTTTCGGATAGCGAAGGCGGTACATCAAGCAAAAACTTTTGGGCGCCGGGTATCCCGTAGGCTTCCTCCGTGTAGAGATAACTTATGACCTCGGGAATATCATAATACGAGCGGACGTAGGACGCGCCTAGTGTGAGATTGCTGCTGAGCTGCGTATCGTACGCCGCTGACATGTCGCGGTTGTTCGCTAGATTGTGTTCCAGGTAGTGGAACGCATCTTCGGTCACGGTGTAGGCACCGCCGTTGAAGATCGTGTTCACGCCGCCCACTGTTCCGCTGCCGTAGAGTTGCGTGGTGTATGGTTGCGCCGGCCCCGGCTGATCAAAAGTCTCGGTGATGTACGTCTTATTCTGCAATGCCGCGAGCCGAAGGATCCCCCTCCCGAAGCCAACCGAGATCTTCTCCTCCAGAAGACCCGAGGACTGGACGAATGGCACCGGAGTGAACGTCTCATAGTCGTAGCGCAGGCTGTCGCCGCCTGGCACCGACCCCGTGTACCCGGCCGGCGGCGTAAAGTCGGAGGGGAATAGTGGTGCGCCTTCAAAGGCCGCAGTCTTTTGCCCTGCGTAGAACACCTCGGCGATTACGCGCGAGGAGACATCATAGCGCAGAGCCGCCGAGCCGCCGCGCTGGCTCCAGGCGGTACTCGCCTGTACGCAACACGTAAGGAGTCCAGTCTCGATCTTGTAGGGGAAACCATACGTATAGCCCGACTCAGTAACTGGATAGCTGGGGGCACACAGACCCGTGCACGAAAACGGCCGACCATTGACCGTTAGCGGTATGAACGGGTACGGGGGAAATACGGCTTCATTTACCGGGCCGGGGCTGTCGTTTACGCCGTAGGTTGCCGTAATCGAAAGTCTGCCAAAGTGAAAGGCCGCCGTTGCATTGCCGTTTACGCCGCCGTAGGGATCGGTACTGAAGGCCAGTTCCCCGCTGTCTCTTGTTACTAATCCCGGAGGAGCCAGCACGACGCTACCGCCGATCGAATCGACGATGCTGGGCGAGGAGGCCCCTGGCCCGCGAATGATCTCGACGCTCGAAAATGAGTTCATCGGATAGAAACTCAGGTCCGTGCCGGAGCCGGCGTACGCGAGGCTGTACGACGTCCCGATGAGCGGCATCCCATCGAAAATCGTAGCCGTCTCGTATCCAGCTGCTCCATTGACCGACACGATGGCTGGAGAGAGCGGCGAGTCGGGGATCGTCGCGTTAAAAGCAGTTCCTCCACTCGCGCCCAGGACGGAAACGCCCGGAATCTGCTCGAGGATCTGACGCCATGTCGTCTGGCCCTGGAAGGCCGCGCTCGCCGGGTTCAAGGGTGTGACGGAAGCGGGCGTAACATTGAATCGAGCCTGTGCTTGTGTCGAAGTCCTCGCGATCACTTTTAGAGGGAGCGATTCGTATTGGATCGCAACAATGATGTCGCGCTCTACCGAGATGCCTCTCGAGGCTGTACCCAGGCCCGAGGCCGAGACGCTAATACGGTACAAGCCGAGCGGCACGTTCGAAAAGAGAAATCGGCCCTGCGTATCCGTCGTTGATCGCAACGTTTGAGGCCCGACCAGATCCACAGTAGCTCCGGTTACGGGCCTTCCGGCGGCGTCGGTTACTGATCCCGTAACCGACGCGGTGCCCGTTACCGTAGCCTGGGCCAACGCAGGCCCGCCGTTGAGACATGGCACGAGAAGAAACGAGAACGCCACCCAGCAGAGCAGTACGGCTCGAGCCAAATGCCAATACTCGCCCTTTAATAGCTCCGCGCGTACCATGTCAAGAGACCTCCTCACAAGGCGCCCCATTTAGTACTTCTAAACCTAACAAGGGAAAGCCCGGGGAGCATCGGGCGGTCCCCCACATTCGAACTCACCGGTCCCCCATGATGGCCGCCGCCCGCGCCATGCTGACGTGGCCGACGCGGGCGCCGGCTGCGTTCAAGACCGGCGCCTCCGCGTAGCGCGCGAGATCGCGGCGCATCTCCCCCGTTAGTACGCCCAACTCGTCCAGCAGCGCTATCACCGCAGGGGGCGTCGCGCGACTGTTGCCGTCGAGGATCTTCACGGCAAGCCCGAGCCCACGGAGAACGATTGCGTCCCCGTGCGTGCCCTCGGCGCCGATCTTGGGGACGGTCATCCCTTGATCGGCGATCATCAGGTCGGTATCGAAGAAACTTCTGCCTCGGATGTAGTCGGGTTGAGCAACCATTGCCTTGCGAACTCTCTCGACAGCATCCGCATCGGCCTTCGCCATTGCTTCTAACGATGCAAGGCGAGCAAAGGATACTGCGGCGTTGCGTAAGGGGCAGCGAAGCGTCGGAATCCCGCATCCATCCACTGCCCACTCGATGTGGTCGATATCCAGATCAAAAATGCGCGCGCAGAGGTCGATGATGAACCGCTGCACGGGGTGGTCGAATGCAAGATACTCGCTGATCGGCGCGTTCAGCACGCGGCAGAGGGCGAGAAGCCCCGCATGATTTCCCGAGCAGTTGTTGTGGATTGCCGTAAACGGTTTTCCGGATCGAAGCACGGCTTCCGCGACGGAGCGCCGCTCCGGCTCGTCGGGACCGCAGAGCAGCGCATCCTCGCCCAAGCCGATCTTGCCGAGAATCGACCGCACCGCTAAAATATGGATCTCGTCGCCGACGTGCGACCCCGCAATGATCGCCAGTTCGCGGTCGTCGAAATGGAACGCATCCGCCGCGCCCGAGAGCACGACGGCCGCCGCAATAAACGGCTTGGCCAGCGACCGTAGGAAAACCGGCGTCTCCGGGTCCCCATATGAAAGCGCCACGCGGCCGTCGGGCTCCGCCGCGCACGCGATATAGCGATGCGTGGACTCGACATGCGATCCACGCAGAACTTCGACGAGACCGTACGAATCGGCCACGCCCTGATTCTAACGACGCGCAGCCGCTCGCGCATTGGGGTCTCACCTATGCCGCGCCGTTGTAACCCCTAGTCAATCGACTTCAACAGCGTGATAGCGATCGTGCCGGGGGCGGCATGGTGCGGCACAGCTCCGATAAAGCCCGCTGCCGAGGGTTCGAGTCCCTCCGCCTCCAGCCATTGCTGGGCTTGTCCGAAGCGATGCACGGTGCTAGACTGCGGATATCGGAGCTGTGCCTAGCACCAAAGGGAGCGCATATAACTGCGCTCCCTCCCCTTTTTCTTCGTGCGGCGCGGCCCTGATAGGCCCGAAGCCGAACGTTCGAGCCTTAGAATTGTGCCTTCCGCTCTTAGCCTGCGAGCATCTCTTGCGTGAGTTGCCAGCGCGAGCGGATGCCCAACCGATTGAAAACGGACTCGAGATGATGTTCGACGGTGCGCTCGCTGATGCCCAGGCGCGCCGCGATGCGCACGTTGGTTTCTCCCGCGGCGACGAGCGCGGCGACTTCTCGCTCTCGCGCCGTCAGCGCCGTGCCGGCGCGGCCGCGATGCCGCTTCTCCGCGATCGTCTCGTCGAGTCGCGCCGTATCGTGCACGGCACCGATCTCTAGGTAAATCGTCCGCGCCTCGGCGGATCTCCCGGCGGTTTCGAGCGCTCGCGCCTGCATGAGCGGAAGATGCGCGGCTGCAAAAATCTCCGCTGCGGTTCGCGCGCTCGCCGCTACAACCTCGCGGGGCCGACGCTCGCGCGAGGCTCGTGCAGCCTCTGCCAGCAGCAAATACGCATGGGATACGGGCGCCTTCGAAGCGGCATGCCATTTGCGCAGCAAAGCGATCGCCCGCTCTGCGTGTTCGGAGTCTCCGAGCCGCGCCACCTCGACGAGAAACTCCTGCGCGTACGCGGCGCCGGGCAACGCCGCCAACGCTTTCTCGATCAGCGTTTGCATCGAGTCGTGATCGCCACGCATCTCGTGATAGCGCACGAGCGCGGTTGCCGCTTGCGCGACCCGCACCGGCTCAAGCGAGCGCAGTGCAAGCGCCATGGTGTCCTCGCTCGCGCAGAGCTGCGTCAGCCCTTCGTCGCGTAGCATCATCCCGAGCTGGAGGCCGACGGCCATGCGCAGGATTCGCACACTTGGGTTCGATGCGCCCGACGCCTCGACGTCGAGCAGCAGACGCGATGCCTCGGCGAGTTCGCCGCGCGCAAGCCGGACCGCAGCGAGTCCCGAGCCGGCATATCCGCGGCGACCAACGTAGCCGGAGCCGCGGGCGGCGTCGTATGCTGTCCGCCAGTGTTCGATCGAACCGTTCGTGTCACCGATTGCGAAGAGGAATTCCGCAAAGTTGCTATGCACGCGTACGTCGAGATCAGGATCGTTGACCGGGTCCGCCAGCTCGATCGCCCGGCGATACTCGCGCATCGCCGCGACGGTTTGGCCATCGCTTGCGAGCGCGTTTGCATGCGAATCGTGTAGGCGAGCCTTGGTCTCCGGCGGCAACCGTCCAAGGGCCCGAGCGCCGTCGACATATCGGAGCGCCTCATCTGCTCTTCCGAGGACCGAGCAGTATGAGGCCATCATCACATAGGCAAAGCCGCGAGCCGCGACGTCCCGGGTGCCTTCCAGCGCTGCAAGGGCGCGCTGTGCGAGGGCGATTCCCTCTTCGCTCTCGGCGTCGTTCCAAGCCTGGCGCGACATCGCAAGCAGCATCTCGCCGACCTTCGGCAAGTCGCCCAATTGCTCGTATTCGCGCAGCGCGCGCTCGAATGCTGAGCGGGTTCGCTCCGAGAGGCCGTTGACGAACAATGCGCGCGCCGCCTTCTCGGCAAGCTTCGCCGCCTGTTTTCCAGGCTCTGCAAATCCGAATGCTCGCTCGTAGAAGCGCGCGGCGTCATCGTAGGCGAAGAGCACCGCTGCTGCGTCGCCGGCGCGCTCGTTGAACTCAACCGCCTTTTCGGGTTCGTGCGCCGCCGACCAGTGATAGGCCAGTAGGGCATCGCGATTCGGCAGATCCGCCGACTCCTCAACGCGCGCGGCGATACTTCCATGCAGCAATACTCGCTCGGCCGTAAGAAGTTCCTGATAAATCGTATCGCGCAGCATAACGTGCCGAAACGCAAAGCGGGGCGGCCGATCGTCCAACTCTCGAATCAACTGCGAGTTACGTGCGCGTCGCAGCGTCCCTAAAACTTTGGTAACCTGCTCGCCGACCAATTGCGCGAGGAACGCAGCGTCGAATTCCTGCCCGAGGACCGCCGCATACATCAGGACCTGCTGCTCGTCTTCACCGAACTGCTGTAGTCGATCGAGCACGCTCGCGCGCAAGCTCCGCACGCTGCTCTGTGCGAGGTGCTCGTAGCCGAGCGGCGCTTCGAGCGCCCCCTTCAGTAGCTCCTCGGCAAAGAGCGGGTTGCCTTCCGCACGCTGTCGGATCAGCTCGACCGCCTCGTGCGGCAACGGTCGCCGCCCTTCGAGCGCCCGGCGTATCAAGTGTTCCATCTCCGATTTCGAAAGCGCGGGAACGGCGATCGTGCGTGCGCCCAGCCGTTCTAAGTTCGCATAGAAGCCCGGCGGCGCATCGCCTCGCGGGGCGTCACTGCGAACGGTCAGGAGCAGCATTCCTCGTGTCGTTGCAAAGTGCGGGGCCAAGAAGAGAATCAACGCTTGCGTCGCGGCATCAGCCCACTGAACGTCCTCAATAACAAGGACGAAAGGCTGTCTCTTCCCGAGGTCGACGACGGCATCTAGCATGCGTGCGAACAGACTCCCGGAATTCTCAGCGCCGGGGGCCTCCGGTGCTTCTTCACTTGGGGCTGCGACGAAGAGTGGTTCGCCAGGGAAAAGTGCTCGCTCGATCGAGACGAACGGAAGGTACGGCACGACGAGATTGCTCTGACATCTACCCGAAGCGACGGACGCGCGATCCCGTACACGCGCAATGAACTCCTCAACAAGCCGTGTCTTCCCAATGCCCGACTCGCCCGTTACGAGCGCGACGCAACCGGCTCCCGCGACGCCACGCTCCGCCCGTTCCAGGAGGAACGACAGCTCGCGGCGGCGGCCCACGAACTCCGGGCAATAGACCGGAGACGAGATCATGGGAGCCAGCTTCGGCGCGACCTTTCGAGGTTCCGGCCATTCGCGTCTTGTCAGCCGAGACGCTTGAGAAACGCGGCCAGGGCAATGTTCGTCTCCCGTGGGCGTTCGAACATCGCCAGATGTCCGGCATCGTCGAGTATGAGCGCCTGCGCACCCGGTATCTTGTCGGCCACGAGCAATGCGTATTTCGGTGGCGTCAGTTGGTCCTGCGCCCCGGTAATGGCAAGAACCGGTACCGCGATCTCGGCGAGGCGCTCGACACGGTCGAACGCATCGCATGCTCGGAAATCCGCAACTGTCTGTGTTGATCCGGTCGCGAGCAGCATCGCTACGATATCCCCAACCAAACGTGTCTCAGGCGCTGCGAACATGCGGGGCGCCAGGGAGCGGATCGCAGTCTGGAAGTCGTGCGTCAACTGCGCGATGAGCGCCGGCGCAACGCGAAGTTTCGCGCCGGATCCCAGTAGGGCCACACCGTGCACGCTCGGGTGGCGACGAAGGGCCAGCTCCAGAGCGATCGCGCCGCCCATCGAGCTGCCGCAAAGCACTGCATTTCCCACGTCGAGCCGCTCGAGATCGCTGGCGACAGCGTCGGCGAAGTCTTCGATAGAGTCGGCGTATCCTACGGCGCTCCCGTGCCCTGGTAAGTCGAGTGCGGTGCTTCCGGTGAACGCCGTGCGCTGTGCGGCGAAGACCTTGGCATTACAGCCGGCGCCGTGGACGAAGACGTAGGTCATCAGGGCCGGCCCGTCATGTAGTATAATATGTCAGATGTCATGCTAAACAAGCTTTCAATTCAACTCTCGCTGCTCATCCTCATTGCCCTGGTTAACCCTTACCAGGCGCTCGCCGTCGTTCACCCTGCGCTTGTGGTGCTGCATCCGAGCCTGACGTATCAGTATACGTACTCACTTATGCGGGCCGATGGTATGGGGCTTGAGCAGATTGGAAATCTTGCGCTACGCTTCTCCTCGGATGGGACCATCACCGGCAGCTATGGCCCCGACGACGACTTCCCAACTTTCCCCGTGACGGGAGAGCGAACGGGCGATAAGTTCTGGATCGACATGGGCTCGAGCACGATGTACCTCCTGCACGTCAGCGGAACCATTCACGCCGACGGATCATTGCATGCGTATGCATTCAAAACGCAGCGGCCAAATCCGATTTACGCGTTTACAGCAACGCTGAAATAGAGATCTGGAGTAATCCGAACCGACATAGAGTCCCGCGTTCCTAAGAGCGCTTGCGCTTAGGCGCGGGGGGAACCTTTGCGCCTTTGCGACGGGCTTCGGATAGGCCAATCGCAATAGCTTGCTGAGGGTTCGTCACCCTCTTACCGGATCGCCCGGAGTGTAGCTCTCCTTCTTTCATTTCCTCCATTGCGTTACGAACGCTCTCGCCGGATTCGGGACTGTAGCGGCGCGTCGTCTTCTTGCGGGAGCTTTTCTTCCGGATGATCTTCTTGCGTTCTGTCGTGATCTTACGACTCTTCTTACGCGGCATAACGGTAACAGTAGACGCCCTTCCCTCGTAGGGTTCCTTCCGCGAGGGACGGAGGCCGCATAGAATCGAGCTTGAGCCCTCCTCGTCTTGACGGCATCCTGACCTGTGTGCTACCCTGCACGAAATGTCTCGCTCCGCGATCTTTACGATGTGCCCGATGTGCTGTATGCCGATGCATATGCCGAGGTCCGTCGTATGGAGCGAGAGATAGACTAGAAAGAACTCCCTTCAAACAAGACGCCCCTCGTACCGCGAGGGGCTTTTCGTTTCTCGCGCTTTCCCGTCGCAAAAGGAGGATCGAGGAATGCAAACCACCGTGGGCATCGGGTTGCTCGGCTGCGGTACCGTCGGCTCCGCCGTTGCCCAGCGACTCGTCGAAAACGCCGATGCTATCGAGCGGCGAACCGGCGTACGCTGCGAGCTGCGCGGCATCGCGACGCGGCGCTCTAACACCGCGTACGCACTCGTCGAGGACCCAGCCGTCGACATCATCATTGAGGCGATCGGGGGCGTCAACGACGCCGCCGAGCTGGTGGAGAGGGCGCTCGATCGCGGTCGCCACGTCATCACCGCAAACAAGGACCTCATCGCGACGCAGGGGCCGCGCCTCATCGCCCTCGCCAAGGCTCGAGGTATTGGTCTTCGCTACGAAGCCGCTGCCTGCAGCGCCGTCCCGGTCGTGCGCACGATCCTCGACGGGCTCGCGGCCGACAGGGTGCTCTGCGTCGCAGGCGTGCTCAACGGCACGACGACCTCGATCCTCTCGGCGATGGAGGAGGGCGCGGAGTACGGCGAAGCGCTCGCGGATGCCCAGCAGCGCGGCCATGCCGAGGCCGATCCGGCGAACGACGTCGACGGCATCGACGTGGCACACAAGCTCGCGCTGCTGATGCAGCTTGCCTTCGAAAGCGCGGTGATCTCGCCACGCATCCATCGCAGCGGGATCGCGCACATCACGCACCGTGACGTGGCGCGGGCGGCAGCGCACGGCTATCGCGTTCGGCTCGTCGCGGCGGCGGTTCGAACGCCGAGCGGCGCCTTTGCCGAGGTCGGACCCGCGTTGGTTCACGTCGACCACCCCTTCGCCAGAACGCGCGGCGTCGAGAACGTCGTGCGAATCGACGCACGCGATGCCGGTACGCTGTTCCTGAGCGGGCTCGGCGCAGGCGGTGCGGCCAGTGCTTCGCCGATTCTCGGCGACCTCGTGACGCTACTACGCGAGCCGAAGAGCCCGGCCTCGCGCTTCGAGCCTGCCATCGAAATCGCGCCGTTCTTCGGGGGCCTCTGGTGCCTCGACGATCTTCCGCAGTTCCCCGTGTGGGACGATTCCATCCTCAACGCTCCGGCCTCGCGGGCATCGCTTGCGTTCTCACGGCCGGGAAAGGACCTTTCATGAGCACCCTCACCGAGCCTCAAGCGGCCGCGCCGCACTTCGATACGCTCGCGATCCATGGCGGCCACGCCGGCGACCCGACGACGAAATCCCGCGCCGTGCCGATCTATCAAACGACCTCGTATCTCTTCGACTCGACCGAGCACGCCGGAAAACTCTTCGCGCTCGAGGAGTTCGGCAACATCTACACGCGCATCATGAACCCGACGACCGACGTCTTCGAGCAGCGCGTCGCCGCGCTCGAAGGCGGCGTCGGAGCGCTCGCTCGGCGAGCGGGCAGGCCGCGGTCGTCTACTCGGTGCTCAATATCGCGCGCGCCGGCGATCACATCGTCAGCGCCGCATCGCTTTACGGCGGCACGTACAACGCCTTTGCGCATACGTTGCCGCGCTTCGGCATCGAGGTGAGCCTCGTCGACTTCTCCGATTTCGGCGCGATCGAAGCCGCGATCGAGCCGAATACGAAGGCCATCTTCGCCGAGACGATCGGCAACCCGAAGATCGATGTTCTCGATCTCGAACGCGTGCGCTACCATTGCGCATGCGCACGGCCTGCCGCTCATCGTCGACAACACGCTCGCGACGCCGTATCTTCTTCGGCCGTTCGACTGGGGTGCTGATATCATCGTTCACTCGGCCACGAAGTTCATTGGCGGCCACGGCACCGCGATCGGCGGGGTCATCGTTGACGGCGGGCGATTCGACTGGGGCGCAAATCCGCGCTTCGCGGAGTTCATCGAGCCCGACCCCTCGTACCACGGGTTGCAATACGCACCCGCCTTCGGAAACCTCGCCTATATCCTCAAAGCGCGCGTGCAGTTACTACGCGACGTGGGCGCGGCGCTCTCGCCCTTTAACGCGTGGCTCTTGTTGCAGGGGCTGGAAACTCTGGGCATCAGGGTCGAGCGGCACAGCGCGAATGCGCTTGCGGTCGCGCAGTTCCTCGCCGGACATCCGCGCGTGTGCGGTGTCTCCTATCCGGGCCTGCCGAACGACCCTGCGCACGAGCGCGCCACGAAGTATCTCTATGGTGGTTACGGCGCAATCCTCACCTTCCGCGTCGACGGCGGAGAGCCTGAGGCGAAGGCGATCATCGACAAGCTCAAGCTCTTCTCCCTGCTCGCAAACGTTGGGGACGCGAAGTCGCTCGTCATCCACCCCGCAACGACGACGCACCAGCAACTGGAGCCGCACGAACGCCTGCAGAGCGGCATCGACGACGCGACCATCCGCCTTTCGGTCGGGATCGAAGACAAGCGCGACATCATTGCCGATTTGGAGCAGGCACTACGCTAACCGGACGCGCGAGCGACGTTGTGCGAGACGAGACGATCGACGTCGGGCCTTTGCAACTCGACGGTGGGGAGGCGCTTCCCGCTGTCGAGCAACGCATCACGATCTACGGCGACGCGCAAGCAGATCGCGTCGCTTTGGTCGCGCATGCGCTCACCGGCTCGAGTCGAGTGCAGGAGTGGTGGCCGGGCATGGTTGGCGCGGGAAGGTTCTTCGATCCGGCTCGCTGGTGCGTGATCGGGATCAATGTGCTCGGCGGCTGTTATGGTTCGACCGGACCTTCGAGCCCCGGCAAGGCGAGGGAGCCGTTTCCCCGCATCAGCGTGCGCGACATGGTCCGCGCACAGCAGCGAGTTCTCGCGCAGCTCGGAATTAAGCGGCTTGCAATCGTCATCGGCGGCTCGCTCGGCGGCATGCAGGCGTTACAGTGGGCGGTCCAGTTCCCGCTCCAGGTCGATCGCGTCGTCGTAGTCGGGGCGCACGATCACCACAGCCCTATGGGCATCGCGCTCAACGCCGTACAACGCGAAGCGCTCGCGCTCGACCCACAACGGGGCCTGCGCCTCGCACGCAAGATCGCGATGCTGTCGTACAAGTCCGAGGAACTGCTATGCGAGCGCCACGGACGCCGCCGCGACCGGCATGGAATCGAGCGTTTCGATGTCGAGGGGTACCTCGAGCATCAAGCTGATCTCTTCGAACGCCGCATGGACGCGCAGACTTATGCGCTCCTAACTCACGCAATGGACGCCTTCGACACGCGCGATTCCCCCGCGCCGACCGGTCCGGAACTGCTCTTTATCGGCATCTCATCGGACTGGCTCTTCCGTCCGGAGGACGTTCGCGCCGCAGCAGAACGCTATGCGTTGCGCGGGGCTAGGTCGCGCTATGCAGAACTGCACAGTGACCATGGCCACGACGCCTTCCTCGCCGAGCCGGATTCTCTCGCGAGGATCCTCGGGAGCTGAGGTTGCGCTGCAGCTCTCATCGGGTATGCGCCGGCAGACTCTATTGAGCAGCGCGCATTTTTCTCCCGGACCGGAAGGCTCCCTTCGCGCCTCGCTTAGGATGACATTTTCGGCCTGAGTGCGTATGGGAAAGGCATGATCAAGATTGCCTTCCGCTCTCTTGCGGTGCTGGCCGTCGCCGCGATGGCCCTCGCCCTTCCGGCACGCGCCGCCTTCGATTTTGCCGGCTTGAAGTATCGCGCCATCGGACCCGCGATCGCGGGCGGCCGCGCGACGACCGTCGTCGGCAGCGACGTCAACCTGCAGATTTACTACGCGGGCGGCGCGGGCGGCGGTGTTTTCAAGAGCGTCGACGGCGGCTCGACATGGGTGCCTATTTTCGATAGCGAGCCGGTCGCGCCGATCGGCGCTATCGCGCTCGGGCCGCACGATCCGAGCGACGTGTGGGTGGGAACGGGCGAGGCGAATCCGCGCAACGAGGTCGAGCAGGGCGACGGGGTCTGGCATTCGAGCGACGGCGGAAAGACGTGGCGCCATTTCGGACTCGACGACGCGGGCTCGATTTCCGCAATTTCCATCGATCCGCGCAATCCGCGCCACGTCGCGGTCGCGGCGCTCGGACAGATATTTCGCGACAATGCCACGCGCGGCATCTATGTAACGACCGACGGCGGCGTAAATTGGACGCACACGCTCTACGTGAACGCGGGCGTCGGTGCGTCGGACGTGGTGCGCGTTCCCGATCATCCGGACACGCTCTTTGCCGGCATGTACTATCTGCGACGCACGCCGTGGACGATGATCAGCGGCGGTCCGGGCGGCGGCATCTTTCGATCCGACAACGACGGTATGACGTGGCGCAAGCTCGTCGGGCACGGCTTGCCCGGTGGACCGGTCGGGCGCATCGGGCTTGCAGCGGGAACGAACGGGCGTATCTATGCCGACCTGCAATCGCGCGCGGGCGTGCTCTGGCGCTCCGACGACGGCGGCACGACGTGGCGCTTGATGCTGCACAGTCCGCTCGTCGGCGCGCGGCGCTTCTACTTCTCGCGCATCACCGTCGATCCGGCGAACAACAACCGCCTCATCAGCGTCGGACTCGTTCTTTCGATGACGACGAACGGCGGGAAGAGCTTCCACGCGATCTCGACGAACGCGGGGTGGGACTATCATCAAATCTGGTGGTCGCATGACGGCACGCGCGTGGCGGTCGGGACCGACGAGGGCGCGGTCCTCTCCATGGATGGCGGCGCCCAGTGGAAACAGCCGTACGATCTGCCGTTCGCGCAGCCGTATCACGTCGCGTACGACGACTCGCGGCCCAACTATCACGTCTGCATCGGCTTGCAGGACGATAACTCGTGGTGCGGATGGGCGAACAGCCCGACCGGCGTCGGCGTGCTCAACCGCGATTGGCTCCAGATCGCTCCCGGCGACGGCATGTGGGCGATGTACGATCCGCTCGACCATCACTACATCTGGTCGACGTCGACCGCGAACGACACGGGCCAAGTCTACCTCTACAACTCGCAAACGCATCAGGTGAGCGAGATTTCGCCGGTCGCGGTGAGCAACGGCGATCTGCCCGCAAGCGCGGTGCCCTACCGTTTCAACTGGGATTCGCCGCTCGCGTTCACGCCCAGCGGCGCCGCGCTCGTCGGAGGCAACGTCGTCTTCGAGAGCACGGATCGAGGCCAGCATTGGAGCGTCATCAGCCCCGATCTCACGCGCAACGATCCCGCGCATCAGACGACGCCGGGCGGCCCGATCGACGCCGACATGTCGGGCGCGGAGACCGCCGACGACATCCTCGACATCGAGGTCTCGCCGCTGGATCCGTCGCTCTTCTGGGTGGGAACGGACGACGGGCTCGTGCAGATGACGCGCGATGCCGGCGCGCATTGGACGAACGTCACGCCGCCGATCTTTCCGCACTGGGGACGCGTTCCGACCGTCGAGCCCGGGCATTTCGATGCCGCGACCGCGTTTGCGGCCGTCGACAATCACATGCTCGGCGACAACGGCCCGCATCTCTTCGAAACCACCGATTCCGGTGCGACCTGGCGCTCGATCAGCGGGAACATGCCGCGCGATCTCTACGCGCGCGTGATCCGGCAGGATCCGGTCGACGCGAACCTCCTCTATGCCGGAACGCAGCGCGGCGTTTGGGCTTCTTGGGACGGCGGCATGCATTGGCAGTCGCTTCGTCTCAACATGCCGGCAACGGCGATCTATGACTTACACGTGCACCCGACGGCGAACGATCTCATCGTTGCGGCGCACGGACGGGGAGTCTGGATCCTCGACGATCTCGCAGCGATCCAGCATCCCACCGATCCCTCGATGATAACGCTCTTTCCGATTCGCGACACCTATCGCTGGTATAGTTGGCCGGGCATCAACGTCTTTCGCGACGGCTCGCTGCCGAGCAATCAGTTCGTCGGTCCGAACGTCCGTTACGGCGCGCTCGTCACCTACTCGCTCCCGCGCAAAGAGCGGCATGTGTCGATCGACGTTCTCGACGCGAACGGGCGCGTGGTGAGGCATCTGAGCGGCGAGGACGTGACCGGCGATGCAGGGTTGAACCGGATCGCTTGGAGTCTCACCGAGGACGCCCCCGTCAAGTGGCACGGCACCTTCGAAGACAACCAGAGCCCCGCGGGCGGCGTCGCCGTCGTTCCGGGAACGTTCACCGTCCGCTTGCATGCCGCAGGTATGACGCGCACGCAGCAAGTCGTCGTCAAGGAAGACCCGCGCGATCCGCTGACGCTCGCGCAGATGCAAGCGCAGCACGACACCCTCGCGCAGATCGTCGAGGAACTCAGCGGCGTGGATACCATGCTCAACACGATCGACGCGCGACTCAAGCACGCCTCGCCCGCACAGCGCGCGAGGCTCCTCGCGTTCAAAGCGCGTCTGACCTACAACCCGCAGAACGTCGAAGACCTGGGCGGCCCCGCCGGATTACGCGAGAAGCTGAGCGACCTCTACGGGCGCATCAGCCAATCGTTCCAGCCGGCAACACAGCCGGAACTCGACGAAGCCGCGCATCTTCTCGCAGAGTACGGCGCGACCGCCGCAGACTGGAGAGCGATTCGGTAGCGGCGGGCGGCAGCCGACGTACGGAGAGATGCGCGAGCCGCCATCCACAGGGGATCGAAACCTTGCCTGCACTCGGCAGGTATTTGCGACGAGGGGGATACCATATGCAAAACCGCCGATTGACGGCGCTCTTAGCACTGGCGCTGGCTTTCTCGCTGAACGCGCCGGCTCGTGCCGCGGAGACCGGCACCGCGAAAGTCATGGTTCTGGGTGTTGCGCACTTGGTGGCGCGACGCGACGTTCACAACAGCGCCTTCCAAGACAGCCCACTCTCGCCCCAGCGTCAAGCCCAGATTGCCGATATCGTCCGTCGCCTTGCGCTATTTCACCCAACGAAGGTGCTCATCGAGGCGACGATGGGCGACCCGGTATACGTCGACCGTTACCGGCTCTTTCTGGCCGGACAGTATACACTGGGTGCCAACGAGATTTACCAGCTCGGTTTTAGGCTCGCCGCCCGCGCAGGGGACGGCAGCATCTATCCTATCGACGCGCAAGGCCCGAGTCTTATCGACGACAACACTCCAACTGGAAAGCGCATCGACGGGTTCCTCGAAGCGCAGTTTGCGACGTACAGCACGCCGGCCTTTGCTGCATTCCTCGCTCGCTCGAATGCGCTCGAACGAAACGGGACGTACCTCGATCTACTTCGGTACCTGAACACCGACGCCGCCATCCGCGCGAACGCGTCGGTGTATAGTGTAATCGATACCTCGGGCCGCGACGTCGCCGATGCCGGCAGCGCCTACGTCTCCCAATGGTACGCCCGGAACTGCTACATCTTTTCGAACATTGCCAGCGTCATTCGCCCCGGCGATCGCGTCGTTGTTATTATGGGGCAAGGGCACGAGTATCTTCTTCGCGAGTTCGTTCGATTCGATCCGAACTTCGTGTACGTCGATCCGCTGGACTACTTGAACTAAGACACGGTCAGTGGTCGATGAAGTTTGAAACCTCGTTCATCGTAGGATCGAGCCGGAGGGCTTCGTGAGCATACTTGCGGTCTTCATGCCCTCCGGCAACCTTCACTCGCACTAGGATCTCGTGCGGATGAACCTCTTTGACCGTTCCTTCTTCATCGGAACCGTTAATATAGACCCGATCGCCGACTTTCAACATTAGTACGGGCAATAGTAGCCGGTGTCCGGATCGAAGTACGGCACCCACTCGGAGCCGTCCCAATACTGGCAGACTCCGGGTGCGACTTCGTAGACGAAGACCGTCACGCCGTCGAGCGGAAACCAGAAGCCGTAGTAGCCGTCGAACCAAAGCCACGAGGCGCCGCTCCAATAATTGTGCCAATACCCGTTGTACCAGCGCCTTTGATTGCTATAGACCCACGAGCCGCCGGGATAATACGCTCCGCGTCCGGCGTAGGTCGGATTGACGTTACGACCGCTGGCGTAATGCGTGGTTCCGCGATATTGAGGCGTCCCATCGTAGGTGGTGTTCGGAGCGACGTGATAGGTCGGCGCTCCTTGGGGACCGGTAGCGTGAGAAATCGGGGTCGTGTGCCCACCGGTGGGAGCGTGCCAGCTGCCGAAGGCCGCGTGCCCGCTTGCTTGACCGGCGCTCGCGTGTCCGCCGCTAGATGAGGAATGCCCGGTGTTGCGCTGCTGCGCGCCGGTCGCCGGTGCCAACAAGAGCACGAACGCGGCCATCAAGAACGCGCCGGCGAGCGTGCCGAAGATGCGATTGTACTTCATGGTCCCGACCTTCTTTTTCCAAGCCGAAACCCCCGCTGCGGCGCCTCCCGCAGGAAGGCAAGAAACTCGATAGGTAGTGAGCGCCATGACGCTGCTGCCGGCCCTCTGTTGCGTGCTGGCCCTCGTGCTCGTTCTCGTGGGGCTCTACGCGCTGCTCGAGCCGCACCGTTTTGCGCACCTCTACGGAGTGCCGATCGAAGGTGACGCGGCGGCAGGATTCGTGCGCGCGACCGGCATTCGCGATCTCGCCTTTGGATTTGCGCTTGGCGCGGCGGCCTATTTCCGCGACACGCCGGTGCTCATCGTCGTAGCCCTCGGCGGGATCCTCCTCTCGCTCGCAGACGTCTCCATCGCCTACCACGCCGGCGGAAAACAACTCCGCATCGCACACGGCTTTCACGCAAGCGGCATCGTCGCGTTCATCCTCGTGCTGGCGATGATCCTCTTCGCTTTCGGCCGCTGACTTCGTAGCGGCGCGAAGCGCTAGCCGCCGATTTCTGAGAGAGCGCGCATTTGCGACGCGGGCTCGCCGAGGCGCAGGTGATGGCGTTCGGGCTTGATCAGCATCGAGCGGCGAAGGACCTCGCCGATCTCTTCGGATGTTGCGCCCGCGCGCACCGGGCCGCGGAGATCGACGTGATGGTCGCCGAAGAGGCAGAGCCGCAGACGGCCGTCCGCGGTGAGGCGGATGCGGTTGCAACGATCGCAGTAATCGTGTGAAAGCGGCGTGATGACGCCGATCGTCCCCGCTGCGCCGGGAAAGGCAAAATAGCGCGCGGGGCCATTCCCGCGCGGACCGTCTACGGGCTGCAGATCGCCTACGGATCGCAGGCGCTCCAGTAACTCGTCCGCAGAGACGTATTCCTCGCGTTGCGCCTCCGCATATTCGATTACCGGCATCGCCTCGATGAAGCGGACGGCGACCGGGAGCCGACGCGAGAACTCCGCAAAGGCCTCGACTTCGTCGTCGTTGCGGCCGCGCATGACGACGCAGTTGATCTTCACCGGTGTGAGCCCGTGCGCGATGGCGGCGTCGATCGCGCCGAGCACCTTCTCCAATCCGGGGCGGCGCGCGATGCTTTCAAAGCGATCGGCGCGCAGCGTATCGAGCGAGACGTTCACGCGACGCAAGCCGGCATCGGCCAGCGCGTCGATCTGTTCTTCGAGGAGCAGGCCGTTCGTCGAGAGCGCGATGTCGTCGATTCGGGGGATTCGCGCGATCATTGCGACGAGGCGTTCGAGATGCCGGCGCAGCAGCGGCTCGCCGCCGGTCAAGCGGATCGCGCGGACGCCGAGCGCGGCTGCGGCTTCGACGATCTGCGCGATCTCTTCGTAGGAGAGAATCTCCTCGCGCTTGAGCCACGGCAGGCCGCCTTCCGGCATGCAGTAGACGCAGCGTAAGTTGCACTTGTCGGTGACCGAGACGCGCAGGTACTCGATCGGCCGCGCGAAGGCGTCGGTAAGCGCCCCGTCGCGCGTTAGGTCGATCGTCGAGACCGCCATGCCAACCTCTTGGCCGTCACTCGGCTTCGCGCCTTTTTGGACGAAATTGATGTCTTCCGGCTTGCTCTGGAAGGGTCTCGCGCGCGCTGCCGGATAAGACCACAGACCCTAGACGAGGAGGCGAAAGAATCGTGAGAGCATTTTTCCTCGGCGCGATGGTGCTGGCGGCGGCTTGCGCCTGTAACGCGATCGCTCGAGCCGACGAAGGCCCGACCTACTCCGGCCCCATCTCTATGAGCGAACAGCAGTTCATCGATTCGATGCAGCGCGATTTGAACTCGCGCTTCCCACACGCGAGCGATGCGATTCGAGCCGGCTATGTCCGCTATACGGGCATCGACGACACGGGCGCGATCAGCTATGCCAATCAACAGTGGGTTTCAGACCCGACACATCCCAGCCAACTCTGGTACGACGTGGACGGCAACCTCCTTGGCGCCGATTTCTCCGTGCTGCGTCCGAACGGCGAGCCGCGACCGAATCTGTGGGGAATCAATCCCGGACGCTGGGTCGAGCTCAACGGACACGTGCACTACGTGCTCAAAGATCCGACCACCGGAGTGATGAGCTACGATCTCTGGATCTGGAATCAGGATTTTGTCGCCGCCGGCGGCAGCCTCACCAACCCGTCACCCGATATCGTCGTCAAGCTCGGCAAAGCGACGAGCGCCGCGGAGGTCGTCACCATCTTCGAGTTCCCCACCATCTGGGATCTCGCCGTCTGGGTGAAACCACATGCGAGCGGCGCCTTCGACGCCTGGTAGAATCCGGCGCCCTTCGACAAGCTCAGGATGACACGCGGAGTTAAAGGATCAGGGTGACAAGAGCCCGGTAGCGGCGCCTATTGCCGTTTCCAAGCGCTGCTCGCCGCTCTGCGCGTGGCCGTTCAAGTCGTCGAAAACCGCATACTGCGCCTGCGTCGGGGCGTCGTACGCCATGTCGAGTTCGGCGGCGAGATAGGCCAGATGGCTGCGCAGCTTGCTCTCGTGCAAGAGATCGCCTTCGCTCGAATGGATGTCGAGCTGGACGAGATCGCCGATCACGCTGTCGAGCGCCGCGATCGCACCTCCGGCCTGCACCGACGTCAAGCGATGCGACCTGACCGCGGAGCGCAAGCGATCGCGAACCGCGATCGCGCGGTTGAGGGTCGTGTCGAGGGTGTTCATCGCGACGTGAATTTTCAGCGCGAGCGCGAGGCGCGCCGCAAGCGCGTCGGGAGCGGGATGGATCCGCGGATCGAGTGCGACCGTGAAGGGTTGCTGCACCCTGCGGCCGCCGTAATCGAGCGTGACCTCGTACGTTCCCGGCACGACGACCGGACCGTTGACGGAATCGTCGAGCCCGCCCGCGGCGATCGGCGGATGGAAGCCGTGCACCTCGGTGGCGTCGGCATAGCGCAGGTCCCATTGGAAGCGGTTCATCCCGGGTTTGATGCCCGTTGTGCCGCGATGATGCAGCGTGAAGCTGCGGATCAGGTTGCCTTGCGCGTCGGCGAATGAGAGCGTGACCGATGTTCTTCCGTCGTAACCGTAGGGAATGTGGAAGAACACGGTCGCGCCGAACGGCGGATTCTCGCCGGCGTCCGGGATGAAGCGCGCGAAATCGCTACTTCCGTAGGCGTGGCTGAGCCACGCGGTTTCGGGCGCAAACAGCTGCACGTCGCTCGAAACGGACTCCTTCGTGAGTTGTTCGAGCAACGCGAGGTTGTCGAGAATCCAGAAGGAGCGGCCGTGCGTCGCGATAGCGACATCGCCTTGACGCGTATCGATCGCGATATCGCGCACCTGCACGGCGGGTAGATTGAGCGAGAGCGGCTGCCAACTCGCTCCGCTATCGAGGCTCACGTAGATCGTGGACTTCGTGCCCGCAAAGAGCAGCGCTTCGTCTTGCGGATCCTGTTTGACGGCGAAGACATATTCGTCGTCGGGCAGACCGGCGGTGATCTGCGTCCAATGCCGGCCGTAATCGGTCGTTTCAAAGACGTACGGGTGAAAGTCGTCCCACATGTAGCGCGATGCGGTAAGATAGGCGGTGCCGCTCGCGAAATGCGAGGGCTCGATCGAGGTGATCTCGCACCACTCCGGCAGGCTCGGCGGCGTGATCGACGTCCAGTTCCCACCGCCGTCGGTCGTCACGTGCACCAAGCCGTCGGCGGAACCTGCCCAAATGATGTTGCCGTCGAGCGGCGAGACGGCGAGCGCGGAGACGTCGGGAAAGACTTCCGCGCTCGATTGATCGAAATCGATGGGGCCGCCGCTCGGCGCCTCCGTCCTCGGATCGTTGCGCGTGAGATCCGGGCTGATGCGCTGCCACGTCTTGCCGTAGTCCAGGCTCTCCAGCACGTACTGCGAGCCGATCAAGAGTTCTTTCGGATTCGTCGGCGAGAACAGGACCGGATGCGTCCATCCAAAGCGATAGCGTTGCTCGCCCGAGGACGCGCCCTCGAGATACTCGGGCCACGGGCTCACGCTGCTGTACTCGCCGGTCGCCATGTCGTAGCGCAAGAAGATGCTGAAGTAGCCGCTTCCGAACGTAACGCCGGGATCGTCAGGCTGCGGCGCAATGAACGTGCTCTCGCCGTACGCGACGTTGTGCCACGCGGCCACCGGAATCATGCCGCTGTTCGTCGCGCTCGGCCCTTCGAAGGAGCCTTCGTCTTGCTGCGCTCCGTAGATGTTGAACGGGAACTGGTTGTCGAGCGCGATGTGATAGAACTGTCCCGTTTTCTGATTGTGATCGCCGCTCCACGTCAGGCCGCCGTCGGTCGAAACCGTCGCGCCGCCGTCGTTTCCTTCCAAGAGAATGTGCGGGTTGCGCGGGTTGACCCAGACGATGTGGTTGTCGCCGTGCGGCGTGTGCAGCATGCTCCAGGTTCTCCCGCCGTTGCGCGAGACCCAGAGCGCGTCGACTTCGGGCGCGTAGACCGTTTGCGTATTCGTCGGATCGGCGAAGATGCTCATGTAGTAGAAAGCGCGCTGGCGGAGCTTCCATTCGTGGTTCACGCGCTTCCAGCTCGCACCGCCGTCGGTGGAGCGGAAGACGCCGCCGTCGTGCGATTGCGCGATCGCGTAAACGACGCGCGGATTGCTCGCGACGACCGAGACGCCGATTCGCCCGAGCAGATCGCGCGCGAATCCGGGGTTTCGCGAAATTTCCGTCCAGTGCGCGCCGCCGTCGCTACTCTTGTACAGACCGCTTCCGGGGCCGCCGTCGTCGAGTTTCCAAGGCGTGCGATAGGCCTGCCACATCGCGGCGTAGAGAACGCCCTTCGGATCCATGACGAGATCGATCGCGCCCGTGTCGGCGTCGACGAAGAGCACTTTGTGCCAGGTTCTGCCGCCGTCGACGGATTTGTAGACGCCTCGCTCGGCGTTCGTTTTGAAGACGTGGCCCATCGAGGAGGCGTAGACGATGTTCGCATTATGCGGATCGATGACGATCGCGCTCGTCGTGTGCGTGTCGGCCAAACCCGAATAGTGCCACGTCTTGCCGCCGTCGGTCGATTTATAGATGCCGTCGCCGGTGATCACGTCGCCGCGAATATCGCTCTCGCCGGTCCCGGCGTAGATGATCTGCGGATCGGAGGGCGCGATCGCGATCGCTCCGATGCTGTTGCTCGAGCCGGGCAGCGTTCCATCGGAGATGTTCGTCCAGACGAGTCCGTAGTCGGTGCTCTTCCAAACTCCACCGTCCACGCCGCCCATATAGAAGAGGTTTTGCTCACCCGGCACGCCGGCGACGGCGACGACGCGGCCGCCGATCGCGGGGCCGACGCTGCGCCATTGCAGCGTTCCGGCGAAGCTTTGCGCGAGCGATGCCTGCGCCGCGGCGGGGAGTGCGGCCATCGCACTCAAGGTCAACAAGAGAACGAGCGATCTCCACATGCAGGAGGGATTTGACGCATCTCGGCTCGTGCCTTGAAGCGAGCGTGGGTGTGCCTGATTCGCGGCCTCGTCCGGCTCTCCGACCGCTTGGGGAGCGGGCGATCGGGGGAGAACCGGGACATGAAATACTTCACAATGTTGCTCGCGCTCGCGGGCTTGGTGATCGCGCCGGCGATCGCCGCCGACCAATGGGGCGGCATCTCCGGACGAGTGACGGATTTGCAAACCGGACAACCGATCACCCAGGCGAGCATCCTCTTATACCGGGCGACAAACGTCGAGAACGGGCGGTATCAACTCGTGCGGCTCCAGACTGATAGCCGTGGCTTCTTCAGCAAGTTGCCGCTCGAACCGGGCCGCTATGTCGTCATGGCGCGCGTCCCCGGACAGATCGAGGGATGTGCCGTTGACGACATCATCGGCGGCGAGGTCTCGCACGTGCGGATCGACGTCGGATATAAGACGCTGACGTGCACGGGGCCGCGCTTTCATCCGGCGCTCGTGAACCCGAACGGCGGCGGCGACCTGTACATCATCTAGTCCCGCCAGAAAGCCGGGCTTCAAGGAGCCCGCCGGACGCTGCGGTAATGAGAGCGGCGATGAGAGTTTCAACCGTCGCGATCATTGCCGCCGCGTCGGCCGTCTTAGTTGCAGCCGGTGCGCGCCTGGCGTATCCGCCGACGCCGACCGATAGCGTCGTCGACACGTATTGGGGGCATCGCGTCGCCGATCCGTATCGACGGCTCGAGAATCCAACCGATCCGAAAGTGCAAGCGTGGGCTGCGGCGCAGACCGCGGTTGCGCTCGGCTACATCAAGAGCCGCGCGGCGTACGCGCACATCGCGACGCGCGTCGCGGCGTTGAGCCGAACCTCCACCGCACGCTATGGCTTGGTCGTGCGGCACAATCGCTTCTTCTACTTGCGTGAAACGCCGCCGCAGCCGCAGGCGCAACTTGTCGAGCGCGACGGCTTGAACGGCGCCGAGCGCGTGCTCTTCGATCCGCAGGCGCACGCGAACGGCGGCGCGCCGCCGGCGATCGAATCCATCATCGTCTCGCCGAGCGGACAGAAGGTGGCGTTTACGACGCAGCAAGGCGGCTCCGAGGACGAAACGCTGCATGTCGCCGATGCGACGACGGGAGCGATGCTCTCCGATACGCTGCCGCACGTCGGCGGCGGCACGAGCGGCGTCGCGCTCGCGTGGGACGCAAACGAACTCGGCTTCATCCACACGCAATGGCCGCAGCACGCCGACGGCACGTATGCGACCTCGGGAATCCTCATCTACCATCACGCACTCGGCGCGCCGCAGTCGGCGGATACATACGTCTTCGGGCGCGGCCTCTCGGCGCGCGCGGAGTACGCGATGGTCTCGTCGCTCGACGGCCGCGTGGAAGCGCTCTTCGAAACGGACGGCGACGGCGTCCACGCTTCGGTCTATCTGCGCAAAGGCGGCGGAGCGTTCACGCGCGTCGCGACGCCGAACGACGGCATCGGCTCGAGCGGATCGCTCGGTGGTGATTTCGTCGGCGACGCGCTCGACGTCGTCTCGCAGATGAACGGGTCGCGCGGCGAAGTCGTCTCGATCGCGTACGGCTCGACCTTTGCAACTGGGCGGCTTGTGGTACCGCAGGGTCCGCTCGTGATTGAGAGCGTGAATCCGGTTGCGGGCGGCTTTATCACCTCGGACGTCGACGGCGGCGACGGCCGCGCGCGTTTGTTCACGCCGGGCGGTCACCTGCGCGCGACGATTCCGGTTCCGCCGATTTCCTCGCTCACGGAGACCGCGGGCGATCCGCGCGGCGGCCCGATCGTGATCGGCTACGCGAACTACACGACACCGAATCGCTGGCTGCGCTACGATCCCACGACCAACACGCTCGCGGCGACCGGCATCGCGCAACATTCGCCGGGCAATTTCTCGAACGTCGTCGCGGAGCGCGTCTTCGTTCCCTCGCTCGACGGCACGGTTCGGATTCCGCTCGAAATCGTCCACGAGCGCGGCATCGCGCTCGACGGACGCGCGCCGACGATCCTCACGGCGTATGGTGCCTATGGGATCATCTCGCGGCCGGGTTTCAACTCGGCGTTGCTCGCATGGCTCGAACGCGGCGGCGTCTTCGCGCAGGCGATGATTCGCGGCGGCGGTGAGTACGGCGAAGCCTGGCACTTGGCGGCGCGGCATGCGACGAAGACGAAGTCGAGCGACGACGTCGACGCCTGCGCGCGCTGGCTCGGCGCGCACGGCTACGGCAGCGCACAGCACATCGGCATCATCGGCGGCAGCGCCGGCGGATTCCTGATGGGGCTCGCGCTGACGCGCAATCCCAGCGATTATCGCGCCGTCGTCTCGCAGGTGGGGATCTACGATCTTCTGCGCTTCGAGTTGACGCCGAACGGCGCGTACAACACGCCGGAGTTCGGGACCGTGCGGGATCCGGCGCAGTTTGCCTGGATGCTGCACCAGTCGCCGTACCACAACGTCGTGCGCGGTCGCGCGTATCCTGCGGTGCTCATGACGACCGGCGAGAACGATCCCCGCGTCGATCCCTACAACTCGCGCAAGATGATCGCGCGATTGCAGGCGGATTCTTCGTCGCCGTATCCGATTCTGCTGATCCAGCGCGCGGGGCAGGGGCACGGCATCGGGAACTCCTTCGCCCAGCGGGTCGAGCAGATCACGGACGTCTACACGTTCTTCGACAGGCAGTTGCGATAGGAGCAAGCATGATCACGGCAATGCACGCGATGATCTTCAGCAAGCACGCGGAGAAAGTGCGCAAGTTTCTCGGCGACGTGCTGGAGTTAAAGTCGATTGACGCCGGCGACGGGTGGTTGATCTACGCGGCGCCGCCAACAGAGTTGGCGGTTCATCCCACCGACGAGGAGCCCGAACATGAATTCTACCTCGTCTGCGACGACATCGGGAAAACGGTCGCAAAACTGGCGGAGCGCGGGATCAAGAGCGCGCCCGTCGAGGACCGCGGTTGGGGATCGGTGACGACCCTGGAACTAGCTGATGGCGAGAGCATCGGCTTGTACGAACCACGGCACCCGTCTCCGCTGTGGCCAAACAAGCGGGGCTGACGGCGGGGCGGACTGTTTCCGTCGTCGTCAAGCCCGGCTCGAAGCGGCCTGGCGTGACGGTGGAGGGGGATACGCTGGTGGTGAGAGTGCGCGCTCGGGCGATTGAGGGCGCCGCAAACGAGGAATGTATCCGCACGCTCGCGGCGCATTTCGGCGTCGCACCGTCTCGCGTCGAATTGATACGGGGCACGCGTAGTCGAAGGAAGGCCTTTCGCATCCGATAAGGGTGACGCAAATCAGCCGCTGCCTCACCTTGGCGCGTACCAGTTTGGGAAAACGTTCGCCTTTAGTGCTGCGATTCTTGTTGCGATAGCTCGAAAACGGCTCCGAGGTACTCCGTAAAATCGTGTGGGCAGATCTGGCGTGCCTGTTCGAGGTACGGCCGGGCGTTGTCGGCCTTCCCTGCGAGCACGTACCATTCTCCCACGTAGAAAGCCGCCTCGCATTGACGACCGCTTTCGGTGCTTCCCGCAAGCGGTGTGGAGGCGGCGGTTAGGACGTCTTGCGGAGTCGCCTGTTGGAGAAAGAGCGCGGTCACCGGCGCTGGCCAAGCGTTTCCAACCCAGACGCCGGCATTGTGCGCAAACGTCGTGTCGGGTTTGCCCTCGTGCAACAACGCCAAATGCTCCCAAATGACGGCGTAGGCATCCGACGAATCCAGGGCGACGGCGCGAGCGAAGTCTTGGGCGGCATCGCCAAAGTGGCCTAGGAAAAACTCACAATGTCCGCGAGCGTCGTACGCATCCTCGCGCGTGGGACTCATGGAAATGACTCGGCTAAAGTCATCGATGGCTTCCTGGAATCGATCGAGGTATTCGTACGTGGTCCCACGGAAGTACACCGCGTCGGCATTATCGGGTGCGAGTTGAAGTGCGGAATTGTAGTCCGCGAGCGCTTTTTCGAAGTTCGTGAGGCGTTCGTACGCGTGCGCTCGCAGCAAGAAAGGGTTCGCGTCTTGCGGCCTGACAGTAAGCAATAGCGTATAGTCCCCAATCGCGTCTTGGTAATCGCCGGACAGATCGTACGCGCCGCCCCGTATGTATAGCGCCTGCACGTCGTACGGCTGCAATTCGAGGGCATGCGTGCAATCGGCTATCGCGAGTTGGAAGTCGGTAACCCGCGTGTAATCGATCGCTCTAGCCACATAGAGGCTCGGCGCTCTCGGAGCCAAGGCGATCGCCTGGCCGAGATCCTGGGTTGCCGCCAGGTACTTACCAAGCTTTTCCTCTGCCTGCGAGCGCTCGATGTACAAAGCAAGGCGCCGCTGCGGTGTCGGCTCTCCCGAGTTCAACAGCGCGGTGCACGCATCGATCACTTGTTGCGGGGAGCCGTTACCGGTTGAACAGGCGTCGTTCGGGGCGCTGACTGCGCTGCGCGCCGGAAGCGTCCAACCGGCAAGGGCTACGACTACGAGAAGACCGCCGAGCACATAGTTTAGAATCCGCAAGTTCACGTCAGGCGCTCCATCCAGCGTTCGGGATCCTCACAATCTGGATGCTACCGCCCAGGAAAGCCGCTAATCGAACAGCGTTCCCAATGACAAAATCCGGCCCTTGGCTACTACGAACGTACCTTCGGTAACATCAAAGGGCCGACCCAACGCCACACGGCGACGGAGCTCCAATACGACGTTGTCATCCACAACATATATGTCAACGTCAACATCGGTCGATATTCGTGCTCCTTCGGGCAAAGAGTTACCGCTGTCATCCAGAAAGTCAACCCCCACAAGACCAATGTAAACATCTTTCTCGGAAAAGTGAAGCGTTGGTCGGTATAGGCTTGGGCCCTGAACAAATGGTTTGCTTCTACCCCCTTCCGAAGCCGGGACCGGAATCAAATGTGCTCGAAAGTGCGGACGATCCCGTCTTGTTTGCGGTTGCATGCGACCCTCTCTATTCCTATTGTTAAGACCTATGGTATCGGGATCTCGATGGGCGGTATGTCGGGTACGGGCTCGCTTGGAGGCAGCGGCTCAACGTTTGGTAGTTCTTCGTTCGGAACCCCAATCGCCGGGCCTTCGCTGCCGTTCATGTCGGGATTGGTCAAAGGCGTTCCTTCCGGAATGCGGCCTCTCACTATCCAACGCTGACCGGACTTCAAGGCGTGTCGCATAGCATCGCAGTAGTTCAAAAAAAGAAAAGCTTGCACGTTTGATAGCCATATCCCGTCGGATCCGGACGAAAACCATTCTCTCCAATATCCTTGTTTTCCTCGTCCGAAACAGCGCGGTATACGATATAAGAGAGGCCGAGTGCGGCCAGGCCGACCTGCGGTTGCTCGTGGGCATGGGCAACTACGTGTGCAATTATCGGCGGCGGCGAGCAATTGTACTCCGTGGACCCTGCCGTCTTCTTGCCATCATCCCCGACACCATAGGAAACTGTTATGCTTGCGCATTGCGACCCCATTGATGCGAACCCACTGGGGTCTTGGTACTGCATTGGGTTATTGTTGTCCCACATGTAGGGATTCTGAGGGGAGTGCTCGTTGAGCAACGCGTCCGCCCGATCAGGCGAACTCCAGGCCAACAGGGCGCCGTTGTAGGTGCGAGCTCCCTGTATCGTTGCTCCGTAGACCTGGAGTTGATCGTCTCGCGACCAAAATGGAATGCAACCTTCCCAATAGCCCAGAGTTCCGCACAAGGGCCCGGGATAGCCGTTCGTTCCGTTGCCACCGAAGTACGGTAACACCGTGCTGTCATGTGCGGGTGGCGCGTTAAACGTGTACCCCGAACCGTACGGCGACGAGACCGAGAAAACGGCATCGCCAGTCGAGTTATGGGCGGCCACCGCCTCCGAACTAGTGTCGCGATCCCAGAATGCGCCATCACTTCGAAACCATGACACCGGTAGAGGTCGTGAGCGTCCGCCGTCGCGAGTAGCCAGCGGCTCATGGGTTGAAGCCGATCGTCGGCGAGGACGACCTCGAGCATCCATTTCCCGAGGCCGCGGCCTCGATATGATTGGTCGATGATGACGTCGCAGAGCCAAGCAAATGTGGCGTAGTCCGTCACGACGCGCATGAGCCCCACTTGGCGGCCGTCGCGCGTATCGTACAGAGCGAAACAGAGCGAGTTCTGAATCGACTTCTCGATGCTCTCACGCGAGCGATCCGGAGCCCAGTACGTCGTGCGCATGAGTCGTTCGATCGCGTCAAGGTCGAGCCGCGCAGGGTCGGTGCTGATCAGAAACCCATCGCGCTCAATACTCGTCATTGATGGTTGCCTTTTTGCCGCCTCGTGGGGAGGAGCCTCGTCGACGGCGCTACGCCCTGGGGCGGTCCCTCGACTGCGCGCCCTTCGAGCGCTCCGCTCGGGCTGTTGCTTTAAAGGCCCAAAGCGCGCCCTTCACGCGTAATCGAGTTCGGTCATCAGGCCCGACATCATGTGAACCTCGTTGTGGCAGTGCAGAAGCCAACGGCCGGGGAAGCCGTCGGCGTCAACGATCCACGTAGCGGTTCCGCGATTGCTCGGCACGAGCGTGACATCCTTCGCGAGCGGCCGTAAGAGCGCCGTTCCGCCGGCCTCGACCAGCCGGACCGTGTGGCCGTGCAGGTGCATGGGATGCTCCATGTCGCTGTCGTTGAGAAACTTCACCAGTACGCGATCGCCGCGGTGCACGCGAATCTTCGGCGCGTGCGGCCAGGCGGCGCCGCCGATCATCCATTGTGCTTCGCCGTACGCTCCTCCGGTGATCTTCAGCGAGACGCGTTCGGTCACGCCCCGGTCGTCGATGCGAGCGGCACTGCCGCCGGCGAGTTGGTAGGTGAAATACCGCACGCCATCGAGCGTCTGCTGTGAGGATTGAACGCTAGCGAGATAGCGTTCGTCGGTCGCGAGCGCCACCGCCTGTTGCGAGATCAGCGGGTCGGCGGCGATGCCCTGCAAGAGCCACGCGCCGGGTTTCGTGATCTCGACGTAGGCGTCGTAGCGCTCCGCGGGGCCGATGCGCAGCGCGTCGACGCTTACCGGTTGCGCGAGACGATTGCCGTCGGAATGCGTCACGAGCAGCGTGTGTCCGGCGAGCCGGATATAGCGCGTGTCGGCCGGGCTCGCGTTGAGGATGCGCAGGCGCACCCGTTGCCCGACTCGCACGGGAAGCGTCCGCACGTTCGGATAGATGCCGCCGTTGATGAGATGCGCCCGGTAGCTCAGCATGTCGCCCATCATCCCCGGCATGCTCATCCCCGGCATGCTCGACGTCGGATCGGTATCCGGCGCGTTGCTCGTGCCGCGCAATGCGGCTTCGACGCTCGACATGTCCGGGATGTCGTGGAAGACGAGCGCATATTCTACGTCGGCGGGTTCATCACTCGGATCGTCGATGATGAAGAATCCGAAGAGGCCCAGCAGCGAGCCCATGTGAAAGCCGTGGTCGTGGTACCAACGCGTGCCGCTCGGCGCCGGTTCGAACTCGTAGGTGAACTCGCCGCCCGGAAGCACCGGCGGCTGCGTAATGCCCGCGACGCCGTCCATGGCGTTGGGAATCGTTTGCCCGTGCCAGTGAATGCTCGTCGGGATATTCGTCCGATTACGGTAGCGAACGCGCACGCGCCGGCCACGCGGAACGCGAATGACGGGCCCGGGCACGCTCCCGTTGTACGCGAGCAGCGGAACGACGAGGCCGCCCGGCAGCTTGAACGGCAACGGCGCTGCGGTCAGCCTGACGTCGATGATGTCCGCGGCTTGGGCGTCGAGCGCAGGCGCGATCGCGGCCGCGGTCAATGCGCTCGCGCCGGTCGCTAGAAACCGAGATCGCTTCATCGTTTTCGCAAGATCGCTTACTGATGCATGCCGGGCATGTCTCCGCCGTACCCGCGCATCGAATCATACATCTCGATCTGTGCGAGGGTGAGGACGTGCTTTAACGCGAGATGGGCGCGGAGGTGAACGTCGCGCAGCTCGCCGTTGAGCGTCGCGATCTGCGCGGTGAGTCCTTGGAGCGATTCATCCGAAATCGTACCGTCTTGGAATGCGCGATTGAGCTGTCGTTCCTTTTCGATGATTCGCAGACCGAGCGGAACGGCAGCCGCGTGCATCCGCGCGTAAATATTTTCCGTTTGCCTCTGTTGCGCGGCGGTTAAGCCAAGGTGCGCCGCCATGGCAAGCACGTGACGCGGGCCTGGATAATGGTTGAGTTCACCGACGAGCGCCATGCCGTTACCGGTGCCCTCTTGTAGAGCCTGGATTGTCGTGGCTTCCAAAGATTTGATTTCCCGAGTTTGTTGGCCCGCGTACGGAGACCGCGCGCTCGGTACTGCCGCAAGCCCGAAGATTAAGAGAGCGAGGAGTCCAAATTTCTTCATTGATTCAACGCCTCGGAGAGCAGGGCGAGTGATTGGAGCACTGAGTCACGTTTGCCGGGTGGGATCGCCTCGAAGACTTCGGAGAATTTCGCCTGGCGAGAAGCCGCAAGAGCCCGTGCCGCCTTCAATCCCGCGGCCGTAAGGCGAAGGCGCAATATCCTTGCATCGTTCTTGTCGCGGGATCGCTCGATCCAATCGCGTCGTTCGAGCATGCTCGCCACGCGGCTCACGGTGCTTTTTTCGAGTCGCAAACGGGCTGCGAGCCCGTTTTGAGAGATCCCGGGTTGTCGCGAGAGTTCTAAGACTGCCTGCGCCTCGGCAACGGAGATGGGCTGGCCGCAGGGCGTTTGATCGGGTCGATGGAGGCCCAGCGCGCGGATCAGCCCGACGATTTCCTCCTGAAAGGCCGTCTTCGGGTCGACCCTGGGTTGACGATTAGTTCGAGCTGACAACAGTTGCATATTACAACTGTCTCGGCGGGTTGTCAAGCCAGAGAACGAGACCGGTTTTGGGCCGTCGAATGGAGCGGCATGAATGCCAAGACCTGCACGCACCTCGACTCCATCAGGAGGGTCACGCCCTCGTCGACGGGCTGCGAAGACTGCCTGAAGATCGGTGCCACTTGGGTCCACCTGCGCCTGTGCATGACCTGCGGGCACGTCGGGTGTTGCGACAGCTCACCGAACCGGCACGCGACCAAACACTTCACGGCGACGAAGCACCCGATCATTCGCTCGTTCCAGCCGGGCGAAGATTGGTACTGGTGCTACCTCGACGAGCTGATGTTCGAACTCGACGCGTAGGCGTTCGTCTTCCCGGCGAGCCAGCGCGCGATGTTGCGCACGTACTCTTTGAAGATTTCTAGGCGCGAGGGATCGTCTTTGATTTCGTGTCCCGGTTTGTCGGTCACGAATGACGGACAGCCGAGATCGGGGTCCCAGTTCACGTCGGCGAGATGATGAAACGACGATAGTGCGATCGCCCGGCCGAGCGCGTTGCCGTTCTCGTCGATCTCGCCGTCGATAGCGACCACGAGATTGAACGGCCTGCCCGTCACGATACTTCTTCCGCTTGCGACGACGCGCCCCGCCACCCCCGGCGCCACGCCCACCGCGCCCTCGTGCGGATGCGCGGGGAAAAAGGCGACGACACCGCCGGGGGCACGGTCGCTGCGCAAGACCTCATGCACCGGTTCGACTGCGGTCACCGGCTGATAATCGCCGTTCGCGCCGGAGTGGTAGTTGGGATAGGAGATGTTCGGATTGTCTTGGTCGTCGTTGTCCCAACGCGAGCGGTCCGGTTCGGGATTATGCGAGTGGAAGTGGTTGATGCGGCCGAGCGAACCGAGCGCGCAGAGGCACGCTCCCATGTCTTCGTGATCGCGCCCGGTGAGAATGCCGCCGCCGCGCTCGCGGAACCGCATGATGCCCTGCACGTCGCGCGCAGAGAGCCCGTCGCCGGTATCGACGGCGAGCAGCCAAAGTTCGTCGAAATCGGATTCGGCAAGCGCTGAGAGCACGGGATCGTCGCCGTTTGCGTCCGGCTCCCGATTGCGAGCGATCACGCCCTCCCCGAGTTCTTTGCGCAGGAGCGAGAAGCGATCGACGTTCCAGTCGTCCTCGGCGTACGGAATCGTCGTTTGGAGCAAAATCTTCGTCATCGCAACGAGCATCTCGCCATGGCGCTTGCTTGTCAATAGGAGTCGGCGTCCTTCCAAGAAAGAGGCCCGAACGTTGACTCCTGAAGCTCTTTTCCTGCGCGCGCAGCAGGCGTGGATCGAGCGAGCCGTTCCTCGGTATGAGTCGTTCCGAATCCAATGCGATCGCACGTTTCTCTCCGACCAATGCACGACCGGAGAGGTCGTCGAGTTCACGATCCGCATGTCCGACGGGCGCACGTTTGCGCAGACGGTGGAAAGCGACGCGCAACCGGCGCGCGTGCTGTTGCGTGGCGGCTATATCACCGGCCCCGACGGCACGCCGCTCGGCTTCTACCGTGCGCTTCCGACGCAACCCGGCGGTTACGTGCCCGCACGGCCGCCGAACATGGCGCTCGACCCGCTCGTGCCCACGATCGCGAGCGCAACCGCGGTCGTGCGGGCGTACGCTATCGCATTCGCCGGAAAGGAACGCGTCGGCGCTTACGATTGCGATCATCTGACGCTGCAGCCGCTCGCCGATCCCGAGCGCTACGCGTTGCGCGACCTCTGGATCGACGACGCCGGCGGCAACGTCGTCGCGCTGACGTACGAGCACGACTTCGGCAACGGCAAATACGGCCCCGTGCGTTACCGCTTTGCGCCGGAAGGGACGCAGCAGATTTGGAGCATCGTGCACATCGAAGCGGATGCGCCCACCGGCTCGCTCTTCGGGCCGCACGATAACTACGTCGCATCGGACCTCGACGACATCTCCTTTCCCGATTCCGTTCCCGACGCGGACTTCACGCCGGCTCCGCCGTAGAAAGAATCGTGAGCAAACTCTTCGAGCCGATCTCCTTGCGCAATCTCACCCTGGCCAATCGCATCGTGGTCTCGCCGATGTGCCAGTACTCCGCGATCGACGGCAGCGCGAACGATTGGCACCTCGTCAACCTCGGACAGAACACGCTCTCGGGCCCCGGATTGGTCTTCTTCGAGGCGACGCACGTCAGCCCCGAGGGGCGCATCTCGCCACGCTGCCTCGGACTCTGGAGCGGTGAGAACGAGGCCGGCATGGCGCGCGTCGTGCGATTCGTGCGCACGTGGACGAAGAGCGCCGTCGGCGTGCAACTGGCGCACGCCGGACGCAAGGGCGCGACCCAAGTGCCGTGGGAGGGTGAAGGGCCGTATACGGGACCCGGAACGTGGGAGCCGGTGGCGCCCTCCGCGATCGCATACAAGGAGGGTTGGCACGTGCCCCGCGCACTCGATACCGCAGGGCTCGAAAAAGTGC
The DNA here is from genome assembly GCA_963838895.1 of Vulcanimicrobiota bacterium. GTDB lineage: Bacteria > Vulcanimicrobiota > Vulcanimicrobiia > Vulcanimicrobiales > Vulcanimicrobiaceae > Tyrphobacter. The sequence continues at coordinate 145,942 of CAWIST010000004.1, forward strand.
GCAACGATTTCGCCGCCGCGACGCGGCGCGCGCAACGCCTCGGTCTCGACATCGTCGAGCTGCACTTTGCGCATGGCTATCTCGCGCACGAGTTTCTCTCTCCGCTTTCGAATCAACGCACCGACGAGTACGGCGGATCGCTCGAGAATCGGATGCGCTTTCCGCTCGAGCTTTTCGAGACGGCGCGCGCCGTTTGGCCGGTGGAAAAGCCGTTGGGCGTGCGCATCTCCGCGACCGATTACGTGCCCGGCGGATGGGATCTGGAGCAATCGATCGTCTTCGCGAAGGAGTTGGCACGGCGCGGCTGCGACTTCATCGACGCGTCGAGCGGCGGTCTCTCGCCGCTGCAGAAGATCGACGTGACACCCGGTTACCAAGTGCCGTTCGCACGCGCAATCCGTGAGGCGGCGGGAATTGCGACGACCGCGATCGGCGCGATCGTCCAAGCCGCGCATGCCGAGAGCATCATCGCCGGCGGCGACGCCGACATGGTCTCGCTCGCGCGGGCGATTATTCGCGATCCGCGCTGGACGTGGGGCGCCGCCGACGAACTCGGCGGCGAATCGTTCGTTCCGCCGCAGTATTTGCGTGGCCGCAAGACCGGACGGTGACGCATGCCGCTAAGTCAAACTAGCGCGTGCCTGGGACCTCGCACGACTCGAACGCGACGTCGTAGATGCCGAGGCCTGCGCTTCCGGTCGTCAAGCGAAGGTCGTGTTGCGGCGCGTACTGCGCGTTCATGATCACTTCGTAGGCGCGCGCCGCGTCGACGTCGACGTACGAGTTGCCGCTGGAATCGTAGCGAATGTCGCTGCCCGCATCGCCTCGCGGCACCGGGGCGCCGTCCTGCGTCACGAGAACGCGAATCGGACCGCGCTCAGGCTTCATCACCACCTCTACCTGGATGGCGTGATAGCGTAGCGCGAAATACCCGTTCGCGGCGTCGGAAACGGCGGCGCCTTGCGTCATGTGCCAGTACCCTTGCAGATAGATGGCGCCGTCGCGGGGGTTAGAGTCGCGATCTTGGTAATTCGAACTCGCTGAGCGCTCCCCCGATGCGGCGTCGGCGATCGGCTGATGCCCGACGATCAGCTCTTGTGTCTTCGGGTAACAGACCGCGCCCGGTTTGTCATAATTGTCTTGAGGAAGCAGCGCCATGGGCGCCGGGAGGTTCAAGTTCGGCTGCGCGACCTTCAAGATGAGTTGGATCTTGTGCTCGGTATCCGGGTAGCCGCCTTCGCCCTCGAAGCTCTCGATGAGCTGTTCGTTCGGCGCGAACAAAAACTCGTGCGGCCACTCATCGTTGTGATAGCGGTTCCAGATCGCATTGTTCGCGTCGATGACGATCGGCCACGTGATGCCCAGCCGCCTCGCGGCCGCCTCCACGTTCTGCCGCTCCCCCGAGAAGCCGAACTCCGGCGTTTGCACGCTGACGATCTCGAAGCCGTACCTGTGATAGCGTCTATACCATTCACGCAGATACGGCAGGGTGCGCAAGCAGTTGATGCACGTGTACTCGAAGAAATCGACGAGCACGGTCTTGCCGCGCAGATCATCGGGCGTCAGCGGCGGGCTGTTGATCCAGCCGGTATTGCCGTCGAAGCTCGGGATTCCGATGCTGTTGATCGCCGGTTGAGCCGGCGCGTGCCCAGGCAGCAAGAGCGCCGCCCCCAGGGCGAGGGCCGCGACCACGGCTCCGGTACGATTTGCGCGCTGCATCATCGGTTCTACATACCACTTCCCCGCGTTCCTGTCGCGGACAAACGGCTTCTTTTTGAGGGACCACGAAGAAACCTGGAGCCGCAAAGGAGGGAACAGCAGTTGAAGGTAACGCGGTACCAGCGTCGCCCCCGCGTCCTCTATCAAACGACGCCGGGACACCTCCTCGTCTCCACCGGGGTCGTGGTAGCCGCCGTCGCTGCCGCCACGGTCTTGATTCTCCACTTCGCGAACCCCAAAACGGCGTTCGACATCAACCGCATCTCCGCCGGAGACATCTTTACCGCGACGATCAACACGTTCTTCCGAATGTTCGTCGCCTATGTCTTCTCGCTGGCGATTTCTATCCCACTTGCCCTCCTGATCGCCAGCACCCCGCGCGTGCAGCGGGTCCTTCTTCCGATCGCCGACATCCTGCAGTCGGTCCCTGCGCTGGCGTTCTTCCCGGTCGTCGTCGTCTTCTTTACCGCCTACCACGCCTTCGAACTTGCGGCGATATTCGTCATCTTCTTATCCATGCTTTGGAATATCGTCTTCCCCGTCATCGGAGGCTTGCAAACGATTCCCGACGACATCAAGTCCGCGGCGATCGTCTTCAACGTCCGCGGCTTCAAGAAGTTCTGGTACATTACGCTCCCCGCAATCGTTCCTTTCGTGGTCACCGGATCGTTGCTGGCCTGGGCGCAGGGTTGGACGATCGTGATCGTCGCCGAAGTATTGCATACCTACATTCCTCACGGTACGGCTTCGCAAGACCTGTTGGGATTGGGGAGCCTTTTGGTCGACTCGAACGCGCAGGGGCAAACGTCCGTGTTTGTGGCGACCCTCGCGGCGATGATCGTGCTCGTCGCAATCATCAATCTCTTCGTCTGGCAACCGCTTCTTCATTTCGCTCAACGCTTCAGGTTCGATTGATGGAGCACCCAATCGTCTTTGAGAGCGTCAAGAAGTCGTACGAGACGCCGCCCGTGTATGTCGTGCACGATTTTTCGCTCTCGATCAATCAAGGCGAGTTCTTCTGTCTGGTCGGGCCGTCGGGTTGTGGAAAGTCCACCGTGTTGAAGATGATTGCGGGAATCGAGAACCCGACGAGCGGGGCGCTCGTGAGGCCGAAATCCGTCGGGATGGTTTTCCAGTCGTATGCGCTGCTTCCGTGGCTGACCGTCGAGGACAACGTCGCGTTCCCACCACGCATGCGCGGCGCCAAGAAGGGCGAGGCAGAGGAAATCACCGCACGATATCTTCAAATGGTGCATCTCGAGGCATTCAAGCACAAGTATCCGCGGGAGCTTTCCGGGGGCCAGCGTCAACGAGTCGGCATTGCGCGAGCGCTCGCGGTTGAGTCGGACGTCTTGCTCATGGACGAGCCTTTCTCCGCGCTCGACCCGCTCATTTGCGACGAGCTGTACGACGATCTGCTGGACATTTGGTCGACGACGAAGCGGACGATCGTCATGGTCTCGCATCACTTCGAAGAGGCCGTGTTTCTCGCCGATCGCATCGGCGTCATGAAGGACGGAACGCTGAAAGAGATCGTTCCGATAACGCTCCAACGCCCAAGGCGCGAAGACGAGACTTCGTTCATGGTCGAGGTAAAGAAGATTCGAACCTGCCTGTCCGGCGCCCCGGGCTAACCGAGGTGAGCGCTACTCTTAACGCTTAATGCGCTTGCACCGCGTCGCTGACGGTAACTGTTAGTGGTGCGTGCGCGGGAACGAGACATTCCTCCTTCGCGATCGGTTGGAAGCGTGCGGTAAAGAAGCGCAGCAGCTTCGGTTCGTAGACCATCTCCAGACCCAGGATCTCTTCGCGGCGGCGGAAGAGCTGAATGACTGCTTCGGCAACTACGTCGAGATGCGCGTAGGTGTAGACGCGGCGCGGAATCGTGAGCCGCACGAGTTCCAGTTTGGGATAATGGTGCTTGCCCTGTTCGTCGCGGCCTGCGGAGACGATGCCTCGCTCCATCGCGCGGACACCGCCCTCGATATAGAGGTTTGCCGCGAGCGTCTGCGCCGGGAACTCGTCCTGCGTCAGATGCGACAGGAAGCGTCGTGCATCCAGGAAGACCGCATGGCCGCCGATCGGTTCCACGATCGGCACGCCGGCAGCACGCAGTTTCTCGCCGAGATAGCGAACCTGCGCGATGCGATGCGCGATGTAGTCGTAGTCGAGCGACTCGACTATGCCGCGCGCCATCGCCTCCATGTCGCGCCCCGCGAGCCCGCCGTAGCTCGGCATGCCCTCGAAGAGCACGACCAGCTCGCACGCGCGCTGATAGAGCGACTCGTCGTTCATCGCCAGGAAGCCGCCGATGTTGACCAGGCAGTCCTTCTTCCCGCTCATCGTGCAGCCGTCGGCATAGGACATCATCTCGAGCAGAATCTCGGCGATCGTTTTGCTCGCATAGCCCGTCTCGCGCTCCTTGATGAAGTACGCGTTCTCGATGCACCGCGTGGCGTCGAACATCACCTTGATGCCGCGCCGCTGCGCAAGGTTATTGACCGCGCGCATATTAGCCATCGAGACCGGCTGGCCGCCGGCTAAGTTCACCGTTACCGCCAGCGAGATGTACGGGATGTTCTTGGCGCCGACGCGCTCGATCAAGGATTCCAACTTCGCAAGATCGACGTTACCTTTGAATGGCAGGTCGGCGGTCGCATCGTGCGCCTCGTCGATGATGACGTCGACGAAGGTGCCGCCGTTGAGTTCCTGATGCGCGCGGGTCGTCGTGAAATACATGTTGCCCGGAATGTAATCGCCGGGCTCGATCAACAAGCGCGAGAGCAGATTCTCGGCTCCGCGGCCTTGATGCGTCGGCACCATGTAGCGGAACCCGTAGTAGCGCCGCACCGTCTCCTCCAGCGCGAGGAAGTTGCGACTGCCGGCATAGGCTTCGTCGCCGAGCATCATGCCCGCCCATTGATTGTCGCTCATCGCCGAGGTGCCGCTGTCGGTGAGCAAATCGATGTAGACGTCTTGAGAGCGCAGCAGGAACGTGTTGTAGCCGGCCTCTTTGATAAAACGTTCGCGCTGCTCGCGGGTCGTCTGCTTGATCTGCTCGACGACCTTGATGCGATATGGCTCTGCAATCAAAATGTGAAACTCCTATTCAATGGATAGTTCCTCTGGCCGGGTAGGCCTGATTCGGACCCGGTCCGGGTTCGGCCGGCGGATCGACGATCAGAGTGAGATCAACCATTTATTAAAGGGTACTCGCACCCCGATGAATTCTTCAAGAATCTTGTATGAAGGCCGCGAGAAACTGCCCGGTTCTGGCAAGGAAGAGCCCCGCCAGAATCCTTAGTTGACGGGGCTCTAAATGGCTCCGGATGCTGGACTCGAACCAGCGACCCGCTGATTAACAGTCAGCTGCTCTACCAACTGAGCTAATCCGGAACGTCGGCGCCACCTCATTCCACGGGGGCGACACGCGCCCTGCCCGCGCACAAAGGAGCGGACGCCGGGTGAGTTGTAAGGCGTTCTGCGCGCAGTGCGGGCAGCTCGTCGCGAACTGCTGCGGCGACTAAACGCGAGGTCGCGCCGCAGCAGTTCACTCGACACCGTTACGGCTGCGATTGAACCTCTTGACCCTTCGCGGGAGAGCCCGAGACGCGGCGAGCGATCGACGTGCTCCCGCTGACCGACATGACCTCGAGTTGCCCGGTGGGCTCGTTCACCTGGAGATAACGCCCGCTTCCCGGATCGCGAACTTCCATCACCTTGATGACGTCGAAGTACGCTCCGACGGAGACGCCGCGAGCCGCGCCGATGTTCAGGATGTAGTTCCCGCCGTCGATTGCGATGATGTGCCCGGTAATCGACGGCATGACAGGCGCGGCCGCGAGGAGGCGTTGCGGGCTGATCTGCGCGACGATCGCCTTTGCTTCCGCGTCGATGAGATGCCCCATCGTCGACGAGACGAAGCTCGAGTTTTGATACCCGCCGAACGTTCCGCTGAGGAAACTGATGCCGCCCGCGCCCCACGACGTCGCGGTCTGGGTCTGCTCGTCGCTGAACGCTTGCACGATCTGTCCGGTCTGCGCGTTGATTATACGCACCGCGACGTTGATCGTCACACGCTTGCTGTTATATCCGCCTGCGACGCCGCCGAGGATCCCAGGGATATATTGGCCCGCCGCCGCGCCCGACTGACCGGTCTCATCGAACTGGACGACGTTGCCTTCGACCAGGAAGTGCGCGCCCACGAGCCGGCCCGCTTGCACGGCGGTCGCAGGATCGACTTGTCCCGAAGTGTCGAGTTGGTGCTCGTTCAAGGTGTCTCCGAGCTTCGAACGCTCGACGACGTTGAATCCGCCGGCGTTCACCAACTCGTTGGTCACAAGGTCGGAGAGCGCAACGCCCGGTTGAAACTGCCCGTACCAACCCGTGCCCGTCAGGCCCACCGTAGAAAAGTTCATCACCGCGATCGACGGCTGCGGCTGTTGCGCAGGCGCGCAGAGCGGCCCCGTCGCTAGGCTAAGGCAAGCAAAAATACCGAAAGAACCGAGAATCCGCCGCATGTATACTCCTCCCGGGAAGGCAATCGAATGAGTGCTTCCCGGAAGCGGCTTTCGTGCCAGGCGACCGTCACCCCCGCAGGGAGACGACCTCGCCGCGGAAGCGAGTCGCCTCGCGCAGCGCGTCGACGCGGTCCAGCCGCTCCCACGGCAGATCGAGATCGGGGCGGCCGAAGTGGCCGTACGCCGCCGTTTGCTTGTAGATCGGCCGGCGCAGATCGAGGTGATGGATGATCGCGGCCGGGCCGCAGATCGAAGACGTCAGCGACGGCCTCCGCGATCCTTTCCTCCGGCAGATCTTACCGGTGCCGAACGTTTCGACCAGCACGCTCACCGGATGCGCGACGCCGATCGCGTAGGCGACCTGCACTTCGCAGCGTCCGCCAGGCCCGCCGCAACGACGTTCTTCGCGACCCAGCGCGCCGCGTAGGCGCCGGAGCGATCGACCTTTGTCGGATCCTTGCCCGAGAAGGCGCCGCCGCCGTGCCGCGCCATCCCGCCGTACGTGTCGGCGATGATCTTGCGGCCGGTCAAGCCGGCATCGCCCTTGGGGCCGCCGATGACGAAGCGTCCGGTCGGATTGACGAAGACGCGCGTGTCGCGCGTCGCGCATCGAGGACGGGATCACATGGTCGATGATGCGTTCTCGGTGACTTCGTTGCGAATGACCTCGAGCGGGATCTCCGGATCGTGCTGCGTCGAGATGACGACCGCATCGACGCGAACCGGGCGATCGCCGTCGTACTCGACCGTCACCTGCGATTTGCCGTCCGGCCGAAGATACGGAATGTCGCCGTTCTTGCGCACCGCGGCGAGATGTCGCGTCAGGTTGTGCGCGAGCACGATCGGCAGCGGCATCAGCTCGTCGGTCTCGCGGCAGGCGTAGCCGAACATCATGCCCTGGTCGCCGGCGCCGGTCAGTTCGAAGGCGTCGTCATCTGCCGGCCTTGGCTTCGAGCGATTTGTCGACGCCCATCGCGATGTCGGGCGATTGCTCGTCGATCGAAACGCTGACGCCGCACGTTTCCGCATCGAAGCCGACCGCCGACTGCGTGTAGCCGATCTCGTCGAATCGTCTCGCGCACGATGCGCGGAATGTCGATGTACGTCTTCGTCGTCACCTCGCCGGCGATGTGAATCTGCCCGGTGATCGCGAACGTCTCGACGGCAACGCGCGAGTTCGGATCGTCTTTCGAGGAGCGCGTCGAGAACCGCGTCGGAGATCTGATCGGCAACCTTGTCGGGGTGGCCTTCGGTCACCGATTCCGACTGGTGAAGAGTCTGCTGTACGCCATCTAGGTGCCCTCCGACCACGACGCCATGTACTTCACTTGTTCGGGCGTCAGCGTGTCGATCGCGATGCCCATCGACGCAAGCTTGAGCTTCGCGACTTCTTCGTCGATCTCGACCGGAACGTCGTAGACCTTCTTCTCCAGGCTGCTCGTGCTTGCTCGGCGAGAAACGCCGCCGCCATCGCCTGATTGGCGAACGACATGTCCATCACTGCGGCCGGATGCCCTTCGCCGACGGCGAGGTTGACCAGACGCCCGTCGGCGAGAACGCAGACGCTTGCGTCCGTCGTGCAGTTCGTACTGCTCGACGAAGGCGCGCGGCTGCGCAGCGCTTTACGGCGAGCGTGGGCGATGCGCGTCGAGATCGAGCTCGTCGTTGAAGTGGCCCGAGTTGCAGACGATCGCGCCGTCCTTCATCGCGCTGGAAATGCTCCTCGCGAATGACGTGATAGTTGCCGGTGACGGTGACGAAGACGTCGCCGATCTTCGCGGCCTCGGCCATCGTCATGACCGCGATAGCCGTCCATCACCGCCTCGATCGCTTTGCGCGGATCGACTTCGGTCGACGACGACGTGCGCGCCGAGCCCCGCCGCGCGCGAGGCGATGCCGCGGCCGCACCAGCCGTAGCCGCACGACCACGAACGTGCGCCCCGCGAGCAAGACGTTCGTCGCGCGGATGATGCCGTCGAGCGTCGATTGCCCGGTGCCGTAGCGATTGTCGAACATGTGCTTGGTCAGCGCGTTGTTGACCGCGATGACCGGATACGGAAGGACGCCGTCCTTCTGCATCGCCTTGAGTCGAATGACGCCGGTCGTCGTCTCCTCGCAGCCGCCGATCATCTCGGCGAGCAGCGCTTTGTGCTTCGTGAAGATCGTCGTCACGAGATCGCAGCCGTCGTCCATCGACATCTGCGGCTTGCGTCGCGATCACCGATTCGATGTGCGCGTAATAGCGTCTCGTTGTCTTCGCCCTTGATCGCGAACGTCGGAATGCCGTACTCGCAGAGCGCGGCGGCGACGTCGTCCTGCGTCGAGAGCGGGTTGCTCGCGCACAGCGCGATCTCGGCGCCGCCGGCCTTGAGCGCGAGCATGAGGTTCGCGGTTTCGGTCGTCACGTGCAGGCACGCGCCGATGCGCACGCCGCGCAGCGGTTTCTCTCGCTCGAAACGTTCGCGAATTTGCGCGAGCACCGGCATGTACGCGGCTGCCCACGCGATGCGCGAGCGGCCCTGCTCGGCGAGCGCACGATCCTTGATATCGCCTTGCGGCGCGACGGCGATTTGCATGGGCCTGCCTTCGCCGCAAGGCTCCGCTTCCCCGTCGCGAATGCACGTCGGAATGGACTATATCGCGCGCCTCGCTTCGGCCAACCCGACCCCCGGCGGCGGAAGCGCTGCCACCATCGTCGCAGCGATCGGGCGCCGCGCTGATCGAAATGGCGGCGCGCATCACGGCGGCAAATCCGAAGCACGCCGCCAAACATGACGACGCGCAGCGACTCGTCGCTCGGGCGCTGGCGCTACGCGCGGAACTGGCGACGGCACAGGCGCGAGACGAAGCGGCCTTTACCGCGGTGATCGCAGACGCGCGGCGATGCGAGGCAGCTCGCGCTGGTGCGCGCCGCAGCGGAGCCGCTCAATGCAATGCGTCTCGCCGTGGAGGTCGAGCAGCTTGCCGTCGACGCGCTCGCGCTCGAGAATCCTCACTTGGCAAGCGACGTCGGCTGCGCCGCCGAGTTTGGTGCCGCCGCGGTTGCTGCGTGTGCTTACAACGTGCGGATCAACCACCGCGCCATACGGGATAAGGACGTCGTCGCTGCACAGACCTCCGAAATGGAAGGCTACGAACGCTCCAGCGCTACGCTGCTCCAACGCGTTCGAGAAAAGGTGCGATAGCCTCGCGCTCCACTTCCAGGCCGACGCCGTGGGCGTGATAGCGGATGTCGTGGAAGTCCGAGCCCGCGGTCATCACCAAGCGGTGCTGCCGTGCCTTTTCTCCGAAGAAGCGCACGTCGTCCGCGTCGTGTTGCGGATAGAAGACCTCGAGCCCGTCCAGCCCATCCTTGACGAGTTCGTCGATGATCGACCGGTCTTTCAAGCGCCCCGGATGCGCGAGCACGGCCGTTCCACCGCACTCGCGAATGCGCGCGATCGCTTCCTGCGGCGTGGTATGAACGGAGGGAACGTAACCGGGCTTGCCGCGACGCAAGAGCAGCCTGAACGCCGCCTCGACGCCGCTTGCGGCGCCTTTACGGACGAGCGCCTTGGCGACGTGCGGGCGGCCGAGTGATTGCGAGCCCACCGCTTCGCGTAGGACGTCGTCGAGCGTGATCGCGTAGCCGCCGGCCTGTAGTTGCTGCACCATGCGGACGACCCTGACGCGCCGTTCCGCGCGGTTGCGCTCCAGCATCGCCTGGAGCGGCGCGGCACCATCTAAAGGAAGCGCGTAGCCGAGCAGGTGCACCTCGTTATCACGCCACGTCGTGTTGATCTCGATGCCCGTCACGACCCGAGCTCCGGGCGGCGCGCGAAAGGCACCGTAGGCCGAGAGCGTGTCATGGTCGGAGATCGAAAAAACCTCGACCTCACGGTCGCCCATGTAGTCGGCGAGCGCCTGCGGCGTGAGCGAGCCGTCGCTCTCGCGGGTGTGCGAGTGGAAATCGACGATCACGCGAGTACCGTCGGAGAAAGATGCGCTTCACCTCGAGGGCCTTGCCGCGACCCGGCATCGATGCCGACGAGCAGCGCGCAAAACTGCCTGGGGCCGTCCTTCTGGACCGTGAATCGCTCCGAGACGCCGATCAAGAAGCGTTCGAGCACCGCTTTGCGCTCCATCCCGATCACGCCGTCGGCCGGTCCGGTCATTCCAACGTCGCTGATATACGCCGTGCCGCCGGCGAGAATCTGCTCGTCGGCGGTCTGCACGTGCGTGTGCGTGCCGTAAACGAGCGAGACTCGGCCGTCGAGATACCGCGCGAGCGCGACCTTCTCCGAGGTGGCCTCCGCGTGCACGTCGACGACGACGACCGGCGTACGCGCGCGCAGCGTCTCCAGGCATGCGTCGGCGCTGCGAAACGGATCGTCGACGGGCGGCATGAACGTCCGTCCCATGAGGTTCAAGCACGCCGATCGTGACGCCGTCGACGGTGAACGTTCCGTATCCGTGGCCGGGAGTGCACGGGCGGATAGTTCGCCGGGCGGATGACGCGATCCGAAGATTCCAGATACGGCGTGAAGTCGCGCTTGTCGAAGATGTGGTTGCCGCTCGTGATGAAGTCGACGCCCGTCTCGAACATCTCCTCCGCCGTCTGAGCGGTCAAGCCGAAGCCGCCCGCGGCATTCTCACCGTTTGCGATGCAAGCATGAACGTGATACTGGTCGCGTAACAGCGGCAGGCAACGCTTGAGCGTTTCCCGGCCTGGGGAACCCACGACGTCCCCGATCGCCAGCAGGTTGAGAGTGCTTAGCGGCGAGCCGACGCCTTCGCTTTCTTTTGCGCTTTCAGGAAGTACACTAAGATGCGCTTCTCTTCGCGAAAGCCGACGAGATTCTTCGATTGGGTCGGATCGCGCAGCGCCTCGATCGCGTAGAGCGCCGCCTCGTCTTGCGCGATCTCGTCCTCTTCGAATCCATCCTCGGCTCGCTGACTGCAGACCAACGCGTCGCCGAAGCGAGCGAGAAAGAGCGCCCCGAGCATCTCCAACTCATCTTTCGAAAAGCTGTCGAGATCGCGCGTGACGTGAACGAATCCCATCGCCCGCTCGCTCTCGCACTCGACCCGTAGCGTCGCCGGCGTCTGCGCCCCGAGCAACACGAAACCGTTGATGTGGTCCTCGATCGTCTCCGCGATCGCGCGCTGCGCCGCTCGGTCGAGACGCTGGCGCACGGCGAACGTGAGCCTGACGGTTCCGTCGGCCGGCATAGCACGAATCGAAGCCAACTCCGGGAAGCGCGCGAGCAGCGCGCAGACGAGGCTGACCGTGTCGGCATTTTCGACGGGGAGACGAGTGTTCACAATAGGTCCGCTGGCATGCTTTCTTGGGATGGACCATCCCCGCCAGGGCCACTGATGCCTAGGGGGAGGGGCCCGGATTGTACGACGCCCGCTCAAGGCCAACCCTTGTGCCGGACCGAAAGTTTCCGCCCACATGAGACCAAGGGAAGCCCTCGGCGCCCTGGCGCTGGGCTTACTCGCCTCGATGGTTGCCCATGCTGCCGGCTACGGCGGCGGGCACGCCATGGGCGGGTCCTATCACGAGGCCCTCGTCGCCGCGGCCACCGTCGCGGCGCTTGGGTCGGCGCTCATGGGGGGTGCCGTCGCCTGGGCGGGCGCCGGACGCATCCTCGAAGGCTCCATCCTCGCCGGGCGCCTCCGGCTCTACCTGCCCCGATGGCCGGCGATATTTGCCGCCGCAGTCCTTTGGTTTTCGCTCGCCGAGCATCTCGAACCCAAACACGACGCGGCTTCGCCGATTCTCTTGGTCGTCGCGCTCGCACTGGCCGCCTGGCTTCTTCTGGCGCTTGCGAAGGGCGCGCTCTCGATCCTCGCGGCGATTGCAATTGCCGTCCGCACGACGCGCTTCGCGCCACGCGTGCCCGCGCGTCTTCTTCGCCTCCAGCCCGCTCCCCGCGTGCGCGCGCAGTTGCACGCAACGCCCCGCTACGCCCGTCCTCCCCCGGCTGCGGTCATCGGCGCCTAAGCGCCGCTTCACACCGCACTCTAGCTACAGAAGGGGAGATCCATGTCCCGTCTCTTTGCGGCGTTGCTTGCCGCGCTGATCTTCAATGCCGCCCTCGGCAGCGCCGTCGCGGCGACGACCGGCATCGTCCATGGCAATATCACCCTCGACGGCAAACCCGCCGCCGGCGCTCGCGTGACGCTCACCGGTGAAGGTTCGCGGTTCGTCACGACGACCGATGCGTATGGCAGCTACAGCTTCGCCTCCGTGCCCTTCGGAAACTACACGCTGGTCGCGCACGACGACGACGTGCAAGATCAATCGGTTGCGGTCTCGGTCTCGGGCGATTCCGTCTCGACCGCAAACGTCGCCCTCACGCACCTCAAGCTGATCGCCAGCTCGCAGGCGGTTGCCGGCGCCGGCCCCTCGGGAACGCCGGTCGCCGTAAACCACCTCGACAATGCGCAGATCCAAACCTCACCCGAGAACGACAGTCTCAACCGCCTCATCGAGACGCTGCCCGGCATCGTGCGGTTCTCGTACGACGAGCCGGTCGCGCTCGGTTTTCACGGCGTTACGTACGAGATCGACGGCGCGCCCTTGCCCCTCGCGACCAGCTCGAACTTCGCCCAAGTCGTCGACCCGAAGGTCATCGATTCGCTCGAAGTCTACACCGGTGATTTTCCGGCCGAGTACGGTGGCGACCGAATGGGGGCGCTCGTGAACATCATAACGGACCGTCCAACCGATATTGCCGAGGGCTTTTACGGCGAGTTGACGGGCGGCGGCGGTAACTTCGGACAGGCAATCGGCCAACTCAACCTTGAAGGCCGGGCCGGTGATACCGAAGTCTTTCTCGACCTCAACTCGCAGCGCACGAACTACGGTCTCGACGCGCCGACGTACGTACCGATCAACGACGACAGCTCCCAGACCGACGAGTTCTTGCGCACGATTACGCAAATCAACTCGCGCTCGACGCTGGCATTCGACTACGGGAATCAGTTCTCACAGTTCCAGATTCCGATCAATACGAACCCGAACAATCCGATCGACCCCGAGATCAGCGTCCCCGGGACCGACGACGTGCAGCGTGAATACGACCGCTTCTCCAGCCTGAACTACACGCTCACGTCCCAGGACGGGAACGGCGTTTTCCAAGTCATCCCCTGGTACCGCTCGACGCAGATCGTCTATGCCGGCGACCTGCCGTTGGACGTTCTCGCAACTTTGCCGAACCCGATCACCGGCAGCATCGACCATCTCATTGGTCTCGACCAAGACCGCCTCGCAAGCTATGTCGGACTCAATGTCTCCGACTCTCGGGCCACCGGCACGCATGCGTGGAAAATCGGCATCGACACCGACCGGGAGAACTTCCACGCGAATCAGACGTTCGCGTGTTACTACTTCGATTGCGCTACGACCGGAACGCCGGTCACACCGTACTATCCCGTCTACACCGCGCAGGCTCAAGCGGGCTCTCAGATCGGCGCGTATGCCGAGGATACTTGGACGCCGATCCCGATCCTCGCGATTCAGTACGGCCTACGCTACGATCACTCGACCGGGTACGTCGGTGGCAACATGCTCGAGCCGCGCATCGGCGTCAACCTGCAAGTCGATCAGAAGAACATCCTGCACGTTTACTACGGCCGGTTTTACGCCGCGCCCCAACTCGAAGACGTACGCCAAGCGTGCGCACTCTTGGGCGCGGGAAGCGGTACGTGCGCCGCAAGCCCCGTGTACAACCTGCAACCCGAGCGCGACGCCTACTTCGAGATGGGCTTGCAGCACACGTTCAACGCACACCTCGTGGGCTATGTCAACACGATGGAGCGCAACGTGATCAACGTTCTGGACACGACGCAGCTCCTCAATACGCCGCTCTTTGCCGTTTTCAACAACGCGCTCGGGCGCTACGAAGGCGTGGATTTGCGGCTTGTGGACACGCTGGATAATGGAAACTCTTGGTTCCTCACGACCACGGTCTCGAGGTCCGAGGCAGGCGGCATCTCCGGCTCGACCTTCCTCTTCGGGCCCGCGCCGAATCCGCCCGGCGTCCCACTCACATCGACCGAACTCCTCTCCCCCGAGGATCACGATCAGACGGTCGCCTCGGTCGCGGGTTACACCGATCGGTTCGGACTTTCCAAGGAATGGTACGCGACCTTCGAGGGCGACTACGGCACCGGCTATCCCGTCGCGTTCGAAAACGCGACGTCGACCCTGTCCGGACGCCTTCCCTCACACCTCACGTTCAACGGCAGCGTCGGACGCAATCTCAGCGTGGGCGACCACGGGCTCGGCCTGCGCCTCGACATCGACAACCTATTGAACCACCAATACATCGTCAAGATCGCCAACGGGTTCAACACGACGCAGATCGCGCCCGGACGCTCGATTCTGCTGCGCCTCACCGCGCCGTTCTAGTGCCTTTCGTCCTCCCCGCCGTCCAGGCGGGGAGGACTGGGCATTTTCCCAAGCTGAATATCGTGGTAGGGGCTTATGCACGATATTTCACGTGGGACGATTGTCGTCACCGGCGGCGCCGGCTTGATCGGCAGCGCCGTCATCTGGGCGCTGAACCGGCGCGGTTTCGAGCGCGTTCTGGTTGCGGATCGTTTGGATCGCAGCGAGAAGTGGCGTCATCTCCTGCCCCTTCGCTTCGACGACTACGTCGATGCAGATGAGTTGCTGGAGCGCCTGGAACGCCGCGCCGACGCGTTCGGTGACGTGCGCACCGTGCTCCACTTCGGAGCGTGCTCGTCCACGACCGAAACGGATGCCGGGTACCTGTTGCGAAACAACTATGAGTACACTCGGCGCCTGGGAGAATGGGCGTGCGCAAACGACGCACGCTTCGTCTACGCCTCATCTGCCGCGACCTACGGAGCGCTGGAAGAGCATCTCTCCGACGAGGCCGATCTGCGCTCGCTGCGTCCGCTCAACGCATATGCATTTTCAAAGCACCTCTTCGATCTGTATGCCGAGCGCACCGGACTCGCCGAGCGCTGCTGCGGCATCAAGTACTTCAACGTCTTCGGCCCGAACGAAGAGCACAAGGGCGAAATGCGCAGCATGGTCCTCAAGGCCTACGAACAGATTCTCGCAAACGGAATCGTCAGGCTCTTCAAGAGCTACCGTCCCGAATTCCGCGACGGCGAACAGCGTCGCGATTTCATCTACGTCAAAGACGCCGCCGAGATCACGGTTCACCTCGCGCAAGCGCCTACGACCGGACTCGTCAACGTCGGCTCGGGACGTGCACAAACCTGGTTGGAACTCGTGCGCCCGATCTTCCCCGCCCTGGGTCTGCCCGAGCGCATCGAATTCGTCGAGATGCCCGAACGTCTGCGCGGCAAATATCAGTACTCGACGCGTGCGCGAATCGAACGGCTGCGCGCGAGCGGTTACGACGCGCCGATGACGCCGCTGACGGAAGCCGTCACCGATTACGTCACCGCCTATCTCCTCCCCGGCCGCTGCCTCGACCCGGCGGACGCGTCCTTGGAGGCCGCCGCCATCCGGTAGGGAACTAGCCGTATCACCCTACCAGCGAGGTTTCTTTTCGTGCCCCAGCCCAACTCTCGTGCCCAACGCCGCCAGCAGTCTCGCGGCGGCCCGAAGCCGCCACAGCGGCGCGATCCGATGTCGACGTTGTATATTGCCTTCGCCGCCATCGTCGTGATCGTCGTCGCCGTCTTCGCGTTCATCAACTGGCAACAACAGCACGCGGTCGCGGTCGCGAACGCAACGGCGACACCGGGCCCGAACGCGCACGCGCCGGCCGTTCAACTCATCAACGGCATCGGCGTCGGCGCCCCCGCCTTCCCCGATCCGATCCGCGTCGATCGGCGCGGCGGCCCGCCGATCGATGGCGTCACGTGCTTGGCGACGGAACAGGTGACGCTGCACATCCACGCGCACCTCGCGCTGTTCGTAAACGGCAAGCAGTTGCAGATTCCGGCGCACGTCGGAATGGCGCCGGTCCCGCCGGGAGGCTGCCTCTACTGGCTTCACACGCACGACGGCAGCGGCATCATTCACATCGAAGCGCCGCAGGTCGGCGCCCCGGCCGGCGGTCCGTGGACGTTGGGCATGTTCTTCGATATCTGGGGTCAGCCGCTGACGCGGGACAACGTTGCCGGGAAGGTCGGACCGGTGACCGCGTACGTCAACGGCACGCTGTGGACGGGAGATCTTCGCGCGATTCCGTTGGCCGCGCACCAAGAGGTCACGCTCGAGGTCGGCAAAGTCGTCCCGCCGCCCAACTACACCTTCCCCTTCGGAGTTTAGCGAAGGCCGGAAGCGGCAATGCGCGCGATCCTCGTCCTCGCGGAGTTGTGGGCTGCGTCGGAGATCATTCTTCTGACGGGGCCGCTTCGCGGCGACGCACTCCTCTACGCGGTTTTCGCCGCCTTCCTCGTTTTCTGCTGTGCGCTTACGTATCTCGTAACGTTCCCGCCGCACGTTCCACGCGACGCGCCGATCGTGCGCCATCTTCTCCCGCTTCAGCTCGGCGCACTGCTGCTCGTCATCGCGCTCACCGGCTGGATGCTCGCGTTGCGGGCGCACGCGATCGCCGTTCCTCCGCCCCTTTGGTCCTCGATCGACCGTCATCTCGGATCCTGGCTCGCTATCGTGGCGCCCGGCGATTTGGCTCCGGCGATGCGCAGCTTTGCCGAGGAAGTGCTCCTCGTGCTCGTCCTCCTGGCGCTGCTGCGCGTGCCGCTTGCAAAGATGGGGCTCGGCGGATTCACGCGCGGGAGTTGGAGCTCCGCGGCGATCTGGCTGGTGCTCCCGCTCCTTGCCGTCGCCTACACGATTCTCTACGCCGACGTTTCCGCGGCAATCGTCGGCCGCCGCCTGATCTACGCGTTCTTCAGCACCGGCTTCAGCGAGGAGTTCCTCTTCCGCGGCGCACTCTTCGGGCGCCTACGCTCCTTCATGCCCGCACAGTGGGCGGCGTTCGCGCAGGCGTTGCTCTTCGCGCTCTGGCGCTACGGCGACGACGTCGCACACGCCCACAACGTCGCGCTCGCTTTCGCATTGCTGATCCCGGCGCAAGCGGCGTTCGGTTACGCGATGGCGATCCTCGCGCGCCGCACGGGCAATCTTGCGGTCCCGGCGCTCGTTCACACGACGATCGCGGCCGCCAGAGCGCTGATCGCGTAGCGCTATTTGGCCTTTTGCAGCACTCCCACGAGCGTCTGGTACGGAACCTCGCCGCTATTAAGGTAGACGATCTTCTTGTTACTGCCGATCACGGCGATCGTCGGATAGCCACCCTGGATGTATTCGTTCGCGATGGTGAGTTGCGGATCGAAGACCGCAATCGGATATTGAACCTGGAAGCGCTGCATGAAGTTGAAGAGATCCGCCTCCGATTCGGGTGAAGCGCCGTCCATCGCCGTTGCACTGCCCGGAATCGCGATGAAGGAAACGCGCGATTTGAAGCTTTCGTACAGACGGTTCATCACGGTCGTCTCGCGCTGACAATGAGGACACCAGCTCGCGAAAACCTCGAGCAGCACCGGGCGGCGCTGCTGGGCGAGGTCGAATGGTCCGGCGGTCGTCGGAATGTGAAACTCCGGCGCGGTGCCGCCGAGCTGTGCCGTTCCGACGGTAGGCGCGTAGGAGGCGTTCTGAAGCTGCGGTGTCGGATGGGAGGCGCGCATGATCACGAAGATCACGATTGCGACGATGACGAGCGCCGAGATGACGGCGGCAACGATGGTCGGGATTGGGCGGTCCTTCATGGTAATCGAGCAAGCCTCCGGTCGAGCGCGAGAGCGCCGGGGCCGGCGCGCACGATCAGCGCGGCAACCCCGGCGAGAAAGAGATCCAAGACGACGTGCGGCCAATCGGCGGTCGCGCGATCGTTCGGTCCGAAGCAACCGCAGTTCGCGGGAATGTGCCGCAATACTGCAGAGGCGATCGCCGCCGCGTAGATCAGGAATGCAATGCAGGCCAGGCTTCCGGCGACGCGCGTGAAGAGTCCGAGCACGAGGTACGCGCCCAGCACCAACTCTACATATGGAAGCGCCACCGCAACCGGCACGATCGCGACCTGCGGCAGCAAGCGGAACCCCGCGATCGCCGCCGCCAGCGTCTCCGGATGTGCCACCTTGAACGCTCCTGCGAAGAGCAACAAGGCGCCGAGCGCCACCCGTAGGGCGAAGATCAGCCACCGCATAGGGCTAGTGGTTGGGAGCCTAGTCGTAGGTCGCCTGCCGCGGGCGGCGTAGGCTAGTGGGAGAAGATGCGTTTAACCAGCCTTACACTCGTTGCCGCGCTGATCGCGTGCGCGGGCGGCGGCGGCTTCGAGGGCACCGAGCTTTCGGCGGCGGCACCGAATTTCACGCTCACCGATCAAAGCAGCCGACCATGGAGTCTCTCGGCGCAGCACGGCACGAGCGTTGCGCTCTACTTCGGTTACACGCATTGTCCCGACGACTGTCCGCTTATACTCACGAAGCTCTCGCGATCGATCGCGGAGCTGGGCCCCGGCGCAAACGCCGAGATCGTCTTCGTTACCGTCGACCCCGCGCGCGACACCCCGCCGGTGCTTGCGGCCTACCTCCACCGATTCCACGGCGCCAGGATCGTCGGGTTGACCGGATCGCGCGCCGCGCTTGCGAAGATCTACGCTGCGTATCACGTCTGGGCGCAGCGCATTCCCGGCAGCCGACGCGGCGGGGGCTACAAAGTCGCCCACGCCTCGCCCGTCTATCTCATCGATCCGAGCGGCCGGCTGCGCGTCGTACACGATGACTCCGATGCCCGCAGCGCCTTCACGCACGATTTGCGAAACTTGAAGGCGTGATGCTCGTCGCGCTCCTGTTCGCAGCCTTCGTTCCGATCCACGGGATCGTCCTCGCGGTGCAGCCCGACGGTACCGCGATCGTCCGCAACGACACCGCGCCGGAGATGCTGCCGTCGCAGACGCGTCGCTATCGTATCTCGCCTCGCATACCACTCGTCCCCGGAACCGGCATCGACGGGTTCGCCGATCTCGACACGACGCCGTGGACGCTGCGGTATGCCG
Organism: Vulcanimicrobiota bacterium; assembly: GCA_963838895.1. GTDB lineage: Bacteria > Vulcanimicrobiota > Vulcanimicrobiia > Vulcanimicrobiales > Vulcanimicrobiaceae > Tyrphobacter. Next base: position 165,200 of record CAWIST010000004.1, read on the forward strand.
TCGTCGCGGGGCCTTTCGTGCCCGGACTTCCGAACCCCGGAAGCGTGCTGAGCGTCGACGTCGGCAGTCCGCTGCCCGAGGCGCAGCTGGTCGATCAACGCGGGCAGTTCGTCTCACTCAAGCGCGCGTTCAACGGGAAGACCCTGCTGCTCACGTTCGTTTTCACGCGCTGCCCGGATCGCACGCTCTGCCCGGCGATCAGCGGGAAATATGCGTACGTGCAATCGCAACTCGATCCGGCGCACTTCGCACTCGCAGAGATCACCCTCGATCCACCCTACGATTCACCACGCATTCTCTCCGATTACGGGCGCAGCTACGGCGCGAATCTAGCAACCTGGAAACTCCTGACGGGCGAAGGCTCGACGATCCAGCGGCTCCTCGACGAGTTCGGCATCGATTCGATGCGGGTGAGTGCGAGCAACTTCATTCACAACGACAAGCTCTTCATCGTCCGGCCCGACGGGAAGGTCGCGTACATCGTTCAGAGCGCCGCGTGGGATCCGGACGGCGTGATCGCGGAGGCGCGATCGGTCGCGGGCCTCGGCTCCAATCCCTTCGAACGCCTCAAGCTCTCGCTCGTGGCGGATGCGGTCGCGTTTTGCGGCGGCAGTCAGTGGGCGGGTATCGTATTGCTGGAGTTGTCGCTGTTTGTCGTCATCGCGGCGTTCGTCACCGGCGGTCTCTGGATCGTCGCGCGACTGCTTTGGGATAAAGCCTAAAGAGGAGGTTTTGATTTCGTTCAGGCTAAGGAGCCGAGCGGGTGAAGTGTACTGTGGTACATGAACCCCGAGGCGACGCCAGCATGGACGAAATCAAAGCTTCCGGAGAGGGGTCGCCGCGGCGTGGACCGCAACTTTGGGAGGTGCCTCGAAAGCCGTTCGACCCGCCCTCGGCCGAACAGACCGCCTTTCTCGAGCGGGCAATCGAACAGTACGGCAAGGCGACCTACAACTTCGCCTACCGCCTGACGCGCAACGACGCCGACGCAAGCGACCTCACCCAAGAGGCTTTTATCCGGGTCTACCGGGCCTGGCGCAGCTTCGTGCCAGGGACCTCCTTCCTCTCGTGGATTTACCGAATCGTCACCAATCTCTACCGGGACGAACTTCGGCGGCAGAAAGGACGTTATCAGGAGGAGATTCCCGAAGACAACGCACCGCAAGAGTTCGGGGGAGCCCGCCCCCTAGCGGTCCAGCCCATCGACGATTACGTCGAGGGGCAGATGAGCGAGCCGGTGGCCAAGGCCCTCGACGCGCTTGCCCCGGATCAACGAGCGGTCGTCGTTCTCGCCGATATCGAGGAGTATAGCTACCAGGAGATTGCGGAGATCGTAGGTTGTTCAATCGGGACGGTGCGCTCGAGACTCCATCGAGCGCGCAACCAGCTTCGCAAACTCGTACTTGAACATTCGACGGCATCATGATAAACGAACATCCGAACACCGAACTATTGATCGACTACCTCCACCGGGAGCTGCCTCCCCAGGAGGACGCCGCTGTGCTCACGCATCTCGCCGACTGCGCGGCGTGCAGAGATGCCTACCAGGTGCAAGCCCGCATTACCGAACGGCTGCGCGCACACGCGCGTGCCGAGGAGCGCGATCTGCCGCTCGGTGTCATCGCTCGCGTGCGCGATCGCATCGCGGGTCAAGCGCGCGTCGCTTGGTGGCAGCAGTGGAGCCTGGCCTTCCGGCCGATCGTCGGCCTTCCGGTCGCGGCCGTGCTGGTGCTCGCCATGGCTTTGGGATGGGCGTCACTTCGACCCCACGCCGCTGCGGCGCCGTCGATCGCAGCCACGTACTATCTCGACGACCATGCGGCGCTTTCGACCAGCTCGCTTCCGTTCGCGCAGACCGCCGCCGTTCCGGCCGCACTCGAGGACTCGGGCGTCTCCGGCGATACGCAGGCGGCAATCGGACCGAACACGATCGCGCGCGAATGACGCTGCGCATCTTCCTGCTTCTTGCCCTCGTAACCGCGGCGCAGGCGGGTGCCGCCGTGCCCTCGCAGCCCTCCGCGGTCGACATGCTCCACGCCGCGGTTGATGCACCCGAACATGTCTCGTTCGTCGGTCAAGTCGAGTTGCTCAACATCGGCGTCCGCGGCTGGTCCGATGCCTCGGTCTTTCGCGTCGATCACAGCGCGCCCGATCTGACGCGGCGCTGGTACATCGCGCCCTCGAATCTCTACGGCGACGCCATGATTTCACGCGGGACCTCGACGTACGACGTCGACGTACGGCAGCAGCGCGTCGTCGTCACGCACAACGACGTCTTCGGCGTGCACAACGGCTGGTACCACGATCTCGCGCTGCTCACGCGCAACTATCGCGCCGTCTTCGGCCCCGATGCGGTGATCTGTGGACGCGCCACGCACGTCGTCGCGCTCGTCAACCGCTACACGGGCGCGACGACCATGCGGCTGTGGATCGACGCTCGCACGAACCTCATGCTCCAGCGACAGGTCTACGCGACCAACGGTTCCCTCGTCTCCCAAATGCACTTTGACGACATTCGCTACGTGAGCAGCATCCCGCCCACGACATTTGCGCTTCCCGCGCACTATGCGACGGTGCAAGGCCCCAGTCGCGGCGTCCCTTCAGACGATCCCGCTCGCCTCATCGCGCACTGCGGATTTGCGGCCCGCGTGCCGCGCTATCTGCCCGAAGGCTTCACGCCGGTGGCTGCCGATCTCGCCGACGAGAAGGGCGTGCACACGCTCCACGTGCTCTATTCCGACGGCGTGCGCACGATTTCGCTCTTCGAGAACGCAAGAGGCGCAGCCACGGATATGTCGGGTTACCATCCCGTCGCCACGACCATCGGATCGCTCCACGCGCAGAAGGTCGTGGACGGCCCGACGACGCTGCTCGCATGGTCGCAAGGCGCACTCCACTTCGCGCTCGTCGGTGACCTGAACGGGGGCGAACTGGAAAGGATCGCTGCTTCGCTCGTCCAATAGCGTCTGCCGTGCACGTGCGGCGTTTCCACAGCGCTCTTCTCGCGTCCGCCGCGCTCGTTGCTTGCTCGGCACATTACGCGTCCCAGGAGATGGGGGTTGCCGGAACGCCGGATCCGAGCGTCGCGGTTTTTCGCGCCGATCAACGGAGCGCGTGGACGAGCTTCCGATTGGGAAGCGGCCTGAACGTCGTCGTCGTCAACCCTCGCGTTCCGCGAGAGTTTGCATGGCGATTTGAAGCCGGATCCCGCGGCGTCTCCTCGTCACCCGTCGTCTACGGCGATACCGTGCTCGTGGCATCGAACGATGACCGCCTCTACGCAGCCGATGCCGCGACCGGCACGATCCGTTGGCGGTACAAAGCCGAGAACGAGCTGATGTCTCAACCCGTCTACGAGGACGGGATCGCGCTCGTCGCAACGGGAAACTCCGATTGCCCGGCTTATTTCCCGCCCGATTACGTCGTCATGGGGAGCGGCGTCAATCGCATCGAAGCCGTCAATCTCCAAAGCGGCCGCGAGGTGTGGTCGCAAGGCATCGCCGGGACCGGCATGCCGACGCCGGCAATCGTCGACGGAGCAATCGTTCACGCCGACGGCGCCGGCGCGATCCTCGCGCTCGACGCGCAAACCGGTGCCTATCGCTGGCATACGACCGTGCCATCGTTTTTCTCGATGACCGGCGTCATCGACGGCAACGACGGGCGCGTCTACGCACCGGGCAGCTTCCCCGACGTCATCTACGCGTGGAACGCGCGAAGCGGCGCGCTCGTGTGGGAGCACCGGCTCTCGCCGCTTTACGGCGGCGTCTCCGACGGCCCGATGGCCTCGACGGATTCCGAACTCGTGGGCATGTATTTGGAGCCGATCGCGCGAGGGCCGTATGGTTGGGTCGTGCAGTACGGTTCGCTCGCGCGGCAACACGTCTACGCGCTCGACAAGCGGACCGGACGGATGCTCTGGGATCGGACGCTAAACGCGGAGGGCATCGCCCCGGCATACAACGAGTCTGCGATTCCCCTCATCTATCGTCAACGCGTCTATATCGGCAGCGCCGTTGCCCCGATCGTGACGGCGCTCGACGCGCAGAGCGGACGCGTGCTCTGGCAGATTCACACGCAGGGTGCCGTCAAAGGCGGGCTAGTCGCGCGCGACGGAATCGTCTATTTCGGGGACCTCGGCGGTTATCTCTGGGCGGTCGACGCCGTCTCCGGCCGCACGATCGGACGAAAGCGAGAACCCGTTCACTTCAACGTGGGCTCGCCGATCGTTCTGAACGATTCGCTGATCGACGGTTCGAGCGAAGGCTCGGTGATCGCCCTTCCCCTGAGCTGGATTCGCTCCGCTCACGATTGACTTACGGCGAGGAGTCGGAAGCGCGGACAATGCGCGTAATCGATTCCGTCAGCACGTCGAGGTCGTAGCCACCCTCGAGCACGTAGGCGACGCGTCTCTTGCAGTACTCTTCGGCGACGGCAGCGATGCATTCGCCGAGCGCGGAGGCGGCTTCGACGCCGACTCCGAGATCGCCGACCGGATCGCCGGCGACGTAATCAAAGCCTGCGCTCACGAGGATCAACTCCGGGCGCACCAGCGCCGCAACGCGCGGCAAGAGCGCGTCCCAAGTTGAGATGAAGCGCTCCGTCGAGACGCCGCCGACGGATAAGGGGACGTTCGCGATGACATCCTCCCCGCGCCGGGTTTCGTTCGGCTCGACGCCGCCGGTGCCCGGATAAGCGGGCGCGGCGTGCGTTCCAACGTATGAGATCCCCTTCCCCGCGACGGCCTGCGTGCCGTTGCCGTGATGGTAATCGAAGTCCACGATCAGCACGCGCTTTCCATGAACCGCGAGAAAGGCGCGCGCCGCCACGGCGACGTTGTTGAAGAGGCAGAAGCCCATGCCGCGATCGGGTTCGGCGTGATGTCCGGGGGGTCGGATGAGCGCGAAGACCGGAGCATCGCTTTCTAGGGCGGCCTCCATCGCCGCGAGCGCGCCGCCGGCAGCACGCCGGGCGGCCACGAGGGAACGCGCATCGATCGCCGCATCGCCGGTGGAGAGATAATGCGGGGCGATCGACGCGCTCGTTTCCCGCCCTACCAACGCTAGATACTCTGCGGTGTGGACGCGCAGCAACTCCTCATCGCTCGCGTCGCGCGCCGGAATTTCGTCTTGCAGCACGCCGCTCGCCCGCAGGCGCTGCGCCGTGACCTCGACCCGCGCCGGCGCCTCCGGATGCGGAACGCCGCGAAGATGCTCGCCGAAAAGCGGGTCGGTGACGAAGCGCGTTTAGTGGGTCCTGTTCAGATCGGCGAGCGCCTGCTGCACCATCTTATAGGCCGGTGTACCTCGGCGCACGAACGGCAGCAACCGTTCGTAGGCGCCGATCGCCTTGTCGCGTTGCCGAAGATTCGCATACGTCTTCGCCGCCACCAAGAGGAGCTGCGGATCCTGATCGAGGTAGCCGTGCGCGGCGCTATCGAGCACGTCGAAGATTTGCCCGGCTTCGCGATAGTTGTGCAACTCGAAGTCCGCCCCCGCGATGCACCCCAGCGTGTCCGGCGAGCGCTTGATGGCGAAGCTGTGGCTGCACGCGTCGCGCTGTGCCGCGTACTGATGGAGGTTATTGTAGGCGGCCGCGAGCAACTCGAAACCTTCGGCGCTCGGCGCGACGTCGGCGAGGTGCTTCAAATAGACGATCGCATCGCTGACGCGATTGTGCTGCAGGTCGTACTGACCCATATCACGCAACGCGTCCTCGTTATCGGGGTCGATCGAAAGCGCTTTGCGCCATTGGGCGACGCCCTGGTCGACCTGGTGCTCCGTCACGGCGAGATACGAGCCGTAGGCTACATATGTGAGTGCGACGTTCGGATACTTCGCGAGCAGGTCCTGATAGATCGCTAACGCTTGCGCGTTCTTGTGCTCGCTCGAGAAGTATTGCGCCTTGCGAACGTAGATCGCGACCTTCTGCTCGTCCGTCGGCGACGCGACCGCCGCGTCGTCGTATGCTTCGGCGGTGTGCACGTCGTCGTGCTGCCGTGCGTAGAGATCGCCTTTGAACGCCAGCGCCTCGACGCTCTTCGGGTCGACGACGAGCGCGCGATCCATTGTTTGCAGCGCCATCGGGATGTTGTTTTGCGCGACGTAGGTCTGCGCGATCGAGAAAAGTGGGCGAGTATCGGTCTTGTCGAGCGTAAACGCCTGCTCGAACTGCAGGCGCGCGTCGTCGTAATGCGATTGCGCGGCGTAGACCGAGCCCAGGGTGAGGTATGCCTGGGCGTCCGTCTTGTTGAACGTCACCGCGCGGTTGGCGATGCGTTCCGCGTCGCTCGGGCGGTTCACATCGAGGTAAAGCTGCGCGAGGTTTCCTAGCACGGCAACGTTGGTCGGATCGATCGTCGAGGCTTGCTCCAGATCGTTGATCGCCGTCGGAATTTGACCGAGTGCCTGCTGCGCGTAGCCGTCGAGGAAGTAGACTTGCGCGCTCTTGTCACCGTCTCGCAGCAAATGCTGCGTCAGCGGAAGCGTGAGGTCCGGGCGATTGATCGTGAGATACTGCCCGGCGAGTTCGGCCATCGCTTCCTGGTCGTTCGGATTGGCGCGAATGCGTGCTTGCAGCCTCGGGATCGCGATGCTCGGCGGCTCGGGAGTCGCGGTCGGAAGGGGGGCCGGAGTCGGCGAGGGCGTCGGGCTGGCCGAGGTACGCCTCGCGACGGCGTGCGATGTCGTGCCTGCAAAGACCACGACCATTGCGGCGAGGAGCATCATGGGAAGGAGGAAGCGTTTCACGTTGCGGGTGTCCTTTTAGTGCTAGACCTTGGCGGTCTCGACGAGTTTCGTCAGTTCTGGAATGATGGCGAAGGCGTCGCCGACGATGACGAGATCTGAAAACTCTGCGATCGGGGCGCCGGCATCTTTGTTGACGGCGACGATCGTCCCAGCCGAGCGCATGCCGACCTTGTGCTGGATGGCACCGGAGATGCCGACGGCAATGTAGAGTTTCGGGCTGACCGTCTTTCCGGTCTGACCGATTTGCAGACTGTACGGCACCCATCCGGCATCGGCGGCCGCACGCGACGCGCCGACGGCGCCGCCCAGAGCGTCGGCAAGCGGTTTGAGCAAGCTCTGGAACGGCTCCGGGCCACCAAGGCCGCGTCCGCCGCTGACGACCACGGGCGCCTCCTCGAGGCCAAGCTCGCTCGACGCCTCCTCGACCTCATTCTCGATCTTCATCGCATACGCTTTATTCGGCGGCTTGGCGAGCGTCTCGACGCTCGCGCCGCCGCCGCCCGGCTGCGCGGCAAACGCGTTCGGGCGGACGGTGACCACGCCGTAGTCGCAGTTCTTGAAGGCGCAGGTCGTAATCGTGACGCCGCCCAGTTTTGGAGCGACGCACGCGACGCGGCCGTTCTCGACCTCGAACCCAGTGACGTCGGCGGTGAGACCCGCATCGAGCCGCGCGCAGAGCCGGCTCGCCACGTCGCGACCGTACATCGTGTTCGGCACGAGCACGACCGACGGCCCGATCGCGCGCGCCGCTGCTTCGAGATAATCGAGGCTCGGTTCGAGCAAATAAGCATCGATGTCCGGATCCTCGCCAACGTGAATCACATCGAGCGGATAAGCTTTGAGGTTTTCCGCAAGGGCGGCAGCGCCGTTGCCAAGCACGACCGCATGCGCCTTGCCCCCGAGCCGATCCGCGAGGGCGCGCGCTTCGGTCGCGAGTTCGTAGGTGACCTTGCGCGTCTGCCCTTTGCGATGTTCGACGACCGCGATGACGTGTTGCATCTAAACGAGCTTCCTCTCGCGCAAGAAATCGAAGATCGCCCGGGCGCCGGTGGCCCCATCGGGCGCTTCGACGATCTTCGCCTTCGTGCGCGCGGGCGGCGGCGCGAACGATAGCAGCTCCGTCTTGGGCCCGCGATTTTCGGAACCGACGTCCGAGGCCGAGAGCACCGCGATCGTCTTTTTCTTTGCGCCCATGATGCCTTTGAGCGACGCATAGCGCGGCTCGCCTACCGCCATCGTTACGCTGACGAGCGCCGGCAACGAACAATTGACGACCTGGTAACCGGAATCGGTCTCGCGCTGCGCGTTGATCTTTCCGTCGGCGATCTCGAGATGACGCGCGTTGGTCAGCCCCGGGACGCCAAGGTGCTCCGCGAGAGCGCCTGGGACACCCCCGGTCGAGCCGTCGTCGGCGAGTCCGCCGCAAATGACGAGATCGAAGCCGATCTTCTTCAATGCCTGCGCGAGTGCCGCGGACGTCATCGCGACGTCGCTGCCCGCAAGCGCGTCGTCGCTCACCACGACCGCGTCGTCGGCTCCCATCGCGAGCGCTTTGCGCAGCGTTTCTTTCAATGACTCCGGTACCAGGGAGAGCAGCGTGACCGTCGTCTCCGCGCCGAGCTTCTCTTTTAGCTGCAATGCCGCTTCGAGCGCGTATTCGTCATAGGGATTCAGCACCGTCTCCATGCCGGTGCGTACGAGCCGCTTCGTCCCCGGATCGATACGCTTCTCGGCGTTGAGATCCGGAACGAGCTTGACGGTGACGACGATCCTCATACAAAACCCCGGCTGCTAGGCCGGGGAGGACCTTATTTCTCCCGCGCGGGAGCCGACCCTGCCGGAACGGCCTTTACGGCCCCGCTGGGGCCGGCCTGGCGTGCACGAGCAGCTGCTGCAAAAGCACCTGATCGGCCTTCCCATTCGAGAAGGAGGCGACGACGACGTACGAACGGTCCTGCGCGACCGGCGGCGCGGCGAACCGAACCACCGAAGTCGTGGGGGAGACCGATTCTGACGCGATGCGCGTGCCGAGGTCGTCCTCGAAGGTCAGACGCAGGTTGAGCGGGTGCGCGAGCAAGCGCACCGCGAACGTCGCCGCCGAGGTCACGTAGGAGGGCTCGATTCGGAAGACTTGGCTCGCGGTCAAGAGCCCGGGAATCGCCGGCAACTCGTCGGAGCCGGCGTCGGCTTTCGGCAGAACGAGCAGGCCGGCCGAGGCTTGCGACGTCTTCGAACCGCGGGTCACGAGTAGCGCGACGCGGTACTGCGTCGGCGTCTCGACTTCGGGAGCCGTCAGCGTCGAGAAACCGGCGGCGCGATATGCGGTGCGTTGCAATGGAATTCCGCTTGCGTCGAAGAGCGTGACGCTTCCACTCTGCGCGTCGGCGATATAGCGAACCTCGATCGGCTGGCCGCTCTGCACGACGCTCGGATCGGGTTGCAGCGCCTCGATGGCGACGGAATCCGAGGGCGCCAGCGGCACTCCGGTCGCGGTGAGTTCTCTCTGCGCGGTACCCAGCGGTCCCCAGACCGAGAGCGCGACGCGATAGACGGCTGGATGTTTGAGCGTTGCGAACGAAAACGATCCCGTTGCGTCGGTCAGCGGACCGCTTGCGATGCGTGCGCCGCCCGCGAAAACTTCGTAGCGCGCGGCGCCGAAGCCGGAAACCGCATATGAAGCCGTCGCGCGATCGCCGGCCGCGATCTGGGTGGGCATCGTGTAAGCCCCGATCCGGGGGCGCAAGGACTGCCACGCCGTCACGCCCGCAAGCGCGATTGCGCCGACGAGAGCGAGGGCGGTCGCTGCTCGCAGCGCGGGCGGTGTCGGAACGTCTGCCTCCGCGGAGGCGCGCACCGACGAGTTCTGAATGTGCAGGGAGATCGTTCGCAGCGGATACGGCAAGCGAAGCGGCGCGCGAATCGGGATCTGCGCGACCGATTGGGGGTTCATCCAGAAATGCCCGGGCGCGACCATCGTGAGCCCCCGCTCCGTCCGCCCGGTCAGCGTGCACGAGAGCGTCTCGTCGGAATAGTTGACGACCTTCGCGACGAACTCAGAGGAAGCGAAACTACGCCGCTCGCATTTGAGCGCCCCGATGATCGTGCGCTCCTCCGAAACTACCGCGACAAAGCGCCGCGCTTCGTCGGGCGTCGTACCCGATACGAGGTGATACGGCGCGATTGCCGCGCGCGGCCGCGCGGCCGGTAGGTGAGCGACCCCCGTTTCCGGACCCATATCTGTAGGTTCGGCAAAATCACCAAACCGGTGACGGAGCTTTACGGAAGGTTTACTCGCCCCAAGAACCCTGGCTCGCACCACTACGAAGCAAGGTGTGACACGTCTAAGCGAGATGATCTCTGCGAAGCACGCCCTCGTAAGGTTTCAAAGTCGGGGCAGCGGAAGCGGGTCCCTAACCCAAAATAAGAGCTGGCCTTATTTCAGGTTATATGTTAACCTAAAATACAGTTATGGCTCATTTCGAGATCCGCCGCTGGGAACCGGCCTCTAGCCTCAGCGGCCTGCCGCGCAAAGACCGCCGCCCGTGTGACTATCTGGTGTACTTCCCAGACACGCTAGCCGGTCGATCGATCATGCTCGACGGCAACGTCGCCGCCGATGTCACGGATGCGGAAAGCGCGATCGCGCGCCTTAATGCGCGCGCGCGCGCGCTGGTCGATACCGAAGCGCTTGCGCGCTTGCTGTTGCGGGCCGAGTCCGTGGCTTCGTCGCGCATCGAAGGCCTCGAAGTTGGCGCGCGCCGATTGCTCCGCGCGGATGCAGCGCGTGAGTTTGGCGAAACCCCGACGGATGTCACGGCGGTCGAGGTGCTCGGTAACATTGATGCCATGACGTTCGGTACACAGGCCATCGATGAAGGCGATCCGATCACCGTTGACGTCTTGCTTGAGATTCACCGGCGCCTACTCGCCGCGACGCACCTCAGTCAGCATACGGGCAAGTTGCGCACGATCCAGAATTGGATTGGCGGCAGCAGCTATGATCCGTGCAGGGCGAGCTTTGTCCCCCCACCGCCCGAGGGCGTAGAGCCGCTCTTGGAGGATTTGTGCGCGTTTTGTAACGATGACCAGCTTCCGGCTGTTGCGCAGGCTGCGATCGCCCATGCGCAATTCGAGACGGTCCACCCGTTTGTCGACGGTAATGGTCGCGTCGGCCGTGCCTTGATCCACCTCGTCTTACGCCGGCGCGGGCTCGCAGCGCGCGCGCTGCCGCCAATCTCGCTGATCCTTGCAACGCGCGCAAATGAATATGTCGATGGCTTAACTGCCACGCGTTACGAAAGTCCGCCAGATAGCAAAGCCGCTCATGGCGGCTTGAATCTGTGGGTCGGGCGCTTCGCATCAGCGGCGCGACGCTCCGTGTCAGACGCGACGACGTTCGAAGGACATGTAGACGAGCTAGAGGAGTCTTGGCGTCAGCGGCTCGGCAGAGTCCGCCGCGGTTCCGCGACAGACATCCTCTTGCAGCGGTTACCGGCGCTTCCGATTCTTACGGTGAACAGCGCCGCAACTCTCGTAGGTCGGGGTTTCCTTGCCACGAACCAGGCCGTCGATCGTCTCGTCAAAGAGAATATCCTCGTCTCGATTCGGGCTGGCCGGCGCAACCGTGCCTTTGAAGCGCCCGAGCTGATCAGCGCGTTTACGGATTTCGAGCGCGGCCTCGCGAGCCCGACAGGCGACACGCGCGTAGCGCCACTCGCCCGGCGTGTTCCGCGCCGTCGCTAGCGCCGCGCGCGGCGACACAGCGGCGAACTTTTTGGGATGGCCGGGAGTCGAACCCGGATGTCCTTTCGGACTGCAGATTTTCTCACCACTACGGCTTTCGCCGCCGCTCCTAACGGCGTTTTGTGGTCCGGACTGTGCCTTGACCCTATGAAGCGGTGTTCACGTAGGCCGCGCCCATCCAGTCTCTACACCTTCTCGCGCATTGCTCAAGCATTTGCGCGAGCTTGGCTCGGCGTTGTCACGTCTTGCGACAGAGAGTTCGCCGACTTTGAGCGCATCCCACAGGCGGTTTCCCCTCCTGTGGCTCAACGGACTTCCGTCAAGTCTGCTGTGTCTGCCAGTTCCACCACCATCCCACGTTATTGCTTATAATGCTCGACGACGTCGGCCGGGCGCAAATGCGTCGCATTCGGGTCCTGTTCCGCATCGCGCCGAGCGCGGCGCTGGCGTAAGAGATCCCAGTATTGGTCGAGTTGCACCTCGATCAAGTGCAATCGCTCGGCATCGCCGGGCGTCAAAGCGGCGCGCTCGCCGTGTTCGAGCAAGCGGTGCTCGTCGGCGATCAACGCTTCGATATGGTCGCGAATCTGCGTATCGTTCATGGCGAATCCTCGGAGCCTACATCGCCTCCGGCACGCTCGCGCTCCTGCAAGAGGATGCCCAGCAAGATGTCGCCCGGCGCCACGATGGCTCGCTCTTGCCCGACCAGGCCCATCGTTGCGGCGAGCAGGATGATCCCAGCCGGCAAGATATCGGCGCGCTGCGGGCGCATCCCGGGCAGCTCCTTGCGCTTTTCGAGATCGATCGTGCAGAGGCGCTCGAGCGTACGTGTAAGGAGCGAACGCGAAAGCTCCGATGCGCGGGGGGCATTCCCCGCATGAGCGATTGCCGCCGTCGTCGTCGCGCTACCGCCGACGAAGAGCAATCGCTCGATCGAAGGTTGCGCGTGCATCGGCGCGAGCGTTTCGGCCGCGATGCCGACCGCGTCCGTAAGGCTCTGACCATCCACGGCGCCAAAACGTCCCGACAGTGCGGGAAGTTGCTCGGTCAGCCGGACCGCGCCGATTTCGTACGAACGAATCGACGTCGCGTCGCCCCCGGCTCCAACCGCGTACTCCGTGCTACCGCCGCCGATGTCGCCGACGCCGGTACTTCCCGGAAATGGCGGCAGGCCGCCGACCGCGCCGCGAAAAGATGCGCGGGCTTCTTCTTCGCCCGTTAGGGTGCGCAGTTGCGCGCCCGTCGCCTGTTGCGCCCGCTCCGCGAACTCCTCCGCGTTATCAGCGCGCCGCAGCGCGCTCGTCGCGATGACGAGCATCTTGCTGCAACGATTGCGAACGCCTTTGGTGTATTCGCGCAGCGCGGCGATGGTTCGCGCCATCGGCTCTTCGCCGAGCATGCCGCGTTCGCCCAGCCCCTCTCCGATGCGCGTGCCGATCGTGCGAGCTAGTTCGACGTGTGGAATCTGCGGGCGCATGTCGGCGAGCAGCATGCGCGTCGAGTTCGTGCCGACCGAGAGGACCGCGAAGCGGCCGCTTACGCCTGCTTCGATTCCCAATGCGCCGCGCGCCGCTTCTTGCGCAGAAAGTGACGCTCGTGCGCCGGAATTCCGCCGGCCGACTCCCATTCTTCGGTGCTCTTGAGATAGGAGGCGATCTGCTCCTCGAGGCGTTCGTCGGATATCTGCGGCGAGAGCCTCACGCTCGCTCGCCGCTCGCCGTCATGGCGTATGAACGCGAGCCGAAGACGTGCGGAGAGGCTGCGCTCGTACTGGGCGCGGTGCGCCTCGACGTCGTCGGGAACCGCGCTCGCAAGCTCGCCGGTTTCCAGCCGAACCGTCGCACCGAAAACGTTGAGGTTGATGACGGTCCCGTACACGCTCATCGGTTTGCGGAAGGCGAAGGCTCGGGAACGAGGTAGATCAGCGTCTGTCCCGGCTTCACCATGCGCAGTCTGCGGTAGATGTACGGAACGACGCCTTGCGAAGTTTGGAGCCGCCGTACCTCGCGCGTCTCTTCGGCACGGCGCAGTCGCAGCGCGCGGATGTCGTGCTGCGTCGACGCCAACTCGCGCGCAAGTGCTAAGTTCTGCTGGAGCCGATGCGCAAACGCGATCGAGAGGACGGTGATCGCGAAGCAGATGCCGATCGTCACCACGACCCGGCCCAGAAAGCGTAGCAGCGGGGACGTTCGGCGGGATCTACGCGCCATCAGTGCCTCCCCGCGGGCGCGGTTTCACGCTCCCACGCTCCGATCCTGCGATACTTCTCATAGCGCTGCGCGAGCAGCTTTTCCGCCGGAACCGTGCTCAGGCGCTCGAGCGCCGCGTCGATTCGTTCTATCACGCTCGCGACGACGCCCGAGGCATCGCGATTGGCGCCGCCGAGCGGCTCCGGCACGATCTCGTCGACGATGCCGAAACTGCTGCAAGTCTTGCGCGGTCAACTTCAACCGTGCGATGCCGCTTCTTCGGCCTTGATCGCATCACCCCACAGGATCGCCGCGCAGCCTTCGGGCGAAGCGACCGAGTAAGTGCTGTGCTCGAGCATGATGACGCGATCGGCGATGGCGAGTGCGAGCGCGCCGCCCGAACCGCCTTCGCCGATGACGTTCGCGACGATCGGAACGCGCGCCTCGTAAACGTGACGAGACACATCGCGATCGCCTCGGATTGCGCGTGCTCTTCCGAGGAGATGCCCGGATCGGCACCTTTGGTGTCGACGAACGTGACGATCGGCAGACCCGAGACGCGAGGCCAAGTGCGCTAGCCGTCGCACCTTGCGGTAGCCCTCCGGCGCGACCATGCCGAAGTTGCGGCGCAGGTTCTCCTTCGTGTCGCGACCGCGCTGTTGCCCGATCACCATGACCGCGCGACCGCGCAGGAGCGCAAAGCCCGCCGACGATCGCCGGATCGTCTCGGTAGTGGCGGTCGCCGTGGAGTTCGTCGAAGCGATCGAGCGCGGCGATGTACTCGAGCGAGGTCGGACGGCTGGGATGGCGCGCCATGTGGACCTTCTCCCACGGCGTGAGCGCACCGAAGACATCGCTGCAGAATCTCCTGGTACTCTCGCTTCGAGCGCCGCGATCTCGCTCGACATGTCGACGGGCTGATCGGCGTTCGCCGTACGCAGCTCGGCGATGCGCTTCTCGAGTTCGAGCAACGCCCGTCTCGCGATCGATGAACGGGTTCACGCGTGCGCCTCCGCACGCGCACGTTGCGCAGCGCCTTGGCCGCGTACTCGAGCAGCCGCATGAGCGTCTCCTTCAGGAATCGCCGCTCGACGACCATGTCGATGTGCCCTTCTCGAGCAAGAACTCCGCGGTCTGAAACTGATCGGGCAGCTTTTGGCGGATCGTCTGCTCGATCACGCGCCGGCCGGCGAAGCCGATCATCGCCTTCGGCTCGGCCACGATCACGTCGGCTTGAAACGCGAAGGACGCGGAGACGCCGCCGGTCGTCGGATCGGTCAGCACGGTGATGCAGCACGTTGCCGTCGTCCATGAAGCGCGTGACGGCCGCCGTCGTCTTCGCCAGCTGCATCAGCGCGAACATGCCCTCTTCCATGCGCGCGCCGCCGGACGCCGTGAAGATGATGCATGGGAGATGCCGCCGCTTCGCGCTTCCTCGAGCAAGCAGCGTGATGCGCTCGCCGACGACGGTACCCATCGTGCCGCCGCGAAAATGGAAGTCCATCACGCCGAGCGCGACGTCGAAGCCGCCGATCTGGCCGAAGCCGCAGACGACGCCCTCGCGAAATGCCGCTCTTCTCGCGATCGCCGGCGAGCTTGACGGGATAGCTCTTCGATCGACCCAGCCAGCGGATCGCCGGCATGCACCTCGGCGCCGATCTCGGTGAAGTCGCCGTCGACGATCGTGGTGATGCGATCGTAGGCGCCCATGCGAAAATGATGGCCGCAGCTTCGTGCAGACGTAGAGTTCGCCGCGAGATCGCGCCGATAGAGCATCTCGCCGCACTCCGGGCACTTGCTCCACAGCGCGGCGTCGCGTCCGTCGGCATCCTTGCCGCGGCGCACGCGCAGCCACTCCGGCATCGGCATCACGACGTTGCGCTCCGCGGAAAGAGCCGCGCGGCGTAGAGTTTGCGCAGCTGCTTGAGATAGTTGAAGATCTCGCTCTGATTGAGCTTCGATTCGCCGACGATGCGGTCGGTGAAGACGTACGGAATCTCGATCGCCTTGCCGTAGTGCGCTTTCGCGATGACTTCGAGACCGATCTTGAAACCGATCGGATCGAGCGTCGACGCCGTCGAGCGCCTCGCGCTTGAACCAGAAAGTACCCGCTCGTGATGTCCTTGACGTCCGGTCAGCGGACGCGCGAGCATGCACAGGCGACGCGCGAGGTGATGATGCGGCGCGTCGGCCAGTTCGCGATGCCGCCGCCGGGAACGTACCGGCTGCCGACCGCGAGTCCGTACCCGCCGATTCGAGCGCTGCGACCATCTTCGGCAAGATCGTTCGAGTCGTGACTGAAATCGGCATCCATCGCGCCGAGCGCACTGCGACTCCGGCGCGCGCGTCTTCCAGCCGTCGATCACGCCGCTCGAGAGGCCGAGCTTGCCGGGCCGATGCAGGCAGCGCACCGGTAGTTCGTCGGCAAGCCGGTCGACGATCGCACCGGTTCCGTCGGGCGAGTTGTCGTCGACGACGATGATCTCGCCGTCGAGCCCATTCGCCTTGACGACGGCGTCGAGCGCTCGCAGCAGTTGCTCGATGCCGCCCGGCTTCGTTGTATGTCGGGATGACGATCGAGATCGGAATCGTTGCCATGCTCAACCGGAAATACTACGACGCGCGGGCTCCGCATTCCGTCCTACTGCGGTTTCGTAGTTCAGAATCGCCAGCAGCACCAGCGCCGCGGTCTCGGTTCGCAGGACGCGCTCACCCAGCGAGATCACCTCGGCGCCGCGCGCTCTCGCTGCATCGGCCTCCTCGTGAGAAAAGCCGCCCTCGGGCCCGATGACGACGAGAACGCTGCGGACGCCGGCAAGCAGCGAGGGCAATCGTTCGCGCAGCGGGCGCCGTTCTTCGCTTTCCCACGCAAAGAGCACGCGATCGTACGCGCTGAAGCGCGCGAGCAGCGCTTCAAATTCTAGCGGCGCTCGGCACAGCTGGAATCTCCGTGCGCCCGCACTGCTCCGCGGCGCCGCGTGCGATGCGACGCCAGCGCTCCAGCTTCGAATCGCCGCACCCCGCGCGCGATCGTACGCTCGCTGCAGAAGGTCAGAATCGCCGACGCTCCCAGCTCCGTCGCCTTCTCGACGACGAAGTCCATCTTCGATCCTTTGGGAAGCGCCTGCGCGACGTCGATGCGGAGATCCGGCGCCGGCGCGCGTGCGAGTTCGTCCACGAGCCGCGCGTGTAATCGCCGCCCGTCGCGCTCGAGTTCTGCGACGAATGCCTGCGCGGCGGAGTCGATGACCTCGATCCGATCGCCCGATCCCAAGCGCAGCACGTCGGTGACGTGATGCGCGTCGCCACCCTCGATGCTCACGACGTCGCCCCGATGCGCGCACACCCTGAACGAAGAACCGCGCCCGGCTCATTATTCCGGCCGGAACGCGTCTTTCACGCGTTCGAAGAACGATCGATCGTCAACGCGATCGCCGCCTTCGCGCGCAAACTCTTCGAGCAGCTCGCGTTGCCGTTTCGTCAGCTTCGACGGAACGACGATCGTGCACGGTCACGTGGTGATCGCCGCGGTGCGAACCGCGCACCGCCGGCATGCCGTGACCGCGCAGGTGCAGCGTTGCGCCGCTCTGCGTGCCGGCGGGAACGAACAACGAGAGCGTCGCCTTCGAGCGAGGGCACCGTGATCGTCGCGCCGAGCGCGGCATGCGTGAAGCCGATCGGCACCTCGATCGACGTGTCGAGCCCGTCGCGTTGGAAGCGCGGGTGCGGCGCGATGCTGAGATAGACGTAGAGATCGCCGACCGGACCGCCGTGCGCGCCGGCTTCGCCGTTGCCCGCAATGCGAATGCGCGAGCCGTCGTCGACGCCGGCCGGAACTTTCACCGTCAGCGTGCGCTCGACGTGACGGCGTCCTTCACCGCCGCACGCATCGCACGGCTGCGCAATCACCTGGCCTTCGCCGTTGCACGTTGTGCACGACGCCTGCGTGACGAACTGCCCGAGCGGCGTCTGACGCATGCTGCGAACCACGCCCGAGCCGCCGCAGCGGTCGCACGGCACGACGAGCGTTCCAGGCTGAGCGCCGGTGCCCGAGCATTTCGTCGCATTGCGCGAGATGCGTGTACGTGATCTCTTTGGTGGCGCCGGCGAACGCCTCTTCGAGCGTGATCTGAAGGTCGTAGCGCAGATCGGCGCCGCGCTGCGGCCCCGCGCGCCGCGCCGACGCACCGCGCGCATCGCCGAAAAACATGTCGAAGATATCGCCGAAACCGCCCGAACCGAACCCGCCGAACCCGAAGTCGCCCAACGTGCCGTCGTCGACGGTGCCGAAGCGGTCGTAATGCGCGCGCTTGTGCGGATCGGAGAGCACCTCGTAGGCCTCGTTGATTTCCTTGAAGTGCCGCTCGGCGACCGCCTTGTCGTCCGCTACGTCGGGATGATACTTGCGCGCGAGCGTGCGATAGGCGCGCTTGATGTCGTCGCCCGTGGCATTTCGCGCGACCCCGAGGATCTCGTAGTAGTCTTTGGTCGGCATCGCGGCGTTTATTGGATCTCTACGTCGGCGAATCGCTGCGAGAGCGATTCCGCCGTGCCCGATGCGAGCGCGAGGAGGCGCGCGTACGGCATGCGGCGCGGCCCGAGAATCGAGAGCATGCCGACGGCGTGCGGGCCGAAGCGATACGGCACCGTGACGACGGAGAGGTCGGCAAGCTCTTCGCTGCCGAGCTCGTGGCCGATCTTGACGCTCGGGTTTTCGCTCGCCATCGCATCGGCTACGATATCGTAGAGCGTGCTCTGCTCTTCGACGATGCGCAGAATGGATCGCAGTTTGCGCACGTCCTGGAACTCCGGCTGATCGAGCAGGTTCTGCGCGCCGGCCGCCGAGATCGACGGCGTCTCGCTCGAACGCGCGCTCTGTACCGCGGAAGCAACCGCGCCGCGCAGCTCGTCGGTCAGCTTCAGCTCCGTGACGACGGCCGCAATTTCCGTCTCGCCGACATCGCTCAGTTTGCGGTTCGCGAAGCGCGCGTTGAGCGCGTTCGAAAGCCGCGTCAGGTCGTCGGGCGCGACGTCGCTCGTCAGTTCGAAGAGGCTCTGCGCGGACGACGCCGAGCGAGGTCACGACGATCGCAACGCCGGTGCGCGGCGCGAGCCAGATCAACTGGACGTGCTTGAAGACTTGCGTCTCGTCTTGCGGTTTCGTCGACGAACGCGAGGTTGTTCGAAAGCCGCCCGAGCAGCTCGCGTCGTCTGATCGATGACCTCGTCCAGCTCGCGGCTGGCGTCGCTGCAGGTCGTCGCGAATGCGGCGACGCTCCGCCGGCGTCAGCGCCTCGGGCTCCATGAGCTCGTCGACGTACGTGCGGTAGCCTGCGTCGGAGGGGACGCGACCGGCCGACGTGTGCGGCTGCACGAGGTAGCCGCCGGCCTCCAGTTCGGCCATCTCGTTGCGGACGGTCGCCGAGCTGACGCCGAGGTTGTACTTCTGCGTGAGCGTCTGCGACCCGACCGGCTCGGCGGTCGCGACGTACTCGTAGACGACCGTCGCGAGGATGTACGCCTTGCGCTTGTCGAGGCCAGGGCTCTTCATTCCACCCTATACTAGCACTCCGACGCCAGGAGTGCCAAAGGGTATCCCGTAACTCGGGCCCATGGACACCTCGCAAGCAATCGAGGCACTCTTCGAGGAGAGCCGCCGCTTTCCGCCGCCGGCCGATTTCGCCGCCCGAGCCAACGCCCAGCCTGGAATCTATGAAGAGGCCGAGCGCGACTTCGAAGCCTTCTGGGCGTCCTGGGCGCGGCGTCTCGAGTGGATGAAGCCCTTCACCAAGGTTCTGGAATGGAACGAGCCGTTCGCGCGATGGTTCTCCGACGGCGAACTCAACGTTTCGGTCAACTGTCTCGACCGCCACGTTCGCGCGGGCAGGGGCGAGAAGATCGCCTACTATTATGAAGGCGAACCCGGTGACCGGTGGAGCATCAGCTATCGAAAGCTGCTCGAAGACGTCTGCCGCTTCGCAAACGGTTTGCGAAAGCTCGGCATCAAGAAGGGCGATCGCATCGCGATCTACATGCCGATGATTCCCGAGTTGCCGATCGCGATGCTCGCCTGCACGCGCGTCGGCGCGGCTCATTCGGTCATCTTCGGCGGCTTCTCGCCGGACTCGATCATCGACCGCGTCAACGACGCGGGATGCGTCGCGGTGATCACCGCCGACTATGGCCGCCGCCGCGGCACGCTCGTGCCGCTCAAGCAGAACGTCGACACCGCGCTCGCGCAGACCCCGAGCGTGAAGCACTGCATCGTCGCGAAGCGCGTCGGCGACCCGGTCGAGATGAAAGCGGGACGCGACCTCTGGTGGAACGACGTGCTCGCGGGACAACCGATCACCTGCGAGCCCGAGCGGATGAACGCCGAGGATCTTCTCTTCCTTTTATATACGAGCGGAACGACCGCGAAGCCGAAGGGCATCAAGCACACCACCGGCGGTTATCTCACCCAGGCCGTCATGACGCACAAGCTCGTTTTCGATTTGAAGGAAGATCGCGACATCTTCTGGTGCGCCGCCGATATCGGTTGGGTGACGGGGCATTCGTACATCGTTTACGGGCCGCTTGCCAACGGCGCGACCTCCGTCATCTACGAAGGCACGCCGGATTATCCCGATAAGGACCGGCTCTGGGAGATCGTCGAGCGCTACAAGGTCACGATCCTGTACACGGCGCCGACCGCGATCCGGACCTTCATGAAATGGGGCGTGCAATATCCGAAGAAGCACGACCTCTCGTCGTTACGCTTGCTCGGAACCGTCGGCGAGCCGATCAATCCCGAGGCTTGGATCTGGTATCGCGAGCACATCGGCGGCGGACGAACGCCGGTCGTCGACACGTGGTGGCAGACCGAGACGGGCAGCATCATGATCTCGCCGCTTCCCGGCATCTCCACGCTCATGCCCGGAAGCGCGTCGCAGCCGCTCCCCGGAATCGCTGCCGATATCGTCAACGACCAAGGCGAATCCGTCCCGCTCGGCGGCGGCGGCTACGTCGTGCTGACGCAGCCATGGCCTGGCATGTTGCGCGGGATCTGGGGCGACGACGAGCGGTACAAGCAAACCTATTGGTCGCGCTTTCCCCACAAGTACCTCGCGGGCGACGGCTGCCGCCGCGACGAGTATGGCAACTATTGGTTCATGGGGCGCATCGACGACGTGATGAACGTCAGCGGTCACCGCATCTCGACCACCGAGGTCGAAAGCGCGCTCGTCGCAAATCCGAAGGTCGCCGAATCCGCCGTCTGCGGCAAGCTCGACGACGTCACCGGCCAAGCCATCTACGCGTTCGTCACCCTCAAAGGCGGCGAGACCGGAAGCGAAGCGCTCGCAAACGAGTTACGAGAGTTCGTCGCCGAGAAGCTGGGCAAGTTCACGCGGCCGAAGTACATTACGTTCACGCCCGAACTGCCCAAGACGCGCAGCGGCAAAATCATGCGCCGCCTTCTCCGAGACGTCGCCGAAGGACGCGCGCTCGGCGACACGACGACGCTCGCCGACTCGACGATCGTCAGGGAGCTGCAAGACCGCTCGAAGACCGAGATCGCCCAAGAAGACTAACGTAACGGGTTGAGGGCGGGGTCCCGCTCCTTGTCATCCTGAGCGTAGCGAACGAAGTGAGCGAAGTCGAAGGACAGTCGGAGGACAAATGCAAGCGCATACCCAGGCAGACTGGTTCATCCTTTCGGCGCTAGAGATTCGGGCGGTCCTTCGACTCCGCGCCTACGGCGCTGCGCTCAGGATGACAAGAAGAGAGCGACAACCGCCCTCAGGATGATACCGGTAGCCGTTGGGCGCGGGTGCCGATCCAGCGGTAGAGCAGCCACGGAACGGCGACGAAGGCAACGACGCCCAAGAGTGAAGCCCAGTTGCTGAACCAGTCGCCGATGACGGCGAGCGGCGATGCCTTTCCGCTCCCGACGATGATGCCGGCGAGCAAGACGCCGAAGAGGCTCTCGCCCACGATGAGCCCCGATGCCACGAGCACGCCCAGGCGGCGCGCCGCGTCCGCGTTGCGCTTCCCCGAGACCCAACGATTGTAGAGCGCGCCGAAGACTGCGCCCACGACGGCCGGTGCCGTTGTCGCTGCCGGAAGATAGATGCCCAGGCCGACGGCAAGCGGCGGCAGACGATAGCGACGCGTCATGCGCCCGATCTCGTCCGCCGCGATGACGACCGCACCGACGATTGCTCCGATGCCGATGAGACTCCAGTTGACGTGCCCTTCGATGACGCCCTTGGCTAACGTCGAGATGAGCGTCGCCTGCGGCGCCGGCAAGCCGTGCGCGCCGCCGAATCCGTACGCGCGATTGAGGAGATCGAGAATCGGCGGAATGACGACTGCGCCGAAGATCACGCCGACGATGAGCGCGGCCTGTTGCTTCCATGGCGTCGCCCCGACGAGCTGGCCCGTCTTCAGATCTTGAAGGTTGTCGTTCGAGATCGTCGCGACGTTGATGAGCACCGCGGTCACGAAGAGCGCGTATGCGACGAGCGCGGCCGACGTCGGCGCGTTGCCGGCGTGCACGAGGAGCACGAGCAGCAGCGATGCGCCGATGACCGAGAGAATCGCAAGGCCCGAGACGGGACTGTTCGACGAACCGATGAGTCCCGCCATGTATCCGCAAGCAGCAGCTACAAAGAATCCGGCGATCACGATGTAGATGACGGCCGCGATCACGAGCGGCACGATCATCGTCCCGAGCGCGCCGCCGGAGAGAAACGTCGTGAGCGTGATTGCAATCGGGATCAGGCACGCGAGGCTCACGACGGCGACGATGCCGATGGGCATGTCGCGCTCGACGATCGGCAAAGGCTCGTTTCCATTTGTCCCGCGCAGGCGGGATGCTTCCATCGCCGAGCGCAGACCGTGCCAAACCGGCGCGACGAGCCTTCCGATCGCCCAAATCGCCGACACGCCGATCGCGCCCGTGCCGATGAATCGCACGTAGTGGGACCAGGTGGCCATCGCGAAGTCAGCCGTCGCACCCGGCATTGGATGCATTGTCGTAAGGATCGGCATTGCGACGCCCCACGCGATCACTAACCCGGCGAAAATCGCAAGACCCACCGTCAAACCGATGAGGTGCCCCGCGCCGATCAATGCGAGCGAGCCGTTGAGCCCGAGTCCCGTCGCCGATGCACCGAAACGGAAATACGCGCTGAACGTGCTCGCGAAGAGTTGCATCGCAGAGAGCAGTTGGAATCCCGCGGATGCAAGGGAACTGACGACGAGCGCCACGAGTCCGGTGCGATTCTCCGCGGCGGCTTCTTCTCGGTGCTCGCCCGCGCCGACCTTGAGAACTTCGGCTGCCGCCACGCCCTCGGGATACGGCAGATCCGAATGCGTGACGAGCGCACGGCGCAACGGTACGCTGTACATGACGCCGAGAATGCCGCCGGCAGTAATGATCCAGAACGACTGCCAAAAAGGAAAGCCGCTCCACCAGCCGACCATGACGAGCCCCGGCAAGACGAAGATCACCGACGAGAGGGTGCCGGCTGCCGAAGCAACGGTCTGCACGATGTTGTTCTCGACGATGGTCGCGTTCTTGAAGACGCGCAGCACCGCCATCGAAATCACCGCCGCGGGAATCGACGACGCAAACGTGAGGCCGACCTTGAGCCCGAGATAGACGTTCGCGGCCGTGAAGACGAGCGTGATCGCACCGCCCAGCAGCACGCCGCGAAGGGTCAACTCCTTTCGCATCACGGCTTGCATGCGTGAACCGCGCCTGACACGCCTTCAAATGCGCCCGGCGAGCCGTTCCATTCCACGAGTTCGGGATGCATGAGATGTGCGAGCAGTTCGACGCCGTCGACGACGCGTGGCCCCGGGCGCGCGAAGTACGAATCGGCATCGACGGCATAGACGCGCTGCATGCGAACTGCGGGAAGGTCCGCGTAGCCCGGAAGCGACTGCAGATGCGACGCCTGCTCGAGCGCATTCTTCAGATGGAAGCCGCACGGGGAGACGACGAGTACCTCGGGCGCCCACGCTACAACTGCTTCCCACGCGACGCGCACCGAGTCGGCGCCCTTGCGCCCGACGTTGTCGATGCCGCCCGCGATCTCGACCATTTCCGGAACCCAGTGTCCCGAGCAGAAGATCGGATCGACCCACTCGACGCAAAAAGTGCGCGGTCGCGGTGTGTCGGCAACTCGTGCGACGATATCTGCAATGCGCTCGCGCCCGCGGGCGACGAGCACTTCGGCTTCTCGTACGCGCTCCGTTGCACGGCCGAGGTCGAGGATGTTCTCCTCGATCTCGGCGAGCGATCTCGGGCTCATCCAAAGAATCTGCGGTTCGGGCTTCAAGGATTGCACGGCGATCGTGAGTTCGTTTCCCGATGGCGCGCAGACTTGGCAGAGGTCCTGCGTCAGAATCAGGTCGGGCTTCAACTTCCGTAGCAGCGCCTCGTCGATCTCGTAGATGCTTTCGCCGTTGCCCAACCGTTCGCTGATCGCGCGGTCGATCTCGCCCGCGCTCATCTCTTCCACCGCGAGCGCGGGATGGGAGACGACCGGCTTTCCCTTCGCCTCGAGCGGAAAATCGCACTCGTGCGAGACGCCGACGAGGTGCTCGCCCAGCCCGAGCGCGTAGACCATCTCCGTCGCCGCCGGTAAGAACGAGACGATGCGCGGAGCCGCTAGGTTGTTGCCTCCAACAGGTCGCAGAACCAAAACCCCTTCGTCGAGCGAGCACCCGGGAGCGAGCATACCGACGCTCCGGCGTGCGTTTCTTCGACCGGCCTGTAGACCTTCTCCCCGATGGCGATCCGCAGCGGTTCTTTGAAGATCGGACCGGCGAAGGCAAACGAGTGGAACTCGCCGTTTTCGCCGCAGGGATCGACGTCGGGAGGCAGCGCGTCGACGAACTCGCGATCGATGTTCCGGCCGAGCGCTGCTTCGCCGAGATATGCGTCGTTCACGCAGCAGATGACGGAGCCGAATCCGAGATCGATGAACTCCGAGATCAACTCGCGCGTGTCGCGCTTCCAGAGCGGGAAGAGGCCGCGCAACCCGATGCTTGCGAGATTCGCCTCACGCCAGCGCCGCAGATCGTCGAGAAAGATGTCCCCGAAGACCATGCTCGTGACCCCGCGAGCCTTGTATGCGAGAAGGCTCTCGGACATCTTGCGCTGATACTCTTCGTTCGAGCTGCGCCGGCTGAGAAAGATCAGCTCCAGCGGCAAGCCGATGGCGCGGGCCTGCTGTGCCGCCAGTTCGATACGCACGCCGTGCATCGAAACTCGCTGGAAGTGTTCGTTGCAGGTCGTGAGCAACGAGACCACTTCGCAACGATCGTCCTGTAGGACCCTGTGCAAGGCGAGTGCCGAATCCTTGCCGCCGCTCCAGCAAAAGACGACCTTCTCCTTCGCGGCGCTCATTTTGTCCGTAGCTCGACGAGGAACGAGCGACCTGGAACGCGGATAGGCATAGAACGCGACCGATGACGCGGAATACGTTCCGAACTCCGAGTACCGAGCGTTGGTCAAATCGAATCCGCGCAAAGCCAAGACGAGGATGGGCGTTAGGCGATAGCCGACGTATGCGTCGACGCGCGTGTAGGCGACGGGCTGATCGAACGCCGGCAACGTCGTGTCGACGACCCCGCGTGGGCCCTTCGAGAGCGTCTCGATGCCGAAGCCGTCGAAGCGCTCCTGGGGCGGCGCCAGGTAGTCGACGCCGAAGCCGACGGTGAAATCCGGACCGCGCCCCGCGATCCGCATGTCGTCGTCGAGATTCTGCGCTCGGTAGAGGTTCGTCACGCCGAGATGCGCGCTGTAGCCGTCGTAGCTGCGCGTGCGTCCTTCGAGCGTGAAGCCCTGGATGATCGCGTGGCGGATGTTCTCGGGAATGAACGTGACCGGGTTGTCGGCGATCAGGTTCGTGCCGTCGGTCGTGAACCAGCCGAAGCTGACGCCACCGAGCAGATTCGGCGCGACGAGCGTGAGATCGCCGACCCGCGTCTTTTCCGGCGCGAGGCCTGGGTTCGAGAAGAACGGATAGTACAGTTCCTCCGCCGTGGGAGCGCGAAAGGCGGTCGCGGCGTTCCAGCGCAACTGTAAATCCGGGGCAAGCGTCTCGATGCCGCCGATGGAGGGCGAGAACGCTCCTCCGGGCGTGCCGTCGCGCTCGCCCCGCAGCCCCGCGTAGAACTCGTCGCCGCGCGAATCGAACCACTGCGATTCCACGTACGCGGCGATTTGGTCGAACGGGTGGATTTGGAGCGGATCGATGCCGTCGTCGACGCGAGCGACGCCGCGCGAGAGATCGATACCGTAGACGAGATGCTCGTCACCGTTGTCGACGACGTTTCGCAGCTCCGCCATCGTGCGCTCCTCCGTCAGCAGTTGAGCGAAGGGCGCCGGCGGCGCGATGTACGCGTTCGGGCACTGGATATCGACCGGCGTATCGCACGCATAGCGCAAGTCCGAGGTCGAGGCACCGAGTTGCAGCGCGAGCGTCGAGCGCGGCGCCGCGTGCGAAAGATCGAGGCGCGCATCGCGATCGACCGTCCCCTCGCGGCTGGTCGGTGAGTAGAATCCCTGCGCTCCGGGCACGCCGACGTGCTCGTCGATCAGATCGCCGCTGAAGGCGGCTTGAATCGAGCCAAAGTCGTAAGCATACCCGGTGCGCAGCGACGTGAGCGACGCATCCGCGTTCTGTTGCACGCCGCGATCGGGAACGGGGTAGTCGTTTGCGGCGATCGTGCGCGCGATGGAAACGTACGGCGTCTCAACCGAGAGCGATTGCTCGCCGAACGACCCTGCGGAGAGCATCGCGCGCGAGTTCGAGGGCGTAGCGGTGATGACGTTGATGATGCCGCCCATCGACCCGGAGCCGTAGAGCGTCGAGCCGCCGCCTTCGACCACCTCGATTCGCTCGATGCCGTTGGTCGGAATTTGACCGAGATCGATGGAGGCGATCTGCGATCCCGCGACCGGCATGCCGTCGAGCAGCACGAGCACCTCCGCACTCGAAGAGCCGCGGATGCTCACACTCGAAAGCGAGCCGAAGCCGCCGTAGCGCTCGATCTCCACACCCGGAACCGAAGCGAGCGCGTCGGCAACGGTGAGATAGCCGTTCTGCACGATTTGGCTTTTCGTAATCACGTAGGTGGTCCGCGCGGCGCGCGCGAGCGATTCGTCGGAGCGATCGCTGGTGACGACGTGGGCGATGGGACGCAAGGTAGAGGTCGGCGATGGCGCGGGCGTGGGAGCAAGCGCGACGCCGAATGCAAGCGCGGCGATCATGGCAATCCTTTCCTTTACGCGAGGCGGATGATGCAATCGGCTTGCAACGATATCCTGACTCGCGGATCCTCGCCCGTACCTTGGCCTTCCCAATCCGTCTTGGATCAGTGGCGTCCGGCGGCTCCCCGCATACAGTGGCGCGACCGTGCCGGCATCTCACCGGCTTCCCGCGCAAGCCTAGGCCGGCGTGATTGGCGCCGCAGGCGCGTGCTCCTGCATCGAGGAAAAGCCGCGCCGTGCGACGTCCGATCCTAGCCCTCGTGCTCGCGCTTACCGCGTGCGCGTCGCTGCCGCTTCATCGCGTCGCGCCCGCTCAGCGCCGCATCGTCGCATTGATGCCCTCCTTCGTCGACGACCTCGTCGCCATCGGCGCGGCGCCGCAGATCGTCGGCGTCTCCAGCGGAACGCAAGATGTTCCGGCAGTGCGCAACGTGCCGCTGGTCGCAGACTTCGCGAGCGTCGATGCCGAACGAATCGTCGCACTCCATCCCGACGTCGTCGTCGCGATCCCGGCGCAGATGCGCTTTCTCGTGACCCTGCAGCGAACCGGCATCGACGTCGAGCAGCTGCCCGACGACACGTACGCCGAGATATTCACGAACTTGCAACGCCTGGGCGCGATCAGCGGACACAAGCGCAGCGCATCGCTGGAGATCGCGCTTCTGCGGCGAACCACGGCCAAACTCCGCGCCGGTGAGCGGCATTTTGCGCGACCGCCCTCGGTCTTCGTCCTGATCGGGACGCAGCCGATCTGGACCGTCGGCGGCAGTTCGTATATCGGTACCCTCGTCGCACTCGCGGGCGGACGCGACGCTGCGAGCGATCTCGGAGCCGCCTACGGGGAATACAGCCCCGAAGCGCTCCTGCGAGCCCAGCCCGATGCGATCGTGAGCGACCCTTCGACGCAGATCGAGAGCGCACTCGGCCGCGAACCGTGGCGCAGCCTCAACGCGGTCCGCCGGAACCACGTTTTCGTCATCCCGAACGGCTCGCTGCTCGAACGCCCAGGTCCACGCTACGTCGAAGGCCTCGCCTGGCTGATCGCGCGACTACGATCGCTCTAGACCTCTTCTTCGAATAACTCGCTCAGTTCGTCGAGGTGATCGATGCGCGTCGCTTCGGGCAGTGCCGCGAGGATCGTCGCGCCGAAACGCGTCGAAGCCGCGCGACCATCGAGCAAGGCGACGACGCCGCGATCGGCGGTGTTACGAATGAGCCGCCCGAAGCCTTGCTTGCAGGCGCACCGTCGCCGCCGGAATCATGTAGTGCTCGAAGCCCGTCGAGCCCGCGTGATTCCAGCGCGCGAACGCGCGCCGCGACGAGCGGATCGCGCGGCGAGGGAAACGGCAAACGATCGATGATCACGCACGAGAGCGCATCGCCGACGACGTCGATGCCCTCCCAGAACGTTCCGGTCGCAAACAGCACGGCGTTCGGTGTCGAGCGGAACCACTCGAGCAGCTGCGTGCGCGGCAGCTCGCCTTGCAGCCGGATCGGGAAGGCAGATGCGCTCGCGCAGCAAGCGCGTACACCTCGCGCAAGCGCGCGTAGGAGGTGAACAGAGCACGAACGCGCGGCCGCGCGTCCGTTCGAGACATTCCTCGATCAATCGGCGCGGCACGCCGCGCGAAATCGGCGGCTTTCGGGATTGAGTGCAGGCGGCGCGATGAAGAGTCGCGCCTGCCGGCGGTAGTCGAACGGCGAGGGCGCGACGAGTTCTTGCGCTTCGTCGACGCCGAGCGTCCGCTTGAGAAAGTCGAACGAGCCTCCGATCGAAAGCGTCGCACTCGTCAGCACGACGCTTGGCGTGCGCGCGAAGAGCGCGTCGCGCAAGAAACTCCGCCACGTCGAACGGCGCGCTCTTGACCTCGTAGGCGCCATCACCCTCGCCACGCTCGACCCACGCGATGGCCTCCTCGCCCGGCGGCCTGCGCGCGATCGATCGTGACGATGTGCGCGAGACACCGGGCGCATCGCGAGATCGCGGCGCCGCTCCGCCTCGGCTTCGTTTTCCAGTTGCGCGCGACAGCGCGTGCGTGCCAGTTGCGCGTGCAGCCAGTTCTCGAGGTGATAGAAGGCATCGCGCAGCGACGTCGAGCGCAGCGCGCGCGTCCTCGTTCGCGGCGAGCGGATAGCGATCGCTCGGGCACGTCGGCGAGCGCGTGGTCGAGACCGCGCATCGCCTTCGTCGATCTCGCGCGTCGAGCGCAGCCGGCAGGCGGTATACGCGATGAAGCTTGCGCATCATGCGGCCGATCGTGCGCGCGCGAGACCGTGCCGGTCAGCGCGTCGGTCGCCCAGCGCTCGCACTGATGGGCTTCGTCGAGAATCGACGACGTCGTACGGCGGCGAGCAACCCGCCGCCCATCGCGAGATCGAGGAAAAAGAGCGCGTGGTTGACGACGACGAGATCGGCGTATTCGGCCTCGTCGCGCTTCTTGAAGAACCAGCAATCGCGAAAGTGTCTCGCAGAACTCGCCGGTGCAGTCGTCGGCATCGGCGTCGAGCTGTTCCCATTCCTGCGGCCGTTCGGGAGGAACGCCAGCTCCGCTCGGTCGCCGTCGTGCGTGCGATCGGCCCACGCCCACATCTCCTGCATCGAGCGCGACGGCGGCAACGAGCCGGTCGGCGCGCATCCGCTCGTACTTCTCGCTTGCACAGGTAGTGATTGCGGCCTTTGAGCAGCGTGACGCGCAGCGGCGACGCCGAGCGCCTCGCATCGACCAGCGGAATGTCTTTGCGGACGAGCTGTTCTTGCAGCGCGATCGTACCGGTCGAGAGCACGATCTTCTTCCCGCTACGCACGCGCGGGCACGAGATACGCGAGCGATTTGCCGACGCCGGTGCCGGCTTCGACGATCGTGTGCATGCCCTCGAGGATGCCGCGCTCGACGAGCTTGGCCATCTGCACCTGACCCGCGCGCGCTTCGAAATCGGGAACGACGCGCGCGAACGGACCGCTCGCGTGCGAAGAGCTCTTCGATCGTTTGTGTCATGCGCCGGTGCGCGTGAC
The DNA here is from genome assembly GCA_963838895.1 of Vulcanimicrobiota bacterium. Taxonomy (GTDB): domain Bacteria; phylum Vulcanimicrobiota; class Vulcanimicrobiia; order Vulcanimicrobiales; family Vulcanimicrobiaceae; genus Tyrphobacter. The sequence continues at coordinate 195,164 of CAWIST010000004.1, forward strand.
GTTTTCCGGCGGAGGTTCGTACTCGCTGTCGAGCGCGCTCCCGCTTGCGGCGTCGACGACATCGGGGCGGATGCGCTGGGCGGAAAGTAGACCGCGAAGCGTAACGATGAAGCCGGCGATCAGGCCGGACGACGTGTGCCTGCCACGAGATGCCGGGCACGGCAAAACTGAAGACGAGGTTGACGAGCAGGATCGGAATGTTGGCTTTCACCAAGTCCATGCCGCGCGGGCCGAACTTGAATCCCATCGCGAAGAGCGCGCCGAAGAGCCCGAAGATCGCACCGCTCGCGCCCAGCGTCGCGACGTTCGGGGCGCTGAAGTAGACGACGCCCAGCCCCGAGGCCACGAGCGAAACCATGTAGATGAAGAGCAGGCGCGGCGAGCCGAGCGCCCCTTCCATGAAGCGCCCGAGAATGTAGAGCGAGTACATGTTCACGGCGATGTGGAGAATGCTCCCGTGCAGGAATGCGCTCGTGATAATACGCCAGTACTCGTGATCCTGCGTTACCGCGACGCGGGACCAGCGCGCCGTCGCGCACGAGCCCATTGACGTCGACGTTCCCCGAGAGGATTCCCGAGCCGAGCGTCGCGTACTCCCAGATGAAGACGATGATGTTGACGACGATGAGAAACCGCGTGACGATCATCGCAGCGCGGCCGTTCCTTGCTCGACCATGACCATCCGGGCCAGTTCGAGCGAGATTGCAAAACGCTTCCCGCCGGCTTCGACGGTAACCGGGCCGCCGAGCGGCGCTTTCTCGACGACGCGAACGCGCGCTCCGGGTCGCAAGCCGACTTCGCCGAGGTAGCGCAGCATCTCCGGAAGCTACTTCGGTGACGCCGCATACCGTCGCTTCGGTCGCCGGGCTCCGCTTGCGCGAGCGGCTCGCCGACCGGCTCGGGCCGGCTCAGGTCGCGCGGCGGAATCGGGATGGCCGTGCGGACACGTCTTTGGATCGCCGAGGACGTCGATCAAGCGTTCCTCCAAGCGATCGGTGATCGCGTGCTCGAGGATGCACGCCTCACCGTGGACGTCTTCCCACGGCATGCCGAGCATATCGGTGAGCAGGCGCTCCGCCAGGCGATTGCGCCGCACGACGCTGACCGCTGCCTGCGAGCCCCTTGCGCGTGAGCGTCACGTCACCGCGCGCTTCGTGTTCGACGTAGCCGTCGCCGACGAGCTTCTTGAGCATCCCCGAAACCGAGGCCGGCGAGACGCCTAGTTCCGACGCGAGTCGCGAGGTCGTCGACGCCCGAGCCCTCACGCTCGAGCCGATAGATCGCCTTCGATATACATCCTCGAACGATTCGGCGAAGTGCGAATGGGAATGTCCGGGCATGATCGTCCTAACCTTCGACGCCGTGCGGGCGGTTCCACGTTGCCTCCAGCCGCGCAGCGAAGTGCGTCCTTTTGCCGCGCGCCGGCAAAGCTCGCCTCGATCGCGTTGCGCACGAAACCTTCGAGTACGCTCGCGCCGGCGACCTCCGCGACGTAGCGGTACTCGGCTTCGATCGAGGTCGCCGAAGAGCGCAGGGTCGTCGGCGTCGACGTACGATCGGCACGCCGGCCGCATCGAGGTCGCAGCATCGGGTGCGGCCGTTCCCGCATGGCAACGCCGGTGAGACAAGTTCGATGTCGGGCAGATTTCCAGCGGAATGCGCCGTTCGCGCGAGCATTGCGACCACGCTCGGATCCTCGAGCGCGCGCACGCCGTGACCGATTCGCTCCGCCCCGAGTATCTCGACGGCGTCGCGGACGCTTTGCGCGCCCGCGGCCTCGCCCGCGTGCGCGACGGTGTGCAATCCCTGCGAACGCGCGTAGCGCGAAGACCTCAGCGAAGAACTCCGCGGGGAAGCGTGCCTCGTCGCCACCGAGCCCGATCCCGATGACGTCGCAATCGCGCGACGCGACGGCGAGTTCGGCGGTGCGCATCGCGCTCTCGGCTCCGAAATTACGCGTCACGTCGAGGATCAGCGCAAAAGAAGCGCCTGTCGCGAGTGCAACTCGCGTGCGACCGCGGTCGAATGCCTCGCGCACGTCCAGCTCGCGGGTGGAAGATACCGACCAGACCGACGGCGAGACGAACAGCTCGCCGTAGATGACGTTGCGCTCGCGCGCATCGGTGACAAACTCGCGCGCCATGCGCGCATAGTCCTCGGGAAGCCGCAGCGCCTTGCAGACCGCCATGAACGTCTGCAGGAAGCCCGCAAAATCCTCGAAGCGATAGACCGACTCCGGATCCGGCCCAACCGCGATGCCCTCTCGCTGGGCAAGCTCGAGAAATGTCCTCGGGCGCAGCGTGCCTTCAAGATGGCAATGGAGGTGCAGCTTCGGCATCGCACGGACGGCCGCGTCGAGACTCAAGGAATCGGCGAGTTCCACGCTCCCTCGCTTCGCGCCGACCCTACTCCTCACCCAGCGCAACCCTTCGAGAGGGTCGAAGGTCCTAGCAGGGAGCGGCTCCGGAGCCGTCGCACAATAGGCGCCGCGGGGTGGAGCAGTCCGGTAGCTCGTCGGGCTCATAACCCGAAGGTCGCAAGTTCAAATCTTGCCCCCGCAACCAACTTCTGGAAAGCCCCTTGTCAGACGCATTTGACGAGGGGCTTTCCGCGTCGCGTCCTTGCTCCCCATGTCTCGATTACGATCCGTAAAAGAAGCGCACGACGTGGAAAAACACCGGGGCGGCGAATATCACGGAATCCATGCGATCTAATATCCCGCCGTGTCCCTGGATGATCGTTCCGAAGTCTTTCACCCCTCGATCGCGCTTGATGGCCGACATGACGAGCCCTCCGGCAAATCCCAACAGCGTGATCAGCAGTGAAATCGCCGCGGCGGCGAGCGGGGTGAAAGGCGTCATCCACCAGAGAGCCGTGCCAATCGCCGTAGCGCTCAGGATGCCGCCGAGAAATCCTTCCCACGTCTTGTTCGGGCTTATGTTCGGCGCGATCTTGTGGCGCCCGGCGAGTTTCCCCCAGACGTACTGCAGCACGTCGCTGAGTTGATCGACGATGAGAAGGTAGAGCAGTAGTTTCGCATCCGGGCCGTACCCGTGGATATTCAGCGTCAGGAGTGCCGGAGCATAGCTGAGGCAGTAGACGCAGATCATCAACCCCCATTGAATCTTCGCCGCGCGTTCGAGGAAAGATGTCGTGTCGCCCGCAAGCGCCATGGCGGCGGGAACGAAGAGAAACCCGTACACGGGGATGACGATCATGAAACCCGTCCACTGGATTCCCAACAGAAAATACTGCAGCGGTGTGAACAGGAAGAAGGTCCAAAAGAGCGTCTGATGATCGGCCCGGCGCGTGGCAACCAACGTGACGTATTCGCGCAACGCGAGAAACGACAGCAGCCCGAAGAGCACGAGCGAACCGATCGGCCCGACCACGAGCGTGAGCCCGAAGATCGCGCACATCACCCACCACGCGCGGATGCGCTGATTGAGATTGGCGATCGTGGTTTGCGCGGATGGGGCCTTCACGACCGCCCGAATGGCGAGGCCGACGATCGTCGCAAGGACGAGCAACCCGAGGATTCCCCCGAAGGCCCAGAGCAGCTGCGGATTCATAGCGTGCGCGCCGATCATGACTGTTTGAGTTGGCAGACGGCGTCGCGAATACGCGTTAAGAAGGTTCCCTTGGACTCCGAAGGCTCGAAGAACATCGCCGCGCCGAAGTTCACCCGACTGATGAGCGGCACCGGCAAGAACTCCCCTTTCGGCAAGACGCGATTCAAGTTCTCGATGTAAGCCGGAACGAGTTGAATCCCCGGCTTTCGCAAACAAAGGTAGTAGATGCCGCTCTTGAACGGCGCCACCTCTTCTCCCGTTCCCCGCGTGCCTTCGGGAAAGATGATCAGCGAGTACTCCTCGCCCATTCCCTCGACGATGCGCTCGATCGTGTCGCGCGCTCGAGCGGGATCGGGCCCCGTTTCGCCGGAGTGCTCTCGGCGAGGCACGAGCAGTGCATTGAACACGTCGACCGCGAACTTTCGGCGCAGCCCGGTATTCCAATAGTCTTGCGCCGCGATCGGGCGCGTCCGCGCTCGAATGTCGCGGGGCAACGACGACCACAGCACGACGAAGTCGAGATGGCTCGTATGGTTTGCAAAGAACACGCTCTGGCGGGGCTCGGGCCGGCCGTCGAGCCAGGAAACTTGCACGCCGCTGATGAGCCGCGCAACAGCGGCAATCGGCCCGGCAAGCGAATGCGCGGTCATCGCGCCTTCAAGTCGGCGACGATGCGCGCGGTGCGGCGAACGAATGTCACGATCGAACCGACGATCACGACTCCCAGCGCGAGCGCGAGAATCTCTCCGCGCCAGTGCACGAGCGGTTCCACGGTGGAGAGCACGCAGGCGATGGTGATCGTCGCCATCCGATGCGGCTTTGCCATCGGACCGAAGAAGTATTGCGGCGTCCCCATCGACGCGCCGAGCAGCCGCACGTAGGCGGTGAGCACGGCGAGCATCGCGGCGAACCAGCCGAGTTCCGGGCCCCACGCAAACGCGGTCAGGGAATACCCTGCCCCGACCAAAATCGCCACGTCGGCGAAACGATCGGGCATGTCGTTGAAGATCTCGCCGTACGGCGTCCGTCGCCCGCCTTCGATGGCCACCATCCCGTCGAGCATGTTGCACAGCAGGCGCACTTGGATCGAAGCGGCGGCGGCGAGCAACATCACGACGCGAGCGACCCCCTCGGCCTGCCCCGTGCGCCAAAGCAAAACGCCGGCGACGATGCCGAAAACAAGACCGGTGACGGAGATCGCGTTGGGAGAAACGCCGGCGCGGTTCAATGCACGCGCGAGCGCCTGGGCCCATTTCTGCTGTCGCGTCGCGAGCGGGCGACGCGGCGGATCCGGCATGCGCGGGCCTTCGAGAAGGGGCGGCATACAACCCGGCGCAATGCCGCGTGCTCGACGTCGGGTGCGGCACCACCGTCTGAATCAAGAGCGCACGGTCCGACCGGTGGTCAAGCTCGTCGAATCGCTCGCCGGTGAGCCCAAAAAACTCGCTACGTTTCGCCGCGAGTACGAGGCCATCACCGCCGGCTATGGCCTTTGCGGGCAGCGCTCGGCCGCTTACGGAGCCAAGCGGAAGGATCCCGCGTTTCACTAAGTGAGGTCGATGGCCGTGTCTCCATTTCGTCAATGGTGCGCGCACGTTGCGGGTCGCCGCGACGCGCGCCCAAGCGCAAAACTCCTTCGGGCGGGCGACCGCTCGAAGCTCTTTCCCTATGCCGACGGCATCTCGCAGCATGCGCGTCTGATTTCCGACGGAATTACGCGACGCTATCGCGAGCAGATCGTCGCGCCATCGGAGCGGTATCGCCGCTTGGTCGCGCGCTACGAGATCTCGATCGGCCCGCGCTTACAACGCCTCGCGCAAGAGCACGGCGAAGCCTTGAACAAACTTCAAGAAGCGCGCGAGCTGCCGCACGACGGCGGTTCCGAGCGCCCTGCGGAGGTCGTCTTCAGCCATCGCCTCTATCCGTGGGTGATGGCGGCAATCGTCGTGCTGGAGTTTCCCTTCAATCTCATGGTCATGCAGGTGCTCGGCGAGAGCCTCGCGCTCACGGCCGTTCTCGCTGGCGGCATCTCGATTCTCGTTCCGTTGCTCGGTCACATCATCGGAAAGCAGCTGCGCATCCGCCACTACCTCTCGGCGCTCGTCATCATCACAGGCGGCGTCGGCCTGCTCCTCGCGTGCGCGTACTTCCGAACGACCTATCTGCGCGAAGCGGCGCAAGTTGCCGATCAACGCATCCTCTACGCATTCTTGGCGATCGGCATCGTCTTCCTGATGGTCTCGACCTTTGCGTCGCGCTACAGCGAGCCGGGTGAAGACGAGCGCGTTCCGCGCCGCATCGTCGAAGCCAAGAGCAGCCTGCGCCGCCAGCGCCGCCAACTCGAAGACGCCGAGCGCGACGAGAGCCGTTTGCGCGAAGCCATTCAGGCCGCTTACGAGCGCGGGAAGGTCATCGAAGATCTTCGCAACATCGACGTGCAGCGCGAAATCGACTCGCACAACATCTTGCTCGACGCGTATTGGCGCGGATTGCAGCGCACGTGGGGTGGTTCGCCGTTCCCCGACGAGGCGGGCTTCCGAATCGAGGACGCCTATCAGCCCGCGCTCTGGCCGCCGCAGCAACTGGAAGAGCCGCGCATCCAGTTCGCGCCGATGCCGAGCCCCGTTGTCATCGCGTAAGCGCTTCGCTCGAAGCGTAACGCTCGCCGCGTGCGCCGTGCTGCTCGCCGGGTGCACGTCGCACTCCCGCGTCGTCCAAGTGCTCGCCAACGTGCGCGACACGGCGCCCGGCGGCGCGTGGCCGCGCGAGATGAATATCCTCCAAACCGAGATCTTGCCGCACATCGGCTCCGGCGACCGGCTCGTCGTTGCGCCGATCGGGGATCACGCGTACACCGACGCGCCCGTTCTCGACGTCACCCTGGAAGCGCCTTCGGCCTTCGGTGCGAACCCATTGCAGCTCACGCTGCGCAACCGCGCAATTCTCCGGCAGGCGTTCGCGACGGCCGAGCACGGTCTCGAAGCCGACCGCTCCGGCAAACATACCGAGATCATCGCGGCAACCATGGCCGCCGCGGATCGATTCGGCGCCGAGCCGGATGCAACGAAAATCCTCATCGTCGACTCGACCGGCTACGAGCAGTCGAGCCTGGTGAACATGGCCGACGTACATCAGCAACTCGATCCGCGCTCGATCTCGCTCTTGATTGCGAGCATTCGCCGCGCGGAGGAAATGCCGCAACTCGACGGCGTGCGTGTTTGCGTCGCGGGAATCAGTTCGGGCGAGGGCGGGTGGGCCGTCGAGCGTCGCGTGCTCGCGATCCGCGCCTTTTGGGCAGCGTTCTTCCACGCCGCGGGCGCGCGCGTCGTCTCCTACGGCACGACGCCGCAGGCCTGTTTGTAGTAGCCTTCGGCTACTGCCGAAGGTCTTGCACGCGCGCGGCGAGATCGCGCGTCGGCTGCGCCACGTCGACGTCGAACCCGGCCTTTTTCAGCACGCTTCCGACCACGCGCTCGAACTCGCGCCAGTCGACGCCTTGAAAATGCCGGTCGACGAATCGGTGCGTCTGCTGCCGCAGCGCCGATAGCGCGTTGCGAATTCTTCCCGGGTTACCGGAGAGCAGCGATCCGATCTCCGCTTCGTAGCGCTGCATCAGCTCCTGCTCGCCGCGGTTGCCCTGGGAACGGCCGATCGCCAGACGGATCTCGCGCACGAGGCCGAGGATCGCCGCCACCGTCGCGCCGAGGCCGACGAGCGTCTCGTCCGGGATCGCCGCGATCGGGAAGACGAGAAAGACGACGCCCGCGATGAGCCCGACGATGGAGAGGAAGGTGACGATTTTTCGCATCGGCTACTTCGCGGAATAGGCAATGCACCAGCCGTTGGCGCTGATCGAGCCGGCGACCACTTTGCAGCTGCCGTTCGTCGGGGTCGTTCCGGGGATGAAAAGCGAGCAGTTAGAGCACTTGTGACTGCCCTTTGGATGGGTTTGATACTTGAACTGCGATTTGGAGCCCTTGGCCTCGGCCATCGTGGTCGTCGCGGCGAGTAGGCCCGCGAGCGCCGGTAGGACGATCATGCCTTCGAGCGCCTGGCGACGCGTAAAGTTCTTCATGCCCCTGACTTGGACGGACGGGCGGGAACTCTTGCGCGACGCCTCCCCGGTGACGCCACGCTAGAAGGCCAACGCTCGCTTGCGTCGAAGCAAGCAGTCCCAAGATGCGTAGGCTTGCACCTCGGGCACTTCTGTACATCGCGGCCTTTGTCGCCGCGGTCTCCTGCGTTGCCTCCGCGCAGACCCGCTCCCCCGTCTCCTTCACCTTCGCGACGATCGCCGGGCACCACGTCAAGTACCTGCTCGTGCAGCTCGACCGCGTCCGGGTCGAGGCGGTTCTGGGCCGCGATCACGTCGGCCGCATGGAGACGCTTGCGAGGATGGCGTTGCGCCACCACGCCATCGCCGCCATCGACGGCGGCTACTTTGAATCCTCGTTCGGAGGGCCGCTCAAGGATCTCATCGACACGACCATCGTCAACGGCCGCCTCGTCTTCAAGGGCGATACCGGCGACACGCTCTTCTTCTGCAACGAAAATCGCGCCGAGATCGAGCGCATGTCCTTGCGCATCGAGGGCGCGCTCGACGGCAGCTACGCCTACCCCAATAACTGGTATGCGTACTGGATCAATCGCCTCCCCGAAAGCCGCCGTCCGACGGTGACGATCTTCACGAGCGCCTGGGGACGCCTGACCGGCCTGGACGGCCTGCAAGTTCAAGTTCGGGACGGAATCGTCACGCGCATCGCCCATCACTCGCTCTTGATTCCCAGCGACGGCTACGTCGTCTACATCCGCGGCGAGCGCGTCATGGCCTCACATTTCGGCGTCGGTCGCCGCGCCGAGTACCGCATCGTCCGAACCGACGGCGATAACCTCGGCACCTTCGCCGAGGCGCAGCAGGCCATCGGCGGCGGCCCGCTCTTGATCTGGGACGGGCACATCGCGCTCGACCCTCGAGCCGAAGGATTCCACGATCCGCAGCTCTTCCGAGCGACGCAGCGCAGCATGATCGGCTTCACTCGCAATCAACACGAACTGATCCTCGCCACCGCAACGGGGACGTTGCATCAGATGGCAAAAATCATGCGGCGTCTCGGTGCCTATCAGGCGATGAACCTCGACGGCGGCGCGTCGAGCGGGCTCTGGGCGTGGGGGCATTATCTCACCACGCCGCAGCGCCTGCTCAACAACGCCCTGTTGATTTTGCCGGCCGCCCGTTAACGCTTCAGCAATCCCACGTCTTTCCCGACAGCTTCGAAAGCAGCCAACGCGCGGTCCATCTCCTCGCGCGTCAGCTTCGCGCTCATCTGCACGCGAATGCGAGCGGTTCCTTCGGGCACGACCGGATAAGCCGAAGCCGGTCACGAAGACGCCGCGCGCGAGCAGCTTCTCGCTCATCGCGATCGCGAATGCCGTCTCGCCGACGATGATCGGCACGATCGCGCTCTCGCCGTCGAGCGGCTTGTAGCCGATGCGTTGCAAGCGCGGCGCGGAAATATGCCGTGTTCTCGCGCAGCCGGGCGACGAGTTCGGGATGCGCGTCGAGATAATCGATCGCGGCGAGCGCGCTGCACGCGACCGTCGCCGGGAGCGCGTTCGAGAACAGCTGCGGGCGCGAGCGCTGGATCATCGTGTCGACGAGCGCGCGGCTTCCGGCGACGAAGCCGCCCGCCGCGCCTCCGAGCGCCTTGCCGAGCGTTCCCGTGATGATGTCGACGCTGGCCGGTCAGGCCGTAGTGCTCGATCGTCCCGCGACCGGTCTTCCCCATGACGCCGGTGCCGTGCGAATCGTCGACGACGAGAATCGCGCCGTACCGCTGCGCCAGCTCCACGATCTCGGGCAGCTTCGCGAGATCGCCCTCCATCGAGAAGACGCCGTCGGTCGCGACGACGATCGGGAACGCGCCCTGCACGGCCTGCAGCTTTGCTTCGAGGTCGGCCATGTCGCTGTGCTTGTAACGCTCGCGGCGCGCTTTGCGAGGCGAGGCGGATGCCGTCGATGATCGAGGCGTGGTTGAGCTCGTCCGAGACGATCGCCGAGCCCTCATCGCAGATCGTCGGAAAGAGCCCGGTATTCGCATTCCAGCACGAGACGTACGTCAGCGACGCCTCGGTTCCGAGAAACTTCGCGATGCGCTCTTCGAGCGTGCGGTGCACGTCGAAGGTTCCGCAGATAAAGCGCACCGACGCCGTGCCGGCGCCGTATTTGTCCAGGCCGCGCTTCCCGGCTTCGACGACTTCGGCCTGATCGGCAAGGCCCAGATAGTTGTTGCTGCGAGAGCACGATGACGTCGCCGGCTTCTTCCATGTGCACTTCGGGCGCCATCGGCGTCGTGAGGTGACGCAAATGCTTGTACGTTCCGGCCGCCTTGAGCGCGTCGAGATCGCCTTGCAGTTTCTTTCGAACGCGTCGCGTTCATGCCGCGTCTCCTTTGAGGTCGAGAACGATCTTCGCTGCCTCGCCGCTGCGCATCAACTCGAAGGCACGCTCGTACTCCGTGAAGGGCAGCACGTGCGTGATGATCGGGCGCAGATCGACGCGCCCGCTCTTGACGAGCGCCTGCGTCTGATACCACGTCTCGAACATCAAGCGCCCGTTGATGCCGAGCACGGTCAGGCCTTTGAAGATGATCCGCTCGGCGAGGTTGAGGTTGACGTTGTCGCTCGGAATGCCGAGCAGCGCCGCGGTGCCGCCGTTGCGCACCATCTGCAAGCCGGTGTCGATCGCGACGCCGCTTCCCGACATCTCGAGCAGCACGTCGACGCCGTCGCCGTTGGTGCGCGCTCTGATCTCGTCGACCATGCCGGGATCGCGTCGCAAGAAACGTCTCGATCGGCGCCGAGACGCTTCGCGAGATCGAGCTTTGCCGGATTGACGTCGATCGCGAAGACCGACGCGGCGCCCGCGGCGCGCGCGACCGGAATCGCCATGAGGCCGATCGAGCCGACGCCGGTGATCACGACGCTCTTGGTGCTGACGCCGGCCGCCATGACCGTGTGCACGGCATTGCCGAGCGGATCGAAGATCGCGGCGAACTCGTCCGGGAATCGCCGGATCGAGTTTCCAGACGTTGTATTCGGGCATGCGCAATGTAGTCGGCAAACGCGCCGTCGCGATCGACGCCGATGATCTTCACGCGTTCGCAGATATGGGCTTGGCCGGTCCGGCAGAGCAGACAGGTGAGGTCGGCAATGTGTCCTTCGGCCGGAAACGCGATCGCCGACGCGCACCGCGCATACTGCGTCACCGACGGCCTCGACACGGCCCATGAACTCGTGGCCGATGATGCACGGCGGATGCACGCGCTCCTGCGCCCAATGGTCCCACGCGTAGATGTGGTAGTCGGTCCCGCAGATGCCGGCTTTTTCGACGCGGATGAGCACGTCGGTCGGTCCGATCGTGGGAATCGGAACCTCTTCTTCGACGAATCCGGGCTCGGGGCGCACCTTGCGGAGCGCGCGCATCGTCTCGGGCATACGCAGCGGCACGTTTGACCCTAGGTTAGTATTGTCATCCTGAGCGTAGTGAGCGAAGCGAACGGAGTCGAAGGACTGCATGTGACTCGCTTGACGGTGCTCATCGCGGCCCTTATCATGGGGTCGGCTAACGCAGCGCCGCCACAAACCGTCTCCGTTATGTACGCCGGATCGCTCGTGACGCCGATGGAGGGCCCCGTCGCACAGGCGCTTGCGAAGCAGGGGATCACGTTCGAAGGAGAGGGCCGCGGAAGTCAGGAGATCGCCAACTTTATCCTCGCCGGGCTTCGCGATCCCGACGTGGTCATTCTGGTCGACCCTTCGATCGTCGCGACGCTCGCGAAGAAGGGCCTCATCGCGCAATCGTGGACGTTCGGCAGCGCCTCACTCGGCATCGGCTGGCGGACGTCCGTGAGATTCGCCGGGTTTGCGCACCTCGGCGGAACGCACATTGCGCGTACCGATCCGCGCCTCGATCCCAAAGGCACGTACACGATCGAGGCCGTGCGCATGCTCCTAGGATCGGAAGGTGAGCGTAAACTGCTGGGCGACGACGAGAATCCCGCGCAGGTCTTTCCCGAACAAGACTTGCTCGTGCGGTTGGAAACCGGAGAGGCTGACTTCGGTTTCCTCTACTCCACAGAGGCTCGGGCGCGACACCTCAACTTCACTCCGCTTCCGGGCAGTGCGTCGCTCTCCGACAAGATCCGTTACACGATCGCTATCATGAAAAATGCGGCGCACCCGCAAGCCGCGCGCGCGTTCGTCGATTTCATCTTACACGGAGATGGCCGCACGATCCTAACGAACGCCGGGATCGATTATCTATAAACCTCATCAGGTGCTCGTCCCGCGGGCCCGCAGCCCACTGCATGGGGCCCAGTATAGCCGCCTCGCATTACGCCACCCTTATGCAAGCATTAACTACAGGCCTCGCACCGTACTCGGCGCGTTGTCATCCCGAGCGCAGCGAACGAAGTGAGCGCAGTCGAGGGACCGCCGTCAACCTCCGAAGGCGCGCAAGCATCGTCCGGCTTTGGAAAGACCGGGCGCGGTCGTGCCAACGGCAAGAAATATAAGAGATGCTACGGTGTTGCCGCTAATGGGGATAGGAGTAGAGCGCATTCAAAACGAGCCCTAGCCGTTTGGCCACTTCGCATGGCCTCTTGGCTATCTCGCACCTCACACCGCTAAGCGCCTGCGATCGCAGCCGCTAAGCTCTAAGCGCCAAGCGATCGCAGTCTGCGCAGCGCCGTGCAGCGTGGCGCGCAGAGGGGCGAGGGGTGGAGTGACCCCCGCCAGAGCTGGGCACCGAATAAGCAAATCGGCTAGAAAGGTGTCAAATGGCTGAAATCGTCGGAATCTTGGCATTGCGGACACACCGGCAGCGCGTTATTCTACAGCCATGTTAACATTCGTTGCCGCAATGCTCATCGTGGCGCTCCAGCCACACGAGCCTCCGGATCCGGTCACGGCGATCTCGGTGTTGCAAGCAGCGCGAGGGGCGAGTGGTGGATCCGCGTGGTCGAGGGCGCGGTGGATCGAGGCGGACGGCCGCAAGACGAGCTACGGGCTCAACGGGACGTATCGCGAGGTGGTCGACACTACCTCCGGTTATTTCAAACGTGAGGCCCGGTATCCGGAGTTTGCCAACGCCGAAGGTATGAACGCGATCGGGCGGTGGCGTGAGGATAACTCTGGAGCAATCCACTTGCTGGACTCGCGCGAGGCGTCGACGGTCGCAAAGACCGAATCGTATCTCGCACGGCGTGGTTACTTTTTCGCCGACCCGACGACGAAAACGGTGCTGCTCGCGCCGGCGGAGGACGCCGGCTTACGATACGAACGCGTCGAGGTGATTCCCGAAGGCGGCCGGGCTGCGGTGTTGTGGTTCGACCAAACCGATCATCTACTCGCACGCGTTGTCATGCAGCTCTCCGAGCGCGTCGAAACGATTCACTACGGCGATTATCGCCGCGCCTACGGCTTGCGCTTGCCATTTCGCATCGACACCGATGACGGGGACGAAGCCGACACCGGTTCGGCGACCATTGCTTCGTACCGCGTCGCCGCGCCGGCGTGGCCACAGGAGCTGTCGACGCCAATTCTGGCAGCCGACGCAACGATCTCTTCTGCTTCGCGACGAACCTCCGTTCCGATGCGTGGCGACGCGAACGGCTTCCTCGTGCTCTTCGCGAACGTCAACGGCCGCGGGCCGTTTCCGTTCATCCTCGACACCGGCGGGCATGACATCGTGACGCCCGTTTTCGCGCAAGCGCTGGGGCTCACGCTCGCCGGTTCGGGGAAGAGCTACGGTGCGGGCAGCGGGTCAACACCGACCAGCTTCACCACAATAGATGAGTTGACGATCGGCGATGCGCGCATCATGCATCAGCCGTTCACCGTGCTCTACCTGGATCTCGGACGCATTAAGGACTCCGCGGGGAAAGACGAGCCGATCGCAGGAATTCTCGGCCTGGAATTCTTTGAGCGGTTTACGGTTGGCGTCGATTTTGTAGCAAACGTAGTAACGCTCGCGATGCCGGGCGCACCGCCGCCACGCGCCGTGGTAAGCGTGCCGATTCGCTTCACGAGCGACATGCCGCTAGCCGACGCATCGCTCGACGGCGTGCGGGGCAGCTTCGGCATCGATCTCGGGAACAATGTGGGACTCATTCTCTTCGAGCATTGGCTTGCGTCGAACGGGCTGACTGGTCGCGTGCAGCCGATGTCGTCGATGCGGGGCCAGAGCGTCGGCGGTGCCGTTGCGATGCGGATGACGGATATTCGCGGGTTTACGTTGGGTAGTGTCAACTTTCCCAGCCTTCGCGGCTTCATTGCCAATAGCCGCGCGGGCAGCTTTTCCGCACGCTCAGAAGCGGGTAATCTGGGAACACCGGTGCTGACACTCGTGCGTCGCGCGACCTTCGACTACGCGCGGCAGATGCTTTACTTGGAACCGCGCTCCTGAGCCGCACGCGACGCGTCGGGATCGTCGCCTACGACGGTCTTCAGGCGCTCGATCTCACCGGGCCGCTCGACGCCTTCGCGGCCGCGAACGACGCAGCTCAGCGCACGGTCGCGCCGTACGAGTTGCTGGTCGTCGGCGTGAAAAAAGGAGCCGTTCGAGCCGAGTCGGGCTTGCGCGCACTAACCGACGTTGCAATCGAGGGCTGCACGCCGCTCGATACCGTGATCGTGCCGGGTGGTTGCGGAGTGCGCGTTGATGCTGGCTTGCGCGGGACGATCGCGGGCTGGCTGCGCCGCAACGCCCGTCGAATCAGGCGCGTCGCGACGATCTGCACCGGCATCTACCCGTTGGCCGAGAGCGGCCTCTTACACGAACGGCGCGCAACGACGCATTGGCGCTTCGCAGACGATGTCGCCCGGCGGTGGCCATCGATCAGGCTCGACCCGAACGCCATCTTCATCAAGGATGGCCGCTTCTATACATCGGCGGGCATCACCGCCGGGATCGACCTCGCCTTGGCCCTCATCGAGGAAGACTTGGGAAGCGCGATTGCATTAGCCGTTGCGCGCGATCTCGTCGTGTACTTCAAGCGCTCGGGAGGACAACTCCAATACTCGGAGCCGCTCCGCCTGCAAACCGATTCGCTGCACGAGTTCGCCGAGATCGTCGCGTGGATGCGCGATAATCTCGCAAAGGATCTCTCGATCGAGACGCTCGCGGAACGCATGAATTTGAGCACGCGCCATTTCGCTCGGAAGTTCAAGGCGGCGTTCACATCCACGCCGGCACAGTTCGTCGAAAAGTTGCGTCTCGACGAGTCCCGCTGGCTGCTCGCAAACGATGACCTCTCGGTCGAGCGCATCGCGGTTGCGATCGGATACGGCAGCGCCGATGCATTTCGTCGCGCCTTCGAGCGCCGCTTCGGGCTCGCCCCAAGCGAGTATCGCGGACGGTTTGCCGGCGCCTAGCGGGGTCGCGCCGCGGGATAGGCCCTAGCCCGACTTGGATGCCTTCCCTAATGCCGTGACGAGCTTCGCGCGATTTCTCGGTTGCGGCATGCGCCCGGCGCGCACGGCCTTGAGCGTCGTGAACGAGAGCCCCGTCCGGGCCGCGAGGCCTCGCAGCTGGCTCTTGGTCATGGCCTTGAGTCTCGCAACGACTTCGAGCCATGCCCCGCGCTCGCGCCTTGCATTCGGGTATTCGGTGTAGGGCGCTTGAAGGTCGTGGACTAAGCCTGCCTCCACCTCCTCCAGCAGATTTGATTCCTTGCCGATGAAGTGCAGCTTCGCGATCCGAACGTGCCTGCGGCTGAGCAGGCCAACAGTTTGCTCCCCGCATAACCCGAGCATCAGTAGTGTATTCGAGATCGTTTTGTTGGTAAGAGCTCCGTGACTTCTGCCGGCTGTACTTCGATGGAGGCAACGTCATCCAGCGCAATACCGCTCGACAACGCGACGAATGTATGCTCACCCTCGCGCACGGGAAGTCTGGGAAACGTGTTCTCACTTGGCTCGGTCAGGAATGTTGCTAGAATCGAACCACCGTTGATGCACGCGGTTACGGAGAAGGTGTGGGCGAGGGTTGAGGGGGCGCTAGAATGGGGCGCTGCCGGCGACTCCTGTCGACGCCCGAGGCGGAAAGGATCGCGTTAACGTCGTTTATCAAAGCGAGGGTGAGCACACTATTGGGTGCAGGCGCGCAAGCGAGGTCGGGCGACCTCCAGCCGTGCCATTGGACGTACGCCGTCGTTGCATTCCCGGCGTACGTCCCGCAAAACTCTGTCGCCGCATTCCCGTCGCGCGCCGCTTTGAGATCGGCGAAGAACCTGTGAGCGAGCGAGGCCGAAATCGTAAAGGTTTTGACGGGGCCATGCGTCGCTCTCCCGCGATCTTGCAGCGTGAGATCGGCGTTGCCGTCGGACCACACGTCCATTTTGTATCCCGACCAATCCGTCGAACCCGAATCGACGATCGTCGCGCCGTCGCGCGCCGGCGTGTTGGCCGCGCAAACGGCAAGCGGTAACACCATCAACGATAAGGCAAATGCCACACGAGTGATTCGCAAGCTAAAAGACTTGTTCATTTCCTCTCCTAAACGAAAGCCAGTCAGCACTCGGATTCCGTTTAATAGAGCGCTCACGCCCACCTCTTCGCTCTCGAACCAGGTACGGCGCAAAACGCCTCATGAGCCAGGGTTCGGGCACCCCTCTCTTATTCCAGGCCTTCTTCTAAGAGGGCGATCAAGGCGTCCCAATGCCTCGGATGCGGAATGCGTGTTCCGACGCGGACGCGCGAGCAGGCCGCGAGCGACAAGCCCGTGGCCTGAGCGATCTCGCCAAGTGAAAAGGTGTCGAGTCTCGGCGCGATCTCGCGCACGAACCACGCGCGATCATGCCCCGGGCTCTGGCTGTGCTCGCGCTTCCACTCGCGGTGTCATATCCGATCTTATCCGCATCGTCGTCTATGGCAAAGAATGAAACGCCACGGACGTTCCAAATCTGAAACATCGGATCGACCCGAACGGTACCTCGATCGTGCGTGACCAAAAACGCCCGGCTCGCCGGGCTACTGTATGCAGTGGCCGCCGTCTTCGGGTCGCCGGTGGGGGGTAACGCCGTGATACCCCGGTGGATTCTGGTCGTGCCCAGGCTATTCTTGGGCTTGATTTTCGCCGTCGCCGTACATGGGAAGCTCGCCGCCCCAGCTCCGTTCAAGATCATTCTCGGCGGGTTTCTGACACAAGTCCTCCCGAGCGCGAGCTCGCTCTACCGATCGTTCGCCCACGCAATCGTTCTGCCGAACCTCGGACTCGTTGCGTCGTTGGTGATCGCCGGCGAACTGTACGTCGCACTCGCCATGCTCTTCGGTGCCACGACGCGTCTGGCTTCCGTCGTCGCGGCGCTGCTGCTCGTAAACTACATGCTCGCGAAGGGCATGAACCTGTGGACACCGGCAAGTAACGATGCTGCCGACATCATTCTCGCCGTCGTCGTCTGCATCGGAGCCGCCGGCCGCGTTGCCGGCATCGACCGTTTTCTCGCCGCTCGCTGGCCGCGCATCCCGCTTTGGTGATTTGCATCCTTCGTGGCGCTAGGCGCAGAAACGCCTTATTTCACAAGGCTTTGCGCGACACGCCGCGCGCGAGATGCGACGCGAGGCTGCGAGGTCGCTAAGCTCACCTCGCACAGAGCCTCACATCAAAGCTGCTAACCTCGCACCGATCTACGCGCTAATCGCTTAGCCGAATGCAGCTGCGCAGCGCCGTGCAGCGTGGCGCGCGGAGCACATCGCTGTTCCATAGCAGCTCTTGGGGAACCTATTGGAGGCCGTCATCAAAAAACTATCAAGTCTCAAGAAGCCGGGGACACGAGTGGCATCGGGTTCGACAAGCGTAGCGGTCGTACTTTGGGTTATACGCCCTGCCTGCAAGGCTTTTTGGCCTCGCAGCGCTCTGCTCGCCTCATGTGCTCTAAGCTGCGGCTCTTAGCGACGTCCGGGCGCTATCACCACGTAACGGCGAAGGTCGCACGATATTGGAGAATGCCGGCGTCACCTTTCTGGAACGAGTCCCTAGCCGAAACGTCCAGTGATATAATCTTCGGTTCGCTTGTCGCGCGGCTGCGTGAAGACCGAGGTCGTGGTGCCGTTCTCGATGAGTTCCCCCATCAAGAAGAATGCCGTGAAATCGCTGATCCGTGCGGCTTGCTGCATCGAGTGCGTGACGATGACGACCGTGAAATCGGCCTTCAGCTCCGCGATGAGATCCTCGATCTTGCTCGTTGCGATCGGGTCGAGCGCGGAAGCCGGCTCGTCCATCAGCAAGACCTCCGGATCGACCGCGAGGCATCGCGCGATGCAGAGTCGCTGCTGCTGTCCTCCCGAAAGATCGAGCGCGGGGCGGTCGAGGCGATCCTTGACCTCGTCCCAAAGCGCGGCGCGGCGCAAACTTCGTTCGCAGATCTCGGCCAACGCGCGCTGGTCGCGCAACCCGTGAACGCGCGGTCCGTAGACGATGTTATCGAAGACCGACTTCGGGAATGGATTCGGCCGCTGAAAGACCATCCCGATGCGATGCCGGATCGAAACCGGATCGACGCCGGGGGCGTAGATGTCCTCGCCGTCGAGCACGACACGACCGTGAACGCGCGTGCCCGGCGTCAGGTCGTGCATCCGATTGAGCGCGCGAATGAAGGTCGATTTCCCGCACCCCGACGGGCCGATCAACGCCGTAACGCGATTTTCCAACACGTCCAGCGAGGCTTTCTTGATCGCTCGGAAGGCGCCGTAGTAGACGTCGAGCTTGCCGACTTGCAGCTTCGGCGCGGCGGCGATCTGTCCGGTGGCGCTCGCAAGAGAAGCATTCTCTGGGGCGATCGTGCCGATCCCGCGAGTGACAACCATGCGCCCTAAGGATAGCGGCGGCTAGGTAAGGATAGTTTAAGACAGCCTTAAGAATGCTTAAGAGCGTCTTCGGATGCGTCGGCGGCGAAGGCTTCGACGTACCAATCCCGCACGTCGCGCAGGGTCAACTCGCGACAGTGCTCCTCAATGAAGGCCAGCACCTGGAGCTTCATCAGGTGCTCGTCCAGCGCGTCCATCGCCCACTGCATGCGCTCTAGTGTAGCCGCTCTGCATTAGGCTACCGTTATCCCCTTATTAACCTACGCAGGAACCGAACGCGTGCGAATGATCGGAAGGCGGATCGTAATTGCAGTGCCGCTGCCGAGCGTGGATTCTGCGGAGATGGAGCCGCCGTGTGCCTCGACGATTCCCTTGACGATGGCGAGGCCGAGGCCGGCGCCGCCGCTCTCTCGCGTGCGCGATCGGTCCGCAACGTAGAATCGTTCGAAGATGTGCGGCAGGTCTCGATACGGGATCCCTTCACCCGTGTCGCGCACGCGCATCACCGCTTCGTTGGCTTGCGCGTCCAGTTCGACGACGATGGTACCACCTTGGCGCGTGTGCCGCAACGCGTTGTCGATGAGGTTCACGAGCACTTGCGAGAGGCGAACCGCGTCGGCCTCCACGCGCACCGGTCGTCGAGTCTGCACGTGCAGATCGACGCCCTTGCGCGCGGCCTGCGGATCGAATGACGCGACGATGGGGCGCGTGATCTTCTCCAAGTCGACGTCGGCGAGGTCGAGCCTGAGCTGACCCGACTCGGTGCGCGCTTGTTCGAGCAGGCGTCCTACGAGCGAGGCGAGCCGATCGACCTCCGTGAGCGCTTGCGGTAAGAACATTTCGCGCGCTTCGTCGTCCGGAGAGGCAGTCACGGTCTCGAGCATCAGTTTGATCGACGAGAGCGGTGTGCGCAACTCGTGCGAGACGTTCGAGAGAAACTCGCGGCTCGCGCGCTCCGCACGCGTCAGCTCCGTTTGATCGTCCGCGACGATCACGATGCCCGAGGAATCCACCGGTTCGAGCGGCGCAATCGAGACGCGATAGGTGCGTTGCATCGAGTGGTCGGGCAGAACCAGCGACGCGACGGAAGCCTCGCCGCGCAGGGCGTCGAGCACGCGCCGTTCCAGCTCGACGTTGGGGATCGCTTTGAGCATGTGCGTTCCGTGCGAGCGCCGCGCGTCGAAGGCGAAGATCGCCCCGGCCGCCGCGTTGGCATAAACGATGCGCATCGAGCGGTCGACGAGCAGGACGCCGAGCGGCAGCGCTCCGACGAGCCGAGCAAAAGTCTCCTCCGGGTTCGGCTCTTCCCGCGCCGGAGTCGGCGCGAGCGGCGCCGGTGAGGCAGCGCGGCGCCTTTGAATCTGCAAGAGCGGGAACACCGCCGCGACACCGGCCGCGAACGCGAGCAGCGTCCAATCCGCCGTCGTCACGCTTTAAACATGTATCCTCGGCTGCGCACGGTGAGAATGTGACGCGGGCGGCCCGAATCGACTTCAATCTTCTCGCGCAGCCACCGGATGTGAACGCTGACGGTCTGTTGCTCCCCCTCGAAATCGTAGCCCCAGACCTTGTCGAGCAACGTTTGGCGCGTGACGACGCGCCCGTGATTCTCCATGAGCACGCGCAGCAGGGCGAACTCCTTGGGCGCGAGCGAAACCTCTGCGTCCCGAACGGTCACGTGCTGACGAGAGGGGTCGAGCATGATTTCGCCGAGCGTGATCGCCTCGTCGCTGCCGCTTGGCGCCCCTGCGGGACGGCGAAGCCGGACCTTCACGCGAGCGAGAAATTCGTGCAACGCGAACGGTTTGGTGACGTAGTCGTCCGCTCCCAACTCGAAGGCGAGCACCTTGTCGATCTCTTGGTCTTTTGCGGTGAGCATGATGATCGGCACGGAGCTGAACTTGCGAATCTCTTTGCAAACTTCGACTCCGTCGAGCACGGGGAGCATGATGTCGAGCACGATGAGGTCGGGCTGCTCGCGCTGCGCAAGCGAGATCGCACCCCGGCCGTCGGTCGCCGTCAGGACGGTGTATCCGCTGCGCTCCAGGTTGAAGCGCAGCGTCTTGAGGATCGCCGCCTCGTCATCGACGACCAGGATCTTCTTGTTGAAATCCGGATTCTTAGGGAAGGTGCCGCGTGCCGATTTCGCTGGAATCGTTTCGTTCATAGGCCTTGGCGATCGCGCTGTAATCGAGCGCGCCGTCTCCTTCCGCTGAGCGTGCAGTGTAGAGCTGATACGCGAGTCCCGTCGCCGGCATCGGTTGTTGGAGCGAGCGCGCCGCGTCGAGTGCGGCCGCCAGATCCTTCCGAAGGAGATCGAGCGAGAAGCCGCCTTCGAAGGTTCCCGCAAACCACGTCTTCGGCAGCCATTGCTCCAACAGATAGTTCGACGCCGTCGCCGTGGCGAGTACCTTCCGCACGGCATCGAGGTTCGCCCCCAAGCGCTTGGCGAGCACGAGGGCCTCGACGTTGCCGAGCATGACGCTGGCGATGATCGCCTGGTTCGCGAGTTTCACGGTCTCGCCCATCCCCACGGCGCCGAGGTGCGTGGGCGTGCCCATCGCGCGCAGGATCGGCTCGACGCGTGCGACGTCCTCCGGCGCGCCGCCGACCATGATCGTGAGCGTGCCCTCCGCCGCGCGCACCGGGCCGCCGCTCATCGGCGCATCGACGAAGTGAAAACCGGCGGCGCTCAGACGTTCGGCGAAACGGCGCGAAGCAATCGGCGAGATCGTCGACATGTCGACGATCTCACTTCCCGCGCGGGCGCCGTGCACGACGCCCCGCTCGCCGAACAGCACGTCTTCCACTTGCGGCGCGTCGGGAACGCAGATCACGATGATGTCGCTCGCAGCCGCGACCGCCGCCGGATCCGGTGCCTCCGCGACGCCTTCGCTGCGTAAGCGCTCGATCGCCTCACGCCGGCGATGCGCGGACGCGGTGACGGCAAACCCGGCGCGCCGGAGCGAGCGAACCATCGGCTCCCCCATCGACCCGAGACCAATAAAACCGACTCTCGCGTCCACGCCTGGCCACTTCGCTCAAGCGCGACCTTGTCATCCCCTCGCTCAGCAAGGATGGCCGCTCAAAGGAGCGGCCTGCTTTATATTTGTCATCCCGAGCGCAGAGCGTAGCGAGCGAAGTCGAGGGACCGCTCGAGAGCATTGCCGAAGCCTCGAAAGCCATGATCGCTACCGCAACACGCCGCCCCACGTTTGACGAAATGCACCTCTCGACGGGAAAGCGCACCCGCCTTCATCGGTTGCTTTACGAACACGGACCCGCCAACGGGACGCTGATGATCCTTCCGATCGATCAGGGCCTCGAGCACGGGCCCGTCGACTTTTTCGACAACCCCGCTTCGATCGACACCGATTGGATCTATCGCCTCGCGGTCGAGGGACGTTTCTCGGCGATCGCGCTGCACATCGGATTGGCGGAGCGATACCATCGCGCCTACGCCGGCAGAGTGCCGCTGGTGCTGAAGGTCAACGGCAAGACGAACGTTCCCCCCGACGACGACGCATTCAGCCCGCTCACGTCTTCGGTCGAGGATGCGGCGCGGCTTGGTGCAGATGCGGCGGGCTACACGCTCTACGTCGGAAGCCCGGCGCAAGCCGACGACATCGCACAGTGCAACGAAGTGCGGCGCGACTGCGAGCGCCTCGGCATGCCGCTGATCGTCTGGGCCTACCCACGCGGTGCGGCGATCAAGAGCAAGGGCGGCCAGGAATCACTCTACGCGGTCGACTACGCCGCGCGCGTCGCGCTGGAGGTCGGCGCCGACATCATCAAACTCAATCAGCCCAAGCGAAACGACGCGACCGCTTCGCAGATGCCCAAGCCCTACGACACGCTCAAAGAGGACGACCTCGAAGCGTTGCGGCGCGTGGTTCGCTCGGCGGGACGATGCCTCGTCCTCGTTTCCGGCGGCAGCAAGATCAGCGACGAAGACACCATTCACAAAGCGCACGTCGCAATGCAAGCCGGATGCGTCGGGTTGATCTTCGGGCGCAACATGTGGCAACGCGAATGGGACGACGCCGTCAAGATGGCGGGCCGCATGCATGAACTATTGAAAGGCTACGGGCAGGAAGCCTAGGCGTCGGTCAGGGGCGACGCTGCCCGGTCGAGGCGCGCGTCGCGAAATAGGTCACCAAGACGATGACGATGCCCATTACCCACGGCGCGGATGCGAAAAAGTATTGCAGCCACTGATCGACCATGCGGCCTGCTTCGCACGAGCGCTGCCGAGGCCCTCGCGACCCGCAGCGTCGAAGACCGGCTGGTGGATGAAACGCGCCTTCGCGAGCAGCTTGCCGCCGAGTTGCGCCGCACTCGTGCGGTGACGTTGCCCGCGATCTCGGCAGCGTTCGAGGCCGTGCCGCGTCATCGCTTCATCCCGGAGGTCGAACTCGCCGAAGCCTATGCCGATCGCGCGATCTCCATCAAAGCCGAGGGCCCCGATACGCTGGCGTCGATCTCGCAGCCGAGCATGCTCGCCAAGATGCTCGAACTCGCCGACCTGCAGCCCGGTGCGCGCGTGCTGGAGATCGGCACGGGAACCGGTTACAACGCGGCTCTGCTCGCGCACCTCGTCGAACCCGACGGGCTCGTTGTGACGGTCGAAGTCGAGCCCGATCTCGTCGAACGGGCTCGCTCGACGCTCGCCGCCTGCGGTTACGATCGGGTGCGCGTCGTTCTCGGCGACGGTTACGACGGCTTTGCGCAAGAGGCGCCGTACGACCGGATCGTCGTCTCCGCGCGCGCGAGGGACATCGCGTCGGCATGGTGGGAGCAGTTGCGCGACGGCGGGCGCATCGTCGTGCCGCTCGACATCGGCATTGCAGGCGAATACGCCGTTGGCTTCGTGCGCGACGGCGATTCGCTGCACAGCATCGGCATCGTGCACTGCCTCTTCGTCGCGCTGCGAAGCGAGGAGCAGACCGCTGCCGCGCCGGAAAACGTCTTCGTGCGTTCGGCGGACGCGCGTTACGGGCGCCGCTTTCGATCGATCGCGAGCATTCGCGCGGTTCGCACCGCCGAGGCGGCTGCCGAGTTGCTCGCCGGCGCCGACGTCGTCGTCGCGCAGCCGCAGACGACCTTCGCGATTACCTGGGAATGAACCGATCTCAAGAGGGCCGATCGACCGAACGCAGCTACCGCTCCAAAGCAGCAGGACCGCCCTTCTTGGCCAGAGAAGCGCCTGTCGCCTATTTACCAAATATGCCTGATAATGTATATTTAGCCTATGGACATTCGAATTGGCGAGGCAATAAAACGGGCTCGCTTGGCTAGCGGCCTCACTCAGGAGCAAGTGGCTGTCACTTCCGGCATTAGGCAGCCGCATCTTTCTCGGATTGAACGCGGCCATGACGCTCGCACGTCGGTCCTAAACAAGCTGGCGGTGGCCTTGGGCGTGAGCCTCGCGCTCGAGCCACTCACGACCGTTAATGCCAAACCATACGAAGACGAGATCGCGAACCGTCAGTATTTGCTCGGTCGCATTGCTGCAAAGCGAATCTCCGCTGAAACGCTGAAACAGTTTCGCAACTGGCTTATGCGCATGCGCGCGCGCCAAGGGGACTTCGCATACTATCGTGACTGGCTCGACATTTGCGCGAAGGGCCCAAGTGCCGTCGCATCAGTATTCAATGACTCGACAGAGTATGGTCGCTACATGCGCGCCGTTGCAACCGTTCGCCCATTTGTCTCTCAGGCTGAGCGCGACACCTTCTACCGCAACGAGCTTCCCAAAGAGGCGCTGATCACAGCTGGTGTTAGAGAGCGTCCGTTTGGCACCCAGGCGGAGGCTGTGGCCTGACCGCTGCGGAAGCCGACAGTCTCATTATTGAGTTCGCGACGCGCCTCAATGCACGTCGCGTCTTGATAATTGGCTCGCAGGCAATCCATGCGTTCTACCCCGATCCGCCAATCGACGTCGTCGTCGGCTCTCGCGAGGTCGACATCGTACCGTTACCGTACGCCGACTTTGAGGAATGGTTTTTCTACGTCCACGAGCATTTCGGCGCTGACTCGGAGTTCGATTTAGAGAACGGCGTCTACATCGACATGATCAGAGAAGATGTTCCGAAGCTTCCGCCGGATTGGGAGACGCGATGTATCGAGCGTTCTCTCCCCTTGAAGGAGGAAGGTGAGACGGTGGCCGTCGTCTACCCCGAGATTCACGATCTACTCGTAGCGAAACTGTTCGGCACTCGCCCGCAGGATGAGGCCTTTCTCCAGGGCGTTTCCCAGATCATCGCCGTAAACGCAGACACACTCCGAGTGCGAATTTGAATCAGCTATCGTCCCCGCAGTTCTTGAGCCGAAACGCGAGTGGGCGCGCAACTGCATAAATAGAGTACTCGGCGGTTAACGCCGTACGCACGGATCTCGCGACCCTTGTCAGGCTACGGCTTGGGCGTGGGCGGCCAACCTTCAAGGTTACGCCGCCAATCCGAGGAATCGTCGGCGGGAAGCCCGCCGGGAACGATGATGATGATGTCGTCGGCGGAGAAGCGCCCGCGCTCGAAGTGCGTGTGAAACGTCCCGGTCACGGTCGCCGTCGCGCCCTCCGCAACCGTCGGATTGCTCGCGTCGAGAATATGGATGCAGCGGTGGCCGCACAGATCGAACTGCAACACCGCTCCGCGCGACGTTTCGTCGGTGCGCACGCGCTCGGCCGTGCCGACCGCCGCGACGGGTTTGTTATCGTATTCGCGCGACTGCGCGAGCACATCGTCGACCGAGATCGGTGGCCCGACCTGCGGCGTGGGCGTCGTCAGCGGCATGAAGGACGAAGCCGGCGTATCCGCGGGCCTGGGCAATGTCGCCTGCGCGCCTGCCCAAGCAACCGAAAGTAGGAGCAGCATCGCGAGCGATGCCGGGCCGCGAAAGCGTTTCAGGTGCCGGCCTTCTTGAAGTAGTCCGCGTTGATCTGGGTGTAGTTTTGCCACTTCTCGGGCACGTCGGAGTCGGCGAAGATCGCCTCGACCGGGCATGCCGAAACGCACGCGCCGCAATCGATGCAGACCTCGGGGTCGATGTAGAGCATCTCGTCCTCGTCCTTGCCGTGGATGCAATCGACGGGACAAACGTCGATGCACGACTTGTCCTTCGTGCCGATGCACGGTTCGGTGATGATGTACGCCATGGCCGCTGGTACTTAGGCGGCTACCCCGATGTCACCCTTCGCCCCGACAGAAGCCTGGCAGCCCACAGCAAGACAACCGCGCCGATGACCGCGCAGAGCCAGCTGTGCCAGTTCCAGAAGCCCTCGATGCCCGCGTGGCCGAACTGATGGAAGAGCCAGCCCCCGATGAAGGCCCCGATGATCCCAACGACGATGTCGCCGAGGATGCCGGCGGGCGCCGGGCCCGGCACGATCCACTTCGCAACCGCTCCGACGATGAATCCGAAGATAATCCAAGAAAGAATAGACATGCCTGCTTACTTTTCCGCCTTCCTTACCGCGTTGCTTCTTCTTTCCCCGATTGCGGCGAATGCCGCGGGGCTTACCCAAATTGCCGTGACCGGAACGGGCAGCGTCTCCCTTCCGCCCGACCAAGCCACGGTCGATGCCGCCGTAGAGACGAACGCACAGAGCGCCCAGGTCGCGGTTTCACAGAACGAGGCGCTCTACGAGCGCGTCGTCGCCGCGGTCGTCGCCCTCGGCGTAGCGCGCAGCGACATCACCCTCTCCTATTACAACGTCAACTACAACCCGCGCCCGCGCATCAATCCGTCGCCCGACGTGCAATACGGCTACACCGTGAATCGTTCGTTCGCGATCAAGATGCATCCGATTTCGCTCGCAGGCGGGGTCGTCGATGCGGCGACCGCAGCCGGAGCGACTTCGATCAACGGCGTCTACTTCGGACTCGCCGACACGAGCGCCGCAAGCCGCCAGGCGACGCAGAAAGCGGTCGCCGACGCCACCACCCAGGCGAACGCACTTGCCGAAACGGCGCATCTGCGCATCGTCGGCATCTACTCGATCTCGCTCGGCGGCGCGTACGTTCCGTCGCCGCAACCGATGCTTCGCATGGCAACCGTTGGGGCTGCGCCGACCACCTTCGACAACTCGAACACGACCGTCACCGTGACGGTGAACTTCGTCTTCCTCGCGAAACCATGATGCGATGACCGACGTCACCTGCGACGCCTGCGGGCAACGCCCTGCCACCGCCTTTGACGGCGAGCGCCACCTTTGCGTGACGTGCGCGCGCCGCAACGCGGCCGTTCCGTTGCTCGGCGCCGCGCTCGCGGCGGCGGGCCTCCTCGCGGGCAGCGCGATTCTTGCCGACCGACTGCGTCGCGAAGGGCCCGCGGGCAGCTCGCCGGTCGATGAGTTTACGCGGCGTCTGCGCGGCGGAAACACGCCCACGCTCGGCAGTTTTTCGCGCGACCTCACCGCTTTGGCGCGCAACGGAAAGCTCGATCCGGTGATCGGCCGCGACAACGAGATCGAGCGCGTCATCTCGATTCTCGCGCGCCGCAGCAAGAACAATCCGGTGCTCGTCGGCGAACCCGGCGTCGGCAAGACGGCGATCGTGGAAGGGCTCGCGCAGCGAATCGTTGCGGGCGGCGTTCCCGCCGCATTACGCGGAAAGCGCGTCGTCGCGCTCTCACTCGGGCCGCTCGTCGCCGGAACGAAGTATCGCGGCGAGTTCGAAGGACGCGTGAAGCGCATCCTCGACGAAGTGCGGCGCAGCGCGCGCGACATCATCCTCTTCATCGACGAGATGCACACCCTGGTCGGCGCGGGCGCCGCGGAGGGCTCGCTCGACTTGAGTTCGATGATCAAGCCCGAACTCGCCCGCGGCGATCTCCAGTGCATCGGCGCAACGACCTTCGACGAATACCGCAAGTACGTCGAGTCGGATGCAGCGCTCGAGCGGCGCTTCCAGCCGGTGATGGTAGAGGAGCCGAGCGTCGAGGAGACGATCGAAATCCTGCGCGGCCTGCGCGACGGATACGCCGCGCATCACGGCGTCACGATCGCCGATAACGTTTTGGAGGCGGCGGCACAACTCTCGGCGCGATACATCGCCGATCGCTTCCTGCCCGATAAAGCCATCGACTTGATCGACGAAGCTGCCGCTTCGGTGGCATTGCGCGCGAAGCCCGGTGATCTGTCTTCGCGCGTCACGCGCGCCGACGTCGCCGCAGTCGTTTCGAAATGGACCGGCATCCCGGTCGAAGCGATGAGCGAGTCGCAAGCGAACCAATTGCTCGACCTCGAACAGACGCTCGCGCGGCGCGTCGTCGGCCAGGAACGCGCGATCGGCGCGGTCTCCGAGGCAATTCGCCGCGCCCGCGCGGGCCTACACGACCCGCGGCGCCCGCTCGGGAGCTTTCTCTTCCACGGCCCGAGCGGCGTCGGAAAGACGGAGCTCGCAAAGGCGCTCGCGAGCGCGCTCTTCGGAACCGACGCGGCCCTGGTTCGCGTCGATCTCTCCGAGTTGAACGAAGCGCACGCCGTTTCACGGCTGCTCGGCGCGCCGCCCGGGTACGCCGGACACGACGAGCCGGGGCAGTTGACCGAGCCCGTGCGGCGCCGCCCGTACTGCGTCGTGCTCTTCGATGAGTTGGAGAGCGCGCATCCGGATGTCGCGGCGATTCTCTTGCAGATTCTCGACGACGGCCGCGTGACCGACGGGAAGGGCCGCAAGATCGACTTTCGCCACGCGATCATCATCCTCACGACGAACCTTTCGGAGGAGGACATGCAGGTCGTGTTGCGCCCGGAGTTGCTCAATCGCATCGACGAAGTCGTCGAGTTCGAGCCGCTCTCACTCGATCAGATCGAACAGATCGTCGCGATCCACGTCAACGCGCTCGCCGGTCGCCTCGACGCGCGCCTCGTGCGCCTGCGGCTTTCGGAGGAAGCGAGGCGCTATCTCGCCTTGGAATCGATGGCCGCCGGAAGCGGCGCACGCTATGTCGGGCGAACCGTCTCCCGCCGCATCAGCACGCCGCTCTCGTCTGCAATTCTGCGCGGCGAGATTAAAGAAGGCGGCATCGCGGAAGTCGATCTGAGGGACGGGACGCTTGTCGTCAAAGCGGCCTAATCTAAATCCGCGGCCCTCATGACGCTAATCGCAGAGGCGCCCAGGCCTCCAAGCAGCCCGTGCCCGAAGGAGAAGCGCAAGTTTCAAATGAACGCATTAGGCGCATTCCTCATCGCGGTACTGTTGAGTGCTGCGCCCCCCGTTCAGGTGCCGGCGCAGACGCCGGGGCCCGCGCACAACTTTACGATCTCTAATACGGGTTCCGAGGCGGTCGAATACGTGCAAATCTCACCGCCTTCGAACAATAACTGGGGCGACGACCTCCTCGGCCCGAGCGAACTTATTGAACCGGGGCGGGCGCGTACGTTCTCGATCACGAGCGGCTGTGCGCAGGACGTTCGCGTAACGTTCATGGACGAGCAAGAGCAAATATGGCGCGGGTACGACACCTGTCTCACATCGCTCCAAGCAGCGGCGTCGCCAACCCAGCCGACGTCGGGTCCCCCGCATAGCTTTACGATCTACAATGCCACGTCGAAAGCGATCGAACACGTAGAGATTTCTCCCCCTTCAGACGAACACTGGGAGGCGGATCTCCTTGGCCCTGCCGAGGTCATCGCGCCCGGTATGAGTCGAACGTTCACGATTACCCGTGGATGCCCCCAAGACGTTCGCGTGACCTTCGTCGACAGCTCGCAACGGGAATGGTACAACGTCGAGACGTGCGCGTCCCCTGAACTCAAGGTCGCTCAGACGTCGATCTAGCCTTGTCACCGAAGGCCCGCGCGTGAATGGGACGTATGAACGCGACGTCGAAGATGGTCCTCATGACGTTACCGCTCGCGCATCATCACTTCACGGTCGAGGCCTACGACGAGATGGTCGCCCGCGGGATCCTGGTCCCCGACGATCGCGCAGAACTGCTCGCCGGGGAGATCGTCAAGAAGTTGACCATCGGGTCGCGCCACGCTGCCGCCGTCAGACGCTTGAACCGGGTTTTCACAAGATCGCTGGGTGATCGCGCTGTCGTCAGCGCTCAGTGCCCTGTTCGCCTGCCGCCCGATTCAGAACCCGAACCCGATATCGCCCTTCTCGAGCCCCGCGATGATCTCTATGCGTTCGCGCATCCCAGCGCGCGGGACGTCCTGCTGCTCGTCGAAGTCGCCGACTCGTCGCTGGATCTCGATCGCACGCTCAAGCTACCGCTCTACGCCGCTGCAGGAATTCCGGAGACGTGGCTCATCGATCTGACGAGCAACGCAATCGAAGCCTATACGCAACCGCGTGACGGCGCTTACTCCAACGTGCGCAGCCTTCGAAGCAATGACGCAATCGCGCCGTTCGCTTTCCCCGATTTGGCCCTACGCGTCGCCGATCTGCTCCCGTAGCACCGCTGGGCGAAGAGGCGGCATATTGGGGACCCCCACTCTTTCCGTTAATGAAGCACTCCGATTCGCGTGGTCTACGTTCAAGAAGCGGTGGACTCTCTTTTCGGCGATTCTGTTGACGATGTTCGGGGCTTGGGTGATCTTAGAGCTGGTCGTCTTTGCTGGTCAACGGTATGGCATCGTGCTTTGGACCGCAGCACACGTGGCATTCCTCATTACTTTCGCCGGAATGGAAGCCGGCCTTCCCCAGATTTGCCTCGCCTTATACGATGGTAAAGAGCCGCGCTTTATCGACGCTGTTACGCAGCTGAGCCTGGGACCAAAGTTCCTCGTTGGGCAAGTGCTACATATCTTGGGGACTGTAGCTGGACTTGCGCTACTGGTTATTCCTGGCATCTATTTTGGCGTTCGCTACTCCTTGTTTGGCTTTTGCACTGTCGATGGAGAAAAGAATCTAGTGCGCAGCTTTGAGCGGAGCGCAATCTTAAGCTCGGATGCAACGATTCGCATGGCGGCGGTTCTTGCCGGTCTTCTCGTCTTCAACGTGCTGGGTGCGAGTTTGCTTGGGCTCGGCCTGTTTGTCTCCATTCCCGTCTCGACCCTTATAATGACCGCAATCTACCGGCAACTATGCCCCGCGCCTGGACCGCGGGTCCGTGGCTAGAGCAACGCCTTCACCGCCGATTCGATCTCGGATTTCGCCATCTCCCCCACCACGAGGCGCTGGATCGTCCCGTTTCGAGCGATGAAGACGTGGACCGGGAGGCCGTTAATGTTGTAGAGGTCTTGGAGCATGCCCGAATCCACGACAACCGGGTATGTGAGCCGATATTGCGCGCGATAGCGCTGTGCCAGCTGTGCATTCTCCGCCATGTCGATCCCGACGACGTGCAGCCCACGCGAGGCGTAACGCTGCTGCAAGGTTTCAACCCACGGGGTCTCCTCCTTGCACGGCGGGCACCACGTCGCAAAGAAGTTGAGATAGACGGGCTTGCCGTGCAGCGAGGCAAACGAGAACTGCCCGCCGGTGGAAAGAGGCTCGCTCCAATTCGGAGCAGTGTTTCCCACGACAATGCCGACCTTCGAAGACGACCCGCCGCAAGCAGCAAGCGCCGCCACCGCCACTAAAGCCATAACCAAGAAATATCGCCGCATCATGCAAAGCTCGGATAGGCGACGGCTTCGAGATCGCGGCGCATCTGCGCCACGAGGTCGTCGATCGAGGCAAACGCATGCTGCGCGCGCACGAAGCGCAGGTCGCGCACGCTCAGCTCGCGCCCGTAGATCGTGCCGCGAAAATCGCGCAGCCACACCTCGACCGTACGCTCTCCATCGTCGCCGAACTGCGGGTTCGTCCCGACCGAAAGCAATGCCGCACAATCCCGTCCGTCGTAGCGCGCAACTGCCGCATAAACGCCGTCCTTCGGCAAGAGTTTCTCCGGCGGGCGAATGTTCGCGGTCGGAAAACCAAGCCCGTGGCCGCGCCCGGCACCGATCTCGACGATGCCGCGCAGTTCATATGCGCACCCGAGCAACGCATCGGCGCGCTCGATGTCACCGGCAGCGACGAGCGCGCGAATGCGCGTCGAGGAGACGCGGTCGCCGTCGAAGCTGACGCTCGGAACCGCGACGATCTCGACGTTCCGCGACGCGAGGAAGCTGCGCATCAAATCCACGTCGCCGGTTCGCTTGTGTCCGAAGCGAAACGTCTCGCCGACCGCGATGCCGCAAACGCCGATCCGCGCGACGAGCATGTCCAGAAACTCCTGCGGGCCCATCGACGCCATCTGCTCGTCGAACGGCACGAAGAAACACTCTTCGAAGCCCGCCTCCGCGAGTCGATCGAGCCGCTCCTGCGGCGTCGCGAGCAGCGGCGGCTCCGTTCCCGGCCGTAAGTAACTCGCGGGGTGGTTTGCGAAGGTCAGCACGCCGGCGCGCCGGCCGGGCTTGCGCATGCGCAGCGTCGCGCGAACGATCTCGCGATGACCGAGGTGCAATCCGTCGAAGAAGCCGATCGCCAGCACGAGCGGCCGGTCGATTTCCCGCATGAGGTCGTGGCGGATCTTCACGTGAAGACCTTTCGCGGCGCCAGCAACGCTCCGTGCGTCTCGCCGACGCCGACGAGCGTTCGCGTCTCGTCGCGCACGAAGACGTGCTTCGCGGGCGCTCCCTCCGGCAACGGCACGATCGCGCCCCGCTCGAAAATCGGACGAGCCGCGAAGATCGAGCACGATCGTCGGAAACGGAATGATGTGCTCGGGCGGGATGAGCGCGCCGCTCGGATCTCCTGCGATCTCCTCGATCATCCGCGCCTCGGAGAGCACGAAGGGCCCCGACGCTTCGCGCACGAGCGCGCCCATGTGCGCGCGGAACGCCGATCGCGGCGCCCAGATCCGCGAAGAGCGTGCGCACGTACGTTCCTTCGCTGCACGCGACGCGCATCCGCGCCGCCGATTCTTCGATGCCCATCACGGTGATCGCGTAGACGGTCACGGTGCGCGCGCTCCGCTCGACGGTCTTCCCCTCGCGCGCGAAATCGTAGAGGCGCCGCCCCTCGTGGTGCACCGCGGAGAACATCGGCGGCATCTGCTCGATGCGGCCGATGAACGATGGAATCGCTTCGCGCAAACGCCCTCCCAGTTCGCCGGAACCTCGCCGCTCGCCGTCGTCTCACCGAGCGCGTCCTGCGTATCGGTTGCACGGCCCAGCACGATGACGCCCGCGTAGGCTTTGCGCTGATCCGTGAGCAGCGGAATCAGTCGCGTCGCCTTGCCGATCGCAATCGGCAATACGCCCGCCGCCTGCGGGTCGAGCGTCCCGAGGTGACCGGCCGCGATGCGGCGATCCCTCGCGTAGACGCCGTAAATGCGGCGTAACCGCGCGACGATCTGCGCCGACGTCGGGCCCGCGGGTTTGAAGACGTTAACGAACCCTAGCACCGTGTCGAGGGTTCGTTATAAGCCCTCTGCAACGAGCGCTGCGTCGACCGCGGCCACCGCCTCGTCGATCGAGCCGCGGAAATCCAGTCCGGATGCGCGGAAGTGTCCGCCGCCGCCGAGGCCGCTGCCGCAGCCTGCACGTTGATGCGGCCGCTCGAACGCAGGCTCACGCGTACTTCGCCGTCGTAGGCCTTGAAGAGCGCGGCGACTTCGACGCCCTCCTGTCCGCGCAGTACGTTGACCATGTCCTCGGTATCTTCACCGTCGGCACCGCACGCCGCGAGCATGGCGTCGTCGACGTGCGACCAGCAATAGCGCCCGTCGTGACCGAACTGCATCGCGTCGATCACGCGCCGAGCAGCTTCGTCGCCGCGACGCGCTTGTTCCCGAAGATCTCTCGCGTGATCTTTTCCTTGTCGGCACCGCGCCGCATCAACTCGGCGGCCAACTCGAGCGCTTCGGGCGACGTGTTCGAGTGCATGAAACCGCCGGTGTCGGTCATGATCGTCGTGAGGATGCAGGTCGCGATCTCGGCATCGATCGGCACGCCCAAGCCGCGCAGCAGGTGCATGACGCAGGTTCCGGTCGAGCATTCCGTCGGGAGCACGTAGTTCAACGCGCCGAAATGCGTGTTTCCGAGATGATGATCGATGTCCAGTGAGTTTTCGCGCGAAACCTGCGGCAGAAACTCGCCCGCCCGCGCGAGATCGCTCATGTCGCAGAAAACGTAGAGCGTGTTGCGCCGGGAGATCCGCAGGCACATCCCTCGAGACGAACTGCGTATCCGGCAGAAACCGAAGGTTGCGCGGCACGGGGTCCTGCTGGAAGTAGTGCACGCGCTTGCCGAGTTTCTTGAGCGCGATGCCGAGCGCGAGCCCGGCACCCAGCGTGTCGCCGTCGGGCTTGACGTGGCTAACCATCACGAACGCCGGCCGCCGGCGCAGCTCGTCGACGACTTCTGCGGCGCTCGCCACGCGCGCACGTCTCTCGATCACTCCACTCGCTCCTGCGCTCGCCGCGTTCGGAATCTTGTCGCAGCTGCGCCGCGAGTTCGATCGCGCGCTCGGTGGAGCGATCTTCGACGAAGACGAGTTCCGGCGTGTGGCGCAGATCGACGCGATGCCCCAGTTCGCCGCGAAGAAAACCTCCGGCGTGGCTCAGCGCTTCGAGCGACTGCCGCGCTTGGTGCCGGTCGCCGATCACCGAGACGAAGACCTTGCACGTGCTGCAGGTCGTCGCTGACCTCGGCGCGCGTGACCGTCACGAAGCCGAGGCGCGGGTCCTTGAGCTCCTGCGTGATCAACGTGCCGAGCACGCGTTGAATCTCGTGATCGATCCGCGCATGCCGTTGCGACTTCATACCCGTCGCCGGCTCCGGCGCCGCGACGAGCTCGTTCGCGTAGGCCTCGATGACGTCGCCTTCCTTGAGGTCTTGAAACTTCGCGACCTGGATGCCGCACTCGAAGCCTTCCGCAACCTCGCGAACGTCGTCTTTGAAGCGCCGCAGCGATTCGATCTCGCCGTCGAACACCACGGCCGCAGTCGCGCATGACGCGCACCTTCGCGTTGCGCGTGATCTTGCCGCTCGTGACGTAGCAGCCGACGATCGTTCCGACCTTGCTGACCTTGAAGACCTCGCGCACTTCGGCGCGGCCGAGCGTGATCTCACGCTCGACCGGCGCGAGCATGCCGCGCATCGCCTTCTTGCAGATCGTCTTCGATCTCGTAGATGACCTGGTAGAAGCGCAGATCGACGCCGTTCGTGCTCGCGCCAGACGCTTCGCGGTTTCGTCCGGACGAATGTTGAAGCCGATCAGCACCGCGTTCGACGCGCTGACGCAAGGTTCACGTCGTTGGGCGAGATCGCGCCGACGCCGCCGTGGATGACGCGGATGTCGACCTCGTCGTTCGAGAGCGATTCCATGCGCGCGCGCAGCGCCTCGACCGAACCTTGACCGTCGGCCTTGATGATGAGGTTGAGCGTCTTCTTGCCGTCGGCCGGCATCTGACATGAACGTCTCGAGCGAGACCTTCTGCGAGCCGGTTGCCGCGATGCGCACGTCGCGGCGGCGCAGCTGCCGCTTCTGCGGCGGTCTCGCGCGCGACGCGCTCGTCGCTGACGACCATCAACGTGTCGCCGGCTGCCGGCACGTCGGCAAGGCCCATAACCTCGACCGGAATCGAGGGCCCGGCCTTCTTCACTTGCTTTCCCTTGTCGTCGATGAGCGCGCGCACTTTACCGAACGTTCCACCGACGACGACGATGTCGCCCGACGCGCAGCGTTCCGTTCTGCACGAGCACGGTCGCGACCGCGCCGCGTCCGCGGTCGAGGGCGCGATTCGATGACGACGCCGCGTTGCGCGGCGATTCTTGTTGGCTTTGAGATCGTGGATGTCGGCTTCGAGCAGGACCGTTTCGAGCAGTTTGTCGATGCCCGTCGCCGGTTTTCGCCGACACCGGAACCATCTCGACGTTGCCGCCCCAATCGACGGGTTGCAGACCCGTCCTCGGCCAGTTGCTGTCTTGACGCGATCGGGCTGCGCGTCCGGCTTGTCCATCTTGTTGATCGCAACGACGATCGGCACGCCCGCGGCGCGCGACGTGGCTGATCGCCTCCTTCGTCTGCGGCATGACGCCGTCGTCGGCCGCCACGACGAGGATTGCGACGTCGGTGACCTTCGCGCCGCGCGCGCGCATCGCCGTGAACGCTTCGTGGCCCGGCGTGTCGATGAAGGTGATCTTGCGATCGTTGCGCTCGACGGTGTACGCGCCGATCTTCTGCGTGATGCCGCCGGCTTCGCCGGCGGCGACTTCGGCCTGGCGAATCTTGTCGAGCAGCGACGTCTTGCCGTGGTCGACGTGACCGAGCACGGTGACGACCGGCGGACGCGTCGGTGAGCATCTCCGGCCGATCTTCTTCTTGCTCGACCGTGACTTCTTCGCCGGCCTCTTTGACGACCGCGTTGAAACCGAACTTCTTCGCGACCGCGATCGCGACGTCGCTGGGGATGTTCTGGTTGATCGTCGCCATCGTGCCCATCTTGATCAGCTCGCTGATGACGTCTTTGGCCGGAACGATCATCGACGTCGCAAGCTCTTGCACCGTCAAGAGGTCGGGAATCTCGATCGTCTCGAGGCTCCGCTCAGGCGCGTCGCTGCGTCGCGTCGGCCCCTTCTTCTTGCGATGCCGATCCTTTTCGAGCAGCAGCTCCGTCTCGCGGTCTTTCTTGGCGGCCGCCTTGTCCTCGCGCGAGCGCGGGACGTTCGCCGGGCCGGCCGGCGGATGGCGTCGGGCGCCTCGGTCGCGGGCGCGACGCGCGCGGCCGGGCATCGGGCGGAACGGGACCGTTGCCGGCGGGCCGGCGTCCGACGGGCGGCGCGGAGGCGGACGGGCGCTATCGGCGCGCGGCCGCCTTGGCCGGGAGCAACCTGGCCCGGGCGCGGGGCGACGCCCGGACGCGGTGCGATGCCGGGACGCGGCGCGACCCCGGGGCGCGCGGCCGCCGGCGGTGGCGTGGGCGGCGCTTTCGCGACCGAGGGCTGACCGGAGGGAACTGGGCGCAGCTTGGGGATCGGCGCCTCGGGCGCGGCCGGAGCCGCGGCCTTGGGCGCAGCCTTCGCCTTTGCGGGGTGCGGCCGGAGCGGCGGGAGGGGCGGCGGGGGCCTGCGGCTCCACCTTTTTCTTGGCGGCGCCGCCGTTACCGGAGGCAGGCTTGAGCAGCACGCTTCGGACCAGATCGGCGATCTGGTCGGGCACGACGCTCAGTTGGTTCTTGGCCTCGAAGACCCCGCCCAGACGCTCGTTGAAGAGCGAGATCAGTTCCTTCGAGGTGAGCCCGACTTCTTTTGCGAGCTCGAAGATTCGTACTTTTCCGGTAGCCAAGCTTCACACTTCGATGCGACGTGCGCACCGAAGGCTCCAGTCGTTAGAAGGCGCGGAGCCCTCCAGCGATCCTGGCCGGCCCGCGTCTAGGTCACGAGCATGCGCTCTCGCGCACGCTAGCGGTTGTCATGGTCGATCATATCGTTTGAACCACTCCACGACCCGTATTCTGCCGGCCACGGATGCAAGCCCCGGGTAGCGGCGATTCCTCGCCGACCGCCTCGGCGCAGGCGGCGGAGCAGAGGTAGGCGCCGCGCCCCGGCTGCCGCCGTACCGCCCGGCATCGGCGCTCCAGCCGCTGCCGTCGCGTACGAAGCGCACGAGTCCAGCCTGCGGCAAGCGCCGGCGACATCCGACGCAGGTCCGGATCGGACGGCACTCGCTGCCATACGCCGCTCTCGACGGAACTCCTCGAGTTTGCGACTCAGCTCCTCGTCGGCACGCGACCGCGGCTGCCTCCTGGCTCTGCTCGCGCTTCTTCGGCTTCGTACGACCTCCGGCTTCGACGCCGCCGGCGCGCTCCGCGCGTTCGGCGAGATAGCGCTCACGGCTTGCGTCGGCTTCGGTTTCGCTCGTGATGTCGAGACGCCATCCGGTCAGACGCGCGGCAAGCCGTACGTTTTGCCCGTCGCGCCCGATCGCGAGCGAAAGCTGATAATCGGGAACGATGACGAGCGCAACGCCGTCGTCCTCGAACAACTCGACGCGAGATCACCTTCGCCGGCGCAAGGGCGTTCATGATGAACGTCTGCGCATCGGGTGCCCAGCGAATGACGTCGATCTTCTCACCGCGCAAATTGTCGGAGACGTTCGCGATGCGGCTCGATTTCGGACCGAGGCACGCGCCGATCGGATCGACCTCCGGCGCGATGGCTGCGCACCGCAACCTTCGAGCGGACTGCCCGGCTCGCGCGCGATCGCCATGATCTCGACGACGCCGTTCGCGCAGCTCGGGCACTTCCAGCTCGAGCAAACGCTGCACGAGCCCTTCGGCCGTGCGCGAAAGCACGACCTGCGGCCCCTTCGGCGACTTTGCGAACGTCGACGACGTACGCGCGGATGAAATCGTTGATCCGAAAGATCTCGCCGGGTACCTGTTCGGAGAGCGGCAGAATCGCTTCGTCGCGTGCCCTCCAGCAGCACGTACATGTTGCGTTGTTCGTAGCGCTGCACCGTGCCGGTCACGAGATCGTTGAGCTTGCGCGCGTACTTGTTGAAGACCGTGTCGCGCTCGGCCTCGCGAATGCGCTGCACGATCACCTGCTTCGCGGTCTGCGCGGCGATGCGTCCGAACTCTTTCGGCGTGACTTCTTCGTCGAAGAAATCGCCGGGCTGATACGGGCCGCCGGCCTCCTTGCACGGAGATCTCGAGCTTCGGGATCCTCGACCGTTCTCGACCACGGTGCGACGATGAAAGACCTTGATACTCGCCGCTCTGCCGGTCGACGATGACGATCGCGTTGGCTTCGCTGCCGTAGTGCCGCTTGTACGCGGTCAGCAGCGCCGCTTCGAGTCGCCTCGAGCAGCATCTCGAACGAGATGTTCCGCTCGGTCGCGATGGACTGCAGGACGTCGATGAGTCGTTCGTCAGTTGCGGTATCTACCATGGGTGCCCTTTCCGTTCTCGTTTATCACGCTGGAAGTCGGCGCGTGGATCGTATTCGAGGTTCGCCGACTTGATCGTTGCGATCGGCAGCGGTAGTTCGCCCTTGCTCGGTCTCGAGGATGACGTTCTCGACCGCGCACGCCGCGCAACACGCCGCGATGCGTCTTGGCTGCCGTCGATCGAAAGCGACGTCACGACGCGCGCTCGCATCCCCGCGAAGCGCTCGTAATCGCGCGGCTTCGTCAGCGCGGCGATCGAGGCCGGCCGACTCGACTTCGAGCGCAGTACGGCGCATCGATCGCGTTCGAGGTCGCGACCAGACGCGCGGCGACGCGCTCGCAAGCGGCGAGATCGACACCGCCGGGCCGATCGATGGTCACCGTGAACGCGATCGTCCGCGCCGGCTGCGCGACGTGTGTCACGATCTCGATTTGCGGAAAGCCCCATCGTGCGCGATCGCATCCAGCGCGCGCTCGAAGGCTTCCGCGAGATTCTGCCGATTCGAAATGCTTCTGCGCGCCCCGGCACGCGGACTCCGCCGCGTGGGCCCCCTTTCAACGACGAAGCGCGGGACCTGCCCACGCTTCTTGATAATCGGCTCATAGCATACACGATCATGACAAGGGGCCGCAACCCTATGTGGAGCGGCCCCTCGGTCGTACCGTTCTATCGAACTTCAGACGCGCTGCCGGTTACGTCCGGCCTCCGTCGCGCGCTGGTTAGCGCCCCTATTTGCGCGTCATCGCGGGCCATCGTGGCCCGGTGGATCTTGCGGTTCCAACCGCCCTCCTCTTCGGGGCAAGGGGTGACGCTAGCGTAACTCCAGTGTACTCCGACGGCATCGCCGCTCAAGGGGAATGGGTTCTCCTTTACGGCAAGGGGGCAGGCGGCGTGAACGGGACGAGCGCTCGCTCGTGCACTCGGCCGTGCCGATGCCGACGACGATCGGCGCCATGCCCGCGGCGAAGCCGCTAGAACTTGGTGAGCGCCGCCGATCTGGATGCCGTTCGCCGGTCCGACCGGGACGTTCGGCGCGGTGAGAATCCCTTGACCGATCGTTTGCGGGAAGTGGAGAATCCATCCGTTGCAGATCAGCAACGGACCGCGGCGCTCGACGCCGACGACCCACATCTTCAGCATGCCGTCACCGCCGCCCGCGGGACCCTGAAAGAGAAATCTCGTCCGCGCCACGACCGAGGGCGGCGGCGTCGGCTCGAGGCGCCCCGCCAGCGAGAGGCTCCCGCTGTAGTGCAGCGTGTACGGCGTCACGGGACCGTGCGGAAGCATGGCGTTCAGTCGCGCGTTGAGACCGGCATACGGATTGCGGGTTGCCCGCGGCACTGGACGCGGGCGCTCGGTCGGAGCCGGGGACGGCGTCGGCGCGATCGTGATCGGGCGCGGAGCGACGTGGGCGTGTCCGACGTTCGTAATCGACGGTCCCGGAGAGGCGCGCCCTTGCGCCTGAACCTTGGCAATGTTCGGATTCGGGCTCGGCGCGCCGGCGCGATTGCTCGGTGCCAAACTCGGTCTCGCCACCGGGGAAGGGGCCGCGCGAGCGACCGATGCGGTGGTCGGCTGCGGCGCCGCCGACCTCGCCGCGAGCGGCACCTGGGTTGGGGCATGGGTCGGCGCCGAGGTCGGGGCCGCGCGCGGCGCGGGTTTCGCGGTCGGGGCGGCGGTCGGCGCGGGGCGGGCCGTCGCACGCGCCGTCGGCGCTGCCGACGGGACCGGCTTGGCGGTCGGCATCGGCTTGCGGTCGGCGGCACGGTCGGCTGCGGCGTCGGTTGGGCGGTCGGCTTCGGGGTTGGCGCTTGCGTCGGCTGCGCGAGCGCGACGGCTCGCGTCGGCGCGGGCATCGGCTGCGGGGTGGAAGCGGGAACGGGCGTCGGATTCGGCGGCGCCGACGGCACGACTTGGGTGAGTTCGTGGAGGACCGGGTGCGGACTCTGGAGCGGGTGCATCGCCGGCGCCTGCCGCGTCACGACATGTTGCACCGGGGCGATGCGGCTGTACGCGCGCGGGGACCGGCCGAGCGGGCGCGACGGCGGCAACCTGCTGCGAGATCGTGACGAACTGACCGCCGAGCGTCGTCTGCGTCGAACTCTCCTGCGAAGAACTCGCAGCGAGCGAAATCAAGAACGCAGCGGCGAGCAAGTGCAACAGCAGCGACGCGAGGGTGCTCCCGGCGAGTCGCTCATCGCGGCGCTCGTCCGTCGGATCGCGCCGAAACATGCAGCCCTTCTTCGCGGGGCACCGCCCTTGTCATCCCAAGCCCTTTATTGGGTTTATTTTTGTCATCCTGAGCGCAGCGAGCGCAGCGAGGGGAGTCGAAGGACCGCCGAATGGACTCGATCCTCCAGAAGCGCACGAAGATCGTTGCCACGATCGGCCCGGCCTCGCGCGAGGCGGGCGATGATGCGTTCCCTGCTTCGTCTCGCGGCGCCAACGTTTTTCGCCTGAACTTTTCGCACGGCACGCCGGCCGAACACGGCGATGTCATCGCGCAGGCGCGGCGCATCTCCGCCGAACTGGGCACGACGCTCGCGCTGCTGCAAGACCTTCCGGGGCCGAAGGTTCGCACCGGGCCGCTCGCCGGCGACGCCGCCTTCGTGCGCCTCGAGCGCGGCGCGACGTTCGTGCTCACGACGCAAGCCGTCCCCGGCACCGCTGCACGCGTCTCGGTTTCCTATCCCGACCTGCCCGCGGACGTCGCGATCGGCAAGCGGATCTACCTGCAAGACGGCCAGATCACGCTGCGGATCGTCGACAAGAGCGCAACCGAGATCGTCACGACCGTGGAGTTCGGCGGCGATCTGCGTTCGACGCAAGGCATCAACTATCCCGACGGTTCGCTCAATCTCCATTCGGTCACGGATCGCGATTTCGAATATCTTGCCTTCGGCCTCGAGCACGACGTCGATTACGTCGCGATCTCATTCGTGCGCAGCGCCGACGACGTGCGAAAGGTCAAATCGTTTATCGCCGAGCGTGGCAAAGATACGCCCGTGCTCGCGAAGATCGAAAAGCACGAAGCCCTCGAAGACATCGACGCGATCATCGCACAGGCCAACGGCATCATGGTCGCCCGCGGCGACCTTGGAATCGAGATGCCGCTCGAAGCCGTCCCGATGATCCAGAAGGATTTGATCGCGCGCTGCAATCGCGCCGGCAAGCCGGTCGTCACGGCGACGCAAATGCTCGAATCGATGATCTCCTCGCTCGCGACCGACACGCGCCGAGGCGACCGACGTCGCCAACGCGATTCTCGACGGAACCGACGCCGTGATGCTCTCGGCCGAAACCGCGCGCGGCGCCTATCCCGACCGAAGCGGTGCGGACGATGGCGGAGATCGCGCGCGAGGTCGAGCGAGCTTACCCGCACGATTTACTGCGGGAGCGCTGCCTCCAAGGCGTCGATCCATCGATCGCCAGTTCGATTGCCGAAGCCGCCACGCGCGCAAGCGACGAGTTGCGCACGCCGTTCATCGCAACCGGCACGACGACGGGTCACACCGCGCATCACATCGCCGCTTTCCGGCCGCGCGCGCGGATCGTCGCGCTCACGCCGAACGAATGGGTCGCGCGCCGCCTCGCGCTGCTCTGGGGCACCGAATCACTGCTGATCGATCACTACGATAGCTTCGACCAGCTGCTGACGATGACCGAGAAGCGCATGGTGCAGGCGGGGCTACGTGCGCAGCGGCGACCTGATCGCGTTCACGACCGGCATGCCGGTCGGTGCCGGCCGCACCAACCTGTTAAAAATCCACCAAATCCCGTAGTCGCCCGCGCAGAAAGGATGGCCGCTCTGGTCTTGTCATCCCGAGCGCAGCTCCGTTCTTGTCATCCCGAGCGCAGCTCCGTTCTTGTCATCCCGAGCGGAGCGAACGAAGTGAGCGAAGTCGAGGGACCGCCTGAAGACTCTGCGGCGTGCTATCTTACGTTGCTGCGACGCGCGTGCGGGCGAGCATTTCGCGCGCGTGCTTCAGCGCCGCGTCGTGCGGCTCGCCTGAGAGCATTCGCGCGATCTCGGTGGTCCGCTCCTGCGCGTTCTCGATCTCGCGAACGCTGATCGTCGTCGCGCCGCGCCGCTCGTGTTTTTCGAGGACATAGTGGCGCTGCGCCCACGTCGCCAACTGGGCGAGGTGCGTGACGCAAACGACTTGGCCGTTGCGCCCGAGACGGCCGATGCGCGCCCCGACCGCGGTTGCCGTCGTGCCGCCGATTCCCGCGTCGATCTCGTCGAAGACGAGGGCCGTACGCTCGCGTGCCCCCGCCAATGCGACGACGAGCGCGAGCAAAACCCGCGAAAGCTCGCCGCCGGAAATGATGCGCGTCAACGGGCGCGCTGCCTCGCCGGCGTTTGCAGAGAACTGAAACTCCGCACGCTCGCCGCCGTTGCGCCCGATGCGTTCGAGCGGCTCGAAAGCCACGTCGAACGTTGCCGATCCGAGCGCGAGGTCGCCCAACTCCGCCGCAACACGTTTGACGAGCGAACGCGCCGAACCTCGGCGCAGCTTCCCTAGACGCTCGGCGCTCTCGAACAACTCCCGTTCCGCAGCGGTAGCCGCAGCCGCCAGCTCCGCGTCGCGCTCGTCGTGGTGCTCGTGCTCCCGGACGGTCTCTTCGGCTTCGCGCGCATAGCGCACGACCGCTTCGAGCGTTCCGCCGTACTTGCGCTTTAGGCGATCCAAAAGGTCGAGCCGCGCATTGATGCTCTCCAGCTCCGCCGGATCGTACTCCGTGACATCGAGTTCGCGCGCAACGCGCGCGGCGAGATCGTTCGCCTCGCTCTGCATCGCGCGCAGCTCCTCGGCGAGATCGCCGAGCGCGGGAGCGACGTCCGCGATGCTGGAGAGTGCGGCGCTCGCCGTGCCGGCCGCGCCGGTCACGCTTCCGTCCTCTCCCGCGAGCGCTTCGCGGGCGCTGCGCAAGGCGATCGCGATGCGCTCGACGTTGTCCAGATAACGGCGGCGCGCCGTCAACCGCTCGTCTTCACCGATCTCCGGGACGGCGGCAGTAATCTCGTCGGCGGCGTAACGCGCCTCTTCGAAGCGTGCTACGGCATTTTGTTCCTGCGCGCGCAGGGCGGCAAGCGCCTCGGCCGACTCGCGCGCACGAGCATGCGCCCGCTCCACCGCGGAACGCGTCTCGAGCGTCTTCGGGCCGCCGAAGCGATCGAGTAACTCCAAATGATACGCGGGCGAGAGGAGCCGCTGCGCTTCATGCTGCCCGACGATCTCGGCGATCTGCGTCGCGAACTCA
Organism: Vulcanimicrobiota bacterium; assembly: GCA_963838895.1. Lineage (GTDB taxonomy): Bacteria > Vulcanimicrobiota > Vulcanimicrobiia > Vulcanimicrobiales > Vulcanimicrobiaceae > Tyrphobacter. Next base: position 238,699 of record CAWIST010000004.1, read on the forward strand.
CGCACGTAGCCCGCGGTCGCGGGACGCCCGTTGACGCGGAGATTCGATTTGCCCACCTGCGTCATCTCGCGCACGAGGCTCGCTTCCTCGCCCTCGTCGACGGCAAAGCCTTCGGCGTTCAAGCGCTGCAAGAGCGCATCGTCGGGCTCGAAGACGAGCGTCACCATCGAACTCTGCGCATCGCGCCTGACGGCGGCTTGATCCGCGCGCGCGCCGAGTGCGAATCCGAGCGCACCCAACAACATCGTTTTGCCCGAGCCCGTCTCACCGGTGAAGATCGTGGCGCCGTCGGCAAACTCGATCTCGGCGCTCTCGATGAGACCGTAGTTCTCAATTCGTAGCTTCTTCAGCACCCTCTTAACGCGGCAGTCCTTTGATGGAAACGCCCCACTTGAGCTTCGTCTCGAGCCGCTCGAAGAAGTGCAGCACGGAAGTGCGGGCGAAGCGCACGCGCTTGGGGTGGCGCTGGACGATAACGCTCTCGCCGGGTTCGATCTCGGCAACCAGCTCTCCGTCGCATTCGATGTGCGCGTTTGCGGGCTCGACGTCGCAGCCGGCTTCGATGCGCGAACTCGCCGGCACGATGATCGGACGCGAGAAGAGCGTATGCGGCAAAAGCGGAACGATGCCGAACGCATCGACGCGCGGTGAGATAATCGAGCCCCCAGCCGAGAGAAAATACGCCGTCGAGCCGGTCGGCGTCGCAATGCACAGCCCGTCGGCCGGAATCTCCACCGCTGATTCGTCGTCTAGGCGCAGCGTAAAGGGAACGATTCGCACGCCGCCTTTTCGGATCACGACTTCGTTGAGCGCAAAATACTTGCGGCCGGCGTACTCCGCTTGCAGGGCCAGCCGTTCCTCGATCTCGAGGCCGCGCTCGAGCAGTTCGGGCAGTTGACCGATGCGCGGATCGTCTTCGTCGAACTCGGTGAGAAATCCGAGCCTGCCGGTGTTGATCCCGATGATGGGAATATCGCCGTCGATTGCGATGCGCGCCGCGCGCAGCAGCGTGCCGTCGCCGCCCACGGTCACGATGAGGCTGGTCTCGCCGCGCTCGGCGGGAAGACGCACGACGCCGAATCCGCGCGCGCGAAAGGCCTCCGCGACGCGATCCGCGATCGCCCTCGCGTGCTCGCGATCGTGATCGACGTAGAGCGCAATGGTCCCCTTCGCCACCGAGAGCGTCGTCATGATTGCGAACCTTCGGCAACGACCTCGGCGATTCGTCTTGCCGAGATCGGCGCGCCCTCGCGCCGCAGCTCCATGAGGAACTCCCGGTTCCCTGCGGGGCCGCGCAACGGCGAAGCGATCAAGCGCACCGGCACCAGCCCGAGCGCGCGCGCGGCCTCGCTCACCTCGGTCAGGACTTCTCGGTGCACGGCGGCGTCGCGCACGACGCCCTTGGCCCCCAGACGCTCTCGGCCGGCCTCGAATTGCGGCTTGACGAGCGCGACGATCGCTCCGCCCGGGCGAAGGAAGGCAACTGCGCGCGCGAGGATCGTGCGAAGCGAGATGAACGATGCGTCGACTGCGATCAGATCGAAGCCGTCGGGAAATGCATCGTCGGGAAGGCGGCGGAAGTTCGTGCGCTCCACGACGGTCACGCGCTCGTCGTTGCGAAGCCGCCAGTCGAGCTGCCCGTAACCCACGTCGAGCGCGGTGACATGCCCGGCGCCGCGTTGCAGCAACGCGTCGGTGAAGCCGCCGGTCGAAGCGCCGACGTCGAGTGCATCTACGCCGCGCACGTCGAGCCCGAAGGCGTCGAGCCCGGCCTCGAGCTTCTCGCCGCCGCGGCTCACGAAACGGCGCGGCTGCTCGACCTCGATGCTCGCATCCTCCCGCACGCTCTGCCCCGCCTTGGTCGCGGGCACGCCGTCGAGACGCACGCGACCTTCCATGATCAATGCGCGCGCCTGCGAGCGCGTGACGCCGGCGCGCTGCGCAACGGCCATGTCGAGGCGGCGCAGGCTCACGACTGAGAATGTACCACAAGCCCCGCGCCCCCGGTCACCCTCCGAGGAGTTTGGGAGCGGCTCCTCGATGTACGCAGGGAGGCTCAGAAAAGACATGACGAAGCGCCGCTACCTCGTGATCTTGCTCATGTTTTTGAGCGTCTTCATCAATTACATGGATCGCGTGAACTTCTCGGTTTCCATTCCGGCGATTCGGCACCAGTTCGGCTTCAACTTGCACGTCATCGGCGCGATCGTCTTCGCTTGGGCGATGGCGTACGCCGTATTCAACCTCCCGGGCGGCTGGCTCGTCGATCGTCTCGGTCTGCGCTGGGGTTTACCCTTCACGCTCGCCTGGTGGTCGCTCTTCACGATCGCGACACCGTTTGCAAGCACGCTCGCCGGATGGTATCTCGTTCGTTCGCTCATGGGCGCGGGCGAGGCACCGATTTGGCCGATCAATGCCAAGACCGCGAACACGTGGGCGGCACCCGCCGAACGATCGACGCTCTATACGTGGGCGGGATCGGGCCAATACGTCGGGCCGGCCATCGGCACGATCTTGGCCGGCTGGATTCTCGTGAAGTTCGGCTGGCAATGGACGTTCATCGTCTTCGGAATCTTCGGTTTGGTAATCGTTCCGTTTTGGATTGCCGTCGTGCGCGACCGGCCGGCGTTGGACCCTCGAGTCAATGCACAAGAGGAAGCCTGGATCGGCAACCGCGCGGCGCACGATGAAAAAGCCGATTGGGCGGGCATCCGGAACGTCATCTTCAGCCGCACCGGTTTGGGCATGCTGCTGATCTACTTGACCTTCGGCTACATCCTCTTCACGTTCTTGTATTGGATGCCGAGCTACATGTACTACACGTTCCACATGAGCGTGCTCAAGAGTTCAGCCTGGGCGAGCCTCGGGGCGTGGCTCGGCTTCATCGGCTTCGTCCTCTCGGGACCGTTCAACGACAGGCTCGCCGCTCGCTTCGATCGCCTGACCGCGCGCCGGATCGGAACCGCGGTGCCGATGTTTTTCGCGATGTTCTGCGTCGCGTTTTCGCTGTGGAGCGCACGCGCCGGCCTCGGGCCGGCGACCGCTGTGCTCATCGGGCTCGCGCAGCTGCTGATGAACATGACCGTGGGCGCGTGGGCGGTCAACGTCATCGAGATCTCGCCGAACCAGGCCTCGACCGGCCTCGTCTACGGCGTCTACAACGGCGCGCTCAATGTCATGGGCGCGTTCAACGCGTTGATCCTCACGTGGCTGGCGGCTCGGTACGGCTTTCCCGCCGCCTTCGGCAGCGCAACGTTCTTCATGCTCGTCTTTCTGCTGAGCATGCTCTTCGTCGTCGACCGCAAAAGTTACACCATGCTGATCCACCGCGCGCAACTCTCGCGCGGCACGGCATAACCCAAAGGAGCACGCAATGAGCCGCATACGACTTCTGGTTGGGACGCGTAAGGGCGCCTTCGTTCTCACCGCGGACGGAAAGCGCGATCGCTGGGAGATCGGCGGCCCGCACTTCGCGGGCTGGGAGATCTACCACGTGAAAGGATCGCCCGTCGAGCCGAACCGGCTCTACGCATCACAGACGAGCGGCTGGTTCGGGCAGCAGATGCAGCGCTCCGACGACGGCGGCAAGACGTGGGAGCCGGTTGGAAACAGCTTCGTCTACGACGGCGTTACGGGTACGCACCAGTGGTACGACGGCACGCCGCGCCCGTGGGAGTTCAAACGCGTCTGGCATCTCGAGCCGTCGCTGACCGATCCCGACACCGTGTACGCCGGCGTTGAAGACGCGGCACTCTTCCGCTCGACCGACGGCGGCGCCAACTGGGAGGAACTTCCCGGGCTGCGCGGTCACGGATCGGGGCCTTCGTGGCAGCCCGGCGCGGGCGGCATGTGTCTGCACACGATCCTTCTCGATTCACGCAATCCCAAACGGATCGTCATCGCCATCTCCGCCGCGGGCGCCTTTCGCACCGACGACGGTGGCAAGACGTGGCGGGCCATCAACCGCGGGTTGAGGTCGGAGCACATTCCCGATCCACTGGCCGAGGTCGGCCATTGCGTGCACCACGTCGCGATGCATCCCGCGCGACCGGACTCGCTCTTCATGCAGAAACATTGGGACGTCATGCGAAGCGACGACGCCGGCGACAACTGGCACGAGATCAGCGGCAACCTGCCGACTGATTTCGGGTTCACGATCGACGTGCACGCGCACGAGCCGGAAACCCTCTACGTCGTCCCGATCAAGAGCGATTCGGAACACTTTCCCCTCGACGGAATGTTGCGCGTCTATCGCAGCCGCAGCGGCGGAAACGAATGGGAGGCGCTGACGAACGGCCTCCCGCAGAAGGATTGCTACGTCAACGTCCTGCGCGACGCGATGTCGGTCGACAAACTCGATCCGTGCGGCGTCTACTTCGGAACGACCGGCGGCCAAGTCTACGCCTCCGCCGATGCCGGTGACGGCTGGACCGCCGTCGCGCGAGATCTTCCGCCCGTGCTCTCGGTCGAAGCTCAAACGCTGCCGTGATCCGCGTCGTTCTCCCCGCGCACCTGCGCACGCTCGCGCGCGTCGACGGCGAGGCGACGGTGGAGGTGGAGAACGAGGTCACTCTGCGGGCGGTCCTCGATGCGATCGAGACGCGCTATCCCGTTTTGCGCGGAGCGATTCGCGATCAGGTCACGAAGCAGCGGCGCCCGTACGTGAGATTCTTTGCGTGCCGGCACGATCTGTCGCTGGAGTCGCCGGATTCGCCGTTGCCCGAGGCCGTCATAACGGGCGCGGAGCCGCTCCTGATCGTCGGAGCGATCGCCGGCGGCTAAGCGGCGTGGATATCGCGGTCAAAAACCCCGGCGAGTCCTAGGCCTTGTTCGTTGGCGAAGTGCGTAACGATGGCCACCGTGTCGTCGTTCACGTGGACCAACTCGATGCCGACGATGTCGCCGTTCGCGTCGACGTCGACGTTGACCGATCCCGAGGAATCGAGCGTCTTCGTCGGCGGCACAGCCTCGCCGTCGCTGTAGCGAAGGTACATCGAATAAAAGCGCCGCCCCGCAATCTTCTCGCGATTCCGCTTGACCTCAATCAACGGCTTCATATCTCGCCACCCCAGCAGACGGTAACCACGACAACGTCTCCCTTCGAAAGCCGCGCCACGGTCACCCGCACGGCGGACGGGCCTCGACCCTTCCACAGGTTTCGGCAGCCTCGGTCGCCGGGTAGCTCCACGTCATAGTTCCGGACAGCGTCCTCAACTGTTTCCTTGGTTATTCCACGAACGGCCTTTTGTTCCAGCGCGTGCCTCGTAAGGAAGATCCGCATCGCGTGACACCATCACGCGCCCGCGAATCAGTAACAAGACTGGCTTAGCCGTCCGACGGGCCTGCGGACTTCGCAGGCTCGCCCATGGCGCGGTCGATCTGCTCTTGGGCAACCTTCAACTGGGATTCGCAGGTGCGCACGAGCATCTTGCCCTCTTTGAATAACTCGGTCGCGCGGGCGAGGTCGACGCCGCCCTCGAGTTCTTTGACGATAGCGTCGATGCGCGAGAGGTTTTGCTCGAACGGCTTCGGCTGTTCGTCACTCATCTCTGCACCGATTCGACTCTCGCGGCGGCCGACCCGCGTTCGAAGCGGGCCTCGATGCCGTCGCCCGGCGCCAAGAGCGCCGCGTCGCGAACGGCCTTTCCGCCCTTCATCACGATAGCGTAGCCGCGCGCGAGCGGCGCGAGCGGATCGACGCTGCCGAGCAACCCCTGCGCGCGCTCGACTCGCTGCCGGGCATTCGCGGTAAACCGCACCGCGCTGGTTTCGAGTTGCCCGGCGAGTTGCGCGAGCCGCGCGCGCCGCTCGGCGACAAATCGCTGCGGGCTGCGATACTCGAGGCGGCGATCGCCCTCGCCCAGCGCGGTGCGCTTTGCCGTCAGCAACGCAGCGGCGCGATGCACGAGATCCGCCGCTAGGGCGTCGGCGCGCTGTGCCGCGCGCCCGAGCACGTCGCGAACCGCGCGCGCGAGGTCGCGCTCCGCGACGACGAGTCTCTCACGAGCGATGGTCCAGCCTCGGGCGATATGCTCGGCTGCAAGCGAGGGCGTGCCAAAGTTCAGATCGGCGACCTCGTCGGCCAGATGATGATCGCCGGAGTGACCGATCGCCGTCAACACCGGCCGGCGCGAGCGTACGATCGCGCGCACGACGGGCTCGAGATTGAACGGAAAGAGATCTTCGTACGAGCCGCCGCCGCGGGTAATCACGATGACGTCGACGTCGAGCGAGGACGCTCGATCGACGGCGTCGGCAATCTCGATCTCCGCGCCCTGTCCTTGAACCTTCGTCTCGATGAACGTGACCTCGACGAACGGCGCTCTGCGCGCGATCGTCTCGACGAAATCTTCCATTCCTTTCGCGCGCGCCGAGATCAGGGCGACGCGCCGCGGCAACTCCGGCACCTGCCGTTTGCGCGAGGCTTCGAAGAGGCCTTCCGCGCGAAACTTCTTCTTCAACTCTTCGTAGAGCTGTAAGAACTTGCCCAATCCCGTCGGCTCGATGCTTTCGACGACGAGTTGATAGGCGCTGCGATCGGGACGAACGTCGACCTTGCCGACGGCGATCACGGCCATACCATTTTCCAGCGTTGGAAAACCGCGGCGCACGTCAGACCATGCGACGCAGTCGAGGACGGCGCGCTCTTCCTTGAGCGTAAAGCCGAGGTGCCCGTTGAAATCGCGCAGGCCCGAGATCTCTCCGGAGATCGCAATGTCGCAAAGGGACGGCGTGCGCGCGAAGAGGCCGGCCATCCGTCGCGTGAACTCGCCGACGGAAAAGACGGGCCGCGTCGATTGCGCTTCGTTCACGGAATCGAAGGCGTCGGCAACGGGCTGTCGGGCGGCAACGGGCTGATCGACGGCGGCAGCGTGTCGAGAAGGTCCGGCGTCGGCGGCGCTTCGTAATGCGGGCAGTCCGCCGGCTCGGTCCCGTTGAGATAGACGTCGCTCGCTCCGGTCGTGCACGACGCCACGCGCACGACCTCGTCGGATGGAAAGACGAAGTCGTGCGGCGGCGTGTCGGCCAGCGCGGCCCTCATGAAGCGTGCCCAGATTCGCGCCGGAATGTTGCCGCCGTAGGATTCGATCATCCGCGAGTAGTCGTCGTTGCCGATCCACACCGCGGTGACGAGATCGGGCGTGAAGCCGACGAACCATGCGTCGCGGAAAGTCGAGGTCGTCCCCGTCTTGCCGGCGGCCGGGCGCCCGATGATCGCATTCGGATATCCGGTTCCGTGGTTGATGACGTCTTCGAGCATCGTCGTCATGATGTACGCGGTTCCCGCACTCACGACCTCGTTTGCCTGCGGGAAGCGATCGTCGAGCACGATGTTGCCGAGCGAATCCTCACGATGCGAAACGGCGATGGATCGATCGCGCACGCCCTGATTCGCGATCGTCGCGTACCCGCTGGCCTGATCGAGCAACGGTGACGACCGACGACCGAGCGCGAGCGAAAGGTTCGCTTCCAGCGGCGACGTGATGCCCATGCGGTGCGCGTAGTCGATGACGCGGTCGAGGCCGATGCGATCGGCAAGCTTGACCGCGACGATGTTGCGCGAGAGTGCGAGCGCGGTGCGCAGCGTGATCGCGCCCATGTAGCGGTGGTCGTCGTCTTGCGGCGACCACTTCGTGCCGTCGCCCATCGGATACGCGACCGGCGTGTCGTCGATGATCGTGGAGGCGGGCATGCCCTCGTCGATCGCCGCGGTGTAGACGTAGAGTTTGAACGACGAGCCGGGCTGGCGCCGCGCCTGCCACGCGCGGTTGAACTGATTGGCCAGCGAGAAGTCCGCGCCGCCGACCATCGCGAGATCTCGCCGGTCGACGGACGGAGCGCGACGAGCGCGGCTTCATGCGCGCCGATGCCTTCCGCGAGCGCCTGGCGAACGCCCCAAGTCACCGCCTCCTGCGCGATTCGCTGCATGCGCGGATCGAGCGTCGTGTAGACCTGCAGGCCGCCTTCTTCGACGGCCTGCTTTCCGAAGAGCTTGCTCGAGCTGCGCGATGCGTACGTCGTGAAGTACGGAAACGCGTAGCCTTGCAGGCCGCCGGCGCGCGCTGATTGACGAGACCGAGCGGCGCCGCGTAGGCGGCATCGGCCTGCGCCTGCGTGATGTAGCCGCTTTCGACCATGCGATCGAGGACGTGCCGCTGCCGGTCGCGCGCGAGGGCGAGGTTGACGAACGGCGAGTAGTCGGAGGAGCGGCCGACGACGCCGGCCAGCATCGCGGCCTGCCCGACGTCAGTTCTCGACGCTCTTGCCGAAGTAGGTGTGCGCCGCAGCATCGACGCCGTAGGCTCCGGCGCCGAGGTAGATGAGTTGAGATAGCGCTCGAGGATCTCGTCCTTGGTGTAGTAGCGCTCGATCTCGATCGCGAGCAGCGCCTCTTGAATCTTGCGCGAGATCGAGACTTCGTCGTTGAGGAAGAGCGCGCGCGCGAGCTGTTGCGTGATCGTCGACGCGCCCTGAAACTGCTTGATGCGTCAGGTCGGCGAACGCGGCGCGAATGATGCCGCCGAAATCGACGCCGTGATGGTCGTAGAAGTTGTGGTCTTCGTTGGCGATGAATGCCTCGCGCACGACGGCGGGATGCGCGAGATCGGAACCCAGACGCGGTTCTCCTTGTAGACGATGGCCAGCAGCGTGCCGTCGCGCGCGAAGATGCGCGTCGAGCTCGCCGGCTGATAATCGGCCATGCGGCTGATGTCGGGCAAGTTGCGCGAGTACGACGGCGACGATGCCGGCGATGAGACCCGCACCGAACAGCACCAGCAGCAACAGCGTCACGAAAAAGCCTCGCACGATGCGGCGGTGGCCGATCCGAGCGATGCCTTCGGCGAGCCGGACCAGCACGGTGCCGAGCGCCTCCAGCCATTCGCTACGCCTTTGCATCGTGAGCCTCTAACCGTAGGATCGCGTTGAGGACGCCGTTGACGAAACGTCCGGAATCCTCGGTCGAGAACTTCTTCGCCAGTTCGACCGCCTCGTTGATCGCGACGGCCGGCGGCGTCTGGGCAGCGGCAGCAGTTCGAAGGTCGCCATGCGCAAGGAGCAAACGATCGATCGTCGGCAAGCGTTCGATCGTCCAGCCCTCCAAGAGCGGCTCGATCACGCGATCGGCCTCGTCGGCGTGAAGTCGAGCGTCCCGAGCACGAGGTCTCTCGACGAAGGCACGGTGCTCGGCTCGGCGCCGTCGCCGACGATCTCCGTCGAGCGCCTCTCGCCGGCTCGCGCTCGCCCGACGTCGATCGCGTAGAGCGCCTGCAACGCCTGCTCGCGCCCCATGCGCCGCGTCGCCATCATCGGAACCTACCCTCGCGCGGCGGCTGCGAGCAGCGCCGGGAGCGAGCCGATGTCGTAGCGCCCTTCGCGGAACTCGCGGCGTCGCCGATGATGTCCAGGCACAGCTCGATCGTCGTGTTCACGCCTTCGACCACCGTCTCGCGCAGCGCGCGCTCCATGCGCGCGATCGCCGCGTCACGCGTTTCGCCGAACGCGACGATCTTGGCGATCATCGAATCGTAGTACGGCGGCACGAGTCGCGCCGGCATAGACGTGCGTGTCGACGCGAATGCCCGGACCGCCGGGAAAGACGACGCTCGAGAGCGTCCCGGCTGCGGCGCGAAATTGTTGCGCGGATCTTCGGCGTTGATGCGGCATTCGATGGCGTGACCGCGGCCGCGCAGATCCGCTTGCGTGTATCCGAGCGGCTCGCCCGCAGCGATGCGAATCTGCTCCTTCACGAGATCGATGCCGTAGACCATCTCGGTCACGGGATGCTCGACTTGGATTCGCGTGTTCATCTCCATGAAGTAGACGTCGTCGCCCGAGACGAGAAACTCCAGCGTTCCCGCGTTCGTGTAGTCGACGTGCTTGCAGGCACGCACCGCCATCTCGTGCAAGCGCGTTGCGCACCTTCGGCGCGAAAGATGCGGCGCCGGTGCTTCTTCGACAAGCTTCTGATGCGACGGCTTCTGCACCGAGCAGTCGCGCTCGCCGAGGTGCACGATCGTTGCCGAACTCGTCGCCGAGCACTTGCACTTCGATGTGCCGCGGATGCGAGGATGAGCTTCTCCAGATAGACGCGACCGTCTTTGAAACTCGCCTCGGCCTCGGCGGTCGCGCTCGCGTAAGCGCGCTCGAGATCGGCCGGCGCGCTCGACGACGCGCATGCCCTTTCCGCCGCCGCCGGCGGTCGCTTTGAGCAGCACCGGATAGCCGATCCGTTTCGCCGCCTCGCGCGCCTCGTCGACGCGGATTCGAGGATGTCGGTGCCGGGCGTCGTCGCGACGCCGGCTTCGCGCATGACGCGCTTCGCCGTCGCCTTGTCGCCCATCGCCGCGATCACCGCGGGCTTCGGCCCGATGAAGGTCAAGCCCGTGATCGGCGCAGATCTCCGCAAAGCGCGCGTTCTCGGCAAGAAAACCGTAGCCCGGATGAATCGCGTCGCACCCGGTGACCAGCGCGGTCGAGATGATGTTCGGAATGTTGAGATACGAGCGCGCAACCGGCCCCGGACCGACGCAAAACGCTTCGTCGGCCTGGCGAACGTGCAGCGAATCGCGATCCGCTTCGGAGTAGATCGCGACCGTCCGCACGCCGAGCTCTTGGCAGGCGCGATTGATCCGCAGCGCGATCTCGCCGCGATTGGCGATCAACACTTTCGAAAACATGGAGAATCCCGGCGCTATCCGCGATCGAGCTCGAAAAGCGGGTGACCGTATTCGACGACGTCGCCGTCTTGCTGGCGATCGCGACGATGCGCCCGGCGCCCAGGCTGCGCACGGGGTTGCGAATGCCGAGCGCTCGATGTAGCCGAGTTCGCGATCGCCGTCGAGCATCTCGCCTTCGAACGGCGCCGGACGCCCGAAGTGAAAGATGCCGACGCGATCGGCGGCGATTTGTTCGACGCGCACGGGCATGTTCGCCGGCGAGGCGATAGCGGCCGACATCGCAACGGCCTGTTGCAAAGCGGCGCGACCGACTTCGAACGTTTCGTGCCCGCGCTCGATACGCACGGATTCGAGATCGTGTGCAACCAGAAACTCCGCCAATCGCGCGACGCGCTGGGCGATGCCCGTAGGCTCTTCCGGAATCATCGAACCCGACCGCTTCGCGCCGCCGGCACGGAACACCCTGGGCCGGCAAGCACCTCACGCAGCGGTACGAGCATGAATGGGCGCTCGGCCAAGCGGGGATGTGGGATCGAGAGTCCCGGCGCCTCGAAGCGCAGGCGGTCGTAGAGCAAGAGATCGAGGTCGATCACGCGCGGTCCCCATCGATAGCTCGGGCGGCGGCCCAACCGCGCCTCGATACGCTGCAGTGCGGAGAGCAGCGCAAGCGGGTCGAGGAGCGTGTCGACTCGAGCGACCGCGTTCACGAACGCGGGCTGCGCGGTGCGGCCCCACGGTCTGGTTCGCCGCAGTCGCGAAACCTGCCGAACGCGTCCGGCTTCGTTCAATGCGGCGACGGCGCGCCGCACGTTCCCCGCGGCATCGCCGACGTTCGAACCGATGCCGACGTACGCTTCGACGCTCACGGCGCACCACCGCGATACCGTGGGTTCTCGCGGACCAGCGTGACCGACGGCGTCGCACCGTCGAGCCGCCCCGGCTTTGAGATCGTCACCTCGGCGCGCGCCACGCGCGCGTCGCGGAACACCACGTCGAGCAGGTCGGCGGCGAGACGCTCGAGCAAGGCGTACGAACGCTCGCGAACGGCGGCGACGATTCGCTCGTGCAAATGTCCGTAGTGCAGCGTGCTCTCGATCTCGTCCGAGGCGGCGGCTTGCGTGAGATCCAACTCGGCGACGAGATCGACCTCGAAGGTTTGCGGTCGCTCGCGCTCTTCGGGGCTCGCTCCGTGGCGAGCCTCGACGCGCACGTTGCGCAACGCTATCCGATCCATCCCGCGGGCCTCCAATCTCGAAATATCGCGTCGGCGACGCGAAGCGCATCGAGCGTTGCGGCGACGTCGTGGACGCGGACGACGTCGATGCCGGCCGCAGCCGCCAGCGCGCTCGTCGCCGCGGTTGCGATCGCGCGGTCTTGCGGCTCCCGACCGGTGAGCTTCCCGAGCGTCGATTTACGCGACGCTCCGAGCAATGTGGGGAATCCGAGTGCGACGACGCGATCGAGGCAACGTAGCAGCCGCAGATTCTGCTCGGCAGTCTTTCCGAAGCCGATGCCGGGATCGAGCAGGATGCGTTCGCGTGGAATCCCGTGCCGCACCGCTGCCTGCGCGCAATCGTCGAGCGCGCCGAGCACGGCGTCGACGACGTCGCCGTCATACTGCGTTCCCACGTGGTTGTGCATCGCGACGAACGCCATTCCATGCTCGGCTGCAATCGAGAGCAACTCGTCCGGTGCGCCCTGCACGCAGTTGAGCATGTCGGCGCCGGCCTCGGCGGCAGCGCGCGCGATCGCCGGCTTCGTCGTATCGACCGAGAGCAGCGCACGCGGCGCCCGCTCGCGCAACGCGCGCACGACGGGCAGCACGCGCTCGATCTCCGTCGCTTCGTCGACCGGAACGTGGCCGGGGCGCGTCGATTCTCCGCCGACGTCGATCAGGTCGGCTCCATCGGCGAGAAGCTGCGACGCACGTTCGAGAGCGTCCGCGGCGCGCGCCGTTCCGTCGCCGGAAAACGAGTCGGGCGTCACGTTCACGATGCCCATCACGTAGGTGCGCGCCCCCCACTCCATTACACGCACGCGATGGCTTCTTGTCGAACCGCGGCAACGATAAACGTAGAACCCGTGACGAGCAGCACGTCGCCCGCCTCGGACTGCGCGCAGGCGGCGTGGAAAGCCTCGAGGGGATCGTCGACCGCGCGCGCCGGAACGTGAAGCGCTCGGGCAATCGCGAGCAAACGCTGCGGCTCGAACGCTTGCCGCCCCACCGCCGAGAATGACGTGGCGACGAGCGAATCCAGCAGCGGCGCAAGCGCCTGGAGGATCGCCGCTGCGTCCTTTCGCTCTCCGATCGCGACGAGCGCGCGCAATCGGCGATCCGGAAATCGCTCGCGCAGCGCCGCAGCGAGATGCTCCGCCTTCTCCGCATTGTGCGCGATGTCGAGCACGATCGTCGGCGTTCCCGCGAGCACTTCCATTCGGCCGGGAATCGCGACGCGCCCGAGTCCGCGTTCGACCGCCTCGACCGATGGGCGTAGCGGCGGCTGAAGCGCCTCGACGGCGAGAATCGCCGTGCGCGCGTTGCGGCGCTGGAACGAGCCGAAGACCGGCAAGCGAATGTCGTAGGCCGCGCGCGCGGTCGTCACCTCGAAGCGGCGCTCGTCACCGTCCTGCACGGCGATCTGCGAAGCGTCATCGACGTGGATCAACGGTGCGTGCTTCTTGCGCGCCACGTCTTCGATCACGGCAATCGCCTCAGGGCGATCCGCACCGACGACCACGGGAACCTTCTCCTTGACGATGCCCGCCTTCTCGGCGGCAATCGCTTCGAGCGTTTCGCCGAGTACCTCCGTGTGATCGAAGCCGACCGACGTGATTACCGCGACCTCCGGGAGGATGACGTTGGTTCCGTCCAGCCTTCCGCCAAGTCCGACCTCGATCACGGCGACGTCGACGCCTTCGCGCGCGAAGTACGTAAACGCCAGCGCGAGCAGCGTCTCGTAATAACTCGGCGGCCCGTGCGAGGCCGCGGTTTCCTCGACGAGCCCCATCATCTCGTCGAGCAATGCGGCGAAGCGCTCGGGCGGGATCGCCGTGCCGTCGATGCTCGCGCGCTCGGTGACGGACTGGAGGTGCGGCTTGACGTGCAGACCGGTGCGAAATCCGGCCGCGTTCTGCACCGCGGCAATCATCGTCGCGGTCGAGCCTTTGCCGCTCGTTCCCCCGACGTGGATCGTCGGATAGGCGTCTTGCGGATCGCCGAGCGCGCTCAGCAGCGCACGCATCCGTTCCAGCCCGGGGTTTCGACGCGATCTCGTCTCGTCGATTAAGCCGAGCAGATACCTCTGCGCTTCTTCAAACGTCATCCGTCGACGACGCGATCGGCGAGCAGTTCGAGCGCGTGCGGCAGAACCGGCACGATCACCGCGAGCGACTCCGCAACCGCCTTCGGGCTCCCCGGAAGATTGACGATCAACGTGCGATGGCGCACGCCCGCGATCGCACGCGAGAGCATCGCGGTGCGTACGTGCGGAATCGACGCCGCCCGGATCGCTTCGCCGATGCCGGGAACTTCGTAATCGAACACGCCCGCGGTCGCCTGCGGCGTCTTGTCGCGCGGACTCAATCCGGTTCCACCGCTCGTTAGCACGAGCGCGGCAATCGACGAATCGGCCAAAGCAATCAGCTCGGCTTGTAGCGCGCTGACGTCGTCAGGGAGAATGACTTCGCGAACGATCTCGTACCCGGGCCCGAGTTGCTCGCGCATGACCGGAAGACAACCGTCGCTGCGCTCCTCGCGAGCGACGCGATCCGACAGAACGATCAGCGCGGCGGTGAAGCGGCCGTTCACTTCGCTCGCCACGGGCCGCTCTTTCCGCCGCTCTTCTCCAGCAGCGCGATCCGCTCGATCGTGATGGATTTGTCGAGCGCTTTGGTCATGTCGTAAATCGTGAGCGCTGCAATGCTCGCGGCAACCAGCGCCTCCATCTCGACGCCGGTTTGGGCAACCGTGCGTGCTTCGGCCTCGATCCGCAGCGTCTCGTCCTCCATCCATTCGAAGCGCAGCGCGACGCTGCTCAGCGGAAGCGTGTGCGCCAGCGGAATCAACGCGCTCGTTTGCTTCGCGGCAGCGATTCCGGCGATCTGTGCGGTAACGAGCGCATCGCCCTTGCTCAACGTCGCCTCGCGCAGCGCTCGGCGCGCCTCCGCTCCCATACGAACGAAGGCCTCGGCCCGCGCCGTACGCGGTGTTAGTGCTTTGGCAGAGACGTCAACCATGGAAACGCTGCCGTCCGGGGAAAAGTGTGAGGGTTTAGGCATGTCGGCGGATAAATCGCGGAAGTCGATGGCGCTATTCCAGGAGACCGACGGCGATCCTCGGGAGCGTTTTGCCGAGGCGCTCTCCTCCTACGGCGCCGCCGGCGATGCCGCGTGCGGAAATCCGCCGGGGTTCGCGGCGCGAAAGGCCGCCACAGCGGTCGCCTTCGCCGAGGTCGCAGAACTTCCGCAAGAAACCGTCGATGCGCTCTACTTCGCGGGAATCCTGCACGCGGCCGGCGCGATCGGAGCCGACGCGGCGTCGCGTACCGTGCGCTGGGACTCCCCCGCGCGCGGCGCACGAATCTGCGAGCAGATTCCGGGGTTGCCCGCCCAAACCGCCGATCTGGTTCGTAGGCAGGCGGAATGCTGGGACGGCACCGGTTACCCCGATCAACTGCGCTGGGATGCAATTCCGTTCGCCGCCCAGCTGTTGCTGCTGGCGGAGATTTTCTTGCGTGCCTCGGATTCGAGCCTCGCCCTCGAACGGGTGAACGCCGAAAGCGGACGCCGCATCGCGCCTGCCGTTGCGCGCGTCTACGCGGATTGGCTGCTGCGCAGCGGCGGCACGATCCGCGATGTCGCACCGCCCTTGCGCGCACTCGATGCAACCGCCATCGAAACCGCCATCAAACAACGGCATCCCATGCTCCGCAAGATCGCGCAGGAAAAACGTTGATCTCGAGTTCGCGCCTACACGAGATTTTGGAACGCGCGGGGGCGCGCAGCGTCGTCGACCCGTTCATGGGCGTGCCGACGCATCTGAATTATCTCAAGCGGCACGGGCTTGCCGTGCACGGCGGCGAGTTGTCCGAGTGGCTCGTGCGCGCGGGTGAAGGAATCGTCGTGAACGATTCTGTCGTGCTCCTCGATCGCGATATCTCCGAGATCGTGGAGATGCTGCCCGGCCACGTCTATGCGCTCGACGCCTTCAAGGCGTGGGAAGGCGCGTTCTTCAGCGAGGAGCAGTGCCTGTACCTGAGCGTGTGGCGCGAGAACGCGCGCAATCTACGCAGCGACGGCCAGACCGGGCTCGCGGTGCTCGGCCTCTGGCGCGTCTTCTGCTACTGGATGCAGAAATCGGACACGCCCGACGAGATGGAGGACATCTCCCCGAGCGAGTTGGCGTGGCACTACCTTCGACAGACCGAGCAATGGGTGGAGGCGAACATGCAGCGGAACACCGTGCGACGCGCCGATGCGCTTGCGATCATCGACGAGTGCTCAGCCGATGCGCTGCTGCTCGACCCGCCGATTCGCAACGCCTATCGCAGCCTCGATCCTCGTTTCTCGATGTGGGAAGCTTGGTGGCAGGGCAATCCCTACTTCTCGCATGAGGACGCCTATCGCGACGCGCTCTTCGGGACGGGCGCGAGCGAGCCCGAGGAATACGCACGCAGGGTTGCGAGCCTGCTCGAGCACGGCTCCGCCTATCCCGTCATCGTCTTTGCGACCGACGAGAAGCACCGAGCCGAAGCGGAATCGTTGCTGCGCGCAACGCGGCGGAGCCTCGAGATCGTCGCCTCACCCGAAGAGGTCTATCTCGTCGCGAAGAATTAGTCGCTAGATCGTGCGCGGCGCTCGTTGAAAGCGCGCCCAAATCAGACAGAGGAGCGCGAGGACCCAGAGCAGGATCATGTGCTTGTAGTGATGGCCTTCGCCCGAATGCGCGAACCATTGCACCATCCCGAGACCGTAGAGCAAACCCAAGACGAAGAATACCGCGGCGAGCAGTAGGGCCAAAGCTTTCACGTCAATACTCCCTTCTGTGCGAGAACCAGACAAATTGCGCCGAAAACCACGCAATACCAACCGAACGGGCGCAGATCGTTCGTCTTGAAGTAGCGGGTGAGAAAGGCGACGGAGAGATAGGCTGCGATACCCGCGAGGATCGCGCCCGCCAGGGCTTCCAGGGCGGCGAGGTGTGCGCCCGGCGCAATCAGACGCGGAATCTCCAGAAGTGCCGCAGCGAGAATCACCGGCGTCGCGAGCAGGAACGAATAATGCGCCGCCTCCTCGTGGTCAAGATCGCAGAGCAAGCCACCGACGATCGACGCGCCCGAACGCGAGATGCCGGGAAGGAGGGCGAACGCCTGCGCGATGCCGACGCCCACACTTTGCGCGTAGCTCATCTGCGGAATCGTGCGCGACGTGCGCGTCGCGGCATACTGGCGACGGCGCAGATACTCGCCCAAGAACATCACGAAACCGTTGACGATGAGAAATACCGCGGCGGCGGAGGCTGAACCGAAGAGGCGCCGCACCGGGTCCTGCGCGACGACGCCGATGATGCCGACCGGGATCGTCGCGATGACGAGCCTCCAGCCGACGCGCTCGTCGCGCTCGTTCGAGAGGCTGCCGCGCGCGATGCTGCGCGCCAGCGCCGAGACGATGCCCCACCACTCCTTACGATAGAAGAGTACGAGCGCGAGCGCCGTCCCGAGGTGGAGGACGACGACGAACGCGAGGAAGGTGGGGTCGGAACGGTTGACGTTGTGCCATTGGAGCAGCGCCGGAACGAGGATGATGTGGCCGAGGCTCGAGATGGGGAACAACTCGCTCACGCCCTGGAGAAGCGCGAGCGCCATCGCCTGCGTAAACGTCAAGCGCGAATCCTCGTCACGGGCGTG
This sequence comes from Vulcanimicrobiota bacterium, assembly GCA_963838895.1. Classification (GTDB taxonomy): domain Bacteria; phylum Vulcanimicrobiota; class Vulcanimicrobiia; order Vulcanimicrobiales; family Vulcanimicrobiaceae; genus Tyrphobacter. The sequence continues at coordinate 256,283 of CAWIST010000004.1, forward strand.
CTGTACGCCTCGCAGGACGCAAGCGCCTCCCCGAATAACGCGGTCACGTGGAGCGGACGTCGGGCGAAGGGCCGAGCGAGCGCCGGCGGCGCGACGAGCGCGTCAGCGACGTGCTCTTGGTTTCGTACAGCATCGGCGAGGATTTTGAGCCCGAGTTCACCGAGACGTACGACGTTTCGATCGGCGGCATGGCGATGCTCACGATCGCCGAGATCGCGCGGGATTCTCCGATCCTCGTCACCCTCGAGCTGCGCGGCGACCCGCAACCGCTCTTGCGCCTGCGCGGCTTGGTACGCTGGTCGCGCTTCGATCCGTCCCTCGAGCGTTATCGCACGGGCGTTGCCTTCGTCGAGGAGGAGGCCGAGACGCGCGGGCATCTCCGGCGCTACATCGATACGCTGAATCTGCTCCGCAAGATGGGCGTTCTCTAGCGCCTCACCACGCGTAAAACCGGATGCGGAAAAGGTAGCTCGACGCCATCGCCGCGCATTTATGTCGCGCGGGCGCGTACGTCGCGTCACGCGCCATGCCCATCGCGAGTGCGTCGAAGGAGGCGTCGCCGCTGCTCTGCGCGATCGATGCACCGGTCACGGCTCCGCCGGGGTCGAGCTGCACGCGAATCGCGGCCGTGCCCGAAACATCGAGCGCACGGACCGCCGGCGAGATCTCCGGCGGAGGCGGCGGCGAAACGACGGCGGCCGGCGCATCGGCGACGACGCAGCGCGCGCCCGGCGACGGCTGCGGCGTCGCACTGGGCGCCGCGGTTGCGGGCGATCCGGTCGCGGGCGCCGCGGGCAGTGAGGCGCGCGGGCGTGCCTGCGCGATGACGTGCGGCACGGCGAGGTGCGGTGGACGTCGCGGCGCTCTCGGCGCGGGCGTCAGACGAACGATCGTCGTGCGTCGCAACGCCGTAACGCGCTCCTGCGGCGCAAATACGGGTCGCGGCGGATGGAACAACGTCGCGACGATGGTGTGAACGAGAATCGAGAGCGCAAACGCCGCGACGAGGACCCACCGCGCTCGCCGCATGTCAGGAAGCGCGAACGGCTCCGATCAATCGGGCACGAAATCGACGAGATACAGATAGCTGCCGGAGGTCGGCTCGCAGTTCACGATCTTCGGCCTGTATGTCGATTCGCGCGCGACCCGTAACGCCTCTCGGTCGATCGCGGAGTTCCCAGAGCCCGAGTAGATCGTCGCGCCTTCGAGGCTGCCCGACGGCCCGACCGTCACCTCGACCTGCACTTGGACGCGTCCGAGATTCTCGTCGATCGCGGACTGCGGATACTCCGGAGTCGCGCCGGTATCGAGCGTCGCGTCTCTGAACGGAATCGCGCAACCCGGCGTCGCGGGAGGCGCGGGCGGTGCGGTTCCAGTCCCAGTCGGCACCCCATTCTCGGAACCGTGTTTCGGCTGCGTCACGTGCTCCTCCGACGGACCGGCTCCGTGGCTTGTCGTGTGCACGAGATTCACTCTTATCGGCTGCGGGTTGGGATGTGGCTGTTGCTGATGCTGCGGGGCCGGCGTCGGCGGCGGCGTCGGCGTCGGCGGGGGAGGCGTCGGCGGCGGCTTGATCGTCTGATGCACGATATTGATCGGCGGCTCCGTCGCCTGCGATTCGGCGTTGTTGGGATTGTGATAGAAGGGCGCGAGCACGACCTCGATGAGGATCGCGATGACGAAGGCCCACCCGGTGAAGTTCCGGATGCGCTCGCCGGTCGTGATATAGCGGTTCTTGTCAGCCATCGCTTCCTATGGGTTTCCCTGCTGCGCGCCGCCCTGGACGTGGTTGGCCAGCCCGAACGTGTTCAGACCGGCGCTCTGCGCGGCGTCCATCACCTGCAAAATCATCCCATAGGTTGCGGTGGGGTCGGCCTTGATGATGACGCTCCTTTGCGAGCGGCCGATGGAGTTTTCGAGCGATACGAACTGCGCGTGTGCATCCCGGATGTTCACGCTTTGGGAGCCGATTTCTATGGTGTTGTTCTTGGCATCCTGAGCGTCGATCATCACGACGATCTCGGACGGGACCACCCGTTCTCTATTGTAAGCGTCGGGCAGCTTCGGTTCCTTCGTCACGGAAGCGAGGATGATGAAGATGATCAGCAGGACCAGCAGCACGTCCGTGAAGGGCGTGATGTTGATGGTCGACATCACCTCTTCTTCGCTGCTTGCTGAAGAAAGAGCCATGAGAGTTGCTGAATCCTCCTAGGACGTTACGAAGCCGACGTCATCGTCGCCGCTTGCTCGCGCGGCATCGAGGATGCGGATGATGATGCCGTACGGAGCCTTGGCATCGGCGACGAGCGAGATGTGCCGGGGCTTGTGATCGGGCCCCGGACCGCGTTTGCGGACGTCTTGCGCCAGCACGTAGTAGATCGTCTGTGCGTTTGCGCGCACGCCGTCGACGAAGATCGTTCCGCGGTTGTTCACGACGATTTGGATATTCTGTTTCGTGTTCTGCGGCGAGTTCGTCGGGTTGTTGCTGCTCTTTCCGAGCTGCTTTTCGAAGCCCGGCGGGGCCGAAAGCGCCGCGAGAATCATGAAGATGATCAACAGCACGAGCAAGACGTCGGTGAACGGCGTGATGTTGATCTCCGCCATCATCTCGTCGTCGCCGCGTCCTGCGAGTAACGCCACGATCGGTTACCCTATCGCCTCGACGGTTGGTAGAGATCCGTCGGGATCGCCTGGCCGGTGTTGTGGAAGTGGAGCATCTCCGCGAGTTGGTTCGCCGCGACGATCATCTCTTGGTTGTAGTTCTTGATCTTCGCCTTGAAGTAGTTGAAGCAGACCACCGCGATGATAGCGATCGCAAGACCGGTGAACGTCGTGATCAGCGCGATCGAAACGCCCGCGGCGACGACTGCCGGCGTCGAGTTGCCCTTGAGCGCGATGTCGTTGAAGGCCCGGATGATGCCGAGCACGGTGCCCGCCAGACCGACGAACGGCGAGATGACGGCGATCGTGCCGATGATCGGCAGATTCCGCTCGAGCGCGTTGAGGTGCTCCATCAGTGCGATCGAGAGCGCGTCGGTGATGTCGGCACGGTTCTTGTCGCCGCGCTTGAGGCCGAACTCGAGAATGCGCGGAAGCATCCCGCGCTTGCTCTGCGCGACCTTGATCGCGCCCGGCAGGTCGTCGGCGGCGACCTTCTGACCGATCGCCCGGAGCAGCCCGCGCGTGTCGGTGTGCTGCGCCGCGAGAAAGACCGATCGCTCGATGACGATCGCAACGAGAATGATCGAGATCGTGAGCAGAACCCACATATCCCAGCCACCCTTTTGCATGACATCCATGAAACCACTGAACAGATCCATACGGCCTCCAAAGCCTCCAATGCTAAATGTGGTACCGCTGTTAAAGGGCTCCCGCGCCCCGACTTATCCTGCTTCCGAGCAAAGTCCTTGTACCCTCACGGCATCCCGCCTCCCCCGGGTGCGTTCAGCTGCGTGATGAGCCTCTCGGCGCTCTGTGCGATCGACTGATTCCCGGCCGCCTTGGCCAGCGTATCCGCCTTGTTCAGATAGATGAGCGCCTGCGCCTTGGTGCTCGTATCGTGCGAGGTATTGTACTGCTCGGCGAGCGCGATGCCCTCGAAGAAGTTCGCGAACGCGTCGTTCGGGTCGATCGCGAGCGCCTGGTCCGCATAGCCTTTCAGGCGCGCCGGATTCGCCGGAGTCTGTCCGGCGACGAGGTTCGCCGCGCGATCGTAGGCCATCACCGAAAGCTTCGGATCGCCGAGTGAGGCGGCACGCTGGTACAGATCGAGCGCCTGACTCGGGTTGTGCGCCTGCTCCGCCGCCACGCCTTGCGTGATGTAAATCTGGCCCACCGCTTGCAACGGATAGGGATTCGAGGGCTGAAGGCGGCGCATCTCGTCGATGGTCGGCTGCGCGTCGGAAAGATCGCCGGCTCCCACGTAGGCCGCGAGCAGCCGTTGGTCCACGCCGTAGCGCGTCTGCATGTCGGCGTGCGGATCGGAGAAGACCGTAGCGTGCACGCCTTTGAGCGTTTGGATCGCGGCGGTGTACTCCTTGGCGCCGAGCTGCGCGACACCGAGCGCGAAGCGCGAGTTTGCCCCATGGTCGAGGGCGAGCGCCTTTTGAGCGTACGAAAGCGCACGCGTCGGATCCGCATCGGCAAGATACGCGGCGGCCGCGGCATATGATTCCGCGGCGAGCGTCTGGAAGAGCCTCGGCACCGGCCCCGCGTGGTCGAAGGAATCGGCCGCATCGGTATAATCGTGCTGGTAATATTCCGCTACGCCGAGCAATTGCAGCATATGCGGGTCGTTCGGATTGCTCGCGAGTGCCGTTTGGGCGACGCTCTTCGCGGTATCGTATTGCCCGGAACGAATCAACCCCTCGACGCGCTCGGCGGCGCTTCCGCCGCCGGTAGTGACGGATGCCGACTCGTCGGCGCTCGTTACCGAGGCACCGTTAAAGCGAAAGATCGGGTCGTAAAAGTAAGGAATCGTCTTGCCGCCGCGCGTCGCGGGACGGTAGGTCGAACTCGCCGCGACCTCTCGAGCGGCCGCATCATCGCCGTGATTGGTCGAGGAGATGATCCGGGTGACGACGTGGCTGCCGTTCGCGTTGATCTGGACCTGCACGCGCACGGTTCCGTTGCCCTGAACCGGGCTCGTGTGCGTCCCCAACTGGATGATCTTAGGCGGGACGACGTTGTTCACTTGGGCCGGCGCGGCGAGTGCGGCGGCGCCCAAAGCGAGAGCGAGGACGGGGAGGGCGGCAAAGACGCGTTTCATCGAGCGTTGATACCTCGAGGGAGGGTGGACTTGCCTCCGATGCGGCGGAGGTGCTCCAACTCCCTCTTGGTGAGAAAACGGCTCTGACCGGGGCGAAGTTCCCCAAGCTCAAGGGGGCCAAATCGCCGCCGCTCGAGCGAGAGCACCACGCGCCCGAGCGCGTCGAGCATCCGCCGAACCTGCCGGTTCTTCCCCTCGTGCAGCGTCAATTCAATCACCGATTGCCCTCTACGGAACGCAAGGACTCGTACCCGGCAGGGATGCGTGCGAAACGGCGCTAGTTGCATGCCCTCGGCGAGCCTTTGCAGCTCGCCCGGTTGCATCCGTCCGGAGACGGTCGCGCGGTACGTCTTCTCCACGCCGAAACGGGGGTGCAACAGGTGATGGGCGAGGTCGCCGTCGTCGGTGAGCAACAAGACGCCGGACGTGTCGTAGTCGAGCCGCCCAACCGGCACGACGCGCGGCGTCCCGGCCGGCAAGAGATCCCGCACCGTTCGGCGCTCTTGCGGGTCGCGCATGGTCGTGACCACGCCGATAGGTTTGTGCAGCAGGACGTAGGTCTTGTGGGATGCGCGGGCGACCCGGACGCCGTCGACTTCGACTCGGTCCTCTTCGCCGACGAGCGAGCCCAACGTTTGGACGGTCTTGCCGTTGACGCGGACCTTGCCCGCGGAGATCAACTCGTCGGCCGCTCGCCGCGACGCGACGCCGGCCTCGGCGAGAAACTTGTTGAGCCTGACTCTTAGTACTTCCCGTTTCCTTCGTCGCGGCTACGGGACATCGAGAGCGCCTCTTTGGTGACCGACTGCAAGAACTCGTCGTTGGTGCGCGTCTGCGCCATCTTGTTGAGGATGAGTTCGGTGAATCGCCGGTGTTGAGCACGGCCGTCGCGCGGCGGAGCATCCAAATCTTGCTGCATGTCGTCGGGAGCGAGGAGCAGCTCTTCGTGACGCGTTCCGGACTTCTTGATGTCGATCGCCGGGAAGATGCGCGATTCCGCGAGCTTGCGCGTCAGATTCGAGCTCCATGTTGCCGGTGCCTTTGAATTCCTCGAAGATGACGTCGTCCATCTTGGAACCGGTCTCGATCAACGCCGTGGCGATGATCGTGAGCGATCCGCCCTCTTCGATCTTGCGCGCGGCGCCGAAGAAGCGCTTCGGCTTGTGGAGCGAGGCGGTATCGAGACCGCCCGAGAGCGTGCGCCCGGACGATCGCCACGACTTGGTTGTGCGCGCGGGCGAGACGCGTGATCGAGTCGAGCAGGATCACGACGTCCTTGCCCAGTCTCGACGAGCCGTTTTGCGCGCTCCATCGCGAGTTCGGCCACCGCCGTGTGATTCTCGGGATGCTCGTCGAACGTCGAGGCAACGACTTCGCCGTCGATCGTGCGCTGCATGTCGGTGACTTCTTCGGGGCGCTCGTCAACGAGCAGCGCGATGATGTGCGCCTCCGGATGATTGATCGAAATGGAGTTCGCGATGTTCTTCAGCAGCGTCGTCTTGCCGGCTTTCGGCGGCGAGACGATCAACGCGCGCTGGCCCTTGCCGATCGGGCAGAAAAGATCGATGATGCGGGTCGAGAGTTGCGTCGAACGCACTTCCAAGTGGTAGTGCTCGTTCGGATAGATGGGCGTGCCTTTTTCGAAGACGCGGCGGCCACGGGCCTGCTCGGGATCGAGACCGTTGATCTTGTCGACCTGATCAGGCCGTAGTACTTCTCGCTCTCCTTCGGCCGGCGTGTCAGGCCGTCGACGAAATCGCCGCGACGCAGTTCGAACCGGCGGATCTGCGCTTGGCTAACGTAGATGTCGTCGTTGCCGATGACGTACCCGGCACGGCGCAAGAATCCGTAGCCCTCGGGCAGCACGTCGAGGATGCCGCTCGCCGCCTCGATGCCCGAACGCGCCGCCTGCGCGGCGATAATCTGCGCGATCAGCTCGTCCTTCTTGACCTTCGCCGGCGTGAGGATCTCGATGTCGAACTCCTTGGCGACTTCGGCGAGTTCGGTTTTCGTCTTTCCGTCGAGTTCGTCGGCGGTAAGCATCGGCGGCAGTTCGATCTGCTGGAACGGCTCGCGAAACTGTTGCGGCTGGCCGCCGAAATGATGGCGCCGGCGCGAGCGATGACGGCGGCCGCCGCCGCCTCCCTGCGGGCGATTGCTATCGTTGCGTTGTTCCAAAGTACTTAAGCGGACTCTCCGGGAAACCGTACACATCGGGCATCGACGCTGCGCATCGGGTGATGCGTACATCGGTGACGTGGACACGGAGCTTGTGTGAACGGTCGCGACCGTCAAGAATGACTGCCTGCGACGCCCACACTATACCACGAGGCGCGAACCTATTCAAGCGGGGGAGAGCGCGCGCGGGCCGCTGACGAACCGATTGCCCCGCTCGTAGAACCGAAGCAAGCGCGTCGCGGCGCGCGTGACGCCGATTCGGCGGGAGGTCCCGATCGTCCCGACGGGGCGATCGGGACGTGCAAGCTTCAACGTCGATCCTCCAAAGAGCGAGACGCCGTCTAGCTCGCAATCGATCGCGAGCGCGCGGCATAGCCGTCCGGGCCCGCGGCAGAGGTCGACGAGGTCGTCGACGCCGCGACGCGTGCGCATGAGGGCGACGCCCGCAAGCGGCTCGAGCGCTCGGACCAGGACCCCCGCACCGGTGCCGTCCTCTTCGCTCGAAAGATTGAAGCAGTACGACGCTCCATAGATATGGTAGACGTAGGCTCGATGTGCCGCTAAGAAGAGCGAGTTGTTGCGGCGCGTACGGCCGCGAAAGTGGTGGCCCGCCGGGTCACCGGGCGGGTAAGCCTCGGTTTCCACGATGCGCCCGGCCGCGATCCCGTCGGGCGCGCGATGGACGAGCACGCACCCAATCAATGCACGCGCAAGCGAGGTCGTCCCGATCGGCAAATCCCGTCTCCCGAGCGTGTAGAACCTCATAACTTGCCTATCCTGATTTACGTCAGGTCAAGGCGCCGAGGGGTGAAGTGTACTAGGGTACATGAGTCCCCGAGGCAACGATGACATGGCGTAGATCAGGTTAGGCAGCGATCAAGAGAGATACTTCGGCGAGAGCGCGGGCGGTCAGATCGCTCGGGCCCGCGGTGCGCTTCAGCGTGTACGATTCGAAGGCATTGAGCGCGCAGCGCGCTCGGATGTACGGCAGCATCAACGGCACCGGAAGATCCCGGCGCTGCGTCAGATCCTCGACCAACTCGGCGTCATCGATCTCGAATCCGATCTCGGCGAACCGCTTTCGGATTCTCGGCGCGATCGCGGCCAACGCGGCGTAGCCTACCTCGCGCTCTCCGAGTCCGGGGCAGCGCTCGACGCGGAAGCCGGAGCGCAGGACGCGCTCACCCCCTGCCGCGCGCAGCCGGGCGTAGACTACGCCGCGCCCACGATCGTCTGCGGCGTAGCCGATTCCGCAGATCGGCCGCTTCTCGAGCTTTTCCATTCGCATCCCATGCCTCTTACCCTCATTCTAGCCCGAACGTATGTTCGAGTCAAGCCGAATCCGGGATGCTGACCGGCGGCACGAGGCTGGAATAGAGCGCCAAGATCCGGTCGATCTGCTCCTCCAACGCGAACGGAGCGGCCGCGGCACGCGCGACTTCGCGCCGCTCCGGCGAAGGCTCCACGAGATTTCGAAGCGCCCGTGCGAAGGCTTCGGGCACCGCCTCGACGATCTCACCCGCGCGGCCAAGCACGTCGCGGTTTTGCGGCGTATCGGCGGCGATCACCGGCGTGCCCGCCGCCAGCGCTTCGGCAAGCACGAGCCCTTGCGTCTCGCTCGTACTGGGGAAGACGAAGGCATCGCTGCTCGCATACAGGTCGGGCAATTCATCGCGGTCTACCTCGCCGAGGAAGCGAACGCGTCGCGCGATTCCCAACTGCGCCGCCAACTCTTCCAACTCGCCGCGCGCCGGCCCGTCGCCGGCGATCGCCAAGGAGAGCGTCGCGTCGCGAACTCGCGCAAGCGCGCGCAGGAGAACGTCGACGCTCTTCTCTCGAGCAAGCCGCCCGACGAAGAGCAGGAGCCGTCCGGACGGCGCTCCCGCGCCGAGAGAGGCGCGTAGATCCTCTCTGCGCCGGCCGTTCGAGAAATGCTCGACGTCGATTCCGCTGGGCACGACGTCGATCCGCGTCGTGACGCCGAGATCGCGCAAATGCACGCGCATTGCATCGGTCGGTACCACGACAGCATCCACGGAGTTGCTGAAGGTGCGCGTCAGCGTCTCAGTTGCAAAGCGCGTCGCGACCGGATCGAACGGCACGTAATGCGCGTACGCCTCGAGTTGCGTGTGGTACGTGTAGACGACCGGCATGCCGTACCGGCGCGCGTATCGCAAGCCCATCCATCCGGTGACGAACGGCGAATGCACGTGCACGACGTGCAGCCGTTTGATGACGCTGCGCACGCTGCGCCGGCCGACCAACGGCAGCGTGAGGCGATACGGGGTGCGCGTCGGCAGCGGGAGGGAGGGCATCCGGAAGAAGACGTCACCGACCCCCTCGTCGCCCGGCATCCGCGGCGCGAAGCAGTAGACCTCGTGTCCGCGCGAGCGCAGGCCGCGGGCGAGTCCCTCCACCGATTCCACGACGCCGTTTACCACCGGGCGGTTGATCTCGGTGAAGAATCCGACGCGCAGCATTTTCATCCGGGCACGGGGCCTTTGGCGCAGAGGTTCTGGGGTCCCGCCGCCGGGCTCGCGCCCGTAAAGGTAGGTCTTTCCTTCCTTAAGGCGACTTTAGGCATAGGCGCGTTCGGAGCTGGGCGTGCTATAGTCGCCCCGTCGCCGACCTAGGGGCGACCATGGGCAATGGACCGAGGTCCGGCCCACCCTCCTCTAGCCCGCTCGCGGGCTAGAGCGAGTTCAACACCAATCGATTCCGGCGGCAGCCTCTGCGCCCTCACTCCGGGTGGACGGCCGAGCCTTGCCTTGGGGTCGGGATAGGAAGGAACCTCGCGCGGTGATCCCACGCGACCGGCTCCGGCGAAGCCTGGTACTCGCCGTAACCATTTTGACGACAGGGCTCGGTGGCGGCGCCCTCCTCGTGCAGCCCTCGGCCGCCCTCGCAACCGCGGAAGCGCCATATCCTGCAGCGCTGAACGCAATCCATGGCGCCCATATCCAGCAGCGCGGCGTCAGCATCGACGCAAACGGCATGGTGCACGTCTCCTACGTCGCGACTTGGCAGCGCCGAGTGCTTCGCAGCATTCCTCGCGCAACGGTCTATCGTCTCGATCTTTCCTACGCCGTAAACAGCGAGCGCGTGCTCGCCCGCGGCAGGGACGGCTTGCGCGTGACCGTCATCACGTTTACGCAGGTTTACGGCGCGCCTATCCGTCGCCGCGTTGTCTCGTATGTCGAGCGCGCGCCGCGTCCGCGCATCATTGGCTTCGGCGCACAAAGCAAGGTCGTCATGGTGGCGACCGCGTACACGCCCTCCTGTTATGGATGTAGCGGTATCACCGCGACCGGACTTCGCGCCGGTCCGGGAATCGTCGCCGTCGATCCGCGCGTCATCCCGCTCGGATCGCATCTCTACATCCCCGGCTACGGCTTCGCCGTCGCCGGTGACACGGGTGGCGACATCGTCGGTGACCGGGTCGACCTGGGAATGTTGTCCTACGACGCGGCCATCCGCTTCGGCCGCCGTGAGGTCACGGTCTACACATTGGCACGGTAATAACTTCGTAACAATTTCCATTTGCGTACCCGTAGCCGGCTAGGTATTATACGTGGGTGATCCGTCGCCAAGGCTATCGTTTTCGCTTAAAGCCGACTAAAACTGACGTTGGTCTCCTGAGGCGCTTCGTCGGCTGCTCCCGCTTCGTCTGGAACGAGCTGCTGGCGCAGAACGAGATCAGGCACGAACGCGGTGAGAAGCGCCTTGGCTACAAGGCGATGTGCGAGTACCTAATCTATCTAAAGGCGGAGCACCCGTTCCTGCGCGAGGCGCATTCGCAACAGCTTCAACAAACGCTCAAGGATCTAGACGGCGCGTATCGTCGCGCGCTGGACCTCACCCTATCAGCGCGCTTTCCGCGCTACAAGAAGAAAGATCGGCCGCAAGGCATCCGATTTCCGCAGAGCTTCGAGATTGACGGATCCGGCGTCTACCTCCCCAAGATCGGGTGGATCGGTTTCCGTAAGAGCCGAGAAATCGCGGGCGAGCCGAAGAACGTCACGGTCTCATATGACGCGCGCGGCTGGCATGTAGCGATCCAGACAGAGCGGGACATCCCCGAGGCCACACACCACTTGGGGTCGGAGGTGGGGATCGACCTCGGCGTAACGCGGTTCGCTGCACTCTCAGACGGCACATTCGTAGAGGGTCCAAACGCGCTTGAGAGGTTCCGCGAGCGCCTGGCTCTCTTGCAACGCCGAATGGCACGGAAAGTTATGTTCTCCAGCAACTGGCGCAAGGCCAAACGCAGGATATCACTGCTGCAGTGCACGATTGCAAATGTCCGCAACGATGCGTTGCACAAGGCGAGCACGACGATCAGCAAGAACCACGCGACCGTCGTGATGGAGGACTTGCGGCTCGGCAATATGACAGCCTCGGCCAGGGGAACCAAGGCTAACCTCAATCGCCGGATCCTCGATCAGGGTTGGGGGGAATTTCGGCGTCAACTTGGCTACAAACTGAGGTGGTGTGGCGGAACTCTATTGTTGGTAGATCCACGCAATACGAGTCGGATCTGTGCCTGCTGCGGCTATGCGAGTAAGAGGAACCGGCAGACGCAGGCGATTTTTCGATGCGTCGCCTGCGGCCACGGGGCCAACGCCGACACAAACGCAGCTATCAATATTTTGCGAAGGGCCGGGCAGGCCCGGATCGCCTGTGGAGACGCGCCGGTGGGCGGGTCCGTGAAGCAGGAAGCCCGCCGCATCGCATGATGTGGACGGAGAATCTTCGGCCTTCAGCCGTGGAGCATGCCAAAGATTGAAATAGCGCGGCGCGCCGACCATCCTCGCACCTTGCTCGCGGCGCATGGTCTGCGCCCGAAGAAGCGTCTCGGCCAAAACTTCCTCGTCGACGCCGCGGCGGCTCGGCGCATCGCGCGCATCGCTCTCGACGATTCCACGCCGGGTCTCGTACCCGTCCTCGAGATCGGGGCGGGAACCGGAACGCTCACGCACGCGCTGATCGAAGCCGGCGCGAGCCAACTCACCGCGATCGAGATCGATCCCGATTTGATCGCGGTCTTGCGCGAACGCAACGATCTCGGCAGCGCAACGATTCTCGAAGCCGACGCGTTGGATTTCGATTACGCGGCCTTTGCGCAAAACCGTCGCTGGCGCGTCGCGGGCAATCTTCCCTATAACCTTGCCACGCCGCTCGTCACGCGTCTGGCCGAGATGGATCGCGGCCCCGAGACGATGACGGTCATGGTCCAACGCGACGTCGCCGATCGTTTCGCCGCATCTCCCGGGACGGCAGCGTACGGCAGCCTCTCGGTCGCGGTGCAATTTGCGATGCGCGTCGAGCGAGTATTTACCCTCGCACCGCGAGCGTTTTTCCCGGCTCCGAAGGTGGAGTCATCGGTCGTGCATCTCATTCGGCGCGACGCGCCTGCCGTACAGCCGCGCGACCTTCGGCGTTTTCGGGAGGTCGTGCGTGCCGCGTTCGCGTACCGCCGCAAGACGCTCGCCAACAGCCTCTCGCTCGCACTCGGCCTCGACCGGCGCCACGTCGAGCGGGCGATCGCCTCTGCCGGCATCCCATCGGAGCAACGCGGTGAACGACTCGACCTCGCAGATTTCGCCCGTCTGGCCGACGCGCTGGCCGAAGGATAGTTTCTCACCGGGCTGGACGCTCGCATTCCTCTTGCTGATCGTAGGAGCGATGCTCGTCGCGCTCATCGTGTCGGCAGCCATCGCCGTGGGATGGCTCTACGTGGCGCATCCGCAAGCCTTTGCAGCCATTCAGAAGCACCCGACCGCGATCAGTGCGCCGGTCTTCGTCTCCTTCTCTATCGTCCAGCTCGTCTTCGAAGGCGCCGGCGTCATCGTGATTCTCGTGGGGCTTCCCAAGGTCGCGCACTTCTCGCTCGCGCAACTCGGCTTTCGGCCGATCGGTCTGCGCGCAATCTGGTACGGCTTGCTCGGCGCCGTCGGCATGGTCATCGTCGCAGATATCGGCGCCAATCTCGTCCAATCCGTGACGCACTCGACGCACCAGGAACTCGCCGTCCAGATCTTCGAGAGCATCCGGCACAATTCGCGGATTGTGATCTTCTTCGTGCTCTACGCGGTTATTTTGCAGCCCTTTATCGAGGAGATGGTCTTCCGCGTCTTCCTCTTCAACCTCGTCTTGCGTTATAGCGGATTTTGGACGGCGGCAGTGATCAGCGCCGCGCTCTTCGGTCTCACGCATCTCCTTACCGGATCCGCCGACGCTCCGTCGTCAGCGCTGCTCGGGCTCGGCGGCATCGTCCTGGCTTGGGTGTACTACCGCTCGCATAATGCGTATGCTTCGATGATCTCGCACGCGCTCTTCAACGGCCTCAGCACGGCCGCGCTATATTTCTATCCGAAACTCGCCGGCTCATAACGACAGCGCTTCGATGACGGCGGCTGCCGGGATCGTGCGTGAGTCCAGGACGCGCTTGCGATGCCAGTCCGCAGGTAATGTTTTCGTCGCGGGGCGCCGATCGAACCCGCGCTCGCGGACGAGATCGCCGATAAGATGCACCGCGTCGGGATTCGGCTCGTCGTACCATTCGGGAAGATGCGCGAGCCACAGGCCGACGATCGGAAAGCCGCCGCTCGCCATCGCGACGTGCAACGGTCCCGCGGGAACGCCGACGAGGCCGTCGGTGCGCGCGAGCAACGCCAGGAACGCCTTCGCAAACGGAGCATCTACGTCGCCGAACAAGTCGCGATAGCCGGCGACGATCTCCCTCCCCGGCCACGCCGACTCGTCGTCGAGCATTGCCTCCTCCATCGCGATGACCCGTGCTTGCGGATGCTCTTTTTGCAAGAGGCGTACGAACGCACGCGCTTGCGAGGCATCCCAGTTCTTGCGCTCGGCGGTGTAGCCCGAGCGGGAAAGCACGTACCGTTTGGTGCCGGGCGGCGCGAAGCGCCCAAGCCGCTCGTCGATTAAGGCCTGCAACGCGGGCGCGATGCTGGTATCCAGCGTCGTCGGCAACGGCTGCCGCAGATCGAAGGATGCCAAACGCTCGCGCGAGACGAGCATCCGCGCGAGGTTGCGCGCCTTCGTCTGGAACGGGAATGCGGTGCGCCCCTCCGTCTCCGGGTAATCGGTCCAGAGCACGACCCTCGGCTCGAACTCCGCGAGCGCCTGCGCGAGCGGTTCGGGAACTTCGAGTTCGTGAATCCTCCCGTCGAGCCGGCGCCGATCGAGGCCGAGATGCTTTGCACCTAGTACCGCGCCGTCGCCGAGCGCGCGCACGCCGCTGGGCAACATGCGGACGTACGCGTTTCCCTCGAGCACGCTTGCGTAATCGTCGCCGAATCTTGCGACGGCATAGGCGTTGGATGGTTCGAAGAGCGGCAGAATCGCGGCCAGGTGCACCCAATCACCCAGGCCATGCGGCCAGTAGATGAAGATGCGTTCGTTCCGTAGGGCTGCGAAACGCCCGCGATCCTCGCGCATCGCACGCAAGCAAAAACTCGTCATGGGAACGGAGCCGGGGTCGGCGCGTCCGCGGCAACGGGGACGCCGCCGCATAAGCGAAGCGGCCGCCGAGCGCCGATGCCGAGGCTTGCGAAAAACGCACCGGCGCTGCGGTCGTAGGCGGGACAGAAGACGGCACCCGGGGCCGGCCGCTGCGCAAGACGGAGGCGCGGATTCACGGCCGCTACCGCCCAAACGCCTTCTTGATCGCGTGGAATCGTGAGCGCGCGCGTGCCCTCCCGCGCTGCAATCGCGCCGGCGTAGGCATTCCAATCGACGATATACGGCCATCGCCCCACGTGCAGAACGGTGTCGTTGAAGAACAGCGTCGCTACGATTGCGCACGGCACCATCGCCTTTGCAAAGCCCGGCCGTACGGCAAGTCCGGCGGCTGCGGCGAGCGCAGCCCCCGCAAGCAGCGGCGCGGTGTAGTGCGAGCCGACGCGGCTCGGGTCGTAGGCCCAGGGAGCCATGAAGAGGATTTCGGCGAGCAGCGGCAGCCCGAGCAGCAGTCGCTTCCAACCGACGGCAAGCGGTGCGAATGCGAACGGCAGCAGCAAGAGGAGCAGCAGCCCGAGCACGCCGGCCGGATGCTGCGGGACGAGCGTGTAGCCGGGATCGTGCGGCTGCACGTGATGGAGCGCTTCGAAGATCGCGAAGCCCGCGCCGTTGAGCGCCGCCAGCGCAACCAAGGAGATCCCGACGCGCCGATCCCAAAACAGCGCGCACGCCGCGCCGAACCACGCGACGAAGAGGATCTGATCTTCTTTCAATCCGAGCAGCAGCTGCGCGATCAGGAGCGTCGGAATCAGGGCGCGGCGTCGCGAGAAGAGCGCCCCCGAAAAGGCAAGCAGCGGCACGAAGACGTTCTCGGAGAAGTTGTCGTAGGCGAGCCCTTGCGCCGACGGACTCAGCAGAAAGGCGATGGCGAGCAGCGTCGCGGCGCGCCGGTCGACGCCAAGCCCGTGCGCAAATGCCGCGAGCACGAGCGCCGCGGACGCAATCGCGGCAACTTGAATCAGCAGCAGCAACTCCGCGCTCGGGAAGAGCCAGAGCAGCGGCGCGAGCAACCAGAGCGCCCAGCAGTCGTGAACTTGAAAGTGCGGCCGCCACTCGCCGAAGTTCCACGACGACCCGTGTTGCAGGTTCATCAACGTTTGCGCGTACGTCCCAAGGTCGGCCCCGTATCGAAGCGCGTAGAGCCGGTTCAGATCGAGCGCGAGGTACACGACGAAAAAGATGCCGGCCGCAGTCAGCACGGCTCGGTTCTTCATGATTCCTTCGATTCCGCTCACTTCGTTCGCTACGCTCGTGATGACGTCGCTTCGCCGTGCGCGCGCTCTACGATTTCACGCAGACGCGCGATGAAGCGCTCCGGCGCGAATTGTTGCGCGTGCGCGCGCAGTCGTTGAGCATCGAATCGCGATGAATCGAAGTGGCGCAACGCGTTTGCGAGCGACTCCGGCGTCGCTTCGTCGAAGAAGACGCCGGTCTCCCCCTCGACCACCGTTTCGAGCGCGCCGCCTCCGCGAAAGGCGATCGTCGGCCGTCCTGCCGCTGCGGCTTCCAGCGGGACCAAACCGAAGTCTTCCTCGCCTGGCAGGATCGCGGCCCGGGCACTTCCGAGCAACTCGTTCAGCCGCGCGTCCTCGACGTATCCGAGCAACGTCGTGGTCGTGCCGCGGGCGAGCCGCCGCAATGCGGGTTCCGCTACGCCGCTTCCGGCCACGAGCAGCGGCACGCCCGCGATCTGCGCCGCCCGAATCGCGAGATCGACGCGTTTATACGGCAAGAGACGCGAGGCGACGATGAAGTGTTCGCCGCTTCCGCTCCCGATTGTGAAGCGCTCGACGTCGACCGGCGAATGGAGGACCTCGGCGTCTCTTCCGTAGTACCGTCGAATTCGTTCCGCGACGTTGCGCGAGTTTGCGAGCAGCACGGTCGGCCGCTGCGCCGCGATTCGATCCCATTTCACGAGCCTGTTCACGAGCGGGCGCGCGAGGGCGTGAAATATTCTGTCACCCTGAGCCTGTCGAAGGGCGCCGACGTATTCGTCGTACGCGAACGCAAACCGGCTGACCGTGTTCACGAAGCAAACGTGCACGGCTCCCGGAGGAACGATGACCCCCTTTGCCCATGCGCTCGTAGAGCTGACGATCGTATCGAACGCGGTGAGATCGAAGGTTTCAAAGGCCCGCGGATAGAGCGGCGCGAGATAGCGAAAGGCACGATTGGCCCCGGGGATCCGTGCCAGCGCCGACGTGTGGACGCGTTCGCGCGGCACGAGATCGCCGCAGGCGCGCTCGTCGTAGAGCGCGGTAAAGACGGGCGCGTGCGGCCACGCGCGCACAAAATGTGCGAAGACGCGCTCGGCGCCCCCGCGCTGATTCAGATAGTCGTGAACGAGAGCGACGTTCAGTTTTGGAGCGTGGTCGCGCGGGGAAGCACGAGCGCGATCGTCGGATTCTCGAGGTAGCGGCGCGCGACGCGCTGGAGATCCGCGGGCGTCGTCCTCGCGATCGCGCGCAGCGTGGCGCCGAGATAATCGGCGGAGCCCGTGCGTCGCGCGAAGACGTCGGCCAGCCATGCGCGATCTTCCAACGTCGATGCCCGTTCGGTGAAATCACCGGCGGCGGTCGTCTTGAACTGATCGATCGAGCCTTGCAGCCTCGTCGCGCCCAGGAGGTTGACGACGGAGAGCGCCGTCTGGAAAATTCGATTCGGATCGTTATCGATCGCGCCGTCGACATACACGACGAGTTGTCCCGGCGTGCCGTCGAAGTCGTACATCGCTCCGACCGCCTGCGACGCAAGCGTCGGCGTAATCGTCCCTGGAACCTCGCTGATGTCGCCGAGCGTGCGCTGCAGGAACGCCGAGAGAACGAGCATCGGGCCGTAATCGCCGCTGTCGAGTTGCGGCGCGCCGTATCGCACGACCAGCCACGGCGCCCCGATGCTTCGCCGAGCCACGAGTTCGCGACCGTTGCCGCGCAGCGGCGTCGTCGCCGTCTTCACCGCAAGCGTCGTGCCCGCGGGCAGCATCGTCGCCAACGACACGAGGCTGCCGAGTGCATCGACCTGCCCGACCGCGCTGATCGAGGCGCCACCTCGACGATAGTACGTGCGGTAGAACGCGTTCGCATCGGCCGGCGCCAGTTGTACGAGCGACATCGGCGTGCCGAAGAGCGGAAGACCGGAGTTTGCGCCGTCGGCCTGCGCCAGGTCGAGCATCTCGATCCCCACCTCGAGCGGCTCTTGTTGGCGTCCCGCGATCTTGCTCACGAGCGCGTCGCGCGCGGCTCGCACGGTCGCCGAGGAGAAGTCGGGCGCCGCGGCCGCGCGCTCGAAGAGCGCGAGTACCGCCGGTGCGTCGACGGCGAGCGCCTCGACGTAGAAGCGCACGTCGTGGGCCTCCATCGTGAACTTGACCGATCCGCCTCGCGCTGCGATTGCGTCGGAGAGCGGCGCGCCGTCCTCACTCGGCGTTTCGAGAATCGACTGAGCCACGAGCGCGGCTAAACCGTCCTGCTGGAGTTGCTCGCGGTCGAGCCCCGCAGCGACCGTAACCTCGACGCCGGCGAGCGCCGTGCTGGGATCGGGTTGGCTCACGACGGTGACGCCCGCGACGTGCGAGACCGATGGGCGCGCCTGCGCCGAGGCGAGCCCGGGAAGGGCGGCGGCAAAGACGGTCAAGAGCAGGACGCGAGCGATCATGAGGCCGTGCCGCTCGGCGAGGAGCCCGGGACGATCTGCACGATGACCGGGTGAGCAAGGTACTTCCGTACGGTCGCGGCGACGAAATCGGGATCGAGCGAACGCGCGATGCGATTGTAATCGTCGCCACCCGGCGCGTACCCCGCGGCACCCTCCGCGGCATACCATCCGAGCATGTCCGCCTGCTCGTCGGGCGTCTGCGTGTCGACGTTGAAATGGTAGATGAAGGCTTCGCGCGCTGCCGCGAATGCGGCGGAACTCATCGGCTGCTCCAGCGCGGCGACGCCTTGGAGCACCGCTGCCTGCGCGCTCGAGTCGCCGGCGCCTTCAAGCGTGACGAGCATCACGCCGGGCGAGTGCAAGGTGACGAACTGCCCGCGCAGATCGGCCTGAACGCCGCTGCGATCGAGCGCATTCGAGAGGACGCCGACGCTCGGGCGAAAGAGATAGTCCGCGACGAAATCAAGAGCGGTCGCGGCTCGTTCGTCGGCAATCGGCGGACCGATCCAGGCGATGCCGGTCGCGGGCTCCGCACCCGCGAACGTCGTCGGAGCCGGCAGGGGCGAGACGGGAATCGCATCGATCGGCGCCTCGGGCGGCCCCGCACCGTTGCCGTCGGTGACGACCGCGATCATCGTGGGATCGACGTCGCCGGCGAGCGTGAGAAAAGCATTGCTCGCGCGAAAGGCGCGCTGTGCGAAGGCGTTCACTTCGCCGAGCGTGATGTTCGCGAGCGCGCCGATCGCGAGCGGAATCGGCGCTTCGTTCGCCGGCTTCGACGCGAAGAGACGGCTAAAGAGCAGATCGTGCGCGAGTGCGTCGCTTTCATAGTGCTGCTGCACGGAGATCACGGTCGCGTCGCTCAACGCCGCGTGCAGTGCCGTATCGTCGATCGCCGGGGCAAAATACGCCGCCGTGAGCGAAGCGAGAACGCGTCGCGCCGCGGTGGTTGGAACCACGACGCCGACGGAGACGAGATCGGGAAAGACCTCGATCGAAAGCTGTCCGCCCGCCTGCGTCACGGTCGCAGCGAGCGTTTTTCCGCTCGCGAGCTTTGCCGCGGCGGCCGCGGTTACGGCGACGCGGGCGAGACCGGGCGTCAGCCCGTCGTAGCCGTCATCCGGCGCCCGAAACCACAAATCGAGCGCCACGACCGGCGCGCCGGAATCGGGTGCGATGAGATAGGTTCCGCCGTGCGCCAGCGCACCGCTCTGCACCGCGGGCGTCGCGATTGCGGAACGCGGTACGATGAGAAGCGCGACGACAAGCAGCGCGGTCGCGAGCGCGGCCCCGCGTGCGGAGCACGCGCCGATCACGCCGGCTCCGGTGAGATCTTTGGCTTCAGACGCGGTTGGTCGGGACGGCTGGGACCCTCGGCGACCTTCTCCGGCGGCGAGGGCGGAGTGGGCGGAGAAGCCTTGTCCGCTCCGCGGTCATAGGTCACGCCTGCAAGGATCGCGCGCACTTCTTCGGCCTCGACCGTTTCGTACTCGAGCAACGCGGCCACCATGCGCTCGACCTTTTCCCAGTTCTCGGAGAGGACTTGCTTGCCGCGCCCGTAGCTCGATTCGATGATGCGGCGCACTTCGCCGTCGATCTTCGAGGCGATCTCCTCGGAGTAGTTGCGTTCGTCGCCGAAATCTCGTCCGAGGAAGACCTGATGCGTTCCGCGGCCGTACTGAATCGGGACCGAGTTCGCTCATGCCGTATTGCGTTACCATCGCGTCGCGCCAGCTCGGTCGCTTTCTCGAAGTCGTTGCACGCGCCGGTCGTGACGTCGCCGAACTTGATCTCTTCTGCAAGCCGTCCGCCGAGCGCCATCGTGATCTCCGCGAGCAGCTCTTCCTTCGTGCGGCTGTGGCGATCGTCTTCAGGAAGCGACCACGTGATGCCCATCGCCATCCCGCGCGGAATGATCGTCACCTTGTGCACCGGATCCGATTTCTCGGTCATCCCGCCGACGATGGCGTGCCCCGACTCGTGGTAGGCAGTGACTTCCTTTTCTTTCTGCGACATCACGATCGACTGGCGCTCAGGGCCGACCATGACGCGGTCGATCGCCTCGTCGCAGTCGTTCATCTCGATGACGTTCTTGTTGCGGCGCGCGGCGAGCAGCGCGGCCTCGTTCAGCAAGTTCTCGAGATCGGCGCCCGAGAAGCCCGGCGTGCGCTTCGCAAGCGTTTCGAGCGAGACTTCGTGCGCGAGCGGCTTGTTGCGCGCGTGCACTTCGAGGATCTTCTCGACGTCCTTTGATGTCGGCGCGATCGACGACGATCTGCCGGTCGAAGCGACCCGGGCGCAGCAGCGCCGGATCGAGAACGTCGGGGCGATTGGTCGCCGCGATCAAGATGACGCCGGTGTTCTGGTCGAATCCGTCCATCTCGACGAGCAGTTGGTTGAGCGTTTGCTCGCGCTCGTCGTGACCGCCGCCGAGGCCCGCGCCGCGCTGCCGTGCCGACCGCGTCGATCTCGTCGATGAAGACGATGCAGGGCGCGGACTTCTTCGCCTGATCGAAGAGATCGCGCACGCGCGAGGCGCCGACGCCGACGAACATCTCGACGAAGTCGGAACCAGAGATCGAAAGGAACGGCACGCCGGCCTCGCCGGCGATCGCGCGCGCGAGCAGCGTCTTACCGGAGCCCGGCGGCCCGAGCAGCAGCACGCCCTTGGGAATGCGCGCGCCGAGCGCCTGATACTTCTTCGGATATTTGAGGAAGTCGACGATCTCCGCCAGCTCTTCTTTGGCTTCGTCGACGCCCGCGACGTCGGCGAACGTGACCTTGGGCCGGTTCTCGGAAAGCATCTTCGCGCGCGATCGGCCGAACGACAGCGCTTGGCTTCCGCCGCTCTGCGCTTGTCGGAAGAGGAAGAAAAATAACAGGACCATCAGCGCGATCGGCGCGATCGTCAGCACCGCGGAAAGAAGATTCGTATTCGCAGGCTGATCGAAGGTCACCGGTCCGCGTTTGACGTGGCGAAGCACGTCGTTGGTAAACGCGGAATCGGTGTTCGGAATCGAGACGTCGTACTTCGTCCCGTTCGAAAGGGTGCCGTTCGCTTGGGTGCCGATCGCATGGAAAGACGTGATCTGGCCGGCCTGGAGTTTTTGGTAGAACGTGCCGTAGTCGAGGTGCGCACTCACGTCGGTGGTTGTGAGGAGATGCTCAACGACGACGAAGAGAAGGACGAAGACCGCGATGATGACGAGGGCCGACCGAAGATGTTTGCTCACGTAGAAAAGACCCAGGGCTGGAGCTGTGCGAGATAGGGAAGGTTTCGGAAGAGTTCCTGATAGTCGAGCCCGTAACCTACGACGAACGCGTCGGGGCACTTCAGCCCGATGTAGTCGAGCGGTACGTCGACCCTGCGGTGGTAGGGCTTGTCGAAGAGGACGCACGAGCGCAGCTGCGCCGGCTTGCGCTCGGCCAGCAGGGAGTGCAGGTACTCCAGGGTCAGCCCGTTGTCGACGATGTCCTCGATGATGACGACGTTGCGGCCAGTAACGGTCTCCGTCGTGTCCTTGAGCAGGCGCACCTCGCCGCTCGACCGGGTCTCGTTGCCGTAGCTCGAAACGCAGATGAAATCCACGATAACCTCGCTCGGGCCGTCCGGAACTCGTGCGATCGCTCGCGCCAAGTCCGTGGCGACATAGAGCGCTCCCTTCAACACCCCCAAAAGCAACAGCGGTTGCCCGGCGAACTCCGCCGCGATCCGGGCAGCTAGCCGCTCGATCGCCTCCGCGATCTCCCGCGCCGAGTAGATCTGGCGCTCGATGCTTCCTTCATAGCTCTGCGTGACGATGCTCATCAATCTCCCAATTCAACGACCGGGCCGCCCGGTTCGATGCGTAGCGCGATGCCCGCCTTCATAAGGAATCGGCCGCTTCCGCCGTTTTCCATCGTCCGGACCGCCGCCTCCACGTGCTCGAAGTCGACGTCCGCGAGCTGACCCTGCTCTCGGAGCGCCTCACGAACGCGGCGCCGAAGCTCGGCGCGAGGCGACCCCGCTTGCTCGCTCGAGACCAGTTCCGCGGCCCGCGCGACGGCCTCGTCGAGCCCCGGGAAGGCGGGCCGCAGCGCCTGCAGGGCCTCGCGGACCGCATTGCGGCGCAAGGCCGCGTCTTCGTTCGTCGGGTCGACGGCGTACGGCAGGCCGCTCGCATGGCAGTAGCACCGCAAATCCTCGCTTCCGACGCGCAGGAGCGGCCGGATGAGATCGATTCCGCCCTCGAGCGGCCGGCGAGCCTCCATGCCGCCGAGCCCGTCGGGACCCGTGCCGCGAAAGAGCGCGAGCAGAACCGTTTCGCTCTGATCCTCGGCATGATGAGCGGTCGCGACAACGTTTACGCTGCGTTTACGCGCGATCTGCGCCAGCGCGGCATAGCGTGCCGCCCGCATACTTGCCTCGTTCAAACGGCGCCGCGCGTCGCGCGGTGCTTGTAACGCCGCCACGTCGAGCGGCAAGCTGAAGTTCGCCGCGACGCGCAGCACGACGCATTCGTCCTGCCATGCCGAAGCGCGCACGCCATGGTTGACGTGCGCGATCGAAAGCGTCAGCCGCATCGGGGAAGCGAGTGAGTGCAGCGCCGCGACGAGCGCAATCGAATCGGGTCCGCCGCTGCATGCGACGACGATCCGCTCGCCTTCGCGGACGATCCCGCCCTGCGCGATCGCCTGCTCGATCGCTCGCTCCGGATGCGCTCCTCTCATAGTGCTTGCGCTTTTCCGCCGGGCATCCTAGCAGCCTCTTTCCACCGTCGCGATGGAAGCGACGTGAAGTATCGTGACCTCCGGAGGCGGGTCCGCTCGGACGGTTGGGTCCTCGTTCGTCAGCGCGGAAGTCACGAGCAGTACCATCATCCCGAGAAGCCCGGGTGTGTTACAATAGCGGGCGCAGACGGTGCGGATGCTCCGCGCCGAACGTTGAGGGGCATCTTAAGACAGGCAGGGTTACTTCGATGAAATATCTCGTTGTGTACGAACGCGCGGAAGATGGAGGCTGGGGCGCATATCTGCCGGATCTTCCAGGCGTTGGCATCGTTGCTCCAACGCAAGACGAGGCTCGCGAGAGCATCCGCATTGCAGTTGAAATGCACGTGGAAGGCATGCGGGAACTCAAACTTCCGCTGCCCGAGCCGTCATCGGCGGTCGATCTCATCGACGTAGCCTGACCCCCTTGTCATGGTGAGCGTAGCGCGAACTTCCGCCTAGGTGGTGGCTATCGCGCATGGCGGGCGATCTCTCGCTCCACGTCGCGCTTGGCGACGTCGGCGCGTTTGTCCCAGAGTTTCTTTCCGCGAGCGAGGCCGAGCTGCACTTTGGCCATCCCGCGCGTGAAGTAGAGGCGCAACGGCACGACGGTGAGGCCCTTCTCCTGCACGCGGCTTTGCAGATGCTCGATCTGCTCGCGGTGCAGCAAGAGTTTGCGCGGCCGCGCGGGATCGAGATTCGAGAAACTGCCCTGCTTGTACGCTGGAATGTGCATGCCGACGAGCCACGCCTCGCCGTCGCGAAATCTCGCATAGGACTCGCTGATCGAGGCGCCGCCGTCGCGAACCGACTTCACCTCCGTTCCGCTCAGCGCGACCCCCGCTTCGAGCGATTCCAGAATGTGGTATTCGTGTCGCGCGCGGCGGTTCTCGAGCGTCGGCGAGCGGTGTCGCCGCTCTTGCTCGGCGACCTTCGCGCGCTGCTGCTTTAGTTTCACGGCGGCGCACTCCGCGCGCCGCCCCCATCACCGGGCATCATGACTTGGATTTCTGCGATCTACGGCATCGCCGACCGCGCCGCGCGAGACGAAGTGGCCGTCACCGCGCAGCAGCACCGTGCCGCCCGCATCGCGGACCTCCGCTTCGAGGCCGAGGATCTTGCCGCGCACCCACGCGACGCGCCCGACGACGACGAGCGGCTCGCCGAGCGGCACCGGTTTGCGAAAGCGAATTTTCATCGAGGCGGTGACGCCGCGATAGCCCGCGTAGCCGGCGGCGTGTGCCATGGCTTCGTCGAGCAGCGAAATTGCGATGCCGCCGTGCGCGATGCCGCGCCAGCCTTGGAACTGCGGCCCCAGCGTCGCCTCCGCGCGCACGCCCTGCGCTCCGAGGTTGTCGAAGTCGAGATGCATGCCGATCGCATTGTGAGGACCACACGCAAAGCAGTAGCCGTCGTCGATCGGAACGCCGGCGTCTTTCATCGCCCTACCTGCAGCCGATCTGCGAGATACGCGGGAAGGTGCGCGTCGCGAATCTTGCGTTGGACCTGCGCGATCGGATAGGCGTAGCGAACCCACTCGACGCGTCGCCGCTCCGGCTCGTAGAAGACGAAGCACGCTTCGGGGTTCAGGTCGCGCGGCTGTCCGACGCTGCCGACGTCGATGATATAGCGCTTCCCGGGATCGAGCGACAACTCGCCGCCCCGCTGCATGTGCCGGTGGCCGAAGTTGCCGTTCGCCTCGCGGGTCCAGTGCTGCGCGATGTGCGTGTGGCCGACGAAGATCAACGGCGAATCCGTTGCGTCGAACGCCGCCGCGGCGGCGCGCTTCTCGAGGATGTAGTCGAAGTAGCGAACGGGTGCACCGTGAACGAGCAGAAACTCAGGGAACCGCAGCTCGTAGCTCAAGGTGTTCAGCCAGGCGCGATTCGGGTTGTCGAGCACGCCCTGGGTCCAGCGGATCGCCTGCCGCGCGGGGTCGTTGAAATACTCGATGCCGAAGTTTTCGAGGGCGGCGAGGTCGTGGTTTCCGAGCACCGCGTGGCGCACGCGCGTGCGAAGCAGCGCGAGACACTCGTTGGGATTGGGTCCATAGCCGACGCTATCCCCGAGACAAACGACGACGTCGTCCGGCGCGAGGTGCGCGAAGGCACGCTCGAGCGACTCGAGGTTCGCGTGGATGTCGGAGAAGACGGCGTATCTCACGGCGCGGCGGCAGGCACTTCTGCGGGCATTTCGGCGAGGACGGCGCGGAGCGCCTGCGCGAATGCCTCACGCATCGGCGCGGTTCCGGCGCTCACCCGGACGTAGCGATCGAGCGGCGGCGCGCCGGGTTTGCGAATCCAGACGCCCCGCTCCAGCAACGCCTGCGTCACGTACGTCGCGCGCCGCGCGTCGCCCAGGTCGATGCAGACGAAGTTCGCCCGCGACGGGATCGTCGTCGTGCCGAGTTCCCGGGCGAGGGCGTCGTAGGCGTCGCGCGCCGCGGCGGTTTCGCGCACGACCCATTCGAGATGCGCTCGATCCTCCAGCGCCGCGAGCGCGCCGATTTGCGCGTTGCGGTTGACCCCGTATTGCAGGCGAATTTTCTCGAAGCACTCCGCGTTTCGCGGCGTCGTCAGCGCGTAGCCGATACGCGCGCCCGCCAGGCCGTACGCTTTGGAGAACGTACGAACGCGCACGAGACGATCGTCGAAGCGCGGTTCGAGCAGCGCGTCCTCCTCCGAAAAATCCGCGTAGGCTTCGTCGAGCAGGAGCACCGTTTCGGGAGGGAGCGCTTCGAAGAACCGCGCGACCTGCTCGCGCGCGAGGAAGCTACCGCTCGGGTTATCGGGATTTGCCAGATAGACGACGGCGGGGCCCAGCCGCTGCACGAGCATGGCGAGCGCATCGAGATCCGGCTCGCCTTCATTCGTATACGGCGCCGTTTCGAGGCGTCCGCCGTAACCGGCGACATGATAGGCGAAGGTCGGATACGTGCCGTGCGTTGCGATCGCGATGCCGCCCGGTTCGACGAAGGCGCGCACGACGAGGCCCATTAGATCGTCGATGCCGCAGCCGACGACGATCTGCTCCAACGCGCAGCCGTGCTTTGCTCGCAACGCTTCCCGCAGCGCGAACGAATCGGGGTCGCCATACCACGAGAGGCGTTCGAGTTCGCTGCTCATCGCCTCGACGGCGTGCGGCGAAGGGCCGAAGGCGCTCTCGTTCGCTCCCAGCCGCACGAGTTCGCGGTATCCCCCCTCGCGCATCAAGCGCTCCGGGCCGATGAACGGCGTGCTCGCCGGCAACGCGTCGACCAGTCGCGTTCTGCGCATCTACGAATATCCTCCCGCGAAAAACCGTCGCACGCGCACGCTCGCCCCGGCGGCATACTCGGAATGCTCCTCATCGACGCAGACGTATCCGCTCGCACGGGCCGCAAGACTGCTCGAAAAAGAACGCATCGGCAGCGGATAGGCGGCTTCCCCGGAGATCCGCACGGGCACGTACCACGTCCATCCGGCACGTCCGCGCAGCGGCTCCGCAAGCCGCGCTTCAACCTCGACGCGCGGCGGCGCGGCGCCGGTGAGCGCGGCGATGATGGGCGCGGCGACGGCTTCGAGCATGACGAGCGCGGAGAGCGGATTGCCGGGAAGGCCGAGAATCGGTTTCTCTCCGATTGCGGCGAGCAGCGTAGGCTTGCCCGGACGCACGCGCAGGCCGTGCACGACCACGCCCGGCGCGCCGAGCGCGGCAATCGCCGCGGGCGTGAGGTCGCGCTCGCCGACCGACGAGCCGCCGCTGATGACGGCGGCGTCACATTCGGAAAGCGCTTGCGCCAGCGCTGCTTCCAGCTCGCCTTCTCGATCGCGAACGATCGGATAGTGGCGAGGCTGCGCGCCGAGCGCGCGCAGCGAGCCGGCGAGCGCGTAGCGATTCGAATCGCGAACTTCACCGGCGCCGGGTTGTCGCGAGGGCGCGACCAACTCGTCGCCGCTGGAGAGCACGGCGACGATCGGACGGCGGTAGACGGGAACGTCGACGATGCCGAGCGCGGCGAGCAAACCCATCTCGGGTGCACCGATACGCCGCCCGGTTTCGAGCAGCGCTTCGTCTTTGCGCATGTCGGCGCCGCGCGGCGTCACGGCGTCTCCGGGCGACAGAGGCTCGCCGATGCTCACGCGATCCCCTTCGCACCGGACGGATTCGATGGGAACGACTGCGTCCGCACCATGCGGCAGCACGCCGCCCGTGGGAATGCGCAGCGCTTCGCCCGCGGCGATCGCACGCTCCGGGACGAAGGCGATGTGCGTCTCGCCGACGAGCCGCAGCGTACCGGGCGTCGAAGCGGCGAGCACGGCAAATCCGTCCATCGCCGATCGCGGCGCGTTCGGATAATCGCCGTCGGCCTCGACGGGCATCGCCAGAACGCGGCCGAAGGCGTCGTCGATCGCGACGCGCTCGAGCAGCGGAGCCGCGAGCGTCACGGCCGCAAAATAATTCTGGAGCGCCTCGCTCGGCGGGAGCAATAGCTGCGCGTCGAAACCCCTTTCCATGCTCGATATCGTTGTCGTTCGTCGCGATCCCGATCGCGTGCGACGGTCGCTCCGCCGTCGCGGCCTCGATCCCTCGCTCGTCGACGAGATTCTGCGTTTGGACGGCGAGTACCGCTCCGCGCTTGCGTCGGTCGAAACGGCGACGGCCGAAAAGAACCGCCTCTCGGCGCAGATCGGAAAAGCCGTCGATAAAGCCGCCGCCGCGGCCGCGCATCGCCCGCAACTCGATGCGCTCGCGGGGCGCATCGCACAAGGCGAGGAACGCGTGCGCGAACTCTCGCCGGAGGCGGAAGGCTCGCCGCTGCGGACGCTGCTCGAGCAGACGCCCAACCTACTGGACGACAGCGTTCCCGACGGAGCGGGAGAGGAAGCCAACGTCGTCTTGCGATCCTGGGGCAGCCCGCCGGCATTCGACTTCACGCCCAAGCCGCACTGGGAACTCGGCGAATCGCTCGACATCTTCGATTTCAAGCGGGCCGCTCGGCTCTCCGGAAGCCGCTTCGCCGTCTTGAAGGGCGCGGGGGCTCGGCTCGCGCGCGCGCTGGCGCAGTTCTTTCTCGATCGCGCGAACGAACGCGGATACCTCGAGATCTCGCCACCCTATCTCGTGACGCGCGCGACGATGTGGTCGACCGGACAGCTCTCCAAGTTCGCCGACGCGATGTTTCGCGACGATGATACGGGCCTCTACATGATTCCGACCGCGGAGGTACCCCTCACGGCACTGCGCGGCGACGAAATCCTGGAAGCGGCCGAACTCCCCTGCAAGTACGCGGCCGTCACGCCGTGCTTTCGCAAAGAGGCGGGTGCCGCAGGCAAGGACACGCGCGGTCTGGTTCGCCAGCATCAGTTCGAGAAGGTCGAGTTGGTCTGGCTCACGCGTCCGAGCGATTCTTTCGAAGCGCTCGAACGGCTGACGGAGGACGCCGCGTCGTTGCTTCGGGAACTGAACTTACCGCATCGCGTCGTCGCGCTCTGCGCGGGCGACGTGGGATTCAATGCGGCGAAAACCTACGATCTCGAGGTCTGGCTACCGGGCGCGAATCTCTATCGCGAAATCAGCTCCTGCTCGAACTGCACGGACTTCCAAGCGCGTCGCGCGGGCATTCGCTTCCGCCCCGACGCGAGGAGCAAAGCCGAGCCGGTGCACACGCTCAACGGCTCGGGACTCGCGATCGGAAGAACGTTGCTGGCGATCGCGGAAAACTTCCAGCAAGAAGACGGGTCGATCGTCATTCCAGAGGTCTTGCGGCGCTACACGGGCTTCGACGAAATCGCGCCGTACGGGAGCACGACAAGCTGACGCTCGCTTGTATGCCCGATGCTGAGAACGCCCGGCGGGAAAAAAGCGTTATACTCTATGCATATGCAACGTTGGACAGCAATGGCGGCCGCGGTCGCCGCGGCATTGACGATCGGATTGCTCGCGCCGGCCCTCGCCGACCAGGGCGTCACGCGCCACTACTACACCGAACTCTACCGCTTTCCAGAGGGCGGCTTCCCCACGTCTGCCACGATGGACCTCACCTTCTACGAGGACGGCCACCTCAGCGGATACTATCGACCGACCGACGGCGGCATCCGCCCGGTCGTCGGGCAACTCTCGGGATCGCAGATCACCCTCGACATCGGCGGGGCGGGGGCCCTGCACGTGAACGGAACGCTCGACGGCGGCAAGATCACCGGCCGCGCGTTCCGCTCGTTCGGCAACGCGGTCTTCAGCTTCCGCGGCTTGCCCATTCCCAACGATTCCACGCTGCCCAGCGTGCATCACTAGGAGAATAATGATGAAACGGTTTCACGCTCTCTGCCTGACCGCAGCCTTTGCGGTCGGCTTCGCCGTGGTCGGCATCGCACGCGCGGACGTTCCGGCGGCGCATTACAATATCTCGATTTGGAACCCGATCACGCGTGCCTACCCGGTTACGGGATCGATGGATCTGCGCTATCACGACGACGGCACCGTGACCGGTTACTACCATCCCGCAGGCCTTCCGAGCTTCATCCCGATCACCGGCGGTCGCACGGGCGACCATATCTGGCTATCGATCGGACTGAGCGGCGGCTGGGAGTTGGACGGACACTTCCGCGACGGCAAGATCGTCGGCTCTGCGACGGACGAAAATCCGGGACCCGATCACAACATCACGAGGTTCGGCGCTCCGGTCGCGCTGAGCGACGCGGCGCCGCTCTACTCGTTCACGGCGACGCCGATTTAACGAGCGTCAGCGGGCCGTACGCGTCGAGAATCGGCGCGCCGACGCGGCCCGTCGCGACGTCGACGGGAACGAGATCGTTGTCCTGGCGATTGATGACCCATGCGGTCGCGCCGTCGCTCGTGAACGTGATTCCGTAAGGCTCGCCGCCCACGACGATCGCCGGTCGCGCGCTTCCCGCCAAGAGATCGAGGGGCGTTACCGAGTCGACCGCCTCGTTCGTGACGTAGGCGAGGTTTCCACCCGGCGAGATTGCGACGTACATCGGCCCGACGCCGACCTTGATGCGCGTGAGCGCGCGTCCGCTCGCAACGTCGATCGGCGTCACGTCGTTGGAGCCGTGATCGACGACGTAGAGCCGCGTGCCGTCCGGCGTCGCGGCGATGCCCTCGGGGGCCTGGCCGACGACGATCGGCACGCCGAGGGCGTGCGTGCGTAGGTCGATCGGCACGACCGCGCTTTCCGATTCAACCGTGACATAAAGGGTCGAGCCGGCGATCGCGATCGAACGCGGCGAGTTCCCAACGGAGATCGGCGCGCCCGCACTCTGCGTCTTGGGATCGATCGATTGCACCGTTCCGTCGTAGGCGTTCGCAAACCAGAGCGTTCCGTCGGGCGCGACGACGATGCCGCTCGGTCCCTGGCCGACTTTGATCGTCTTGAAGACTTTGAACGCGACCGGGTCGATGACCGTCACCGTCGCGCCGTCGCGGTCGCAGACATAGAGCAGCCCATCGCGGGCGAAGGCGGCATCGCGCGGCGAACTCCCCGCGGCGATCTTCGGCAATAGCGCGCCGGTCGCGAGGTCGATCGGCGAGACGCTGTTGTCGTAGATGTTCTCGATGAACGCCAGCGGAACGCGCGCTCTCGGATCGCCGACGCGAACGACGGCGTCGAGGTGCGGCAACGGGACGCCCGTGCTGGTCGTCGCATCGATGCGCAGGTCCTCAAAATGCGGCGCTATGCCGGGATCGGCGATCAAGGGCGTGTCGTATCGCGTGCTCTGCGCCGCAAGCAGCGTAATCGTTTCACCGATCTCGCGACTCGACGTTCGCGTCGCATGCACCCCGGGCGGCAACTCCGCCGTCCAGCGAACGACCGCTGCTCTGCCGGTGGGAGGATTCGCTATCGTGAAGGTCAGGACGCCTGACGAAGTGCCGGGCGCGATCGTGACGACCGGGCTATCGAGCGTCATCGTCACCGTGCTCGACGCCGGAAAATGCACCGGCGCGGTTACGTACGACGGCGGTGCGTTCCCGGGCTCGCTTCCCCATTGTTCGTTCTCCGTCGTTCCAAGGGCAAACGCGAGCGTGACGTTTCCGTGCATCGGCAGCGCGAACCATGGATTCTGCGTGGCGCGTCCATCGATCTCGAGCGACTGCACGTACGCGGCATCGTCCGAGGCCCCCGGGGCATCGATCTCGATCGCCGGACCGTTCGGCGGCGTGATCGCAACGCGGGTGAAGAGCGGGCTGCCGATGTCGAGCAGGCGCACCGCCGGGTTCTGCGGGTAGAGTCCGATCGCGCTCCACACGTACCAGGCGCTCATCTCGCCGAGATCGTCGTTGCCGGGTAATCCCGTCGGCGAATCGCCGTAGAGCGTGAGCAGCGCCTCCCGTATCACGGCCTGCGTTCGCCACGGCGCTCCCGCGGAGAGATAGACCCACGGGCTTCCCAAGCTCGGCTCGTTGCCCAACCACGCGTAGGGCGCGTTTTGTCCAACGTTGAGTTGCGAGAAGAACGTATCGAGACGCTCCTGCGCCGCTGCCGTTCCTCCCATGCCGGCGACGAGGTCGCGCAGATCCTGCGGCACCAACCACGTGTACTGCGCGGCATTGCCTTCTTGGAAGCCGCTTTGCCCGGAATCGGTGATCGCCGTCTGCATGAACGCCCCCTCGCTATCCCGCGGCGCGATCGATCCCGTCGTGGTATCGAAGAGATTTGCCCAGTTGTTCGAGCGCTGCATGAAGCGCGCGTAGATGCTTGTGTCGCCGAGGGCGCGCGCTAATCGCGCGATCGAGAAGTCGTCCAACGCGTACTCGAGCGTTTCGGATGCGCCGTTCGGAACCGGGGAGACCGAGGTCGTGTGCGTGTTGACGATGTAGCCGCGAGCGATGTACTCGCGTAGCTCGGGGCGCTCGACGTACCATCCGTCCTCGCGCGGCAAGTTCACGTCGCTTGCCCCGCGCACCATCGCGGCGAGCGCGCCGCGTACGTCGAAATCGCGCGCGCCGAACGCGTACCCGCCCGCGATCACCGGGTCGACGGAATCGCCACCCATCACGCTCGTCGGAGCGTTGGCCAGCGCCCAACGCGGAAGCTGCCCGCCTTGCTTCGCGGCATCGACCAGCGACTGCATCATGTCGCTCGCACGATCCGGATCCAACAGCGCGACGAGCGGGATTTGCGAACGGTACACGTCCCAGTCGGAGTAGTTCGCGTACTCGAGGTGGCCGGTGCGCGCGTGGTGGACGTTGCCGTCGAAGCCTCGGTAGCGGCCGTCGGCATCGCTGAAGACGTTTGGATGCAAGAACGCATGGTAGAGCGCAGTGTAGAACGTCGTCTGCTCGACCGCGCTGCCTCCGGAGATCGCAACGCGCCCAAGCACGTTGCGCCATTGGTTCACGGCCGCCGCATAGACTGCGCCGAGGTCCCAGCCTCGGTTCTCGGCTTGCAGATTGGCAAGTGCTCCCGCGACGCCGACGTACGAGATGGAAACCTTGACCTTGACGCTGCGATTCTGCGTCGTGTCGAAGCGCACCCACGCGCCGCTCCCGGCGCCCCACGTCCCGGATGACGCAAACGGCCGGTCGAAGATCGCCGCGAAATACACGGTAAACGTGTCGGGCATGCCGCAGAAAGCGCCGCTCGTCGCCGAGCCCGTTACCTCATCGTTGCCGACGACGCGAACGCTCGCACCAATGACGCCCGCTTGATCCGACGCAGCATTGATCAGCACGTTTGCCTGCGCGCTCGACGGGAACGTGAAGCTTCCCAATCCCGTCCGTTGCGTGACCGTGAGCGCGGCGCTTACGCCGTTCTCGAGCGTCACGGCATACCAGCCGGGTGCCGCATGCTCGTTTGCGTGCGAAAACGGCTGCTTCGCTCCGGCCGGATCGGCGATCGCCCCCACCGTCGGAAGCATCGCAAAATCGCCGAAAACGCTGCAGCCGGGACCGCTGAGGTGCGTGAGGCTGAAGCCGGTGATCTCGTGATCCCCGTACTCGTAGCCTCCGCCGGCGTTCTGCGAGGGGGTATCGGGACTCCATTGCAGCATACCGAATGGCACGTCGGCACCCGGAAAGGTGTCGATGGGGCCGCCCGACTGCGTGCCCGAAGTGCCAATGAACGGATTGACCAGGGAGACCGGATCGATTGCGGCGATTGCGAGCGCCATGACAAGCGCGTGCACGAACCATCCTCCTCCGTCGCGAGCAAGCGGAAAGGGCGGCTTTTCCGGACGCTTGCGAGCCGTCCTGCAGATTCCGTTTGCCGCCGCGATTGCCGCGACGCTCTTGCACGCATTCGGGAACCCGCACTACGGTTTCTTCCGCGACGAACTGTACTTCATCGTCTGCGGCCGCCATCCGGCGCTCGGCTATGTCGATCAACCGCCGTTGACGCCGTTGCTGGCCGCGCTTTCCCAGAGCTTCGGGCACTCGCTCTTCCTCTTACGCTTGATTCCCGCGTTCTGCGGCGGAGCCGCGGCCTATGTTTCGTGCCTCCTGGTCGAGGAGTTCGGTGGCGGTGCTTTCGCCGAGATACTGGCGGCGCTCGTCGTCACGCTCGCCCCCGTGCTTCTCGCAAACGAAACGCGACTGACGCCCGATATGCTCGAGATCGCGCTTTGGCCGCTCGCCGCATTGCTGGTGCTGCGGATCGTCAAGGGCGCCTCTCCTCGTCTCTGGCTCGCCGTTGGAGCCGTCGTCGGCATCGCCGCGTGGAGCAAATACAGCGTCGCGTTCTTCGTGGTCGCCGTCGTCGTCGGATTGCTCCTGACGCCGCAACGTCGCATCCTCGCCTCGCGCTGGTTTGCGGCCGGATGCGCGATCGCGCTCGCAATCGTGCTGCCCGATTTCCTCTGGCAGGCGACGCACGGTTTTCCGCAGATCGAAGTGTTGCGTAACGACAGCGGAAAGTTTATCGTGAGCGGGCCGCCGTTCTTGCTGCAGCAAGTGCTCATCATGAATCCGGTGCTCTCGATCGTCTGGATCGCCGGCCTCGTCTGGCTGTTGCGCACGTCCTCGATGCGCTGGCTCGCCTATGCCTATGCGATCTTGATCGTGGCGATGATGGCGCTCGATGCCAAGAACTACTATCCCTCCGCGATCTATCCGTATCTGATTGCGGCGGGAGCCGTCGCGATCGAGCGCGTCACGCGCACACGAGCGCGCGTGGCGATTGCGGCGGGCGTGCTGATCGTCTCGATCCCCGCGGTGCCGTTTGTGTTGCCGGTGCTGCCCCTCTCGAACTACATCGCCTACCAGAACGCCGTCGGGCGCGCCCTGGACGTCGATTTCGGGTTGCCCGACGACCATCGCCGCAGCGTTCCCATCCAATACTACGCGGATATGCTCGGATGGCCGCAACTCGTCGCGAAGGTTGCCTCCGTGTACGACACGCTTCCGCCGTCGCAGCGGGCAGGCGCGGCGATCCTCACCAGCAACTTCGGTGAGGCGAGCGCCGTCGACGTCTACGGCGCGGCCTTCGGCCTGCCGCAGGCGATCAGCGGCAACAACAACTTCTGGCTCTGGGGACCGCATCATTACTCCGGCAGCACCGTGATCGAGGTCAACGGAGATCTCGCGAGCGCGCGTCGCATGTTCGCGCGCGTACGCGTTGCCGGCGTTTTCAGAAACTCCCACGGCATGACGTACGAAACGAACGTGCCGATCCTGGTGTGCAGTGGAATTCGCGAGCCGCTCGCGCAACTCTGGCCGCAGTTCAAGCAATACGGTTACGCGCTTCGTACCACCTCGAACGTCTGGGCCGAGCAGTAGGTGCAGCGGCTTTCCATCCCCGGCGCCTTCATGTGGTCGCGCCGCCAACCCGATCGCCGCATGAACTTCAACAGTTTTCTCTTCTGCACGCCCGAAGGCAACGTCGCCGTGGACCCGCTCCCGCTCGAAGCGGGTCAGTTGGAGCAACTCGTCTCGCTCTCCGGCCTGTCGTGGATCGTCATCACGAACCGCGACCACGTGCGCGGTGCAGCGGTGCTGCGCGAGCGCTTCGGCGCCCGCATCGCAACGTCGGAGGCCGAGGCGCCCTCAATCGGCATTCCCGTCGACCGCGTGCTGCACGACGGCGAGACGGCTTTCCCGGGCGCCATCGTCGTCGCGCTGCAGCATCAGAAAACGCCGGGAGAGTTCGCGCTCCATCTTGCCGAGCAGAAGGCGTTGCTCGTCGGCGATGCGCTGATCGGTGCGCCCGCAGGCGCGCTCTCGCTCCTGCCCGACGAGTGCTATGCCGACGTATTGCAGAGCGTGCTCGCGATACGCCGCCTTTGGGCACTGAAACCGGAGGTGCTGCTGTTGGGCGACGGCACGCCGCTCTTTTCCGGCGCGACGCGCGCGATCGGAGCGCTGCTCTTCGCGCGCAGCGGCTTCGCCGTCAACCGAATCAATCTCGACGAGTTGCCGCGCGAAGGCTATGCCTCGCCCGACGGAAAGTTTCGCAGCGAGGACGGCGACATCGATCCGTTGATCGGCGCCGAGCATCTGGGCTATCAAGTGGTGACGCTCGAGCCCGGCGCGCGCTTCTGTCCGCTCCACGCGCACTTTCGCGAAGAGGAGCTGTTCATCGTGCTCGAGGGCACGCCGAGCATCCGCACGGAACGCGAAACCTTGCGCTGCCGAGCCGGCGACTTCATCGCGTTCCCCGTGGGGCGCGAGCATGCGCACCAATTGGTCAACGAGAGCGCCGCGAACGCGATCGTCATCCTGCTCGCCGCCGCACAGCCGGAGGAG
Organism: Vulcanimicrobiota bacterium; assembly: GCA_963838895.1. GTDB lineage: Bacteria > Vulcanimicrobiota > Vulcanimicrobiia > Vulcanimicrobiales > Vulcanimicrobiaceae > Tyrphobacter. The sequence continues at coordinate 291,852 of CAWIST010000004.1, forward strand.
ATCGTGTACTACCCCGACTCCGATAAACTCTCCGCGCGTTACGCGCCGGATGCGCGTTACCGCGTCCGCGCGAGCCCCCAGCTCGAATACTTCGACGGTGAATAAGCGCAGCGTTCCGCGCTCCTCGTTCGGCCGCTGGGCACCCGCAAGCGACCGCCCCGATCCGCTTGCCGTCCTGCGAGCGCAGGAGCGCGATCGGCTCCCGGACCTTCTGCCGATCCGTCACGAGCGAATGTGCGCGTCGCCTTTCGGCTTTTATCGCGGTGCGGCCGCGATCATGGCCGCCGATCTCGCGCGCATTCCCGTCACCGGCCTGCGCGTGCAACTCTGCGGCGACGCGCACCTGGCGAACTTCGGCGGTTTCGCCACGCCGGAGCGCCGCTTCGTCTTCGACGTGAACGATTTCGATGAAACGCTTCCGGGGCCGTGGGAATGGGACGTCTTGCGCTTGGCCGCAAGCGTCGAAATCGCCGCGCGAGAAGGCGGCATCCGGCGGCGGGCGCGGGCCGGCGTCGTGTGCGCAACGGTGCGAGCGTACCGCGTGCAGATGCGCCGGTACGCGGCGATGACCCCGCTCGACATCTGGTACTCGCACCTCGACGCGCGCCGCGTCGAAGCCTTGCGCGGGTGCACGACTTCGTCGGGGGAGCACGTGCCGCCGAATCTCGTGCGTGACAAGCACGGCGTATCGCACTTCGTCGCCAACCCGCCGCTCGTCGAACCACTCGATCCCGCGGACGACCGCGTGGTCGGTGCTCGGCGGATCTTCACCGCGTATCGCGACACGCTGCCCGCTCACATCCGCGTCCTCTTCGAACGGTACCGGCTCGTCGACTTGGCTCGCAAAGTCGTCGGTGTCGGCAGCGTCGGAACGCGGTGTCTCGTCGCCCTGTTTTCCACCGATCGCGACGAGCCGCTGCTGCTGCAACTCAAAGAAGCGACGGCTTCGGTGCTAGAGACGGAGCTGTCGCACAGCCCGTTCTCGAACCACGGAGAGCGTGTCGTCGTCGGTCAACGCCTGATGCAGGCCGCGAGCGATCTCTTCCTCGGGTGGACCGACGGCCCCGACGGGCGCGACTATTACGTCCGGCAGTTGCGCGACATGAAAGCCGCCGTCGATCCATCGACGTTGCGCACCGGCGAGTTGACCGACTACGCCGTGCATTGCGGCGCGGTGCTCGCGCGCGCGCACGCGCGCTCGGGTGATCCGCAAGCGATCGCGGCATACCTCGGCGGCTCCGATACCTTCGACCGCGCCGTCACCCGCTTTGCCGCTTCCTATGCGCGGCAGAACGCACTCGACCGTGCGGCAGTCTGCAAGTCCCTCTCCTCGGAGGCCGGGCATCGGGCTGGGTGAATCCTATTGCCCGCCGTATGGGGTTTGGGGCAGAGCCATGGCACAAACCAGCGAAAAAATCCGCATAGTTCCTGCGCAGCGGCTTACCGAAGGCGCCGGCTTCATCGTTCACCGCCCGTTTCCGGTCCCGGGCATCCCGGCATTCGACCCGTTCCTGCTGATCGACGAGATGGGTCCGGTCGAGTACGCTCCAGGCGAAGCCAAGGGCGCGCCGGATCATCCGCATCGAGGCTTCGAAACCGTCACGTACATCATCGAGGGCGCGATGCAGCACGAGGATTCGCACGGACACCGCGGCGTGATTCGCAGCGGCGACGTGCAGTGGATGACCGCCGGCGCGGGCGTCATTCATTCGGAGATGCCGACCCCCGAGATCATGCGCGACGGCGGACCCATGCATGGGTTCCAGATCTGGGTGAACCTCCCGCGAGAAAAGAAGATGATGCAGCCGCGCTACCAAGAGTATCGGGCGGCATCGCTTCCGGAGGTGCGCGAAGGCGGGCGCTGGGTGCGCGTCATCGCGGGCGAGTTCGAAGGGCGCCGCTCCCCGATCGAAACGCTCGTGCCGACGACGATGCTGCATCTACGCCTCGACCCAGGCGCGAGTGCGCAGTTCGCGATCGCGCCGGGATCGAACGCGGTCGTGCACGCGATCGGCGGCTCGGGAAGCGTCGACGGGACGCCACTGAACGAGCACCAGGTGGCGCTGATTCCGCAATCGCCAGCGTCGCTGCGCGTCGAGGCGGGCGCATCGGGTTTCGAAGCCTTGCTACTGGCCGGCGTTCCGCTGCGCGAACCGATCGCGCGCTACGGCCCCTTCGTGATGAACACTGCCGACGAGATCCAGAAAGCCTTCGACGATCTGCCAGCAGGGCGCTTCGGCGAGATCGCACGGACGTAGACTCGTTAGAACATGTATTCGAAATCCGACGAGCCCGTCGGATAGGCGAAGAACGTCTCGCGCAGCGTCGCCGCGTCGATGCCGGCGCGAATGGCGAGTGACAAGACATTGATCTGCTCCTCGGCGTGCGGTCCGAGGATCGTCGCCCCGAGCACCCTGCCGCTCGACTTCTCGATGAGGACTTTGTAGAAGGCAGCGCGCCCCGCCACCGCGCGCGTCGAATACCAATCGAGCATATCGCCTTGATGCACGTCAAAGGCGATGCCACGCTCGCGCGCCGCAACTTCGCTCAGGCCCGTGACGCCGAGCGGCGGAATCGTGTAGACCATCGAGGTCAAGCCTCGGAACTCGACCTTGCGCCGATTGCCCTCCAAGAGGTTCTCGGCCACGATCTCGCCTTCGTTCCCGGCGACCGGCGTGAGCGGTAAGCCGCCCGCATCGGCGGCGTCTCCCGCGGCGTAGACGGCGGGATTGCTCACGCTCTGCAGGTACTCGTTCACCTCGACGCCACGCTTCGTTCTCGCGACATGGCCGTGCTCCAGGCTCAATCCATCCAGATTCGGGACGCGCCCCGCGGCAAGCACGCCCAGCCGAGCGCGAAACTCGCGCGTCGCGCCGCCTCGCTGCGCCGAGACCACGATCTCGCCGCTCTCTTTGCGTACGCCGGTGACGCTCGTGCCCAGTTGCAGATCGATGCCGAGCCTACGCGTCAACTCGGCGACTCTGGCAACGCCGTCTTCGTCGAATCCTTCGAGCGGACGCGCCCCGCGATGGAGGATCGTCACCTTGGCTCCGGCACGGGCGGCGACATGCGCGAACTCGAACGCGATGTAGCCGCCGCCGACGAATATGAGCGACGGCGGCAGTTCTTCGAGGTCCAGAAAACCTTCGCTGTCGATGAGCAGATCGTCGCCCGGTGCGACGTGCTGCGCCATCGCACCGCTCGCGATCACGACATGCTTGGCTTCGAGCGTTTCGCCGTTCACGAGCAACGTTCGCTCGTTCGCGAAGCTCGCGCGGCCGTGCATCGCGGCGATCCCTGCCTTCTCGTAGATTTCGCGCCGCTGCTCGGGCATGGGATCGGTGAACGTGCGCTTGAAGCGCATCAACTCGCTCCATCGCAGCGCAGGGACGCGATCGAGAATGCCCTTCTCGACCAACCGCTGCGCGTCGTCGACGACGCGCGCCGCATTGACGAGCACTTTCTTCGGATCGCATCCCCGCAAGACGCACGTCCCGCCGAAGGGACGCTCGTCGACGATCGCGACGCTCCAGCCGCGCTCGCGACACGTGATAGCAGCGGTATGCCCCGCGCTACCGCTGCCAACGACCACAAGATCGAACGCCTTACTCACACATCAAAACTCCACGGGAGAGGGGGAGATTCGAACTCCCGGAACGCTCATCACGTTCTGCGGTTTTCAAGACCGCCGCATTCAACCGCTCTGCCACCTCTCCATGTTGCGCGAACCCTGATTCTACAAGGGTTTGTCGCGATCAGGCCTTCGTGGGGTTTTCCCGATTCAGCCGTTTTGGTCACCTTTTGGTCACCACCTACGCTGTAGCCGTCGATCCCGCCGTCGCCGCTCGCAGGATCGCGTCGTACTTGCTTGCGGCTTCGACTTGGAGCGAGGGCGTCACGTGGGAGTAAAGGTCCATTGTGATCGTGATGGTCGAATGCCCGAGCATCTCCTGCACCACCTTCGGATGGATGCCGGCGGCGAGGAGATGGCTGGCGCAGGTGTGCCGCAGCGTGTGGAACGAGGCGTTCTCGATCTTCGCTCGCTTCACGTACGCCCGGAAGTCATCGCTGAACTGATCCGGCGGCCATGGCCGATCCTCGAGGCCAGCAAAGATGTAGCCGGGGGCAAGTACCGTGCGGCCCTGTGACTTGCGCAGTTCGCGCAGCATCTCGACGGCGATTGAGGGGAGTTGCACGAGGCGACTCTTCCCGCTCTTCGGCGTCTTCTCGAAGACCGATCCATCCTTCGTCTGCTCAAGCGAGCGCCGAATCGAGAGAGTCCCTCTGACATGATCGAAGTCGTCGCACTTCGCACCAAGCAGCTCGCCACGGCGGGCACCGCAGGCGAGTGCAAGCGAGACAGGATGCTCGAACGGCGATCCGGCTACTGCCTTGGTCAGTCGTCCGATCTCGTCAAGCGAGAGGAACCGCATCTCGAGACGCGGAGCCTTTGGCTTCGTCGCATTCGCTGCGACGTTCTGCCGGACACGATTGGTCCGCAGTGCCTCCGCAAGGCCACGCGAGAAACAAGATGGCCCTTCTAATCTAGTAACGAGCAACAACGCGCACATTCAATGCAATTGGAGAGAAGCTATCGAGATCGGTGGCATGAAAGCGCCAAAGCACTGGTTCAGTGACACCTCCTGGCGGCAGCGCACCGTAGCTCCCCATGGCGTCTGAGTAGTCGAAGGTCGCGCCGCGGCCGGTGCCGCCGCTGGTTGCATTGAGCACCTCAGCCTGCGTGCTCCCTAGGAACTCGACCGCTATTGGCCCGAAGAGTACGTGCCGCGAAACGTTTCTCAGCCGCACAGGCACATCAACCTCTCCCGTTGCCGCGTTAACAAGCACTGGGTCGAAGGCGAGCACGATGTCATCCGTGACATTGTGACTCACCGCCGACATTGGAGCTTCCATGCCACCGGTGGTGTGAACGCGTGTCGCGTAAATCTCATATTCTGTCCCACGGCTGTCCGGCCAGTAGAACTGGAAGTCGCCGTCGCTCCCCCCTGCTAAGCCAACTTCATCGCCGCCCTGCGGACACAACGAATAGGCAGAGAAGAATTCCGGCGCGCGCGCCGACGCCTCGTCATAGACGAAAGGTACGGGAGTCAGGTTACCCGGCGTACGCGGAAATGAAGGCTGCGACGAGACTCGCACGGGCTCGGAGAAGGCTCGTCCGCCGTCGGTTGAGATCGCAATATAAACGTTGAACTGCGTGCGAGTGGGGAAACCGGCGGTGCTGTACCACGCGATTGCGACCGTGCCTTGGTCATTCGTTGCTACCATCGCCTGGAACTGCGATTCGTCCGGATCTACAATGCCAACGCGTCTCGGTGGACTCCATGTCCTTCCGTCATCTGAAGAATAGGCATAGGTAATGCGGCCGGATCCCGAGCGCTGATCTTGCCAAACAGCGTAGAGTCGGTCGCGGTATCGGGCTGCAGATGATCCAGCAGCCATCTTGACCCAAGAGGGGTCGACATCGCTCACGTCGCCGTTGCGCTTTTCTACCTCACGCCGTAACATTAGCGAACCATTACTACGTGAGCCGACAAACACATCTGCGACTTTCATCGCTCTTCCAAACGTACGTCCACCATCGATGGACGTCGTGACAAAGTTGCGTTGAAAGTCAGTGTTCATATCGGATGCACTGACGTATCGCGAGAAATCCATCACTACCGTTTCATCGCTAAGGATCTCGAGCCCCATAACGATGACACCCCCATGATCGAAGCGCTGCCCCGGGCCGATTACGCCAGTTTCTGGTATCGAGCGAAGCACGAATGTGCGCCCGTCATCATCGGAAGTATAAAGTTCAATGCGCCGTTCCTCACTGGGGGTACGCAAGCCGCCTTCTCCGGCAATGTAGATGCGATTGGCATATCGCCCGAGCGTGTGGTCGACGGCGACGACTTCATGGTCGATGTTGGAAGTGGGTAGACGCACGCGCCTACCCCACGTGATTCCACCATCAGCGGAGCGGTACACATCGCAGAAGCGATCGCGAGCGTCCAGCGTGACGAAGAGCGCCGTCCCATGGTTCGTGAATGCGACCTGCGGATCGGCGGTTACGCCTTGGCGTTCGCCGTATGGCGTTGTATCGCTCCAGGTGTAGCCACCATCGAGCGACGTGTACGCCTTGTTGAACAGTGATACGCTGGTCCTAGAAAAGACTGTCGTGCTACCCACGATATCCCGCGGGTTAAGCGGGTTGATCGCGACATCCGACTGCATATGAGGCATGGCAATATCATGTGTTACGAGGAGGTTTGCCTCGATGGAAACGTGAGCCCCGTCCACCGCTTGTGCAGCTGTGGGGCCGACGCTCAACCAGAACGTAAGCAACCCAAGAACGAACCGGCGCATCGTCACGGAATAGAATTGGATGGCGGGAGACTCCTGCTGCCGCCAGCCGTAGCTGCTCGCTACCGTTAGTGGAAGTTAGCCGTCACGATCACCGCGCGAGGTCCATACGGCAAGGCAAACGCCGCACCGGGAAAGTACGGCGCCGCGCCTGCTACGACTGGTATCGCATACGAAGGGTAAACATGTTGGATGCTATCGTCGTAGACGCCGGTGATATTTCTGAACGTTGCGAGCAGTGAGACATTGTTCGTAATCGCGTAGCCCGCGTGGGCATCGAGTTCGACGAATGCGTGGGGTGTGTAGTAGATATTGTTGCTACCGTAGTACGTTGACAGGAAGTCAAAGTACCTACCTGGTGTCCACTTGTAGCCAAGTTGCGCAGAGGCGCTCGCGTACGGCACTGCGGAAGTATACGCCCCGTTGAAGTTTACGCCGGGGACTACGTATTGATTGACGCAGTTCGTGCATGGGATGCCGGGATCATTGTAAAATCCCGGGGCTACGCTAACCACATACGCGCGAGTAAAGCCGAGCGTGCCGCGCCAGTACCAGCCATGCGGCACGTCCCGACGGATATCCACGTTGATACCCTCGTACCGGCTAGTGCCGAGATTCCCGTTCTGCGTTATATACAGTGGGTCGCCCATGAAAGAAGACAGTGTTGTGCTTGAATAGAACTGGCCGTAGAGGGTCGTGCGATATAGATCGAGTGATAGCACCGTGTCATGCTGGAAGCGCACGTCGGTCCCAACATCGAAGCCAAACGCCTCTTCTGGCTTGAGATTGAGATTCGCGGATGCTTCGTAGTACGTGCTGGTGGCTGGCTCAAAGAGGAGCGAATAACCAGTGAGATTATAGAGTATCGGGAGTGCATACCCGCCCCCGACCGCTGCTCGCACGGCGATATTTGGAGTTGCTCTCCACACGAGCCCAAATCGCGGGGCGTTATAGGGGAAAATCGAGTTCGTCCATTGAGTCGGGTTTGACGGCACGGGTACGTGATAGGTCGCCTGAGCGAAGTACCATGAGAGGCCAAGCCAAAGATTGTCGGAAAGTTCCGTATCAAAATGGACGCGCGTTTCGTCAGTTGTTTCGGAAGCTGCCGACACCTGATTCAATGCGAAGATTAAGGACTTTCCAGCGTACAAGTTGAAGAAATACGGGTCATTGTTGTAGAAGGTCAGATACGAGATACCGAAAGTCGACGACGATCCGAGCTGCGCGTCGTAACTTCCCAGCAAGTCGCGATCGTTAGACCACGTGTGGTACTTTAGGGACAGATTCGAGAACGTAACGTTCTCGAGCGTTCCGTTATATGCAGTCGGCGTGCCCGGAGATGTCGGGCCGACGTCAGCCGTGCCATACAGCGTGTACTCGCCGTTTGGAATGCTGTCTAAACCGTCTTCGTGAAAGAACGTGTTGAACTGTAGCGCGGCGAAGCGCAGGACGCCCGATCCCAAATAAGCGGTTACCTTCTCTTCCAGGAGGCTGTTTACGGTGTTGAACGTGCCTCCCCCTGGCCCAACGACGTAGTCATCCAAGAGCGAATAGGTCAGCTGGCCCGGCGGGCTGGCTGGGAGGCTTCCGCTGTAAGCTGGGACGGCCGCCGTCGAAGGTCGAAATGAGGCCGGCTCATAGGGTCCCTGAGCCTCCTGAATCGCAGCTCCGCCCGCGTAGAATACTGCCGCCGTAATACCTTGTGCAATTTGGTACGAAAGCGAGACGGCGCCGGTGTGTTCGGTCCACGCCGTCGATTGATGGATGCCAGAATAGAGAAGCGTGTCAGTAGCGGAGCACCCGCAGTTCGGGTAACCCGGTGGGTTGGGAGTATAGTAGGTAGCCGTCGCGGCCCACACGGGCTCGCCGTTGATGGTGGATGGCGTTGACGAAAACCACGGGATCGCATTATCTGAAGTTCCCAGTGGGCCAGGGCTGTCATTCACACCGTAAATAATGGTCGCGGATAAATGCCCAAGGTGCAGCGCGACGCTTGCATTCGAGACGATTCCGCCGTACGGATCATTGCTGACCGAGTATTCGAAATGATCCGCCGTCACTTCTCCTGGAGGATGAAGCACGAAACTGCCACCAATGGAATCCACAATGCTTGGCGCGTTGGCTCCTGGGCCACGCACGACGTCTGCCGTGTCGAAGGCATTCAACGGCAACATGCTTAGATCGGTGCCGCCGCCTTCGAAGTCCAATTCTTGGAAAGCCGATGTGCCTTGAAGCGGCATCCCGTCAAGGCTGGTCGATGTCTCGTACGGAAGTGCTCCATTGACCGACAGGACTACTGGCTCCATCGGTGCTCCTGGAACGGCTGCGAGAGTAAAGTCGCTGGTCCCTCCGGTATAGCCAGACACGGCAACGCCCGGGATCTGCGCGAAGAGCTGCGTCCATGTGCCATTGCCTTGGAAGGCATATTCACTCGGGTTGACCGACGTGATGCTAGAGGGCGTTATGTTAATGTGCGCGCCGCCGCTGGTGGTGTACACGTGGGCGATCGTCCTGAGAGCAGCAGCTTGGTATTGAATGGCGATATTAATATCGCCATTGACCGGTACATCGTTACGCGATGCCGTTCCCAGCGTTGAGGTTACGACGATCTGATAGATACCCCACGGCACGCCTGTGAAGGAGAAGATTCCCCGGCTGTCGGTCCTCGTAGAGAGGATCGCGGGGCCGCTGAGCTTTACGTCGGCGCCTGCGATCGGCGCACCGTTGCTCTGAGTGACGACTCCGCTGATGTTGGCAGTATGGGCGGCTGGTTGCGTGACTCCAGGCCGGATCTGCGCCATCGCCGGCTGTCCGAATAGTCCCGGCGCAAGAAGCGCAATGCACAAAAATGCTCGCGCTATGGTCTTGATGAGAGTCGACATGCGAATACCCCTCCGAGCAGCTGTGACGGCTCTTAACCCTGCCGAGTCCCAATTATAGACTGCCTCGCACTCGGCGACTATCCCGGAGTCCGCTATTTCCCCGGCTCCTAGTCGCCGCCTCGACGAACGCACTGAACAGTTTACTTGAAGCACTGTTCGCGTTACTCGACGCTTCCGGATGCCATTGTACGCCGATGAAGAACTGGCGCGACTGTAAGGATTCGATCGCTTCGATAACGCCGTCGTCACTGTGGGCGGCCGCGACCAACCCTGGTGCGAGCTTGCGAATTGCTTGGTGGTGCCTTGAGTTCACTTCGAAGCGCGGTCGGCCAATGATACGAAAAAGGCGCGTACCTGGCTTGACGGCCACTGCATGGGTATACTCGCGGCGTGACCCCTTTAGCTCCTGAATGCCGTGGTTGAGGTAGCCTTGGCCTTTTTCGGCAGGGAGATCCTCAATCAAGGTGCCGCCCAGCGCGGCGTTGGCGAGTTGCAGCCCGCGGCAGATGCAGAGTAACGGCAATCGCAGAACGAAGGCGCCGATCAGTAACGCGATCTCCGTGCGATCCCGCTCCGGATCCCGCTCGGCGTCGCAGCGGTCCGCATCTCCCCCATAGAGTTCCGGTTCAATGTCGCCGCCACCGCTGAGCACGAGTCCATCCAATGCGCCGTTGTACAGCCCAGCGATGCCAAGGATGCCGACAGGCAAGCAAATCGCTTGAGCACCCGCATGCTCAAGTGCTCGGACGTAGCTATTTAGGCAGTCGTTCGGCTTCTCGCCGCGACGCAGCGACGAGCTGATTCCGATCCGCACAGATGGCGAGTCCATGCTGAACTTGAGCATAGCGCGCGCATTGCCGATCTCGCATCACGGAATCCGGGGTTCTCGGTGCTTTCCGAGCACGTCTTGGAGTTGCCAGCGCGAATGAACGTCGAGGCGCGTGAGGACCGCACTCATGTGGGATTCGACCGTATTTTCCGTAATTTGCAGGCGGGTTGCGATGGCGCGATTCGTCAATCCCTCGAGCGCCAACTCCGCGATTTCTCGCTCTCGCCTGGTGAGATCCTCGACTGCCTTCGTGGAGTCGGGCTCGCCGGTGGCACGTGCATCCTTGGCAAGCAGACCCTGACACGACTCCACGTACGTCAGCCAGCCCAATTTCTCAAAGGCCTGCTTCGCGCGAGAGGCAAGCCTGGACGCATCGTGAGGCCGAGCATAGCGTAAAGATGTTGTCGCATCGAATAACAACAGAAAGGCCCTTGCAACGTCACCCTTAGGAAGCTCGCTCCGCTTCGCAAGTAGAACTCTTGCCCTTGAAAAGTCGCTCGTATACCCGAAGCGCGCGACATCAATGCAAAAGTCCCAGCAGAGGTCCGCATCTGGTACTTCAGCCAAAGCGCGCTTAAGAAAACGCGGGATCTCGCGCGACCGATGCTGGTTCGAGAGGCGTAGCGATAGCGCTGTTGCAACGCCAGCGATCCTTGCTGGCTCGCCTGACACCAGTGCTAATCTGAAGGCATCCTCGTAGAAACATCTCTGCAGCGCCGCCTTATCCCTATACCGAATCGCGAGCGGAAGACCAAGTGCCGTGAACGTAACTCGGATAACGGGCGCGGCAGCCGGATCATAAGTGATTGCATCGCGCAGCAATTCGTGGGCGAAGTCGTGTCGCCCAAGCCGAAACAGCAAATGTGCATAGCGCAGCGATAAGTACGGGATCCGCCATGAAATGTGTTGACGTCGCGCGGTGTCGAGCGCCCGCTCGGAGCACTCGAGAGCTGTCTTGCTATCTCCGAGCGCTAGAGCCCACAATGCATAGTCATCCCACAGGACTGTTGCATGATAGCTGCTTCCACAAGCCTTCGCGACGCTCGTTGCTCGCCTAAAGTGCGAGAAAGCCACTTGTTGATCTCCCCGGGCAGCAGCGCAGATGGCCCGCTGGTTTTCATACCGCGCGCGGATCTCGTCGCCGCGACGCCGCTCAAGGTGGCGGATCTGCTCAAGGTACGATTCAGCTTCGGCATGTCGGCCGAGTAGGCTCAGCGTGTTAGCCATGGACACGCCAGCATCGCGCCTGACGTTCGCGTCGCCGACCATTCGCGCTGCGCTCACCGTATGCTCATAGAGTGGAATTCGCGCTTTCGTTTTTGATTCGACCCAGAACTGACTCCCAGAGCGCAGCAAAATCCGACATGCCTTTTCGGATACCTGAACAGCGCCCCCGTAACTCACGAGTGCCCGCTCGAAGTGCACCTTTGCTGTGCTAGGATCGCTACTGTTCCAGAGCGCGTCTCCAAGTTTTTCTGAGATGCGGGCGACGTCGCGCGAAGTTGCTTCTGCAGTCTTTAAGGCACGCTCATAATGGATCACAGCATCCTCGTGAAAATGCCTTGATGCCGCCGTGTCGCCCGCCGTCTCGAGCTCAGACATCTCCCGTAACCTCCGTTGCGACTCTCGAGATCGAAGGCGCTGTCGCCGTTTCCGCTCGGTCGCGTTCTCGGCGCAGTCGTTGCATACCGCATAGCCTGCGAGAGGCGTGCGACTGCAACAGGTTATGCAAAGACCTGCGGCTCGCGCACGTTCTCTTTTCTCGGCCTTATACTGCGCCCACGACCTCCTCACGGCTCGTTCATTGGACAGGGTCAAACCAGGTCCTCTGTCCAAGGCAAAATAAGGGTTACGCGGCTCTATTATCGGACGTAGCTCGAGGTAATGCGATCAGCACTCGTGCGGCGCCTCGGACCATTCGATGTCACCCTTATCGTGATGGGCGGCATCATTGGCTCTGGAATCTTCATGACACCGTCGGTCGTTGCGGGATACCTACACAATGTTGGGCTTATCCTAACGGCCTGGGTCGCGGGGGGAGTCATTTCTTTACTGGCCGCGTTCATTTTGGCGGAGCTGGCATCTCGCAGTAACACAGACGGCGGAATTTACGGATACCTGCGAGACGCGTATCACCCAGTCGTTGCTTTTGCGTACGGATGGACGAACTTGCTCGCTTCGCATAGTGGCGGCATGGCCGCGGCAGCGGTGACTTTCGCAGTTTATGCGCTGCCGATATTCGGTGGTCACGCCTCAACGCGGGTACTCGCGATTTCGGCCATAGCCCTTCTCATCGTTGTGAACTCCCTCGGAGTGCGCCAAGGAAGCAACGTGCAGAATGGACTGGTGATAGTGAAGATAGTGGCGATTATCGCCCTCATCGTCGCCGGGTTTACGGTCATGTTACATACTGGGCTGCTGCACAGCAGTGTCGCAAAGAGTCCGCCCGCGGCACTACCATCGGGATTTCGCCTGTTCGGCCTTGCGCTGATCCCGGTGCTTTTTTCATATAGTGGCTGGCAGAACGCAACCTACGTGAGTGGCGAGATCAAGGAGCCGACTCGAGCGCTACCCCTAGGCCTGATTCTCGGGGTTGCTGCGGTGATCACACTGTATATTCTAGTAAACGTGGTGTGTATCGCTGTACTTAGCCCATACAGACTCGCGACGAGCACGGGTCCGGCAGTCGACATCCTTCGAATTGCCGTTGGGCCAGAGGGCGGCAAAGCCATGGCATTCTTCATCGCGGTTTCGACGCTCGGTTTTCTCAGTAACCAAATGCTTACGTCACCGCGCGTCTATCACGCTATGGCCGAGGACGGCTCCTTCTTCCGTGAACTAGCAAGAGTCGATCCACGTACACGCGCACCGATCAACGCGATCGTCGCCCAGGGTGTGATCGCTATGGTTATTATCCTCTCGGGCCGGTACGACCAGATTCTGAGCTACGTGACATGGTTTGTTTTCTTGTTCCTCGGCCTGTGTGCAATCGCAATCTTCGTATTCCGCCATCGGGACGCTACCGTAGTGCGACCAGTGGGATTTCGGGTCCCGGGTCACCCCTACACTACGCTATTCGTTCTGATCATCAGTTCGCTTATCGTCGCGGACATGTATATTAGCAGCCCTAAAGAAAGTCTCATAGGGATCGGTGTTCTTTTGGCAGCCGTACCTGCCTATCTCTGGTTTAGACGCAACGGCGCTCGACAATGAACTGTCGCGACGCGCCTTAAAAGGAATGCAATCCGTTCCTGATAGCAGATGCACCGCACGCGTTGCATCGAGCGCGGAGAGACCGTGAATCGCGACGGCGATGCGAAGATCGTTTTTGTCTCGCACCGGACTTCCGAAAGCGGCGACCGGGTTCGAGCGCGAGATCGAGCAAGTTCGCTACCTGATCGAGCGCTTCGCGGATGCGCGGGAGGTGCGCCCGCGGCGGAATGATGAGAGACATGGTCGACCCCTTCTCGGGCCTTAGGCTATACAAGTCCTTATTCGTCGGAGACTCCGAGGCCAAACCCGGTATGGATTGGCCGAGCCAGGTTCGAGGCGACGTTTTCATCGACCCATGCCGAAAAGAGATCGCTGAATGCGCTCTTCGACGCTTCCCACCACATGCGCGCTCCCTTCGAGCCAAGCACTGACAAAGCAGAGCGCTCAAAGCCCTCGATCAAATCGGGGTCGATGAAGCCCAAATGACGTTGGACGACAACCATTTCGACTCGGCGGAAAGCCATCATCATGAGGAATCCAAACCGGGCTCTTTCGGCGGCAGAAAGTTCATCAAGCCCGGATTGGGCCTTGATAAGCAATGGCGAAAGATCGGAATGAGTAGCCAAGACCTCCATGGTCAATCCCATCGACGTACTGATGGCCACGAACGTCGAGGATTTCAGCGCAGAGGTGTTCTGTCGAAGTTGAAGAGCGAGGTAGATCAGCGTGACGCCGACCAACACTGCGCCGACGACCTGACCGATTGCGCCGACCGCTTCCCAATTCATTCGAGCACCTCCAGAGGCAGCTCCCCAAACACGGCCATTTTCGCCACCACCGTTAGCAGGGCACCTGGGTCAAGGCACCCGCGCCCACCACTGTTGTCCACTCGCGTACGTGCCAGCTCCTCACCAGACCGTTTCGCACGTACGGATCCGCCTCCGCAAATCTCTCGGCCACCGCACGACTTTCTCCAACGAAGAGCAGGATCGCGCTGTCGATCGGATCCGCAAGCGCGCCGCCGAGGACGAGTTCTCCCCGCGCTTGGGCGGCGCGCGAGAACTTCAGATGCTCTCCCCGCAGCGGGACGCGGCGCTCGAGATACTCGGGTATAAAATTGTAAAAAAGTAGAAAATGCTTCATCGAAACCTCGCGCACAATATCATTGGTTGCCTACCGCTGAGAATTTGACGGGCCGTTGATAATCATAGCAAATTCCATGCGCGTCCGCATTGGCTTCACGATTTCACCCGCTGAATGCGGGTTAATAGGTGTCTCTGCGTGCGGGTGACCTACCCGTCGATCGGGTTCGAGGCGACGCATTTGGGGGCGTCCCCCCGCTCTCGATTACCCCGCCGTTTCGATGGGGTCCCGGCTCGCTTTTCATCGCATCGCGAACATCCGCGACCGTGTTACAAAGCACATGCCGACGTCAGAACCGAAGGGCTACACATCCGCCGAGTTTCAGGCCGTAAGAAAGGCGCTGCTGGCGTGCTCGAACGCCGATCGGGCTTACCTGAGGCGCTGGATTCTTCGGTGGATTGATGATCACGGGCGGATTCTTTCAGAGGCTGAGCGGTTGCCGGATAGAAGCTGTTAGCTAACCGACCGAACAAAGCCCCGGATTCTTTGCACCTCTTTGTCAATCTCAGCCTCAAGCTCTTCGGCCGTCATCCCCAGCGTTCGGCTGATCCACAGTTTGCGCTCGATTTCGTCGCGCTCAGCCTCAAGCTCTGCATCGGTCATGTTCGAGAGTTCGTCAGGCTCCGCGCTCACGACCGTGGCCGTAGGCAAGCCATCGATGCGGTTCAACAAATGGGTCGCGGCATTGATCCGCACCATCGCCGGCTGCTCGGGATCGTGCGCAAACTCGTAGTAAAGCGCCCGCATCTCCTCGGCGTGTCTGTCGTTCCGCTCGCGCTTCTCCTCGCCGGCGATCGAGAAGTGACCACGACCCGGACCCGGACCTTGCATCGGCTTGATTTGCGACGTCGAAGAGCCCCGCGCCGCGCCGCCCCAGCCTGGACCGTTTGCCGGACCGCCTACGCCTGAGCCGTTGCCGTGCCGGGTGCCGGAGGTTGGGGGACGCTTCAGTTCGTCGCGAGCTTTCATGCTGTAGAGTTTCGCCACACCCCGGCTGCAAGGCTGCCTTGTGCGGTGCCCGGCGTTCTCCACGCCGCCGGATTCGCGTCCGCAACGTATGCACACAAGCCGCGGCGATGCCAAGCCCGCAAAACCCCCGCATCGCGATCAACCGAAGAGCGGAAGAAACGACTTGTCCCAGTGCGGCAGCGGCAAGAAATACAAGAAGTGTCACGGCGCCGCCGCATAGCGGGAT